>NZ_JBTLFO010000002.1:0-567567 GCF_054457875.1 Acinetobacter sp. GXMZU3951 | reverse complement strand
GCCGGCGTTGTTGCTGACAATGGTCAGGTCTTTACGTCCAAGCTTGATCAGCCCGTCAATGAGTTCAGCGGGTTGGCCTGCTGTGCCAAAACCACCGATCATGATGGTTGAACCGTCTTGTATCTGGGAGAGCGCTTCCGTTAAGGTCGCTGCACTTTTATCTATCATTAGATAACTCCATTGTGCATCATGCAAATTTGAAAAGGCGCGGAAAACTAACTTATACTGGAGAGTAATACTGCTAAAACCACATTCCCTAGTCTTTTAGTTCGATTTCCTTATGTGTTCATTTTTTATCTTTTATTCAGATTAAACTAGATGCTTACACTTGGTTTTGTTCGATGATCGAACAATTTTACCCACTATCGAACAAAACCTGATTTTTTCAGTCAGATTTCACGCTATAGTAAAAATTAAAAGCACAACAGCGATAAGGAAATCACCAAGATGGATCAGGAATTGCAGAAAGCTGAAAAACTGCTCCAAAATAAGGACAATAAAAAAACCATTCGCCATGAAGATTTTGTGGCGGGTATTAGTAAGGGTATGGCCATTCTTGATTGCTTTGGTGCAGACCGTCATCGCTTAAATATTTCTATGGCTGCCGAACGAACGGGGATGACCCGCGCGGCTGCACGGCGCCATTTATTAACACTGGAGTATTTGGGCTATTTGGAGTCGGATGGGCATTATTATTATCTCACCCCCAAAATTCTCAAATTTTCAGGTGCCTACCTGGGCGGCGCACAACTTCCTAAAATTTCTCAGCCCTTGCTTAACCTGCTCACCAACCAAACGTCACTGATTTTTTCGGTCATGGTGCTCGACGGTTATGAAGCAATTACCATTGCCCGCAGTGCTGCGCATCAACAAACGGATCGGGTTAATCCTTATGGTCTACACTTAGGAAATCGTCTACCTGCCCATGCAACCTCGGCAGGGAAAATTTTACTGGCCCATCTAGAACCCAATGAACAACTCGAATGGCTTGAAAAATACCCACTACAACGACTCACCAAATACACGCATACCGATAATGAAACTTTTTTAAACTTACTCCATGAAATTAAAGAACAAGACTGGTGTTATTCCTGTGAAGAACATGAATTAGGGGTACATGCACTGGCCGTGCCGATTTATGAGCAAAAATCCAAAGTGATTGCCGCACTGAATATCGTGTCGCCTACGACTCGAACCACCAAGGAATATCTGATTCAGCATATTTTGCCTTTGTTACAAGAAACGGCACGTGAGTTACGTAATATTTTATAAAAAGAAATTAAGGATAAAAAATGAAGGTTTTTAGTTTGCAGGTTGAATCTTAGATCTGCCATTTTTGCATTTTAAAAATGAGAGACCGCTAAAAAATAGCGGTCTCTCATATATGGTGTTGATTATTCAAATACCACAGCTTTTTGGCTATATCGGCTATAGAAAAAGATCAATAAGCCGAATAAGTATAAGCAACCAGACAATAGAAGTAATGAAACACCTGCTGCATACAATAACCACGCTGCATAGATCACAGCAACCACGGCAATCGCAATATGCTTACCGCGCTTATGTTTCAGCGATTCTTTTAAATAGAAGGCAGAAACCAAAAAGTACGGCAAAAGAATCATCACCGATGAAATCAGCAACAATTGCGTGTAGTTCTTATCAAAGAAACACACGGCGATGAGAGAACCTTGTACCACAATTGACGTGAGCCACAACGATGCAATCGGCACACCATTGGCGTTGGTTTTTAAGAACACGGCAGGAAAAGCCCTATTTTTAGCGGCTAGAAACGGAATTTCTGTTGCAAACAAGGTCCAACTTAAATACGAAGAGCTTACCGAAATAATCAAGCCAAGCGTAATAATAATCGTGCCGGGTAGCCCAATCAGTTGCGCCAGTATGGTAGCCATAGAGGGATTATGCATATTGGCAATTTCTGCACGTCCTGCCACACCATAAGCCAGTACTGTCACCATGACATAGAAACTTAAGGCCAGCAGCACCCCCAATACGGTGGCACGACCAATGTCACTTCTGTTCTTGGCACGGGAAGATAAAACCACTGCCCCTTCAATCCCTGTAAACACCCATAAAGTAATCAGCATCAGATTACGCACTTGCTCCCAAACAGGAACTTGTAAGGAAAAATCAACAAGATTGAGCTTGAATAAGTCCAGTTTGAACGCGACAAAACTACAGGCAATAAAAACCACCAAAGGCACAATCTTGGCAACGGTGGCTATTAAGTTGACCAAAGCGGCTTCTTTAATGCCCTGACTCACCAGCCAATGCACAATCCAAACAAAAATAGAGGAACCAATTAAAGCATATAGGGTATTACCTTCACCAAAATAGACATGTTCAGGACTATCGGTAAATAACCCAACGCCTGAGAAAGCAATAACCACATAACCAACAATACCAATGGTGGTACAGAGCCAGTAACCCCAAGCAGAACAGAAGCCAATCAGCTCTCCAAATCCTTCGCGGGCATAGTTATAAATGCCACCATCAAGATCTGGGCGTTGTCGTGTTAAAAAAAGCAGGGCAAAGGCCAGAAACAAAATGCCCACACCAGTGATGAGCCAAGCCATCAGCAATGCCTGACCATTTGCCACTGCAGCCATATTTTGCGGGAGACTAAATACCCCTGAACCGACCATTGAACTAAATACCAAGGCGGTTAAGGAGAGTAAGCCAATTTTAGCTGTAGACATAAGAAAGTATTACTGTTTAAAAAATTGAGAAAGTTCTGCAATATGTTCGGGTCCAATACCACAACAGCCTCCAATGAGCGTTGCCCCAGCAGCTTGC
Organism: Acinetobacter sp. GXMZU3951; assembly: GCF_054457875.1. NCBI lineage: Bacteria > Pseudomonadati > Pseudomonadota > Gammaproteobacteria > Moraxellales > Moraxellaceae > Acinetobacter > Acinetobacter sp. GXMZU3951. The sequence goes on along the minus strand of NZ_JBTLFO010000002.1, from coordinate 564,753 downwards.
CATTGCTTGGCAAAACTCAAATACAACGCAGGATTGAGGTCAGCGCGAATTTCATCTAGACCATCATTGGCTGTGGCTTCACTGTTTTGTGGTGGAAAGGCATTGGCATAAGCCCCTATTTGCACCGATGCAGGCAGTAGCTTTTTAATTTCGCCAATGGCTTGTAAGACCACTTCAGGCTGACAACAATTAAACAGTACGGCATTGGCATTCAGTCGAGTAATCAATTCCGCTGCTTGCTCAAGACTTTCGCCAGAACGTAGCAATGGATGCTCAAGCTGAATTTCATCCTGCAAGGTAAATGACACCCAGAACTCTCGTCCATCCTGAGGCAATAAAGCATGTACAGTTTCGACTTCTTCAAGGCAAGATTGAGTTTCGGCTAGCCAAAAATCCACATCCGGTGCAAGCGCGGCAATAATCGGTTCAGCTAGGGTTTTAGCTTCCGCTGCTTGAAAGAGATCGGCACGGTAAGAACCAAATAATGGTGGTAAACACCCTGCAATACGTACTTGTTTGCCACTCTCTGCAACCGCTTTTTTGGCTTGCGTCACGGCAACTTTCACCAAGCTCGTGACTTCATTGGCAAAGCGCTGCTCCCCAATATGAAAAGGAACCACCGCATAATTATTGGTCGTAATGACTTCTGCACCCGCTTGAATAAAGTCTAAATGCACTTGCTTCACAATGTCTGGTGCTTCCGTTAAAGCCAATGCAGACCATTCAGGTTGTCTAAACGGCGCACCACGACGAGCCAATTCACGACCAAAACCACCATCTAAAATTTTCATAAAGTTAAGTATTATTAAACAAAGATGCTGATTATAGAGAATATCTAATAGGATTTAATGCTCGAATCCTCCAAATAATATCTTTATTTCAGCTAATCAAAATTTATTTTACTCATAAAGTAATTGATTCATCAGGCCAATTTTAAAGCCATTTTCAAGTCTGCCATCATTCATTGATCAGCCCAAAATGCGTCACCTTAAATAAGTGATCCCGATTCTTTCACTCGCGCTTTTTTGTATGTGAATTTCTTCGCTTTGAAAGAATACTTCAGCATAATGACACCTATAAATACAGCCAGCACGTGAAGCTTGGCATGATGACCAATCCATAACCGCATGATTTAGGGTTAAGCCTGCATGAAGCAACCACACAATACACCAGTCGCTAATGAACAAAGCGCTGTACCTTTTAAGCAGGCACTTAAGTTCTGGCTGAAATTAGGCTGGATCAGTTTTGGTGGTCCCGCAGGTCAAATTGCACTGATGCATGAAGAGTTAGTACAAAAGCAAAAATGGATTTCAGAAAAGCGTTTTTTACATGCACTCAACTACTGCATGCTGCTCCCGGGTCCTGAAGCACAGCAATTAGCCACATATATGGGCTGGCTCATGCATCGTAGCCTAGGGGGAATCATCGCAGGATTGTTATTTATTCTTCCCTCCTTATTCATCATCATTTTACTTGCATGGGCCTATCTTCAATATGGTGATGTGCCGCTTGTTGCAGGACTGTTTTATGGTATTAAGCCAGCGGTAACAGCGATTGTCTTTCATGCCACCTATCGGATTGCGCAGCGTACCCTCAAAAGTATAGCCCTGTGGATGATTGCCCTTCTAGCCTTTGTCGCACTCTTTGTGTTTCAACTACCCTTCCCTTTGATTATTTTTAGCGCAGGATGCTTAGGCTATTTTCTGGGTCAATATGCTCCAACAAGCCTAGACTCAGCCCACACGGCTGAAGCTAGTTCATCAAATGAAGATATGCAAATACTAATCAATGACTCCAATCCAGCTCCAGCACATACTCAGTTTAAATGGCATCGGTTCATCATCATTCTTGTCAGTGCAGCACTGTTATGGATGGTTCCTGTACTGGGTCTCAGTCTGAGCTTAGGCTGGGAGCATAGTTATACGCAAATGGCTTGGTTCTTTACCAAAGCGGCATTACTGACCTTTGGTGGCGCATATGCCGTGTTGCCTTATGTTTTTCAAGGGGCTGTTCACCAATATGGCTGGCTTAGTGCCAGCCAAATGATAGATGGTCTGGCTTTAGGAGAAAGTACCCCCGGTCCCTTAATTATGATTGTTGCCTATGTCGGTTTCTTGGGAGGATACACGCAGGCACTTTTAGGCGGTGAGCAATTATTCTTGGCTGGGGTCATCGGAGCATGTATTGCCACATGGTTTACCTTTCTTTTTTCTTTTGTTTTTATCTTGGTTGGTGCCCCCCTTATTGAAACTACCCAGCAACACATTCGACTGCATGCCCCCTTAACGGCAATTACCGCCGCAGTGGTTGGTGTAATTCTCAATCTGGGATTATTTTTTGCATATCATGTGTTATGGCCGCAAGGCTTTAGTGCGCAGTTTGATTGGGTTGCCCTGCTTTTAACTGGGCTTGCTGCAACATTGCTGTTCTATTTTAAATTAAGCATCATACGCGTCATTGTCATGACTGCTCTGCTCGGTCTGCCCGCGTATTTCATATAAGACCATAGATTTTGATCAGCCGCGCGAACCTGTGAAGCTTAAAGTTTCAAGACTCGAAGAAGTTAGGCGATATTTAAAGCATTGGCATCTATTTTGCTTAATCGTATTACGTTTTTCAAAATTCGTAATACTAGGCAGGCAAGCAATATGGGCTATGTTGCAACAGAACTTAACCACAAAAACAAGCTGATTCTGGGCTTTTGCTCGTTTCTGATTCCACTCTTAATTTGGTGTGCTGTCAGCTACTTACCTTTTGTGTGGCATCCGCAAGTGCAAATTACCGATTCAGGCAGTGTGTCTTATTTTCAGGTCGATAGCCGCGTCGATAAAGCCTTGTTCTACAATGAAGCACAAAATGCCGTCAATCATGGTGATGCGCCACCGCAAGGCAAACTGGTCAACCCGATTTACTTACCAGCACCTGACCAAGTCGCCACTGCTTTAGTGACTGCTTTTACCACACCACCTGTGCAGGCTGATGCTCCATGGTTTCATCAAAGTCTCTGGCACAGTATTAAACTGGTGTTTAGTGCCTTTTTCTTGTCTTCACTGGTTGGCATTCCTTTAGGTATCCTCTGCGGTTTTTCTTTAAAAATTTCCACCTTAACCGAACCCTTTGTTGAATTTTTCCGCTATTTGCCTGCACCTGCTTTTGGCGCTTTGGCGGTGGCTATTTTAGGCATTAATGATGCACCGAAAATTGCCATTATTGTGATTGGGACGCTGTTTCAACAGATTCTGATTATTGCCAATACCACCCGCATGGTGGATCGAGGCTTAATTGAAGCTGGCTATACGCTTGGCACCAGCAAAATGAAAAGCTTGTTCCATGTGGTCATCCCTGCGGCATTGCCAGATATTTATCGCGATTTAAGAGTACTGCTCGGTTGGGCTTGGACTTATTTAATCGTGTCTGAACTGATCGGCACCACATCTGGGATTACATGGTTTATTACCCAACAAGCCCGCTACCAAAACTTTGACAACGTCTATGCCGCCATTCTGATTATTGGGGTGATTGGCTTGGTGTGTGACGTGATTTTAATGAAATTGGGCGAACGCCTGTTTAAATGGAAAGCAGGAGCAAAATAATGAATCCAACAGAAAACTATAACGCGCAGCACTATTTTGATCAGATTTATCAACGTCCTGTCATACTGGAAGCCAAGAAACTGACCCAAGTGTTTCAACATGGTAAAACCCAGCGCACAGTCTTAAATCAACTGGATTTAAAAGTGCATAAACGTGAATTTATCTGCGTGATTGGGCCTTCAGGCTGTGGTAAATCAACCTTTAGCCGTGTCGTGGCTGGGCTCGACCCTTATCACAGCGGTGAACTCTTGGTGGATGGTCAGCCCATTACAGGCCCAAGCCCAGAACGGGGTATGGTATTTCAGGGCTATACCTTGTTCCCTTGGAAAACCGTCAAAGAAAATGTGATGTTTGGTCCGCTCATGAAAGGTGCCAGCCATGCCTCGGCAGAAGCACATGCGCGGGAATGGATCAATATTATCGGCTTAGAAAAATATGAAAATCAGTACCCGCATCAACTTTCAGGCGGCATGAAACAGCGGGTTGCCATTGCACGGGCCTTGGTGAATCAACCGAAAATTTTACTGATGGATGAACCTTTTGGTGCACTCGACCCACATACGCGTCAAAAAATGCAAAAGCACCTCATGGATTTATGGCAGAACATCGACATCACCATTATTTTTGTCACGCATGATATGGATGAAGCGATTTTACTGGCAGACCGTATTGTCGCGCTGAAAGCCAATCCGGGGGAAATTAAAGAAATTATTGAAGTGGATTTACCCCGCCCACGCAATACAGAGCTGATGTTAAGCCCTGAATTCAAACAATTAAGAGAACGCGTGGATGCCTTGGTTCATGCCCAAGAAGATGAACTCGACCCTGCTTTAGCAGAGTTACCAAAAATTCCACGTATGACCCAAATTAGTACGCAAAAGTAAAATGACACCGCATAGCCTTTGGGACGACCCAAAGTGTTTTCTTATAGGTTGGACGACCAACGCTTGGTGATCAACATGCAACAGGATTATGTATTACCACTGGTAGAAATTTCACAACTCAATAGCCCCAATTTGGAAGATCGCCTTGCTGTGGCACAAGCCCTCGATCAAGCCTGTAAAGATGTGGGATTTTTATATCTGCGGGGCGATCAGTTCCGCCCTGAACTGTTTCAAAATCTGTGCCGTATAGCCGAGCAATATTTTGCTCTGGATGAAAGCGAAAAAATGCGGCATTATATTGGTCAGTCTGAAAACCACAGTGGCTATGTGCCGATTGGGGAAGAACAGTTTGTCAGTCAGAGCTATGATTTAAAAGAATCCTATGATGTGAACTATGACTATCTATTGCATGACGGCCGACGCCCCCTACTCGGTCCGACGCAATGGCCCGATTTTCCTGATTTTAAATTACATGTAGCTGAATATTATCAACATTTGAAACAGATTGGACATCAACTGTTTCGCTGCTTTGCCCTTGCATTAGACTTAGACGAGCATTTTTTTGATGCACATATTGCCCACGCACCGAGCCAGCTAAGGCTCATCCATTACCCCTTTAATCCCGCAGCACAGGATCGTGAAGGGATTGGTGCACATACCGATTATGAATGCTTCACGCTACTATTACCGACGGCTCCGGGATTACAAGTCTTGAATAAACAAGGCGAATGGATCGACATTCCCCTACTCGAAAACACCTTGGTAATGAACATTGGCGACATGATGGAAATTTTGTCCAATGGCCGTTATCTGGCGACTAAACATCGTGTCAAAAAAGTTCAACAAGAACGTTACTCCTTCCCCTTATTCTTCTCTTGCGATTATGACTATTTGATTCAACCCGTCATCGACACCGCGCAACCACGTTATGCCCCACTGATAGGCGGTGAGCATCTATTTAATCAAACCGCGCAAACCTTTAATTACCTAAAACAAAAGGTCGCATCAGGGGAAATTGTGCTGAAAAATGCCCGCCCGCTGTATACCTTTGGGCTAAATGAACACAAGGAGGTTTTATGAATCTGCTCGAACTTTGTCACCATTTAGCTCAAACAGATTTAAGCAGTGTCACGCTGCCACAGGCTGTATTGGGTGCTTTTCGACGTAAAAGCATCAACTTTTTTAACGGCGCAACCGATGAAAAAACCATTGTTTACTGGTTCCAGTCTGCATCCTTCACCATTGATTTACGCCTGAAAGATTCCAAGAATACGCCAATTTTGCAACGTCAGGGCTGGATTGGGGAAACCTTGTGGGATTCCGAACAGCAATTACTGTCTTGGCAGGTAGAAGCACACGCCAATTATCAAAATCACATCCAATGGCCTGAACCTGCCAAACTGCACTGCATTGGCAACTGCATTCTAGAATTTAGCCCAAGTAATGCCTATGTAGAAGATTGGCGTCAGCAAGCCAGTCAGGGCATGTATTTGGGACTGCGTTTAGACCAAGCCATCCATCTAGAGTCGAATACCCCCGTTCAGCTCGATGCGGGACTGATTATTTGTGGCGATTGGGTGGCTTATGCCCAATCGCGTCTGCCACAAAATCAGCAAGCTTTAGCATCCTTCAACCATTTAGATCAGGCAAATCAGGCTGGGGGTGATTTGGAACACATCAATCAATTTGAGGTTTCAGTGGGTTCATTATCGACAGGGGTTCAATTCAGCACGCAAAACCAGCGCGTACAGCAGCCTTTTGTGCTCGATGATTTTGAGGTCCTAGACTGCCAAACCCTTCTGCAAATCAAAGAGATTGCAGGAGAAAACTACGCCTTATATTTCAAAGTCGACATGTATCGACCACAGTTTCAGTTCCAAACCCAAACCGCTACATCATTAGACAGCCAAACTTGGCTCACACAAGAAGCAGAGCATCTGTTACATCATGCTCAAGCCACATATTAAGCAGGTGAAACATTGATAGCTTTTTTCTATTTAAGCATTGCGATTATTGCAGAAGTCATCGCCACCTCAGCGCTAAAAGCATCACAAGGTTTTAGTGTGTTACTCCCCTCGTGCATTACTGTACTGGGTTATGCGATTGCCTTGTATTTCCTGTCTTTAACACTCAAAACCATCCCCATGGGAATTGCTTATGCCATTTGGTCAGGCGCAGGCATTATCCTCATTTCCCTCGTCGGCTGGTTCGGTTTTAAGCAGCAACTGGATATCCCCGCGCTGATTGGTTTGGCACTCATGATTTCAGGCATTTTAGTGATTAATATTTTTTCTCAAAGCACTCAGCTCTAGTATTTTTCTAGACAAAAAAAATGCCCAGATTAAAAGACTGGGCATTTTAATATTCTGCTTCTTGTTATTGTGCTGCTTGCACCAATTCTGGATAAATTAAACCATCTACATCCAATTTGGCTTTATAAATACCATTACTCACATTAAATTCATTCACGTGGTAGGTTGAACCATAAATCGAATCGAAGCCTGAACCTTTGGTGAACACTTTCTTGTTGGCTGCAACATCCAGTAAATGTGTGCCTCCAATAAACTGTTCATACTGCTGTGGGTCAACCCCAACGCGATTCGACATAATTTTAACGGCATCGGCATGTGTTGCAGGGTCATTAATGTATTTCACGGTTTTATCCCAAACCTGAATCAGCTTTGCCCACTGTTCTTTGTTGGCTGCCAAATGACTCATGTTTACCGTTAAAGTGTCATAAATCAGACCTGGTTTATCTTCAGAAGTATAGATAATCTTAGAACCTGCAACCGATTTAAGTGCCTGATTCGCCACAGGTTGCCATACCGCAATGGCATCAATCTCTTTACTGGCGAACACCTGTGGTAATTCATTGGTCATTGAATTGACCAACTTCACATCGTTGGGTGCAATGTTGGCATCGCTCAAAGCTGTAGAAAGTAAGAGGTGATCGACCAGACCTTTTTCCGTCGCAATCGATTTGCCTTTAAGGTCTGCAACACTGTTAATACCTTCTTTGGCAATAATCACATCATTCCCCGCGGAATAATCGGTTGCCATAATCATGATGCCTTTGGTTCCCCCCGAAGCGGTCACCAAATTATCGCCATTGGTCACCAAAACTGCATCTAACTGGTTCGCTGCAAATGCCGACAATGACGCTGAATAATCAAACCATTTAAATTCGACATTTAAGCCTGCTTCTTTTAACCAGCCTTTTTCAATCGCCACTTGCCAAGCCACAAAACCCGGCCAGTCACTATAGCCAATGGTCATGGGCTGTGTCGCTGCTGTTGTTTCAGTCTTCTTTTCAGCTTCAGGCACTTTGGCGGTATTGTCACACCCCGAAAGTAAAATACCCGCAACGACTGACATTGATAATACTGCTTTTTTCATCATTTTCAGGTTCCCCTTAGATTATTCAATATTTTGTGGAATGGGTGGCATCACCGCATCCATCAGTTCAAGATGTCCGTTAATGACCCCTTTCAAGGCAATAAATTGCTGGCTGATGAGCTTTAATTCGGCACTTTTGCCCTGCAAAAGCATGACTTCCATAATCTTTTGTTCATCTAGCTGGATATGCAGCGAACTAATCACTTGTTCTAGATATTGCTGTTGCAGATCCATCAACTGCACTCGTAAGGGCATGGAACTGGCGTCATACAGCAAGGTTAAAGTTCCCACCATGACCGCATTTTGTTGTTCCTCAACGGCCACTAAATGCTTGTGAATCATGTCGACGATGGCTTGTGAGCGACTTTCATAACCTTGCTCGACAATTTTCTGATCCAATGCGCTTAAGGTGCTTTCAGGAACAGTCACGCTAATTCGCGCAAGTTTTGGTTTAGGCACGATTTACTTCCGCCCAGATTGAGGATGATGAGGATCTTGCTTGATATAAAAACCTGCTCGTACACTCAGCAATTCCAATAAAAATTGTTTAAAGAGCTGTGATGCCTTCTTGGCTGGGTTATGCGGTTTTTGCATCTCTGGCTCCTTATTGGTATTACCAAATTCGAATTTTGTATTACTCCAATAAATGCAGAAAGCGTGCCAGTTTGATGAAGGATATTTAGGGTGATAATGGCTAAAAAAGCTTAATATTTGTGCAGTAAATTTGATCTTGTTCTAAATCGGGGCAAGACAAAGCATTAGACATAATTTGATATTTCCGAGATCAGATTCAATTTTTTATTCTTATGTAATATCATGTGCTTATAAAAAACTTACGAATATTTAAATGATGAACAACAAACTCTATTATTGGGCTGAAAATTTAGAAGACTATAGTGCAGATAATGAAGAAAAGTATGACCAAGTTATAGAAATAAAACGGTTGAATTTTTTTATTGGTAAGAATAATGCGGGGAAGAGTCGATTTTTAAGAAATCTTTTTAGAAGTACAATCAAACCTCAACGCTATCAGATACACTTATTTAGAAAGCTTTTCTCTATTGCACAAGAAATTGAAAATAATAATAAATATGAAAATTTAAGAAAACGACCAGCATACAACGACTTTCTTTCACAGTTAAAAGTATTTAAAGACAGTATAGATTTCTCTAGCGAAAATACAGCAAATCACTTTAGAAATTGTCTAGATCATTTAACTCAGATGAATCAATTGAATATGTTTGAAAGCAATGTTCATCCTAATAAACTACAGCTTCAATTTAAAGAACAGCATCAACAATCCTCTAAATTAAATTTAGGAACTATAAAATTTTACCTTCCAACACTAAGAGGTATGCGCCCTGTCACAGAAACTGAAAATAAACAGCCTTATATTGAACGTGCTCAAAAGGATTACTTCAAAGATACCCAAAAATTTAACTCAAAAAATATCATTACAGGAGAAAGTCTTTATCACGAATTAAAAATTCATTTACTCGGTGAACCTGAGCAGCGAGAACTCATTAAGAAATATGAAGAAAAATTGAGTCAGTATTTTTTTGATAATGAGTCCGTCTCACTTATACCTAAGCATGACCAAGATGTAGTGAATATCAAAATTGGTAAAGACAAACAGTTCCCAATTTCTCAATTAGGTGATGGCTTACAACAAGCAATCATTTTAACTTTTGAAGCTTTTACCCAAAATAAAGACGTACATGCATTTTTTATTGAAGAACCTGAATTACACATGCATGCAGGTATGGTTCGTCAGCTCATGAACTTTTATCTAAATGAAACTAAGCACTATTATTTCTTTACGACTCACTCAAACCATCTTTTAGATATGGCAGATGAGTCAGACCAAGTCATCATTCAAAAGTTTGTTAAAGAACAAAATATGGATGATTTAAGCAAGTTTGATTTTAAAATTTATCTCTGTGACCGAGATCGAGATTTACTTGCCTCTTTAGGGGTTAAACCCTCTTCTGTGTACTTAGCCAATTGCACAATTTGGGTCGAAGGTATTACTGACCGTCTCTATATCACAAAATATATGGATAAATATTTAAGCGAACTAAAAACTTCCAATGAAGAGTTATATAAGAAATACCGCCGCTTTATGCCAAATTATCACTATACCTTTGTGGAATACGCAGGAAGTAATCTCGTGCATTGGTCTTTTAGTGATGATTATTCCGACCATCTAGATGACAAAGGTTTAAGTGCAAAGGCTGTTGCAAGTGAAATGCTTTTGATTGCTGATGGAGATATCCAAGGCAAAGCTGATCGTGTAGCCATTTTAAAAAAGGAATTGAAATCTGAAAATTATTTCATTTTAAAATGTAAAGAAACTGAAAATACATTACCTAAAGAATCCATTATTCGCGTAGCAAAATCTAGGTTTTCTCGAATGTATAAATCTACTACTCAAAGCTATGATATTGCGCTCATTGATCAAATTACCGATGAACATTATTTTGATCATGCAGAGGATGGGATTGGTAAGCTGCTTGATGCTCAAATCAAAAAGCCAAAGTCTAAATCTTCCAAACCTGCATTTGCTGATGGTAATGGAGTTGGAACTATTAAATACAAGTTAGATTTTTGCCGCGAAATTATTAAAGATTTTGATGAAAAACCTGATTGGCAACTCACTCCTAAAGCGACAGAGCTTTGCAAAAAGATTTTTGAGCATATAGAAAAATGTAATCGTTAAAGCTATTGAGCTTCCCTAGCCTCTCTCCTAAAAGAAAGGTTAGGGAAAAACAATCAAGCCACAGGTGCCAATGTAAACAACACTTGCCCCGTTTTCACCGTTTGCCCTTTTTCAATGGTAATAGCTTCAACTTTCATGCGTTCAGGTGCCAAAATTGGAATCTCAATTTTCATGGCTTCAATTACAGCCAAAGTTGCCCCTTCTTCCACCACATCTCCCGTTTGGCATTCAATTTTCCAAATTGAACCGGGCATGTGCGATTCCACCGCACAACCACCATCGGGAATGGCAACCGCCTCACCATCATCCACAGCATCTAAACTTTCAGACACATATTCCGCCAAGCCTGCTTCATGCCAGCGACGACGCTCCGCTTCAAAATTGTTTTGTTGGGTTTGCTTGAAGGTCTGAATAGTTTCAGCATTTTCCTGTAAGAATTGGTTATATTCTTTTAGGTTCAACACGCCTTCTTCAACACGAAGATTTAAACGTCCTGCTTTAAAATCTTCACGCATCTGCATCAATTCGGCTTCAGACACTTCATAAAATTTAATCTGATCAAAGAAGCGCAGTAACCACGGCTTACCCTGTTCAAAATTGGCATTTTTACGGTAGCGACTCCACATTTGTGTGGTACGCCCGACAAATTGATAACCGCCCGGACCTTCCATGCCGTATACGCACATATAAGCACCGCCAATACCAACCGCATTTTCAGGGGTCCATGTCCGCGCAGGATTATATTTGGTGGTCACTAAACGTTGCCGTGGGTCGAGTGGTGTTGCCACTGGTGCGCCTAAATACACATCGCCCAGTCCCATCACCAAATAACGGGCGTTATACACTACATCTTTTACGGCTTGTTTCGAATCTAAACCATTAATACGGCGAATAAATTCAATGTTATCTGGACACCACGGTGCATCCGCACGCACAATTTGGCTATAGCGTTCTGTTGCCAATTGCGTTTGCGAATCCTCCCAAGCCAAAGGCAAATACACAGTACGTGAAGGTACCTGCATTTCAGCAATATTCGGGAGTTGTTCTTCTGCGACTTCCAGCAAACGCAGCAAATCAGTTTGATCCAACACCAAACAATCATAATGAATTTGCAGCGAGCGAATGCCTGGGGTTAAATCAATAATACCCTTGATGTTTTGTGCTTTCATCCATTGCATTAAGGCATGAATACGGAAGCGTAGATTTAAATCCAGTACCAATTCTCCGTATTCTACCAACAAGTAATGGTTCCCCGCAGGACGATAAACCACATCTGGACGTATAGCATCGCCCTTAAAGGTATCTAAAATTAAATGGCTTAATGTAATCGGTTCAGCTTGAATAACTTGTTCGTAGTGAATGCCTTCAGGGGATGCTGCATCCAACATGCTTTGATAATCTAGATTGAGCTGCTTGGCTTGATGGTAACTGACAGGAATAAATTTGACCTTATCGCCCGCTTTGAGCTGCCCCAATTTCCAAAGCTCAGAATGAATCACCACCGCAGGACACACAAAACCGCCTAGGCTTGGACCATCAGGCCCTAAAATAATTGGCATATCGCCAGTAAAGTCGATCGCACCAATGGCATAGGCATTATCGTGAATATTGGATGGATGTAAGCCTGCCTCACCACCATCTTCGCGTGCCCATTCAGGTTTAGGGCCAATCAGGCGAATACCTGTACGGCTGGAGTTGAAATGAATTTCAAATTCATGCTCAAAGAAGCTTTCAATATCTTGATTGGTAAAAAAGTCAGGTGCGCCATGCGGACCATACATGACCGCAATTTCCCAAGTAGAATTAAATGCTGGAATTTGTTCTAGGCTTAAAGCATTGTTAATTTGGTCACTACATGCCGTAATGGGCAGCATATCCCCGACCAATAAATTACGTCCTGCATGCCCCCCAAATTGACCCAAGGTAAAAGTCGCCTGTGAGCCTAAATATTCAGGGACTTTAAAGCCGCCTTTCACCCCAATATAGCTACGGCAACCCGTGGTAATTTTGCCACATTTCAGTACCTGACCTTTTTTGACATTCACCGTTTGCCACATCGGCACAACCACCCCATCAAGGGTTGCAGGCATTTCACCGCCAGTCAGCGCAATTTGGCTATCACAATGAAATTTCAGACTCGGACCTTGAAGGGTGCATTCCAAACCCGCAGTATTTTTTGCGTTGCCTAATAATTGATTCGCAATATTTAAAGACAATGGGTCGATTGCACCAGATGGTGGTACACCGACATCCCAGTAGCCTAGTCGCCCAGTCACATCCTGAATCGAAGTTTGAATACCGGCCTGTAGCACCTCAATCTTTTGGGTTTTCCACTCAAAACTATTCAAAAAGCGTGTGGTTTGCGTGCCTGCTTGAAATACGTCTCCCGCCACAATGTTCTGCAAATACTCGAGATTGGTTTCAATCCCTGCCACTTGCGTATTGGCTAGACTGGCACTCATGGCCTGAATTGCAGCAGCGCGATCTGCTGCAGTCACAATAATTTTGGCAATCATCGGGTCATAATAAGAGGAGACATTTGAACCTGTTTCCACCCAAGTTTCCACACGGCAATCTGGATCAAATGTAACTTCAGTGAGTAGCCCTGCACTGGGTTGGAAGTTTTTAATCGGATCTTCGGCATATAAACGCACTTGAATCGAATGCCCATGTGACTGTAAAGCTTCCTTTGGCGCAGTCCAATCACCACTCGCCAAGGTCACCATCCATTCTACCAAGTCGACCCCATAGACTTGTTCCGTCACGCCATGCTCTACCTGTAAACGCGTGTTCACTTCCAAGAAATAGAATTCTTGCGTATCGGTATCCATGACAAATTCAACCGTCCCTGCCGAACGGTAATGCACCGATTGCATCAGTTGTATCGCGACCTGTTGAAGATACTCACGTTGTTCATCCGACAAATGCGGTGCAGGTGTTTCTTCAATCACTTTCTGGTTACGGCGCTGTACCGAACAATCGCGTTCACCCAAAGCCAAGACCTGACCTTGCCCATCCCCAAAGATTTGCACCTCAATATGACGAGCATACTGCACAAATTTTTCTAAATACAAACCTGCATCTTTAAAGTTGGCTTGTGCCAAATAAGATACTGTTTGGTAGGCCTCTTTTAGTTCTTCAGCATTCCACACCAAACGCATGCCAATGCCCCCACCACCTGCGGTGCTTTTTAGCATCACAGGATAGCCAATGCGTTCTGCTTCAAGCAATGCCTCAGCTTCATCTGCCAATAAAGCACTTCCAGGTAAAAGCGGGACTTGATTCTGAATGGCCAATTCACGAGCCGTATGCTTTAAACCAAAATCACGCATTTGTGCAGAAGTGGGACCAATAAAGGCAATGCCTGCGGCTTCACATAAGTCACAAAATTCAGCATTTTCCGATAAAAAACCATAACCCGGATGAATTGCTTCTGCCCCCGTTTGCTGTGCCACTTGCAGAATTTTTTCGATATTTAAATAACTTTGACTGGCGGGTGCAGCGCCAATACAAACTGCTTCATCCGCCATGGTCACATGTAAAGAATCACGGTCGGCTTCTGAATAGACCGCGACGGATTGAATCCCCAATTTTTTCAGGGTGCGGATCACACGGCAAGCAATGGCACCACGGTTGGCAATTAAAACTTTTTTAAACATGGCACTTACTCCGCAGCTTCACGAACAATCAGTTGGATGGGCGTTGGGTTATAGGCATTACATGGATTATTTAACTGTGGGCAATTGGAAATCAGCACAATCAAATCCATCTCGGCCTGAATTTCGACATATTTTCCTGCAGCAGAAATACCATCCTCAAATTTCAAATGACCCTCCGCAGTCACGGGTACATTCATAAAGAAATTAATATTCGGACCAATATGGCGCACATTCAGCCCATGTTTTAACGCGACAGGATGTTTGGCTAAGGCATACATGAAATTATTACGGCAGCTATGCATTGGGTAAGTCTCATGTGCATAACGCACGGTGTTGCTTTCACAAGAACATGCACCACCCAAAGTGTCGTGCCGACCACAGTTATCATCATGAATCACGGCCATCGGACGTGCCAAGTTACTGTACAGCGTAGTGCCTTTTTCTAAATAAATTTGACGATTCATCGCCAAAGTATCGGTGGCGCTATAGCGTTCTTCTGGATTTTCCGCACTAATAAACAAGGTATCCACCGCCTGATTACCTTCTAAATCGATAATGCGGAAGTACTGCCCTTTTTTTACTTCACACATCCATGCTTCACCCGCAGGACACACTTCAGTTAAAATCGTTTTTTCAAAATGTTGTAATACTGTCATGACTGTTCTCCCGTGTGCTTAGCAAACATCAGATAAAGCGAAATAACGTGCATTGTTTTGAAACGCACGTTGGTTTTGGGCACATGAATCACGACAGAGATCATGCTCATCTAAAGGATTGGCTTTAAATAGAGAAAGCTGAATGTCCGCAGGTTGATAAGTTGAATTCTGATCTAAAGCATGCGGTGCAGCAGACAAGAACAGCAAACAGTCCATTTCAAAGCGCAGTTCAATCACCTGATCGGTATTGTCCGCGGTCACATAAGAGAGTTCACCAGCATCATTCGGCGCAACTTTGGAAAATAGATTTAGGGTGGCACTTAAGTCGGTTTGTGCTAAAGAACACTTCGCCATTTCAACCAACAAACCATCTACCCCACTTTGATACATACTATTCCGCGCATCTTGAAAGCTTTTACGACCATACTGGGCTGCAATCTGTTCGGCACGACTTGCACCACAGAGCACATCATTCCAGCCATGTTCATCAGTGACAATGGAAGCCATGACCCGCCCAAGGTCTGAATACAGTACATGCCCTGCACTTAAGTAAGCGGTATGTTGACCTTTTAAACTGTCTGGCATGTTAAAGCGTTCTAATTTATCGGCAGCATTGACACAGAACAGTGAGACATTGGCATGTGCAGAAAGTGCTTTAAAACGAAGGACTGCACCTTTTTGAATACGCCCTGACCAGTGATGCCCGCCGGGCAGCACTTCAGTCCAGAGTGTTTGGTTATTATGATATTGCTGTAAGCCCATTGCTGTTACCTCTTCGGTGGATTCGCATGACCTCCCGGGCTTTTATCCCTCCGTGTAGTTCTTTCGAACCGTGAACTCTCGGTCTCGGACATACGCGCACGTATCGGAACCCTAGATCACTTTTTTCTAGTCATGATTAAGCAAAGGCTGTGCCAATTTAGTATTACGATTTTATCCATCTGTAATACTATTTTTGAGCGAAGATGAGGCAAACCAAAAATAAAGGCGCATTAATGCACCAGAAACAAAGCAATTTTAAAAATAGAAAAAAATAGATCGGGAAAATATTCGGGATTAGCTCATTTCACAAATATACTGAACGCCATCACGCCCTTGACGTTTGACTTCATACAAAGCCTGATCTGCCATCTTGAGCCAATCTGTCGTAGAACCAGCCGCAGCGGCAGAAGAAACCCCAATACTAATACTCATGCGAAAATTTGGATTACTGGGTAAGCGAAAATCTCTGACTCTGTTTAAAATGATGTGTGATAATTGTAGAATTTCTTGTGAACTGCTATCCATCACGATCACCGCCAGTTCATCTCCCCCAAATCGGGCAGGAATATCTTTGCTTTGAATGGATTCTCTTAGAATATTCGACAATTCAATTAAGACATAATCACCCATCTCATGACCATAGGTGTCATTAATATCCTTAAAATGATCCACATCAATCAACATCAAAAAAGCTGTCGTATGGCCCCGTTGAGTTTGTAAAAAGGTACTGGCTAGACGCTGCTCAAACAAACGGCGGTTGGGAATATGTAAGCGCGGGTCCATCAGGGCAATCCGCTCAAATTGACGGTTTTTTTGACTTAAATTGGTGGATAATTTTCGAGACAAGACACTTATAGCAATCAGATATAAAGTTGCAAGCGGAATCGTCAGCCAAACCGTATGCGGACTAAAGGTTAAGGTGAATGGCATCCCCACAGCCACCCATACACCCAGCAAAGACACCGTAAAACCCAATATTGACGGTGCTAACAGTTTCCAGCCACCAGCGGCATAACGGTCTGCAATAAACACAGCAACAATAATAAAAGAAGGCATGGGACTCAAACCCATTACCGCGATCCAAGCACCACCAAATATGGTGTCTAAAATTAAACTGGTTTGTTCGGTCTTAACAGGATCATTGGATTTTTTACTAATGAAATAAGCCAAACTTGGCCAAATAAAAGCATTTGCCATTAAAACAATAAAATAAGCACTCTGATAATTCAGGTCAGATAAAACTGAATAGATTGGTAAAAAGCATAAAAATGTCCCCAGTTGCCGCATGATAAAAATACGTTTTAGGAATTTTTTCGTTCGCGTTTGTAATAATTCTTCATCTGGAACGATGTAAGACATATTTAACCCAATGCTAAATGAGAGTATTTTTATATAATGTAGCAAATTTTATTCCGTAATTTACTCATTTATTTAAAAAAAAGACGGTTTATTCTCATTTTCCGAATTTATTTCAGGCTTCGTCTCAGGCATTCTTCTTCGGCTTTATTTTATGCAAACTAGCATCATGAATCCTAAAAAAGCACAGTTGCGTATGATCACCCCTGTGCTCTTTGGCTTTGGTTTTTACTTCATTCAGCGCATTCCACGACGGTTTGCTCTTTACGTGCTTTAAATCGAGACAATGCCGTCACAGCTATTGCAGAGACAATCACCCCGGGGGCACTGACCATTAAAATACCGCTTGTACCCAAGCCGAGTGCTAAAATTTTGCCTGTTAACAAAGGTCCTGTCATTGCGCCCAATCGACCTAAGGAAATGGCACTACCAACGCCTGTGACTTTACCCGAACCCAAGTAAAAGATTGGGGAAATTCCATAGAGGATCGATTGCCCTCCTGTAGAGAAAATTCCGCCCAATACCCCTGCCATAATTAATACTGCAACCACTTTACTGGTAAACAGTAAACACAGTGCAATCAATAACCCTGAGTAAATAATCATCGCCATTTGCCATAATTGAAGACGGTCTAGCAAATAACCAAAACCCAAAGTACCAATGACTGCGCCCACTTGAAACACCAGCATCACGAGAAAAGCTTGCTGCTTCTCTAAGCCTTGTTCCATCAATAAGTTCGGCAACCAGCTAATTAAAATATAGTTCACCATCAAGGTAAAAAAGAAGCTCACCCAAAGCGGAAGGGTTTGCTTGAATTTCTGTTGCTGAAACAAAACTTCTGTCATGGTCGGTACTGATGTAATTTCAGTAGTTTCTGAAATAGTAGGCCGTTTTTGCTTGTCTTTTAAAATGATTGCCATAAATGGAATAAGCAACAAGGGCGTAAGTCCACCTATCAGGAACAGGGTTTGCCATGCAATATCTTTAAAATAAATCGCCAGCCCCGCCACAAAGATGGCACCGACGGGTAATCCACAATACATCAAACTGTTTAATTTACCGCGGTTGGCTTCTGTTGCCTCATCCCCGACCACTGAAATCATGGTTGGCATGGCTGCACCTAAACCTAAGCCCGTAAAAAAGCGAGCGAGATATAAAACTTCGATATTCGGTGCAATTGCTGTAATACTAAAAAATATGCCAAAAATGGCAATAGACAGCATCAGGACTTTCTTTTGCCCCCAATAATCTGCAATACGCCCTCCAAAGAATGCACCAAACAGCATGCCAAACACACCAAGGCTGAATACATAGCCCATTTGTACTTGATCTAAACCAAAGGTTGCTGCGATTCCTTTTGCTGCAATACCAGGTGCTTGTAGGTCAAAACCTTCAAAAAATGCGACCCAGAAACACAAAAATACGGTGAGGAATTTTTGTGTTTTTCCCGTGTTTGTTTGAGCCATAATTGATCTCCATCAATAGTTTGCAAGTTGGCTAAAACTTGTGGGGCTATTTTGAAAGGGATCATTGATTAGAAATAGCACGACAATGGTCGGGTTTAATTTGTGTTCTATTACAAAACTCTAAAAATTAAGATGTAAAAGCTTATATCTCAATAGCTTTGAGTGATTACAACTTATTAAAATTATTAATTTTCATATAGATATAAATAATAAAGTTATTCTCTATCATGCCATCACCAATAATGATGATCCCCAAATTTACATAAAAAAAACCCGCTCGAAAGCGGGTTTTTTTTCAAATCAAATCAGCTTAAGCAGATTTCTTAGTTTGTGCATTCTTACGAATCGTAATCATCACCAACTGCACTGCTGCAGGTGTCACACCCGGAATACGACCTGCTTGCGCTAAGGTATCTGGACGTACATCTTTCAGCTTTAAAGTAATTTCACGTGATAAACCTGAAACCGCGTCATAGTCAAAATCTGCTGGAATTTTGGTTTCTTCCAAACGCTTCATTTGCGCAACATCTTCATGCTGACGGTTAATATAGCCTTCATATTTCACTGCAATTTCAATTTGGTCACCCACTTGTTGTGACACTTCAGAACCTGTCAGTTCTGCAATTTGCGCAAATGAAATATTTGGACGTTTAAGCAAGTCGATGGCGCTACATTCTTTAGACAAGTCAGCACCTGTCATTTCCACAAACTTTTTACCCATTGGATTGTTTGGTGCAGCCCAAAGATGTTGCAAACGACCAGTTTCTTTCTCAACAGCTTCCATTTTTTCACAGTAAGCTGCCCAGCGTTCATCATCCACCAAGCCCATTTCACGACCAATCGTGGTTAAACGCTGATCGGCATTGTCTTCACGTAACATCAAACGGTATTCCGCACGTGAGGTAAACATACGGTACGGTTCTTTAGTGCCTAAAGTAATTAAGTCGTCAACCAATACACCGATATACGCTTCATCACGTTTTGGTGTCCATTGCTCTTGATCCCATGCACGACGTGCAGCATTTAAGCCTGCAAGTAAACCTTGTGCACCTGCTTCTTCATAGCCCGTTGTACCATTAATCTGACCTGCAAAGTACAGGTTGTTAATCGCTTTGGTTTCCAAAGTAAATTTGAGGGCTTGCGGGTTAAAGTAATCATATTCAATCGCATAACCCGGACGCAAAATGTGCGCATTTTCCATACCACGAATCGAACGTACCAATTCAAATTGCACGTCAAATGGTAAAGACGTCGAAATACCATTTGGATAAAGTTCGTGCGTATCCAAACCTTCAGGTTCTAGGAAAACTTGATGTGAATCTTTGTCCGAGAAACGGTGAATTTTATCTTCAATCGATGGGCAGTAACGTGGACCAACACCTTCAATCACACCTGTATACATTGGTGAACGGTCTAATCCGCCACGAATAATGTCATGCGTTTTTTCATTGGTATGCGTAATGTAGCAGTTCACTTGTTCTGGGTGCATAGACGCGTCACCCATAAATGACATTACAGGAGATGGGAAATCGCCTGGCTGTGGTGTCATTACAGAAAAATCTACTGAACGCGCATCAATACGTGGTGGTGTACCCGTTTTTAAACGACCGACTGGAAGATTTAATTCACGTAAACGCGCTGCAAGTGCAATCGAAGGTGGATCACCTGCACGACCGCCACTCGATTTTTCTAGACCCACGTGAATCACGCCACCCAAGAAAGTCCCTGTAGTTAATACCACAGTTTTCGCATCAAAACGGATACCCATTTGAGTGACAACACCTTTCACGGTATCGCCATCTACAATCAGGTCATCTGCCGCTTGCTGGAAAATATCCAAATTCGCTTGATTTTCTAGGGTCTCACGAATCGCAGCTTTATAACGCACGCGGTCAGCCTGTGCACGCGTCGCGCGGACTGCTGCACCTTTACGCGAGTTTAAAATACGGAACTGAATACCACCTTTATCGGCCGCAAGTGCCATTGCACCGCCCAAGGCATCAATTTCACGAACCAAATGTGATTTACCAATACCACCAATCGCAGGGTTACAGCTCATCTGCCCTAAAGTCTCAATGTTATGAGTCAGGAGTAAAGTCTGTCGACCCATACGCGCCGCAGCGAGGGCTGCTTCCGTACCTGCGTGACCGCCACCGATAACAATGACATCGTAAACTTTAGGATAATGCATAGTGGTATAGAGAGAAATAAAAAGAATGACAGAGTATTATATCAAATATTGACGAATAAGTTGACAAATCAAGTCGATTTTATTTTAGAACACTTCACATTTGCAGTTGCATAACACTACATAAAAACTATTGAATCGCCTAATAATTAAGCAATTGCACACAATTTCTCTGCACTGTTTACCTGATTTAAACTGTTTTATTTTGTCTATTTTTTATCCTATTAATTAACAACATTAGAAACAAAGGAACAAGGTACGCATCATGAATAAGAATTTACTTCTCTCTGCTGTTTTAGGTGGTTTCTGTCTAGCTCCATTAGCAACTCAAGCAAATGATAAAGTTGAAACAATATATAACGTTCAAAAATACATGCAGGTGTGTAAAGGTAAATCTCAAGGAACACCTGTTAGTTTTGCTTATCGAGGCATTATTTGGAATGGAACCTGCGAGCCGCAGTTCTTCAGTACCAATAAAGCAGTAAAAGGAAATGAATCCGAATTGATGACTGCATGTCAAACCGATATGATGACCAAATCTGTCATGATCAATGGTATGGAAGTCAAAGGGAAATGTGCGCTCGGCTTTACCCCTCCATATCCTAAATAATCGCTACGTTCTAAAGAGTTATCCTCCACAAAGTGGTCAAAGCATTGCGGTTTTGACCACTTTATTTATTGTCTATTTTTTAAAATTTAACTAAACCCTAATTCGAATAATGATGATTGTGCTGTTAGTAGTTTATTGATCCACTATTTAATTCCCATTTATTCGGTATCAATGATACTCAAGCCCGCGACTGTACCTTTGAAATGGGTATACCTAACACGGCTATTTCCCTAACCATGGCTCTTGCAGCCCTCTCCAATTCAACAAGCGCCATTCCACCGGCCATCTATTCAGTTTCCATGTATCTGTTTGCCTTAATGATGGGCTATTTACTTACCCACAAAGATAATTTCTCCGAACTTGTACAGGAACCCAATTAAGAATTTCTAGAACCCTAAATCAAATGTGTCCTGCACAGTCACGTTTTAAATGCTTTTTGATAACAAAATGCCCTTGTTAATTTTAAAACACATCGCAAATCTATTGTTTTAGCCTCATTCTGCTCCAAAGATAAAACCAATAAATATCATAATAAAACAGTTGCTTACCAAAAATTATTCCAAATTAACTTGCCTACTCATTATCTCTTAATGTGCAATGCATCACTTTTATCTCAAAAAAATGCTGATCGCATTCAAAAGCATGCGCTGTAATGAAGTGCACATAAATGTCATTTTCAATTGATATGAATTGGTTAAGATCAAACATGATTGTGAATCGCAGATGCGAATAATCCCTACACAAAAATATTCATCGCAATCTGAATATGAAACTCAGGATCGAGTTTCTGTATTAAAAAATCGAAAAAATTAACAAGGAATTAATAATGGATGCAGGATTGATTACTGTCGTTTTACCCTTGGCATTAGGAATTGTGATGATGGGTTTAGGTTTGGAGCTCACTCCTAAAGACTTTGCCCGTGTCACGCAACAACCCAAAGCTGTCCTCATTGCGCTTTTCAGCCAACTGTTTTTACTGGTCGGTGTTGCCTTCTTACTGTGTAAAATTTTTGCATTACCCCCCTTACTGGCTGTGGGCTTAATGTTACTCGCTGCCTCACCGGGTGGAAGTACAGCCAATTTATTTAGCTACTTGTTTAAAGGCGATGTTGCTTTAAATATTACCCTAACCGCGATTAACTCAGTGCTCGCAGCTGTGACCTTGCCATTCATTGTCAATTTCTCCATTGGTCATTTTATGAATGATGGTCAACAAATTAATTTACAGTTCAGTAAAATTATTCAGGTTTTTAGCATCATTATTGTGCCTGTTGGAATTGGCATGCTCATTCGCCACTTTGCCCCGAACTTTACCCGTAAAATGAACAAGCCAGTTCGAATTTTTGCTGTCGTGTTCTTAATCCTCATTATTGTGGCAGCATTCATGAAAGAACGCGCCAATATTATGGAATACTTCGCGCAAATTGGAGCAGCAACCATTCTTTTTTGTATCATCAGTCTGTCTGTGGGTTATTTTGTACCGCGCATGCTGGGGATCCACACCACCCAAGCCCGTGCCTGTGCTTTTGAAATTGGAATCCATAATGGCACCTTAGCCATAACGATTGCTCTGACAGTGCTTCAAAACTCCACCATTTCTATGCCTGCTGCGGTCTATTCCTTATTTATGTACATCATTGCCGCAGGTTTTGGCATATTGCTGAATAAATTTGACCGTGCAGCCGAACCTGCGCAGAGTCGCAATCCTTCCCTCGAACTTGAGTCTTAAAATCCAAAACCCAAAAGGATGCTGATGCATCCTTTTTTACAGTTGTAGGAAAGTGTAGCTGTATGAGTGGCTCTGGGCTACAATGTGCGCTTTAGAAAAGCAAAGTTTGGGTTATCTCCGTGAAGTGGTTACAAATTCATATTACTGTTGATCAAGCACAAGTCGATTTTACAGAAACCTTATTAAGTTCATTGGGCGCAGTGAGCGTGACTTTGGACGATGCTGAAAATCAAGACTTACTTGAGCCACTTCCAGGCGAAACTCCGCTTTGGAATAAAGTTATTGTGACAGGTATTTATGCGCAAGAAGACCATGAAGAAATTGATGTTGCGGCATTAGAAACCTTCATTCGTACTCAAATGCCTGATGCACCATTACGTAGTGAATTCCTCGAAGATCAAGTATGGGAAAGATCTTGGATGGACTACTATGAGCCAATTCAAATTGGTGAAAAATTCTGGATCGTGCCTGAATGGTTAGAACCCCCGGAAGCAGATGCTGTCAATATTAAACTTGATCCAGGTTTGGCTTTTGGTACAGGTAACCATGCGAGCACCTTCTTATGCTTACAATGGTTAGGCAAAACAGACCTCAAGGACAAAGTCGTCATCGATTACGGTTGTGGTTCTGGTATTTTGGGTGTCGCGGCATTACTTTTAGGTGCGAAAAAAGTCTATGCAACGGATATTGACCCTCAAGCAGTGTTAGCCACACAACAAAATGCTGAATTAAATGGTGTGCTCGAGAATATTTTTGTGGGTCTACCAGACGAGTTCAATGAAACTTTTGGTAGCCAAAAAGCAGATGTATTGGTGGCCAATATTTTAGCGGGCCCACTGATGGCACTTGCCCCAGAGTTTGCAACTTTAACCAAATCTGAGGCAGAGTTCGCACTTGCAGGCGTTATTGAAGAGCAAGTTGCTGATGTTTCTAGCATTTACTCTGAATTCTTTGATATATTAGAAGTTGAAAAACGTGAAGAAAACTGGTGCCGAATTTCAGGCAAACGCCACAAATCCTAATTATCTAATTTAAAAATCATGAGTGAAAAACAAACCAGCTGTCCTGAGTGTCTGACAATTTACCGAGTCTCTGTGGCTCAACTGACTGTTGCTCAGGGCATGGTTTGTTGCCCAAAGTGTTCAACCACGTTTAATGCTTTGACCCACCTACTCACTCAACCCTTCAGTTCACCATTAACTAGTTCATCTTCTACAGATCAAGCATTTAATACCGCTGAGCAAGATGAAGAATACCGACCTCAAATGACAAACATTGTTTTTGAGCATTCTTTGTCTAATCGCCACCAGTTACTTGAAATTTTTGATCGTAAAATTGAACACTCTAATATTGACTTAAAAACCTACCTCAACAATCTTAACTATTTCAGTACTGATCCAATTGGTAATTTCCCTGCATTGAATCTGGCTGAAAAAGATGTAGAAAGAAAACCTCGTAGTCCTGCTTATTATGTTATGTGGGGCATCATCAACATCACGTTAATTCTATTATTGTTATTCCAGTTCTTCTGGTTTAATCCTCAATATCTCAGAAATAACCCCACACTGGCTATGAGCTTTAATCAAGTCTGTGCTGCATTTAAATGTGAAAGGCTACAAGAAAACTATAGTTTAATCACAGCAACAAAATTAAAAGCCAAACGTGTTGCTAAAAATCGTACCCTTTTTACTGGCGAGTTGGTCAACTCTCACGATAAAAGCCTTCCCTTACCTATTATTAAAGTCATCCTGACTGATCAAGGGGTACAAACCGGTACTTATACACTCCATCCCCGCGAATACTTAGCCGACAGTTTAGTCGGTATTCAGCGTATCCCTCAAAAAAGACCTTTTAAAATTAATTTTGAGCTTCCAGTGGAAAGAAAAAGCTTTGATGAGTACCGTTTAGAAATCATTGGTCCTTAAAAAAGGAAAAAACTACAAAAAAAGTAAAAAAAAAGTAAAAAAAATGCAGTTTTCTTGCTCACTTTTTCTAAGACAATGGTATCATACGCGCCACGAAAGCTTTGTGCTGCAAACTCCTCGCTAAATTTCACAACAACTACTAGTTTTGCCAATGCGCTTTATTTCAGATAATGCGTAGGGTATCTATTTTTTGTTTTGAATTTGATCAGTAACAAATATTAAACTATTGTTACGTATGTTTTTTGATCAAAATGGCTGAATTGTGGCAAGCTAAATGTACGAGTTTTAGAACTCCTCGTTTTAGGATCTAAAACGGAGTTCATTTATTTTTATAGACAACATTAATATACCGCTTTACCCAAGTGGTATCTGATTTTTCGGATTAATTCGCATGAATAGCAAATCTCCTATTTTTACTGCACAATCTGATGTTGCTCTACGTATTCACGTAGATCGCGCAGTTCGCCATTACTTTGCTCAATTGCAAGGCGAGCAACCTTCTCAGGTATATGACATGGTGCTGGCAGAAATGGAGAAACCTCTTTTATCTGTAGTTCTTGAGTATACACGTGGCAACCAAACACGTGCTGCTGAGATCCTAGGACTGAACCGTGGTACTTTACGTAAAAAGTTGAAAGCTCACGGTTTAATGAGTGAATAAATGATAAAATGCTTGCGGCTTCCGCGGGCATTTTTTTTACCTGCTATTTTAGCTTTTTTGTTTTAATTCTTGAAAACTGTGACGAAGATCATGACCATTAAACGCGCGTTAATCTCTGTTTCCGATAAAACTGGCATTGTTGAGTTCGCTCAAAACCTTTCTGCTCTAGGGGTAGAAATTTTATCAACTGGCGGTACATATAAGTTGCTTAAAGACAACAATATCGCAGTTGTTGAAGTTTCAGAGCATACTGGTTTCCCAGAAATGATGGATGGTCGTGTAAAAACTTTACATCCGAAAATTCATGGCGGCATCTTGGCTCGTCGTGGTTTAGACGAAGCTGTTATGGCAGAACACAACATCGATGCGATTGATTTGGTTGTTGTGAACCTTTATCCATTTGCTGCAACAGTCGCTAAACCGAACTGTTCACTTGCCGATGCCATTGAGAACATCGATATCGGTGGTCCAACTATGGTTCGCGCTGCTGCGAAAAACCATGCGTCTGTTGGTATTGTTGTTAATGCTTCTGACTATGACACCGTTGTTACCGAGCTTAAAGCCAATGGCGCGTTGTCTTATGAAACTCGTTTTGATTTAGCAGTAAAAGCTTTCGAACACACTGCACAATACGATGGCATGATTGCATCTTACCTTGGCGCGCGCGTAGGCAAAGCTGAAGGTGAAGCGGACAAATTTGCACGTACCTTCAACACACAATTAAATAAAGCTCAAGATTTGCGTTATGGCGAAAACCCGCATCAAGCGGCTGCGTTCTATGTTGACCCAGCTGCAACTGAAGCATCTGTTTCAACTGCAAAACAGCTTCAAGGCAAAGAGCTTTCTTATAACAACATCGCGGATACCGATGCGGCACTTGAATGTGTTAAATCTTTCGTAAAACCAGCGTGTGTAATCGTTAAACATGCGAACCCATGTGGTGTTGCAGTTTCATTAGACGGCATTCAAGCTGCTTATGATCTTGCTTATGCAACAGATCCTGAATCTGCATTCGGCGGTATTATTGCATTCAACCGTGAGCTTGATGTGGCAACTGCGCAAGCGATTGTTGACCGCCAATTTGTTGAAGTGATCATTGCACCAAGTATTGCTGAAGGCGTACTTGAAGTAACTGGCGCGAAGAAAAATGTTCGCGTATTGGTTTGCGGTGAATTACCAGCCATTGATGAACGTGCTCCACAACTCGACTACAAACGTGTGAATGGCGGTTTATTGGTTCAAGACCAAGACTTAGGCATGATCACTAAAGATGATCTTAAAGTTGTGACTAAGCGCGCTCCGACTGAACAAGAAATTGATGACATGATCTTTGCTTGGAAAGTTGCCAAATACGTGAAATCAAACGCAATTGTTTATGCGAAAAACCGTCAAACGATTGGTGTAGGCGCAGGTCAAATGAGCCGCGTTAACTCTGCACGTATTGCGGCGATCAAAGCTGAACATGCTGGTTTAGTGGTTGAAGGTGCGGTAATGGCATCAGATGCTTTCTTCCCATTCCGTGATGGTATTGATAATGCAGCGAAAGCAGGCATTAAATGCATTATCCAACCAGGTGGTTCTATGCGTGATGAAGAAACCATCGCTGCTGCGGATGAAGCTGGTATCGCCATGGTATTTACAGGTATGCGTCATTTCCGTCACTAATTGCGGATTTCGACTGTAATGACTTGGTCATTCATATCAATTAAAACAGATTTCTAAATCTTGCATAAAGTCTTCGGCATTTCTGCAGAAGACTTTATGTCATTTCGATTCATGGAGTATGAACCGATGAACATTTTAGTTTTGGGTAGTGGCGGTCGTGAACATGCATTGTCATGGAAAATCGCTCAGGACGAAAAAGTAGCAAAAGTCTTCGTTGCACCTGGTAATGCAGGCACTGCAACAGAAAATAAATGTGAAAATGTTGCTTTAGATATTCAGAACAATCCTGCAATTATTGAATTTGCCAAAAACAATGCGGTGGATTTAATTGTTGTCGGCCCAGAAGCGCCTTTGGTGAATGGTGTGGTTGATGCATGCCGTGAAGCAGGACTAAATATTTGGGGTCCAACTCAGTTTGCTGCGCAGCTAGAAGGCTCAAAAGCTTTTGCTAAGCACTTCTTAAAG
This sequence comes from Acinetobacter sp. GXMZU3951, assembly GCF_054457875.1. Lineage (NCBI taxonomy): Bacteria > Pseudomonadati > Pseudomonadota > Gammaproteobacteria > Moraxellales > Moraxellaceae > Acinetobacter > Acinetobacter sp. GXMZU3951. The sequence goes on along the minus strand of NZ_JBTLFO010000002.1, from coordinate 537,019 downwards.
CGTCACAACATCCCAACAGCATTTTATGATGTTTTCACCGATGTTGAAGCAGCTAAAGCTTACGTGACTGAACATGGCGCACCAATCGTGATTAAGGCTGATGGTTTAGCAGCAGGTAAAGGCGTAATCGTGGCAATGAGCAATGATGAAGCTTTTGCTGCGATTGATGACATGTTGGCTGGCAACAAATTTGGTGATGCTGGTTCACGTGTTGTCATCGAACAATTCCTGGCGGGTGAAGAAGCGTCTTTCATTTGCATGATTGATGGTGACAACATTTTACCAATGGCAACATCACAAGATCACAAACGTATTTTTGAAGGTGACCAAGGTCCGAATACAGGCGGTATGGGTGCTTATTCCCCTGCTCCAGTTGTGACCAGCGAAGTCTTTGATCGCGTGATGGCTGAAGTGATGCGTCCTACTGTAGAAGGCATGAAGAAAGATGGTCATGTTTATACTGGCTTCTTATATGCTGGCTTAATGATTGATGAACAAGGTCAACCACGTGTAATCGAGTTCAACTGTCGTTTCGGTGATCCTGAAACCCAGCCAATTATGATGCGTTTAAAATCTTCATTGGTTGATCTGGTTGAAGCAGGCATTGCAGGTAATCTTCCAGCCGAAGCAGAATGGGATACACGTAAAACCGTGGGTATCGTGCTTGCGTCTAAAGGCTACCCTGAAACTTCAAGCAATGGTGATGTAATTTCTGGTTTAGATACAGCAATGACCGATGCCAAAGTTTTCCATGCAGGGACGAAAGTCAATGAAAATGGCGACATCGTGACTGCAGGTGGTCGAGTCCTTTGCGTGACTGCATTAGGCAACACTATTGGTGAAGCACAAGCGAAGGCCCTAGAACTTTGCCAAAAAGTTACTTTTGATGGTATGCAATATCGTAAAGACATTGGTTACCGTGCTATTGCTCGTGAAAATGCATAATCAGCATTGAACATGGCATAAAAAAACCCGCAAGTTTGCGGGTTTTTTTACATCACAATCACGCACACCAGCTAAGGTTCGCCCAAATTTAAATCAGCCCTAAGTACTTAAACAACAGAACCTGCCCCTTGGGCTGAAGTTGCTCGCGCTTTTAATTTCCTTGGTGTCACACCAAACCACTTTTTACAGGCCCGACTTAATGCGGACTGTTCAGAAAATCCTAAAACTGAAGCAATTTGGTTCATAGATACCTGCGTTTCCGTCAAATATTGCAACAGCAACTGTTGGCGTAATTGATCTTTAACCTCTTCAAAACTCACACCTGCTTCATTGAGTTTGCGTTGTAAACTTCTAGGATGCATCGCCAACATTTTAGCGATATCAACCTTATTGGCTTTAGGACCTGATAAATTAATACGAAGCGCATGCCGTACACGATCAACAATAGAATCTTTATGGTTACGGAAACTTCGCTCCAAATAACTATCTACAATTTCTCGCAAGCCTTGATCGGTACTATCCAGCTGAACATTAAGCATATTTTTATGCAAGTACAAGGCGGCATTTTTCTGATTTGGAATCACCTCAGCATTAAAAAAGCGTTTATAAATATTGAGTGGTGCAATCGGGCTATGTGGCAAAGTAACTTTTAATAATTGATAATTCTCTGCACTTAAATACCGAAGCACACTGTGGCATACAGCCAACCCTAAATCCATCGTCTGCCGTTTACTTAAAATATTGGATGCATCACTGAGCTGAATGTCGTAAATAATTTCAACCATGTCCTGACTACGCCCAGATAAATCTGTGGTCACATGCTCATTCATATACAATCGAAGTGCAGTACCATGCAAAAACAACAAATCAGAACTGTATTTAATCACCTCGCGCAAGGTCGTCGCACTTTGCAAGATGACCCCTAACACCCCAAGAATACTGATGTCTTGATAGGTAGAGAGGCGTAAACCCAAATCGGCACAGTTCGCTTGTTGAGAGCTATCTTCCAAAAGTTGTATCAATGCACATTGCGAAATCCATTTTTTATCATCTTGCAATTCAGACAGCTGTAGCCCATATTTTTTTAATAATGGCACTGGATCCACACCAAACTGCTGCATAATTTCAGGATAACCCCGTAAGCCTGAACTATGAACTTTATCGCTAAATGCATGTTTCTGTGCTTTATAATTCACAGAATCCGAATACTTCATGCCAACAATCCTTGTCTCAACATGTCAAAAAATAGTCTCGATTTGTCAAGTTAGCATAAAAAAATATCAGCACAATTGCAAACATGGACATTTAACCACGCATTACCTCAACAACAATTAAAGATGTCGAGATAGATGCAGTTGGTCAAGGATGATGTCCATTTTCATAACTGTGAAAACAAGGAAAATAGAATGAATTTCAAAAATGTTACTGTCGCAGGAAGCGGTGTACTCGGCTATCAAATCGCGTTTCAAACAGCATTCCATGGTTTTAAAGTTACGGTTTACGACATTAACGATGAAATTTTAGCCAAAGCCAAAGCTAAATTTTTCGAATTAAGCGAATGCTATAAACGAGATTTGAATGCGACTCAAGAACAGCTCGACAATACATTCAATAATCTAAGCTATCAATCCAACCTAGCTGAAGCAGTGAAAGATGCTGACTTAGTGATTGAAGCTGCTCCTGAAGATGTTGCCATCAAAACTGAGTTTTATAAGCAACTGAGCCAAGTTGCTCCAGCAAAAACCGTATTTGCAACCAATACATCAACCCTATTACCAAGTCAATTTGCAGAAACGACGGGACGTCCTGAAAAATTCTTGGCGTTACATTTTGCCAATTTAATTTGGGTGAACAACATGGCAGAAATCATGGGCCATGCTGGAACAGATAAAAAAGTGTTTGATGATTTGGTTGAGTTTGCCAAAGCGATTGGCATGGTTGCTTTACCAATTTACAAAGAACAACCAGGTCATATCCTGAACTCCATGTTAGTCCCATATTGTATTTCTGCTTTAGAACTTTGGGTTAAAGAAGTTTCTGACCCTCACACGATTGATAAAACATGGATGAAATCTTTTGGTTCACCAAAAGGTCCTTTTGCAATTTTAGATATTATCGGTATTACTACGGTATATAATGTTGCAAAATTAAATGTTGAAACCAATCCACTGATGGCAAGCATTTTAGAAAAATTAGAAAAAGAATTTATTCACCCAGGTCATTTAGGCATGGCAACAGGCAAAGGATTCTACAACTATCCAAACCCAGCTTATGAGTCGGCTCAATTCTTAAAATAATGCATCAGCAATTGTGGAAAAACCTGCGTTAAGCAGGTTTTTCTATTTTAAACCCAAAGCACAGATACCCGTAAAAATTAATCCAACACTCAATGCAGTACAGTAACTTATTGATCCAAGCTAGACGAACAGCAAAATATCCTATTCCGTCTTATTCCCAAAAATTTGCATTTACATGTTCAGCGACACTGCAACTTTAAACTTGATTACGCATCAACAAAAAAACCTTAAAATAAAAGCAGATATGCCCTTTTTAATGCACATTTTCAATCCAGCATGATTTCATCAAAATCTCCAACCACACTAGACTTTAGTCTAGAAAAAGATTCACGCTTTTTTGATGCCTTATACCAATCTTGTTTCCACTCAAATGAACTTAACGTAAATATTTCAAATTTATCATTATGTTAAAAATAGTCGATCTTGAGCCTAAAGCAAGGTTTATTCATTTTTCATATGTCTATTGGATAAAATCTTATAAAGATTAATTTTTCAGCAAAATTAACAAATTAGTCAAATTAAGTTAAAACAATATATTGTTTTTATTATTATTTTAATTAAATCGAATATTTTTCTTTGCGTCTAAACAGATAAGCATTGAATTCTTATTCACTATATTGAATATAGTTTTATTGTTATCATAACGTAACTTTTTAAGACATCAAAAACTGTTGCGATGCAATACGGCATGATTTCAATATCATAACGTGATTTTTTTGATAGGCTTAATACGAAAATTATTTTGGTCTTGTTGGGATGAAGCGAATTTTCTGGCTTGTTAAGAGCTGAAAATCGCAAAGTACCGAATTTTAATTCAGACACTACCATTCATCGTGATCCTGCATATTTATTTAGCGCGTCTTTATAATGCAATTACGTTTGAGTTCGTCTGTACTAGGAATTATTCATGAAAAAGCTATTTAGCGTTTTATTGAGTGCATCTGTATTAACACTCAGTGCCTGCAGCAAACAGGAAGCTCCTGCAACTGAAGCAAAAACCGATACCACAACCACCACTGAACAAACTGTGGTTATGGCATCTACGGGTTCTGACGCTGACATCTGGCGTTTCATTGCTACGCTTCCAGAAACCAAAGAAGCAGGCATCAAACTCGAAGTTAAAAACTTTACTGACTATGTTGCGATGAACACCGCAGTAGCCAATAAAGAAATCGACATTAACGCATTCCAATCTTATGCCTACTTGGTTGCATTTAATGCCAATAACCAAGACAAGATTGCCCCGATTTCGACTACTTATCTTGAGCCTATGGGCATTTACTCAAGCAAAGTGAAAAAGCTTGATGAATTCCAAAACGGTGCAACGATTGCAATTCCTAACGATGGTGCAAACGAATCACGCGCATTGTTATTACTGCAATCTGCTGGTTTAGTGAAATTAAAAACTGGTTTTGATGATGTAAAAGGTACACCTGCTGACATCGTTGAAAACAACAAAAAACTAGTAATCAAACCAATTCAAATGGCGACAGCTGTTCGTGTTAAAGACGAAGTGGATGCCATTGTATTAGGCAATACCCTTGCAATGGAAGGCGGCTTAAACGTATTAAAAGATGCGGTTTTCTATGAGCCAATTGACCAAAGCACAAAAATGAACGTGAACATTTTAGCTGTGGCTGAATCTCGTAAAGATGATCCAGTCTTGAAAAAAGTGGGCGAGCTTTACCACACTAAAGCGGTAGAACAATATGTTCAAGAACACTTTGGTGGCACTAAAATTGATGTAAACAAACCTGTTAGCTATCTTACAGAAAGCAAATAGTAATATAATGCTGCAAACAAAACAGGCAAAGTGACTTTTGCCTGTTTTTTCATTTTGTACAGTTTTTGACGCTATGATTGAATTTAAAGACATTTCAAAACACTACGAGCTCAAGGGTCAAACCATACGTGCTCTGGATAACATTAACCTGACTATTCCAGATGGCAGTATTTTTGGCATTATTGGCTATAGTGGTGCAGGTAAAAGTACCTTAATCCGTCTGATTAATTTGCTTGAACGTCCGACGCAAGGTCAGGTCATTATTCGTGATACCGACTTTACGGCTTTGGATGCACGTTCATTACGTCAAGAACGTGCAAATATCGGCATGATTTTCCAACACTTCAATTTGCTACAAACCAAAACAGTAGCCGCTAACATTGAAATGCCGCTGAAGCTTTTGGGCTTTTCCAAAGCGGAAAGAGAAAAACGTTTAAATGAGTTACTTGATTTTATCGATCTGAAGCATAAAAAAGATGCCTTTCCAGATGAACTCTCAGGTGGACAAAAGCAACGGGTCGGTATTGCCCGCGCCTTAGCCAATCATCCTAAAATTTTACTCTGTGATGAAGCCACTTCAGCGCTAGATCCGCAAACCACCAAATCAGTTCTGGCATTATTAAAAAAAATCAATCAAGAACAAGGGATTACCATTGTTATGGTGACCCATGAAATGGATGTAATTGAATCGGTTTGTGATTATGTCGCGGTGATGGAACAAGGCAAAGTGATTGAAACTGGTCCTACACTGGATATCTTCAGTCAACCGCAGCATCCAACCACCAAGAACTTTATTCAAACAGTATTACAGCAACAATTGCCGATTAATATTCTCAAGAATTTAGAAAATCAAAATCAGCACAGTATTTATAGCTTGCAATTCTTGGGTACTTCAGCGCAAGAAACCGTGGTTCAGGCAGCTATTAAGCAATTCGATATCAGTCTGAATATTTTGTTCGCCAACATGACCGAAATTAATGGTTCGGTCATTGGACAGATGTTTATCCAGCTCTTGGGTGACCCTCGCATCATTCAAGACACGATTGCATTCTTTGAACAAAATGGTGTGAAAGTGGAACAATCTGGAGTCTGCGAATGAGAGATTTAATCGTACAATGGCTGACAGACCTTACCGCACCCTTTTGGCATAGCTCACTGAGCATTGACCAATTTGTGACTGCGATGCAGGAAACTTTCCACATGGTGTTTTTCGCCATGCTGTTTGGTTCGATTTGGGGCTTTATTCAGGCCATTACCTTATTGGTAACACGCCCAGACGGGATTTTACCTAATCGGGTGGTCTATCACCTCCTCAACCCGATTGTGAATGCTTTACGTTCACTGCCTTTTATTATTTTATTGATTGCCGTAATTCCGCTAACCAAAGTCATTGTAGGCACTTCCATTGGTACTTGGGCAGCCATTGTGCCCCTCACCATTTATGTGGGTCCGTATATTGGTCGTCTGATTGAAACTTCGCTATTAGAAGTTAATGAAGGGATTATTGAGTCAGCGCAAGCGATGGGGGCTAGCCCTTGGCAAATCATTTTCAAGTTTATTGTACCTGAAGCGCGTAGCTCGCTGATTCTCAATCTGACTACGGCGACCATTAGCCTGATTGGTGCAACGGCAATGGCAGGTGCTGTCGGTGCAGGTGGTATTGGTGATCTGGCAATTTCCTACGGCTATCAACGTTTTGATACCAGCGTGGTGATCCTGACCGTAATTGTCTTATTGATTCTGGTACAGTTGGTACAAAGTCTCGGAGACTGGTTATCCCGATTAAGATAAACCGAATATTTTAAAGCTCCCTAAATGGGAGCTTTTTTATGCGGATATTTTTCTATAATGTACTTTAGATCAGACGAATAAGAACATCTGTATGAAACTCCTGCCCCTCGTAATGAGCCTTTCTGCACTTTCAACTATCAGCCATGCAAATACAATGGCTTATGACTATGTCACCAGTGTGAAGGTTAATCAGATTGAACTGAATACTGCCATTGCTGCCGATCAAGTCGAAAAACTAATACAACCAAAACTGATGAAGACGTCTAAAGTCTTTGTCGAATGTACTGGAAATTATGAATATAGTGCCAAACCAAGCGCAGATAAAACGCTCGTATTCGAAATCTTCACTGAAGATAATCCTCAAATTAAAAATGCACATTTTTTTCAAAATAAAAATTATTTCAGACAACTTGAGCAAACTAAAGGTCGGATTGGATTCAATTGGAACAACCCCCAAAACATGACCGAATCGATTGTAGTGCAAAACATTCCGATTACAGCACAATATACCTTGCAGCAATTTAAACACGATTTTAAACACAGCGCACAGGTAATGAGCGCATCAGGTGAAGCACAAGTCCTTATTTTAGAAAGGAACCAAGTCACAGAATTTCTGAAACATCCACAAGCGTTCACCCCTCCCTACACCGCTTATCTCAACTTTCACTTTAAAAATGGAAAATTAACGCAATTTGCCATTCAGCAAGCTCTGGCCTGTTGAGATCATCGCGTTTACATCCGTACATCTGATCAGGTTCTGCAAAGAATCACTCCAAAACAAGAGGATTGAAAACAAAATCAGCCCAGTCCATGCGTCAGGCTATTAAAACTTAACCAATTCATTTCAATTAAACTCAGAATCAGCATAGAGCATGCTAAACTATCGAGTGGTTTTAGCAGGGACTCATTTATGCACTTTGTTCATCTTGGTATTCATACCGAATTTTCAATTACTGAATCTATCGTTCGGATACCTGATCTGATTAAAGCTGCAGTCAATGATGAAATGCCCGCATTGGCTTTGACGGATCTGTCAAACCTGCATGCAGCGGTTAAATTTTATGGTGCTTGCCAATCTAAAGGCATTAAACCAATCTTAGGCTCCGTCATTCGACTGAATGATGCCGAACATCGTGTGACCTTATTGGCGATGACCAATACAGGTTGGCGTGGGCTGACCGAAATTGTTTCCCGCGGTTTTATTGAAGGGCAACAACTTGATATTCCCTGCGTACAAAAAGACTGGGTGCTAGAACAACATCACGACATTATTGCCTTACTGGGCATGCACAGTGATGTGGGCAAAATGCTCTGCTCCTCCAATCCGCAAAAGGCCGAACCTTTACTCGAACAATGGATCGAAAAGTTTGGCAATCGTGTGTATTTAGCCCTGACCCGAACTGATCGCCCTTTTGAAGATGATTACATTGTAGAAGCGGTTAAGCTGGCAAAAAAATATAATATTGGTGTGGTTGCGCATAATGATGTGCACTTCATTACCCGTGAAGATTTTGAAGCACACGAAGCGCGCGTCTGTATTGCCGATGGTTACGTACTCGGGGATAACCGTCGTCCAAAACCTTATAGCCCTGAGCAATATTTCAAAACAGCAGCCGAAATGACCGAGCTGTTTTCTGACTTGCCAACTGCGATTGAAAATAGCTTTCATATTGCCCGACGTTGTAATGTCACGCTGCAACTGGGCAAATATTTCTTGCCGGATTACCCAATTCCTGAAGGCCATACCATTAACTCCTTCTTTGAGCATTTGTCTAAAGAAGGTCTAGAAGAACGCCTCAACCATTTATATCCAGTTGAACAACGTGGCGATGATTGGGCTGAAATTCGTAAGCCCTATGATGATCGTATTAACTACGAAGTCAACATCATTAACTCGATGGGATTCCCCGGCTACTTCCTTATCGTTATGGACTTCATTCAATGGTCTAAAAACAATGGTGTACCCGTAGGGCCTGGACGGGGTTCTGGTGCTGGTTCTTTGGTGGCCTATAGTTTAAAAATTACCGATCTTGATCCTTTACGCTACGATCTACTGTTTGAACGCTTTCTGAATCCAGAACGTGTCTCCATGCCCGACTTTGACGTCGACTTCTGTATTGCTGGCCGTGATAAAGTCATCGACTACGTGGCTCGTAACTATGGACGTGATGCAGTTTCCCAGATTGCGACCTTCGGCACCATGGCGGCCAAAGGTGCGATTCGAGATGTGGCCCGAGTCTTGGGTAAATCCTACGGTTTAGCCGATCGTATTTCTAAAATGATTCCAACCAAACCTTTAGGTTTGTCTCTGGAAGAGTCTATTGAAGCGGAACCACAACTCAAAGATATTGTGACCAACCCTTCGAACCCAGACAACGATGATGCTTCCGAAATTTGGGAAATGGCACTGAAGTTAGAAGGCATTACCCGTAATACAGGTAAACATGCGGGTGGTGTTGTCATTGCACCGACCAAAATTACCGACTTCTCTGCGGTACTCTGCGATGCGGATGGCACGGGTCGTGTTGCACAGTATGATAAAGATGATGTCGAAGCTGCGGGACTGGTCAAATTCGACTTCTTGGGTCTACGTAACTTAACCGTCATTGAAGATGCGGTGCAGAACATCAACAAGCATTATCCCTCTGAGATAGCACTGGATATTGCCAATATTCCGCTGGATGATAAAGACGCTTATTTAGTCTTCGCCAATGCCAATACCACCGCGGTATTCCAGTTTGAATCCGTCGGCATGAAAAAAATGCTCAAAGAAGCTCGTCCGAGCAAATTTGAGGAAATTATTGCCTTCGTATCGTTATACCGACCTGGCCCGATGGATCTGATTCCAGACTTTATTCACCGTATGCATGGCGGAGAATTTGAGTACTTACACCCCTTGCTGGAAGGCGTACTCGAACCAACCTACGGCATTATGGTATATCAAGAACAGGTGATGCAGGCAGCACAATACTGTGCCGGTTATACTCTGGGTGGCGCGGACTTATTGCGTCGTGCGATGGGTAAAAAGAAACCTGAAGAAATGGTCAAACAGCGCCAGATCTTTATTGAAGGTGCTGCGAAAAAAGATATTGATGAAGCCACAGCCAACCATATCTTCGACTATATGGAAAAATTCGCAGGCTATGGTTTTAACAAATCCCACGCTGCAGCTTATGCATTGGTTGCTTATCAAACTGCATGGTTAAAAGCCCACTATCCTGCCGAGTTTTTATCTGCGGTTATGTCTTCGGAAATGCAGAATACCGATAATGTGGTATTCCTGATTGATGACTGCCGTAGCAATGGTTTAGACGTACTGCCACCTTCGGTGAATATGTCACTGTACCATTTCCATGCGACCGATGAGAAAACCATCGTTTACGGCTTAGGGGCCATTAAAGGCGTCGGTGAACAGGCCATGCAGTCTGTGATCGACTCTCGACTGCAAGATGGTCCATATAAAGACTTGTTTGATTTCTGCCATCGTATTGATTTAAAGAAAATCAACAAACGTACCCTTGAAGCCTTAATCCGCGCGGGTGCATTGGACTGTTTAGGTATTGAGCGTTCTAGCTTGATGGCACAATTGCCTGAGGCCGTGCAAGCAGCGGAACAGGCACGAAGTAACCGTGAAACAGGCATTATGGACTTGTTTGGTGAGGTTGAAGAAGTTCAGCGTAAACCGGCCAAACCTGTCAAACCTTGGTCCGATGAAGTTCGTCTCAAAGGTGAAAAAGATACCCTGGGGCTATATCTCACAGGTCACCCAATTGATGTCTATCGCCCTGAATTAAAATCCTTTATTCCAGCCAAAATAAATGAACTCACACCGACACGTCGCGGTGTAACCACCGTCTTTGCCGGCTTGGTGGTTGATGTGGCTAACTTCCCGAACCGTGTCATGATTACCCTCGATGACGGAACATCCCGTATTGAAGTCTCTGCCAATCACGAACGTTTCCAGCGTTTTAAAGACATTATCGTGAATGAGCGTGTGGTGGTGATTGAAGGCGAAATTTATGAGCGTGAAGGTTTTGACCGTCCAATGGGCCGTCTGACCAAAGCCTTTAACCTGAATGAAATTCGCCAAAAACGTGCCAACAGCATTCAGATTAAATTACATGCTGAGCATCTGAGTAAAACCTTAAGCCAAGATTTACAAAAGCTCTTGCTGCCTTACTGTAATGTCGATATGTGTAATCATATTCCGGTGATCTTGCAACTGGATTATGCCTACGCTACCGCAGACTTACATTTAGGGATGCAGTGGAAAGTTGCCCCGCTTGATGAGCTTTTAAGTAAATTACGCGATTATTTTGGCAAAGAAGCCATCTATATTGAATATCAGGTGAAATCAAAAGCCGCCAAAGCCGTGAATTATGAACAGGCGAAACCTGTGCAAGTCCCACCGCCACCAGAAAACCTAAGTATGGATGAAGCGATGGACTTATATCAGGCAGATGTGAACCAATATTCTTAAAGATCAAGAAATTAAAACATTAATGGACGTGTCATGAATCAATTTGACAATACAGCCGTTGCTGACCATCTCTCGCATATCCGAATTGTGATGGTAAATACCACTTTACCAGCCAATATTGGCAGTGCATTACGTGCCATGAAAACCATGGGACTCAGTCAGTTGGTCTTGGTTGCACCCAAAACCTACCCGCATCCCGACATTGAAGCTCTGGCTGCAGGTGCAGTTGACCTAATTCCGCAAATTAAGATTGTGGAAACTTTAGAACAAGCCATTCAAGACTGTCATATTGTATTTGGCACCAGTGCGCGTAGCCGAACAATTCCTTGGCCATTGCTAGATGCGCGTCCCGCAGCAGAAATGTCGCTCAAAGCCGTAACCACCGAGCAACAAAATATTGCCGTGATTTTTGGACGCGAAGATCGGGGGTTGACCAACGAAGAGCTGGCTCTGGCCAATTATCATGTCACCATTCCTGTCAACACCGATTATGGTGTATTAAATGTGTCGCAAGCCATTCAAATCATCTGTTATGAAATGCGGATGGCAGCTCTTGCCTGTGTCGAACACACCGAAGACTCTGAAGCGATGATGCCTGTGACCGAGACGACCCAAATGCATTGGGATGAGCCACTGGTCACGCATGAACAGATGCAACAATTCTATCCGCATTTAGAGAAAATGCTTGAAGACATTGAGTTTTTAGATCCAAATAATCCAAGATTACTGCCTTTACGCTTGCGTCGCTTATTTGGGCGTATACAATTAGATAAAATGGAATATCATTTACTACGCGGAATTTTCAGTCGTGTACAAGCCTTAAATAAAGGCACATGGAAACCATCTGCACCTAAAACTATAGATAAAGAGGATTCGTCTGATGCTTAAACAGCTCAAAGAGGATATACAAGCTGTATTCGCGCGAGATCCAGCAGCCCGAAATACTTTAGAAGTTTTAACAACCTATCCAGGCATTCATGCCTTAATCATGCATCGCGTAGCGCATGAACTTTGGAAAAAAGAATGTAAAGGCTCTGCACGACTCCTTTCCTCTTTTAGCCGTTTTGCAACAGGCATTGAAATTCATCCTGGAGCCAAAATTGGTCGTCGTTTCTTTATCGACCACGGTATGGGTGTAGTGATTGGTGAAACCGCAGAAATTGGTGATGATGTCACGCTTTATCACGGTGTAACCTTAGGTGGAACCACATGGAATAAAGGCAAACGCCATCCCACTTTAGAAGATGGAGTGATTGTCGGTGCAGGTGCAAAAATTTTAGGACCTTTTACGGTCGGTAAAGGGGCAAAAGTAGGCTCCAATGCTGTAGTCACCAAAGCTGTTCCTGCGGGTACAACGGCCGTCGGTAACCCTGCGCGCTACATTAGCAAAGACCGTCCAAAAGATGAGGATGAAGCTCGCCGTCGTGATTATGCCGAAAGTATTGGATTCCAACCTTATGCAGCAACACAGGATCAATCGGATCCGATGCTGGAAGGCATGCGAGTTTTACTTGACCGGATTCAAAGCAATGAAAAACGTATGAATACCTTATGTCAGCGGTTATCTTTGCTAGATCCGAGCTTTAAAAAACAACAGTTGAACGAACAACCGTATAGTGAAGAAGAATTAAAAATTCTGGAAGATGTCCGCCGTGAATGTGAAGCACAAAGTGGCTCTTCCAAAGCATAAATACATCATTAAAAACCAACTGTAACACGTACGATATTGCATGTTCGTCAGAGTTTTCTTAGACTGACGAACATGCCGATTTATATCACTTTTAAAAGAAAGAATGGATGAATACTATGACGTTAAAGCCTCTGGCAATTGCATTAATTGCCGCATCATTTCTAACGGCTTGTAGCACAACCCCAAATAAGAACTCTAAAGAACCGATTATTTTTACCGAACCTGATACCACACCTCCATTTTATGCCCTCAATCCATTTGACTATGCTGCACCACCGCCATTTGAATTAGAGTTAAAACAAGCTGCTGCTCAGCCTGTAACAAAAATGGTCGTTTCTAGCTCGGCAAATCCGAATGAGAAAATTACTTTAGACACCAATCGCTTGATTATTCCTACCGTCAATAGCAATCAACGCAGCATGAAATATGCCGTGTTGGCAGGTGAAAATGAAATTGATATCACTGATATTGATGACTTTTTACAACTGGTCGAAGGTAAAGCCCGTCACTATCCACCACGTTTTAGCGAGCGTAAAGAACGTAAAGGATTTGAGGCCAAGTTAAAACAGGTGACACAAGAGCTGGATACTTTAGCCGTCCGTGACGATGCATCTTTTGATGTGCTGATTCGTGCATTTAAAGCCAGCGTTATGGCACGCAATTTAGACTTGGGTTCAGTGTATACCACCAAATCACTCACTTATGCACAACGTATTTTAAAGATTAACCAAGATGATGCTGAAGCCAACTTCTGGTTCGGTTTTGGTTTGTCTGAAGGTGGTGGTCAACGTGAAGCGATTCCATATTTAGATAAGGCCATGAAAGCTGGAGTTCAAGAAGCTTATTTGTCTGCGGCCAATAACTATATTGCAATGGAACAAAAGAAAAGTGCGATTCAAATCTTGAAAAACTACAAACTCAAGTACCCGCAAGAAGCCGCAGTGGCTGACCGCTTAATTAGCGAAATTGAAACGCAAGGGCGCTGGAATGTGTGGCAAGTGTTAAATCCACCTAAAGCATCTTAATTCATCTCAATACAAAAATAGATCGTCTTGTACGGTCTATTTTTTTGCAATGATTGAAAAAGCTGACAATTACCGTATGATTTAAAAAAAATCAACAAAATGTGATTGTCAGAACACGATATGCCAAAAAAAATCAGCCGTATTGCCCTATTTGCTGTATTGACCACGTCCCTGCTCACAGGTTGCCAAGTCGTTACAGTTAAAAATCAAGCAGTCAAAGTCACGATTACCAATGAACGTGAAAGTATTCTGACACGAGATAAATTAAGTGAAGCCAGCCTCAATGTTCTTTCTATGACAGGACGTGAAGCTAAAGTTTGTACAGTACAACCCACACAATGTGTGCAAGAATTACAACAAATCCCGCAAATTCAGGATGAACAACTTTTATCGACCGCCAGTGAACTTTATCTGGCACGTGCATTGGCACTTGAAGAATCATCTGAATGCAAGATGGGGATATTGGCCAATCATAAATCGGAAGAAAAGCAAAAAATTCAGCAAGAAACTTATCATAAATGTCTTGATGAAGAATTAGATATGCTTGATAAAAGCATCCGTTATAGCTACGCCTATATGTTTAAAACACAGCGTGGACCAGAAGACCGTATTTTTGATAACCGACAGGTACAAATTCGAGATTTCTATAACTTGGCGATTGCTAAACTATCGAATGCCTATACCCTTCGCCATCCACAAAAAGAAGTGGAGCGCCAAATTCAGATTGGTAAAAGCATCTATCAAATTGATTTCAGCAATTATCCTTTACTCAAAGAGCAAAAAATTGAACAATTAAAATCGAGCTATAATCTCAACTTTTCTGGATTACGTTCGATTAACCGCCGTGATGGCTTTGGTTCAGAGTTTGTGGTGGTGTTACCCGATGCCAATGCCGCAGACAATGAATTGAATCAATATATTATTGACCCCTTACATTATGCTTATAAAAGCGGAATTAATCCCAATATTCATCAAGCCCGCTACTTAGCAGCCACCTTTACGGCACAACCCAAATCAGCCACGTCTGTTCAGGATATTTTAACCCAGCCTGAATTTGTAATTCGAGCCTATGACCCTTATAAGTATGAGACCATTGAACTTGCTGGGAAAAAATATCCTTTAGCAGCCAACTTTTCGACGCCTTATGGTCTCTGGTTAGCCGAAAATAATTTGGGAAAAGCCGCTTATCTCACCTTGATTGACCGTGATAACCGCTTAACCATGCCGCATTTGTATATGCTTGAACCTTATAATCCCAACAAAAAAATTATTGTGCTCGTGCATGGCTTAGCCAGCAGTCCTGAAGCTTGGATTCGTTTGACCAACGACATTATGGGAGATCAGGTTTTACGTGAAAACTTTCAGGTTTGGCAGGTCTTTTATTCAACCAATATGCCGATTATAGAAAGTCGTTTCCAAATTTATGCCTTACTCAAACAGGGCTTTGCAGAAGTGAATGCCAATGCTGCTGCCAAAAAAGAGGCCGTTTTAATTGGGCACAGTATGGGAGGCATTATTGCTCGACTCCTAGTCAGCGATGCAGATGTGACCAAAAAAGCCATGTCCATGATGAGTAACCGTCAACTCAATAAATACAAAAACCTATCGATTGTTTCTGACCGTATGCATATGCAAGATATCCCGAATTTTAGCCGTGCAATCTTTATTTCTGCACCGCATCGAGGTACGGCCTATGCAGACCTGTGGTTTACTCGGGCAGCACGTAAAGTCATCAAGCTGCCTGGGGCTTTTTTAACAGCGGTCAGTGATACGCTGCAAAGTCAGGATCTCGATTTTAGTGATTTAGCCAAGCAAATTGATCAAGGGCTGATTCAAAATGGTCCAAGCGATTTGAGTCATAAATCCAAATTTATGGCTCTAACTTCGGACATTATGCCGCGTAAAGGTTTGTTATTTCATTCTATTATGGGCAATAACACCAAAAGTGACGACCTTAATCTTATTACAGATGGTATTGTTCCCTATAAAAGTGCTCATCTCGATGGAGCTGTCTCAGAGAAAATTATTAAAGGTGGACATTCTATACAAGAAACCCCTGAGGCCGTGCTGGAGTTAAGACGTATCCTACGCTTACATCTGGTACAACTCGGACTCTATAAGCCATAACAACCTGTGCTCGCCCATGTTCTAAATACGTAAACATGGGCTAATTTATTTGATTCTTCTCCTGATTTTTCATCCTCCCCATTCATTAGAATGGTTTTGAATTACTATTCTTTTCATTTGATTATATTAGCGCTAAGGTAAATGCCATCGGCTTAGACTGAAAATATAAAAATGTTTGAAAACCAAGTTACCGTTGTAAAGAGTGGTACTTCAGGTATTGAACATACTTTTGCCGAAAAGGTACAAAAGTTTGAGTATTAAGCCTACAAGCTGATCAAACCGTTGATCATGCTGGTTGAGTTATAGAAACTGTAGAAATAGGAAGTCATACGGATTTTAAATCTGTATTTTGACAGATAGCATTTCTGCAAGTTAAAACTGAATGTAAGAAATTTAAATATATTCAGCTACTTAAATGAATAAAACCGAATATATCAGTTCCCTATCTTGCCCATGTCTTAGCGTTTAGACATGGGCATTTTTTTAAGCTTCGTTGCAGGTTTGCATTTAAGGAATCAGACCTTGTTTTTTAGCTTCGGTAACAGCTTCCAGTCTAGAACGTACGCCTAGCTTGTTATAGATATTACGTAAATGCCATTTCACCGTATTCACGGACAAGAAAACCTTATCGGCTAACTCTATGTCGGTACAACCTTCACTCACTTTAAGTAAGATTTGCAGTTCACGTTTAGACAAGAGTTCAGAATGAATGGCAATGCTATCTTCCTTCTCTTCCCCAGATTCAACCGCAGCACCCCTCCCCATGGACGTCAGCATGTCTACAAATGCCAAAAGTGACGAATCTTTTTTCTGTTTGCCTTTCAAGATAAATTTTTCAAACTCTGCTAATAACTCAAATAACAGAGGATGTTCATCCAAGACAATACGCACGGCTTTGGTTGGCTCTAACAGCACTAAAGCCTGTTCCAAGAAAATATATGCTGCCTCCAGCTGATTCAAACGATAATCAGCCAAAGCCAACAGCAGTAAAATCCGTACTCGTCTTAACGGATAAGACAGAATTCGGGCAAGTTCCAGCTCCAGAAATTGTTTTGCTTGTTGTTCTCGATCAGTAAAAATCAACTGACGATACAGTGCCAAGTCATCTCCGGTAATGACATTCGAAATATTTAATGCCTTGCTCACGTGCTGTTGGCAGAGGTCTTCTAGATGCAATGCATCTGTTTCTTGTAATTTTTGATTTTTATCAAACCATTGATATTGATCATAGATCGTCTGTACGGTCTGACTCAGCCGCGGCATAGACCAGTCATTGGTACAAATTTGGGATTGGGTTAAACAGGCTTGTTCCGCCTGCACATTGCCTTGAATATGTGCCACACGTAATAACAACTCAAACCCGACAATCGCAAGGTCAGGGATAATCAGTTGTTCACCATTATGAAAATACTGCAAGGCCTTATCAGCCAGTGAAATCTCATTGAGATCATAATACAAACTTGCTTTCACGCTGCTGGTAATCATATTAACGATTGGTCGTAAAAACTCTTCTGAGCTTAATTTCAAATAATCTTCACTTTTCCCAATCAACTCAAGTTTGAGCAAAGCCTTGTCTAAATGACCTTCCAGATAATCACACAGCGCTTCAATACAGTCTGTGATAATCAGACCAAATACATTTTGCCCTTGTATATAGGCTGCCCGGGTTTGGATAATAATTTTTCTGGCTTCAGCAATTTTACCTAAACAAATATGATAAAGCGCACCAATGCCAATTAGAGGAGCACGCACAAAATAGGAGCTTTCAGACAGTTGAGCAACATTTTGTTGTGCCAATTCATAGGCTTGTTCTATTTCATCACCCATCAATGCAATCATTGGTGCAAGTGCCAATTGATCATCCCCAACCACACAATCCTTGCTCTCAATTTTCAGCCACAGCTGTAAATAATGATTGGCGAGCAAATGTTGATGGGTAATGGTTAATGACCAGATTGCATCATAGAGTAAAGGAATTTTTTGTAGTAACAACTCATCGGGAATTATTCGCACCAATTCCAATAAAGTATAAAAACGCCCTTCTAGGATGAGTTCACGACTCACAGCACTCAGCAACTCTAAAACCAGATGCTGATCTTGAGCATGTTGTGCGTGATAAATCGCTTCCATGAGGTAATGTTGCTGTTGATACCAATACGCAGCACGAATATGTGCTGCTTTGTAAGCATCCAAGTTGATATTTTTAAAACGGTTTTCCAAAAATTCGCGGAATAAATGATGAATACGATACCATGTCCGCTGTTCATCTAAAGCCTGTAAAAACAGCCCTTTATGATTCATCAGCTCGAGCAATTTAGCCGATGCTGGGTTCTGTGCCACTTCAGAAATGTTCGCTAAACAGATTTTCCTTAATACACTGATGTTTAATAAAAAATCCTGCATTTCGTCTGAAAGCTGAATAAAAACCTGCTCACTCAAATAATCTACTATTTGATTATGCGCACCACTTAAACTTTGAATGACCGCACCCGCATCATGGTGATGCTTCAAATACAAATTGGTCAGTTGGATGCCTGTGAGCCAGCCTTCGGTTTTCTCGATTAATTGTTCTGCCAATTCAGGCGTTAAGCTCACGTGATCAAAATTTTGTTGTTGAAGGAAGTGTATTAACTCTGCACTATCTTCCGCCTTTACGCTGAGATGCCCTTCTGTGACTAGCTGTAAGCGCCCTGAAAGATATTCTTTGGTAAAACTCCAATTCGGCTTCACTCTGGATGCAATGACCATATGACAGTTAGAAGGTAAATACTGATACAGCCACCAGAGAATATTTAAACACTCTTGATTTTCAATGGTCTCGAATTCATCAATAAAGAACACAATTTCTGTCTTCATTTCTGAGATTTTTTGGCACAGTTCTATAATATTGGGTTTGTGCACCTGACCATCAGGCACCGAATTGAGCTGATCCAGCCCTAAAAGGGCTAGCCATAAATATTGGTACAGGCGGATAGGATCATTATCATCGTTATCTAAAGTCAACCAACGGACACTTTTTTCTTGGGCAATCAACGCTTCGCTGAGTTGATACATCAGAGTAGTTTTACCATAACCCGCCGCTGCATGGATAAAAACCAGAGAAGATTGACAATATTGCAGCATATGCCCTAATAGCTTAGGACGCTGCATAGCCGTGTCTCCGATTATACTTGGACGGCTGAGTTTAGTTTTTAACACTTGCATTTCAATACATCCAATCTTTCTTATTCAGTTCCATCAGTAAATTTCGACTCCTTGAAATTTAACATCGCATTAACATCACGGTTCAAACAATGAGGTTAGTGCCTTTAACGAAAGTATGTACAAGTTAAAGCAAGGCATAGCCTGCCTACAATATGAAATTAAACCAAAATCATGATTTCTAATACATCTTTCACAGAATTAAAGTGTCTAATTATCGAACAATTGCAAATCCATTCTTTTGAATGGTTTGCTAATTCTGAAACATTGCTATGCTCAAGTACATGGAAATAACAGATAAACGTAAAGTTTGGCGTTCTGATATCTCATTATCAAATAAAGACATACATGGAGTTTGTCATGAGTATTGCACAATCAATTAAGCATCAAGATGTACTTTTAACAGTGAACCTAAAACGTGAAGGCGAAGTCGTTAACGCTTTACCCGGTGTTCACGTAAGCCCATGTTTTTTAGATGCAGACAAAGGTATCTGGGTACTTTATGCGCGCTTTGATGCGGGTACACTTTTACCACGCCACTTCCACACAGGCTCGGTGCATTTCTTAACAACTAAAGGCTCTTGGCATTATGTAGAATATCCTGAAGATGTTCAAACTGAAGGCAGCTATTTATATGAACCGGCCGGTTCTATTCATACCTTCTATACTCAAGAAGGTACTGAAGGTTTCATGTACGTTGAAGGTGCAAACATCAACTTAAACGATGATGACTCATTGATGTTTATCATGGATGCAGGTTGGATTGAGCGTACGATTCACGCAGTTGCTCAACAAACTGGTCAAAAAGTGCCTCGTTACATTAAACCAGGCAATGGCGCAGACTTCAGCCAAAAATAAGTGTATAAGAACCTTTAGCACCCGCTACGGGTTCTTTTTCATTATTAAAATAACAGCTACCAAGGATGAATGAAATGTTTGGCAAAATGATGCATCAATCTTTGTTGATTAGTAACTTACTAGAACATGCAGCAAAGTATCACTCTGACACCCCTATTATTTCACGCGAAGTGAATGGTCAAATTACGACAACCAACTGGTTGCAAGTACAACAAAACAGTAAACGCTTAGCCAATGCATTTACGACGTTTGACCTAGACGCTGGTGACCGTCTCGCAACCATCGCATGGAACAACCATCGCCATTTAGAAACTTGGTATGCTGTTTCGGGTAGTGGTTATGTTTGCCATACCATTAACCCTCGTTTATTCCCAGAGCAACTGGTCTTCATCATTAATGATGCTCAAGACAAAGCGATTTTCTTTGATTCAACATTCTTACCACTGATCCTTGCAATTCAAGGCAAAGTTCCAACGGTTGAACGCTTCATCTGCTATGGTTCACGCGATGATAAAATCGTAGAAGCCTTACCCGATGTACTTTTCTATGATGAATTGATTCAACATCAATCGACCGAATTTGATTGGCCACAATTTAGCGAAGAAACCCCAAGTTCACTTTGCTACACATCTGGTACAACAGGTAACCCGAAAGGCGTGCTTTACAGCCACCGCTCAACCTTATTGCATACCATGGCCATTAGCCTACCAGACTCATTAAATCTGTCTGCTAAAGACATCACCATGCCTGTGGTTCCAATGTTCCATGTAAATGCATGGGGCGTACCTTATGCTGCGGCAATGGTGGGTTGTACCATTGTACTTCCAGGCCCTAATTTAGATGGTGACAGCTTAGTTAGCCTCATTGATGATTACAAAGTAACTGTAGCACTTGGTGTACCTACGATTTGGCAAGGTCTACTCGCTGCGGCGAAAAAACGCGGTACCAAATTAGAAAGTATGACCCGCAATGTGGTTGGCGGCGCAGCTTGCCCACCTTCAATTATTCGTGACTTCAAAAACAACTACGATTGCGACACGATTCACGCTTGGGGAATGTCTGAAACCAGCCCATTGGGTACAGCGAATCAGCCTAAAGCCAAACACTCCGCTTTAAGTGCTGAAGAATTTGAAAAATTACGCTTAACCCAAGGTCGTCCACCATTTGGTGTTGAATTACGCATTGTCGATGGTCATAGCACCACTGCTCTTCCAAATGATGGTCACACTCAAGGTAATTTACAAATTCGTGGTCCATGGATTGTCGATCATTACTTCAACCAAGAAAAAAGCGCATTAACTGCGGATGGTTGGTTCGATACAGGTGACATCGCAACAATTGATGCCGATGGTTATATGAGTATTTGTGACCGTGCCAAAGATTTAATTAAATCTGGCGGTGAATGGATTTCATCTGTTGAACTTGAAAATATTGCGGTTGGTCATCCAGAAGTTTGTATGGCTGCGGCGATTGCAGCCCGTCATCCAAAATGGGATGAACGTCCAATTCTGATTGCGGTGAAACAAGAAAATTCAGGTATCACCGAAGAAGAAGTGCGTGCCTATTTCGAAGACAAAATTGCACGTTGGCAGATTCCTGATGTGGTGATCTTTGTTGATTCACTACCTGTCAATGGTACAGGTAAAATTGTAAAAGCTGAGTTACGTAATCAGTTCGGTGATGTGCTGCTAAAAGATGAAGTTGCTTCATAACAACTTTAGCTTACGAGGATTTTAACATGACAAAAAATTCAATGAAAACAGCTTGGGTCACTGGCGGTAGTAGTGGTATTGGACTCGAGTTGACCAAACGTCTCCTCAAAGACAAATACCAAGTTTGTATCTTTGCCCATGCTGGTATTGAACAAGCCGTAACAGCGCTACAAAAAATCGCACCGGCTGTGGCTGGCTTTGAAGTTGATGTACAAAACGAAACAACCATGGAAACCAAGTTTGCAGAAGCAACTGCGACCTTTGGCACCCCAGACCTTGTGATTAACTCAGCAGGGATTAGTATTGCCAAGAATTTCGATGAAATGACTTCGCAAGAATTCGAAAGACAGATCAATATTAACCTTGTGGGTAGCCGTAATGTCGCACATGCCGCACTACCACACCTCAAACAAGCCGTACAGCAAGGCAAGCGTCCTAAATTTGTCTTTATTGCTTCTGCTGCTGGTTTAGTGGGCTGCTATGGTTACACTGGCTACTGCTCATCTAAATTTGGTGTGGTCGGTTTAGCTGAAGTCCTTCGTATGGAATTACGTAGCCAAAAAATTGATGTTGCCGTGGTTTGTCCACCAGAAGTGGAGACCCCATTGGTGGCTGAAGAGCGTAAGAATGGCTCACCAGTTACAGCAGCATTAAAACAACTGGGTGGCAGCATGCCAGTAGAAAAAGCCTGTAAAGAAATTTATGAGGGAATTTTCTCTTCTGAATTTATGATTATCCCAGGTACACAAGCGCGTATTCTCGCAAAACTTTCACGAGTATTGCCTGATCTTTATCGCAATCAAATCGATAAAAAATTAGACAAAATCATACAAAGATTTGCATCTTAATTGATGTATTGGTTCAGCTATGAAATGTAGCTGAACCAATCCCCTAACAATAATGAACTCAGTACTCGTCATGGGTAAGAGTCTGCGAAAATCTGCTCATATAACGACAGACACGCAAAATTCAGATGCATGTTTGAACGATGTACCGCTATAAAATTGACGTGCCCTTCAATTTTAAATGCCGATTTTTATAAAAATGTCAGAATAATACAGATGCTCAAATGGGCAACAGAAAAAAATGTTCTGAAAAACTGAATTTAAAACAACACTCATAAGGATAATGAGATGACAATCAACACGTCTAAAACCGCATGGATCACTGGTGGTAGCAGTGGTATTGGTCTTGAACTCACTAAACGGTTACTGAAAGATCAATATAAAGTCTGTATTTTTGCCCACGCAGGCATAGAACAGGCGGTCAAAGAATTAACAAAAATCTCGCCTTCAATCTCTGGCTATGAAGTTGACATACAAAATGAAAACACGCTGGACGAAAAGTTTGCAGAAGCCGCTGCAACCTTTGGCACACCGGATCTTCTGATCAATTCAGCAGGTATTGTGGTGGCTAAATCATTTGAAGAGATGACTTCCGAAGAATATCTGCGTCAAATTCGAATTAACCTGATTGGTAGTCGTAATGTGGCTCATGCGGCGTTGCCTTATTTAAAACAAACTGTTCAAAAAGGCAGACGCCCTAAGTTAGTTTTTATTGCTTCGGCAGCAGGCTTGGTCGGCTGTTATGGCTATACTGGCTATTGTTCCTCAAAATTTGGGGTGGTCGGTTTAGCCGAAGTCCTTCGCATGGAATTGCGTAGCCAAAAAATTGATGTTGCCGTGGTTTGCCCACCAGAAGTGGAAACCCCAATGGTGGCCGAGGAACGCCAAAATGGCTCACCAATTACAACGGCTTTCAAACAAATTGGTGGCAGCATGCCTGTAGAAAAAGCCTGTAAAGAAATTTATCTTGGTATTCATTCAAATGATTTTGTCATTATTCCGGGTACGCAAGCGCGCATTTTGGCCAGAATTTCACAACTCCTTC
The DNA here is from genome assembly GCF_054457875.1 of Acinetobacter sp. GXMZU3951. NCBI lineage: Bacteria > Pseudomonadati > Pseudomonadota > Gammaproteobacteria > Moraxellales > Moraxellaceae > Acinetobacter > Acinetobacter sp. GXMZU3951. Next base: position 513,220 of record NZ_JBTLFO010000002.1, on the reverse strand, counting down.
CTGCAACTTATCGCAGCCAGATTGACAAAAAACTTGACCAGATCTTGCAAAAATTAGCCTCTTAAAAGACGACTACTTTAGTGTGTGAATGCATGCCCTAAAATAAAAAAACCGAACACTTAGGTTCGGTTTTTTATCACCCTGAGATGGTGAAACTACATTTCCGCCATCACCCCCATAATGCCATTAATAATCATATCAATCGCAATGGTTCCGATCAGCAGTGCAGACAAACGCCCGACAATATCGACATAGCGGTCAATGTACTTGGCATGTTTATACCTTAAATGATCATGTGAGAACTTCATAAGAATCATTAAACTGCACGTCAGTGCCAGCGTGAAAAAAATCACCAATGCTGCACCACCCATGGGTAAGGACATACCCGTAACCACAGCCGCACTAATTGTTCCTGGTCCAATCATAAAAGGCATGGCAATGGTGCCTGCCAGATGCTCTGGCGCACCGCGCATTTCACCAATGGTATCGGCTCCTTGAAACACGTAGCGATAGCCAATCACCAAGAAAATAAGGCCACCAAATATTTGAAAGGCTTCAAAACGCACATTCAAATATTTACTGAAGATGGTCTCACCTCCCCATGCAAACAACATAAACACCACATAAGCAATCAGACAACCCTGAATTAAAGCCTTGTTAAAGACTTTCGCCTCAGAATTCCGAATCATGCCAATCATATAAATGCTCATCAAAAATGGATTGAGCAGAGAAAAGAACAACGCAAAAGCATGTAAATATGATGTATACATAATTTCCCCCGATTAGCCTTGAGGATCTGGGAACAAAGGACGGTTTCCTGGACTGATGCGATTAATATGCAGGAAGGTCATATGTCGTTCATATCTATCCAGAATATCATTAATCACCTGCTCTTTGGTGTACCCCACCAAATCATTTCCTTGTGAGCCTTCATACAAGTAGGTTTCCAAACGGAAATAAAAGCGTTTACCCAGTTTGCCACGTTCACTAAAGGTTGGTGCAATGTAACGTACAGGCCAGATCTGATAGACAAAGTTCTGCTCTTCTTCCAGATGAATCATGACATCTAAATGGTAAAGATTTGGATCTTGCTCCAAAGCCGTTTGCTGCACATCAATATTGATACCGCGTTTTCGCATTTCATCCGCAACGGCCATCACGGCTGGCTGACAAATCTCATCGAGCATGCGTCTGGTATCTGTTGTTCCGGGGTGATGCATGACTCGAGATAAGCGTTTTTTCCAATTCAGAATATCCACATTACCGACCACGGGTGCAGCATTCAAACTGCTACTGGCTTGACGATAATCTTCCAGTCTTAAAGACTTATACAGTCCCGCCATCACCAAGAACATGACAAAACTAAAAGGAAGTCCCATGATAATAGTGGCATTCTGCAATGCCGTGATGCCATTGGTCATTAACATGGCCAAGGTTAGCAAACCAATTGCCACCGCCCAAAATACACTGAGCCAGCGCGGTGCATCATGATCGACATTGGTAAATTGGGTGGTGAAATTCCCCAGAACCAAGGCACCTGAATCGGCAGAAGTTACATAAAATAAAAGACCCGTAATCGTGGCCACACCTGCAATAAAGGGGAACCATGGATATTGTGCGAGTAGGTCATAAAATCCATGGGCAGGATTGGCAATCACAGTTTGCGCTAATGCGAGATTTCCATCAAAGATTACATTGTGTAGTGCACTATTTCCGAAGATGGACAACCAGGTTAAGGTAAAAAATAACGGAATAATTAAAGTACCGCTAACAAATTCCCGGATGGTACGTCCACGAGAAATACGTGCCAAGAACAAGCCCACAAAAGGCGACCACGCTACCCACCATGCCCAGAAAAATAGCGTCCAACTGTTCATCCATTCTTTGGGTTGCTGAAAAGCAAAACTTTCGAGCGTCATACTTGGGAAACGGCTGATATAGTCGCCAATATTTTGTACAAAGGTATTCAGTAGAAACTCTGTATTGCCGAGGAACAAAATAAACAGCATTAAGCCCACAGAGACATAAATATTGATTTCCGAGAGAATACGCAAACCTTTATTAACACCAGACGTCACTGAAATAATGGTCATCACCACGGCAACGCCAATAAGCGCGGCCTGCATCCATATATTTTCAGGTAAATCAAACAGCACATGCAGACCATAATTCAGCTGTACGACACCAATACCGCAAGTGGTGGCAATCCCGAAAATAGTACCAATCACGGCGGCGGTATCTACACTATGTCCAATCGGACCATGAATTTTTTTACCAAAAATCGGGTAAAGTGCTGAGCGAATCGTGAGAGGTAAATTGTAGCGATAACTGAAGTATCCGAGTGCCATACCAATTAAGGCATACATGCACCACCCAGTCAGACCATAATGAAATAAAGTCCAAACCATACTCTGACGGGCTGCCTCGAAGGTCTGCCCCTCACCCACGGGTGGATGCATATAATGCGATAAAGGCTCAGCCACCGAGAAGAACATTAAGTCAATGCCAATCCCTGCGGAGAACAGCATCGCAGACCAACTGAGCAAGCTAAATTCAGGCTTGGAATGTTTCGGTCCGAGCTTAATATCACCATAACGTGAACAGGCAATAAAAATTACAAAGACCATATACAGTGTGGCAGCCAGCAAATAATACCAACTGAAAGTCGAACTGACCCAAGCCAATACTGCATTTAGCGTTTGGTTGGCAAAGTCATTAAATAAAATGGTTGTAATTGAAAAAATTAAAATAATGAGAGCTGAAATATAAAAGACCACACCATTTAAACGGTCTTTTGGCGCCAATGTTTGATCATCAACTGCTCTTGGATTATCTGTTGCCATACAATCCTCAAGATAGTAAATACAAAGTTGAGTACCAATTTTTAAACTTCTCGTGGTCGAGAGCTTAAAAATCGATAAGTGAAATACGACAGTAATTTTATCTGCAATAAAACTGCTATCTTCATCAAACCTAAAGGTTTGCTGTTTTGGTTAGCTTGAAAAATATGTGCCGCAGTGTAACAAACCGCTGTCCATGACTTGGTATTGATAACATATGGCTACATTCTGACTACAGGAACAAACGATCAATCTCCTTATCTCAGCTTTAGAAGCCCTATTGAGCACGGTGACTTGCTTGCACATAGCTTGAGAAAAATAATCTCCGCCTTTTTGCTGAAGTCATTCCAACCCAAGCTTCTAAATCTATCCTTATGATAAATAAGCATTAAAAATTAAAATACTATTTCTAATTCAACATAAACTGCATTGAATTTAAACAACATGATACTTTTAATTGATTGAACGTTCAATCAATTAAAAGTATCATAAAAAAATGCTATGATGTTTTCTATGTCAATAATTGAATCTAACACCTTTAAATTAAAGGTAAATTTTCTGGATCATCATGAATAAACGTAGAGTAAAACCTGAGCATGAACGCCGTGAAGAAATTATCCGCGCTGCGTTTGAAGTGATTTATGAAGTGGGATTATCGAATACCACCATTGCTCAGATTGCGAAAAAAGCCCAGCTTTCTACAGGAATTGTCAGCCATTACTTTGGCGATAAACAAGGTCTGATTGAAAGCTGCATGCGACAAATGCTCTTTGTGTTAAGGGAAACAGCGGCAGCCTATAAAGCCAAAGTGACTGAACCTACGCCAGAAAATTTACTCAAAGCAATTATTGATGCCAACTTTGACATCAGTCAGGTCAATCGCACGGCAATGCGCGTTTGGTTAGATTTTTGGTCTGCCAGTATGCACATGCCCGATTTAGGTCGCTTGCAACGGATAAATGACCAACGTCTTTATTCCAATTTGAAATTTCATTTCCTGCAATTGATGCCTAAAGACCAAGCCAGCCATGTCGCCAAAGGGCTTGCAGCACTGATTGATGGACTGTGGTTACGCGGCAGTTTAAGTGGACATCAGGCATTTGATCGTGATTTGGCACGTTCAATTGCATACGACTATGTCGATATGCAACTTCGCTTAATTCAACAAATACGGCAGGAACAGCAAAATGAATGATGCGCAATTACATCAATTGTATATCCATGGACAGTACGTCAATGCCACGAGTGGCAAAACGTTTGACAGTATCAATCCTGCAACAGGTCAAATTCTTGCAACCGTACAGCAAGCATCTCAAACCGATGTCGATGCTGCGGTAAAAAGCGCCCAACAAGGCCAAAAAATATGGGCAGCCATGACCGCTGTCGAACGGGCACGCATTTTACGTCGTGCCGTCGATATTTTACGTGAACGAAATAATGAACTCGCTCAGCTCGAAACACTCGACACAGGTAAGGCCTATAGCGAAACCTCAACGGTCGACATTGTCACAGGTGCTGATGTACTGGAATATTATGCGGGGTTGGCCACTGCGATTCAGGGTGAACAAGTGCCCCTACGTGAGAGTAGCTTTTTCTATACTCGTCGCGAACCCTTAGGCGTAGTAGCCGGTATTGGTGCGTGGAATTACCCGATTCAAATTGCCTTATGGAAATCTGCACCTGCACTGGCAGCAGGCAATGCCATGATTTTTAAACCGAGTGAAATTACCCCGCTCACGGCTTATAAACTCGCGGAAATTTATACCGAAGCGGGTGTTCCTGCAGGTGTATTTAATGTCGTGCAAGGTCTTGGGCATGAAGTCGGACAATGGATCACAGAACATCCCGATATTGCCAAAATTTCCTTCACGGGGGGTGTTTCAACCGGTAAGAAAGTGATGGCAAGTGCGGCTGCTTCTAGCCTGAAAGAAGTCACCATGGAACTCGGTGGCAAGTCTCCGCTGATTATTTGTGAGGATGCCAACCTCGACCGCGCCGCTGATATCGCGGTCATGGCCAATTTCTTTAGTTCTGGACAAGTGTGCACCAATGGAACACGTGTCTTTATTCCACGTAACCTAAAAACTGCATTTGAACAGGCTGTGATTGCCCGTGTAAAACGCATTCGTGTCGGTGACCCAATGCAGGCAGACACCAATTTCGGCCCGCTCGCCAGCTTCGCACACATGGAAAAAGTGTTGTCTTATATCGAATTGGGCAAACAGCAAGGTGCGACCCTTTTAATTGGCGGTGAACGTGCGACTTCTGCTGAATTGGCTCACGGTGCTTATGTCATGCCAACCGTTTTCACAGATTGTCATGACGATATGCGTATCGTACAAGATGAAATTTTTGGACCTGTGATGAGCATTTTGACTTATGACAGTCTTGAAGAAGTCATTCAGCGTGCCAACAACAGCCTATATGGTCTAGCCGCTGGGGTAGTGACTCAAGATATTACTCAGGCGCACCGCATCATTCATCAACTCGAAGCGGGCATTTGCTGGATTAACACATGGGGAGAGTCCCCTGCCGAAATGCCAGTGGGTGGCTATAAGCAGTCTGGTATCGGGCGTGAAAATGGTATGACCACCTTGGCACATTACACCCGCATTAAATCCGTTCAAGTCGAACTCGGCGATTATCACAGTATTTTTTAACTGTTCAATACTGACCTTTCTCCTGTCTTTTTCTGTTTTTTACATCCTCAACTCAACATGTCGCCACGCTCTATTCGGGCGTGGTACTGCCATAGAACAAGGATCATTATGCATTCTCAACACTACGATTATATTATTATTGGCGCAGGCTCTGCCGGCAATGTCCTCGCAGCACGCTTAACCGAAGATGCCGATGTCTCCGTTTTATTATTAGAAGCTGGTGGACCAGATTATCGACTCGATTTTCGCACCCAAATGCCTGCGGCTTTAGCTTTTCCCCTGCAAGGACGACGTTATAACTGGGCGTATCTTACTGATCCCGAACCGCATATGAACAACCGCCGCATGGAATGTGGCCGTGGTAAAGGTTTGGGCGGATCTTCACTGATTAATGGTATGTGCTATATCCGTGGCAATGCCATGGACTTAGAACAGTGGTCGACATTTAAAGGCTTAGAAAACTGGAGCTATGCCGACTGTTTGCCTTATTACCGTAAAGCAGAAAGTCGTGACATTGGTGCCAATGACTACCATGGCGCTGATGGCCCGGTAAGTGTGGCAACCCCAAAAGCCGACAACAATGAACTGTTTCATGCCATGGTCGAAGCTGGTGTACAAGCCGGTTATCCGCGTACTGATGATTTAAATGGTTATCAGCAAGAAGGTTTTGGCCCCATGGATCGAACCGTCACGCCCAATGGTCGACGTGCCAGTACTGCCCGCGGTTATCTGGATATGGCCAAACAGCGCGAGAATTTAACGATTTTAACTCATGCCACCACCAATAAAATTTTGTTTAGTGGCAAACAGGCGATTGGGGTGGAATATCTTCAAGGGGCAAATTCTCATGATTTACATCGGGTCTATGCCAATAAAGAAGTGCTGCTCTGTGCAGGTGCAATTGCTTCACCGCAAATTCTGCAACGTTCCGGTGTGGGATCTAGCCGTTTACTGCAGGATTTAGATGTTGAGGTCGTGCATGATCTCCCAGGGGTGGGTGAAAATTTACAAGACCATCTGGAAATGTACCTCCAATATAAATGCACCCAACCTGTATCACTCTACCCTGCTTTAAAATGGTATAACCAGCCAGCTATTGGCGCAGAATGGTTATTTAATGGCACTGGAATTGGCGCCAGCAACCAATTTGAAGCCGGAGGTTTTATCCGTTCTTCCGATGAATTTGCTTGGCCGAATATTCAATATCATTTCTTACCGGTAGCCATTAACTACAATGGCAGCAATGCGGTTAAAGAACACGGCTTCCAAGCCCATGTCGGTTCCATGCGCTCGCCATCCCGCGGTCGCATTCAACTCAAATCTAAAGACCCATTTGCACATCCAAGTATCTTGTTCAACTACATGTCCACCGAACAAGACTGGCGTGAATTCCGCGATGCCATTCGTATTACCCGTGAAATTATGCAGCAGCCTGCGCTAGATCCATACCGTGGTGAAGAAATCAGTCCAGGTAAACACTTAAGTAGCGATGCGGAATTGGATGACTTTGTACGCAATCATGCTGAAACGGCCTACCACCCTTCTTGCAGTTGTAAAATGGGGGAAGATGAAATGGCTGTCGTCGATGGGCAAGGACGCGTGCATGGCCTGCAAAATTTGCGGGTGGTCGATGCTTCGATTATGCCGCTGATTATCACGGGTAATTTAAATGCCACTACCATTATGATGGCAGAAAAAATTGCCGATCATATTCGTGAACGTCCCGCATTACCTCGTTCCACCGCAGCATTTTATCGCGCTGAATGCTCTGTTTAACTTTTATAGAATCAATATGCCTAAGACCACATTATTTTGCATAATAATGTGGTCTTATTCTAATCCAGACTTTATAAAAAATGATCAATAGATATATTTTGAATGTACTTTCATTATTTTAAGCTAGGGACACTTCTCGATTATATCTAGACTAAAATGATACTGTAATAATACTTAAAAAGTTCTATTCAATGGGCATCTATTTGGGTAAACTTGATTTTTAGTAGAAAATATTTCCACATAAATATATGAAATTAATAATAAAAATATAAAACATCACTCAGATTTATACATATTCATTCCACATTCATAATAAAAATTACTTAGTCAATACTTATTTCGTCTAAAATCACACCCGATTGGAAATGTGTGGTTGGTCTAAAAGGTACATTTTTTCTTATGCATAAGAATTCATGTATTTCACTCCCTCTCTTCTGAACTTTTAGATCACCACCATTTCCGTCACCCTCTTTTATATATTTTTGCTGTTGCCCTCTATTCGCTTAGAAGCGATATAAAACACCTACTCCCAAGGTTAAAATTTCATGAAAACGTATTTAAAATACCTCACGGTATTTGTGGTACTGCTTTTGCTTGCAGTATTGATTTTTTTATTTAGACCCGTTGTGTCAAAAAAAATTGAAACCTCAAACAACGAACCTGTTGTGGATGCCGTATTGGTCGGTGGCGGTATTATGAGTGCAACTTTAGGTACTTATCTCACTGAACTTGAGCCAAACTGGCAAATCCGTATGTATGAGCGTCTAGATCAAGTTGCTCAAGAAAGCTCAAATGGCTTCAACAATGCTGGTACAGGCCATTCTGGCTTTATGGAAATGAACTATACCTCTGAAAAAGACGGAAAAATGGACATTACCAAAGCGGTTAAAGTGGCTGAACAGTTTGAAGTTGCCAAACAGTTCTGGTCATACCAAGTCAAACAAGGGGTTTTAGGCGAACCACGCAGCTTTATTAATCCTGTGCCACACATTGCCTTTGTATGGGGCGATAACGTGAATTTCCTTGAGAAACGTTATGCTGCCATGATTCAAAACCCAATGTTTTATGGCATGAAGTTTTCGGAAAATCCTGCTGAAATTAAACAATGGGCACCTTTGGTCATGAACGGACGTGATGCTACGCAAAAAGTTGCTGCAACACGTATGGATGTGGGTTCGGATGTCAACTACGGTGCTATTACCACGCAATTGGTTCAGCACCTAAATAAACAATCTAACTTCAAATTAGAAACATCTACTGAAGTCACAGGCATTAGCCAGAATGATGACAAAACGTGGACCGTGTCTTTCAAAAATGTAAAAACGGGCGCAACAAATCATGTCAAAACACGTTTCGTGTTTATTGGTGCGGGTGGTGCGGCCATTAAATTATTACAAATGACGGGTCTACCTGAAGCGAAGCAATATGCTGGCTTCCCTGTGGGTGGCGTATTCCTAATGACCGACAACCCTAAAATCACGGCTGGTCACACGGCAAAAGTTTATGGTCGTGCCGAGTTGGGTGCACCACCAATGTCTGTTCCACATATTGATACACGTTATATTGACGGTAAAAAATATGTCTTATTTGGCCCCTTTGCCACCTACTCCAACAAGTTCCTGAAGCAAGGTTCTCAACTTGATTTATTAAAATCAACCACCAAGCACAATGTGCTGCCAATGACCGCTGTGGGTCTAGATAATCTTGATTTGGTCAAATATTTGGTAAGCCAAGTCATGATGACCGATGCCGACCGTTTAAATGAGCTGAAGAAATACTATCCAGATGCGAAAGCAGAAGATTGGCGTTTAAATCAAGGTGGTCAGCGCGTACAAATCATTAAAAAAGAAGATGGTAAACCTGCCAAACTGCAATTTGGTACAGAAATTTTTGCTTCGCAAGATGGTGCTGTAACGGCTTTGCTGGGTGCATCTCCTGGTGCTTCTACCTCTCCTTATATTATGTTGAGTTTGCTTGAAAAAGCATTCCCGCAACAGGTGCAAGGTGAATGGAATCCTAAACTGCATGAGATTGTGAAATCGTACCAACAAGAACTCAGTAGCAACCCTGTGCTGCTTGATCAGGTCCGTCAATACACCAGCCAAACATTAGGGCTAAATTACACCCCAATGGCAAAAGCCGCAAATGATGCGTCTGTAATCACAGCCAAAGCACAATAATTTTTCTCCAATCCAAAAGGATGAACTCAGGTTCGTCCTTTTGATTCATTTCGCATGCTGTTTTTATATTTATGTCTTTTTTTCATTCCAATGCTTTTCTAGCCCTGCGATCTCGCGATTTTGCCTTAATCAGCATTAATCAGTTTTGCCTTGTTTTTGCCATCGTTATACAAGAAGTCAGTCTGAGTTTTGCACTGTACCAAATGACTCAAGATCCCTTAAGTTTAGGCTTAATTGCAGTTGTAGAATTAATCCCTTTTTTATGTCTGTCATTATTTGCAGGACATTGGGCTGACCGTTATAACCGACAAAAAATATTACAGTGGAGTTTTATGTGGAGCAGCAGCATCCCACTGCTGTTGGCCTTACTTTTTTATGCCGATGAGCAACACAAGATCCCTCAACACATGCTCCTGCTCGGTATTTATACCCTAATCTTTATCTTGGGGATATTGCGTGGCATATATAGCCCAGCGTTTAATTCATTTCGGGTATTTTTAATTCCGACACATGTACAAAATAATGCCGCCACGTGGACCGCCCTTATCTGGCAAATTGGCGCAATTACTGCACCGCTCTGCGCAGGTCTGCTGATCAGTCAAATCGGCATCATACAGACCTTTATTGGGGTTTTTATTTGTTGCGCTGTGGGTAATCTTGCTTTGCTGAATATTTCGAAGCATAGCTTTCCGCAACTCGCCAACCTCAACATCAGCCAAAGTGTCACTCAAGCCTGTCATTTTATGTTCAAACAACGCTTATTATTTTGGGGCATGTTGTTAGATCTTTGCACAGCTTTATTCTGCAGCATTCTGGTATTGCTGCCGATGGTTGCCCAAGAGCTTTTGCATACAGGTGTAGAAGGATTAAGTTTGCTGAGAGCCGCACCTGCTTTCGGCACGTGCCTGATGATGTTCATTTTGCTACGTTGCTCGCCTATGCAACATGCTTGGCGAAATATGCTCTTGAGCAGCATTGGGATTGCTTTACTGACGTTGTGTTTTGTCCTTTCTTCAACCATTTGGCTTTCTGCCCTGCTGCTTGCCCTCATCGGTGCGCTTGACAGCATCAGCATCGTAATTCGACAAACCTTGCTGCAATGCATTCCGCCCAAAGACTTGTTAGGTCGAGTGGCAGCCATTAATGGGGTATTGGTCACTTCAGGAAACCAGCTCGGCAGTTTACAAAGCAGCCTAACAACACGTTACTTATCCATTATTCCAGCCGTGTTTCTTGGTGCAGGGCTAAGTTTAAGCTTATGTTTATTCAGCTACTTGCGTACACGTGATTTACTAAAACCCTCATCAAGTCATGAGAAATATACAATACTTACAACAGGAAAATAGATGCTTACAGCAAAAATGCCTATGCTTAATTTGTGCGTAATAGATTTGGATAAGGATTGATTTTTATGGCAAAACCAACCGAATTAAGCCCTAAAGTTTATACGCTCTTTTATATGCTGATTATTTTTCTTATATTGGCATACTGCGTGCTAAATGCGACCTATACCGTCATTATTGGGGGCACAACCTTCTATTTCTTTGCCAGCATGATTCTAATCTTGCAATCGATCTTTGCCTTACGTACTTCACTCGACAGCCGTATTTATGCCAGTTTAGGTTTAGTGCTTTTGATCATTGGGCTACTTTATACCCATGGCTTAGATTTCTTAAGCCATTTAAAAGCAATCGTTTTAATTCCTTCATTGATACTGACGCTATTTGGACTGGATAATCTCTATAAACACCCAACCCGCTTACTTTTACTCAAAGTTGCTCTCATCATCAGTTTGCTATTAGTGGCGTATAGCCAATACTACGACTTGGTTGAACTACAAAATTATTATAACTCACTCCATAACGGGGAAACTTGGCAGCAGTTTGGCGCATTGTAAAGGAGATACTACGCACACTTTGGCTGAGTACAACTCAGTTTTAGTCCAGCAGTGAATTCACTTTGGGCTGTTTAAGCTAAAGCCCTTCAAGATGCTCATCCACTTAAGCAACATTGTATTTTCAATAACCAAAAAAGTAATCCATCAATTCTTGCCATGAACATAGAAGCAGAAATGGAGATCATCTAATCATGTTGGATGAAGCAGATTCTGACTCAAATCAAATGTGATTCTCAGCTCAATAAAAAACCGCCTGTGAGGGCGGTTTTTCACTAGTCTAAAATAGCAGACCAAAGTGAATAAAAAGCTTGAATTTCTGATTCTAGAAATTCATCGCCTTCTGCATCATAAACAAAAGATTTTTCTTCTAATAAGTATTCGCCATCTTGTTCAATAAGATATTTTTTTAAGAAAGTTTTAAAGTTATTTGCGCGATCAGGAAAAACTTGCTCTCCATCAAAAAAGATCATAACAACCTCAAACTGACTAAATTAGCTTATATCTTAACCATATATGTGATATACATCAATATGTAAGTAATTTAATGATAACCACATCACTGTTTTAAAAAGAAAAATAAATTGTAACTCGCCAACGTTTAATCATGAAACTTCAATGTAAATGTAATGTATTGCTGGATGCACCATAAAAACACAAATGTATCACATTATTTTATTTATGTGATTTGGTTTGCATTGTTAGTATAAAAATCTAAAATAGAATTAAAAATACGAAGAGAGGTTCAAAATGATGAATTTCGATGTATTCTTTTCCGACCAAGATCAACTTTTAGCGATTGATACTGCAAAACAAATGGTCTTTTTGCCTGAAAATTGTTATTTCTTAGAAAATGTGGCGCCCAATATAAGTTTTTATCAAAATCATGCCCATGAAATTTTTGCCAAAGTTATTGTTTCATATCAAAATTGTGTGACTGAAGACATTACAGAAAAAACTTTTATCTTAAAATTTCATGATCATGGTGCTCACCCATCTTGGGAGTACATTGATAATGGACTCAAAGATAGCTGGATAGTTTAACAGCTGCTTACAATCCAACAGTTTTATTGAATCTCCATATTTCCCCGCCTTGAATAGGCCGTTATTTTTCTTTGCACAGCTCGGTACAAAAAATCTATTATAAAAACTCACCTAGCTTTGCTGAAGCTAGCTAAAAATCACAGCCAGCTGTACGTCATTTTGATGCTTGAAATATCAATAAATCCTTCTTTTTTTGTTTATGGCTGGATAATTTCATGTTCTAGCCCCTCACGCTTAGCTGCTCACGCAAATTTTTATGCGAGTTGGTCAATAAATGTCTTTGTAAGCTTTACTCTTTTTAATGACATCGCTAAAATCTCTAGCGTTATAAATATTTAGCGCGATCACAAGTGTTTTGATGTCAACTTAATGACAACGCCAAAATGACTTGCTTAATGATTTAAATATCGCTAGTATTGCTGACGCTGCAAGTTATTGATTTAATATTATTAACTTGTTATAGGGCCTATAGCTCAGTCGGTTAGAGCAGCGGACTCATAATCCGTTGGTCCCCAGTTCGAGTCTGGGTGGGCCCACCAAATTCAACCTCGTAACTTTTTGAGTTATGGGGTTTTTTAATGCCTATGGTTTTAGCTCATCGGATTCTTAAAAAGCGGGTTGATTGATATTGGTGAGTCATTTGAACAAAAGCATATAGAAAAATAAAAAACTTGAGTTTTGAATTAAGCTCATGAGAATGAAGTGTTTGTTTTTGCTATTGGAACTGGGCTTCAATACCGCATCATAGAATTATTGGGCATTTTTTATGATGATAAAATCGAGTAGCACCGCTTAATCGCGCAGACTGCTATGACGATTTACTGCTATTTATATTTTTGCAAAATAGCGATTTATAGGGTAGTTACATTTTAAGCCAATAAGGTAGTGTTAAACATCAAGATTGGTCGCGAATACCCCCATGTATTATCAATATCATCACACCAAACCCTGCTTTGAGCATGTATTAAAACAAACATTACACTCAACAGAGTTTGGTGACAATTTAAGCGCTTACCAACCTAACTGCTTATTCAAATTGGCAGCATCATAGTAGTCGCCTTGATAAACAATTTTATCGTCTTTCACACGAATAAAGCTGACACCTTCAAAACTGATCGGCTTGTTGGTTGCAGGTGTATCTTTGCCCCACGCGCCAGTATTGTTACCCGTGAATTTCCACTGAAATGAAATGCCATCTTTACTCTCAATTGGTTTACTGGTCATTTCCCACTTCAAGTTAGGCACAGCTGTCACAAATACATTAATGACATTATCCCGCGCAGCAACACGCCCTTTTTGCTCTTCACCTACAGTCACATCATAGTACACCGCATCATTTGCTAAATAAGTCGCTGCTTTATTCGCGTTATGCTCATTCCATGCTTTCATGTAGGATTCTACAACCTGCTTTGGTGGCACAGCAGCGTGTGCAACGGAAACACCTGCCAATACAGGAACTAAAATCAGTGTTTGTAAAATATTTTTCATGTGTCTTCCCTTTTAGAAACAATATATAAACTGCATGATGATCCTAGAGACATCATGCTAAAAAATTAATCTTCGTAAGCACTCATCACGTGTTTAACACGGGTGTATTCTTCAAATCCGTAGCTAGATAAATCTTTGCCATAACCTGACTTTTTAAAGCCGCCATGTGGCATTTCAGCAGTCAAAGGAATGTGGGCATTAATCCATACCGTGCCAAAATCTAAATCACGGCTAAAACGAACACTACGACCATGCTGCTTTGTCCAAACACTAGAAGCCAAACCAAACTCGACATCATTGGCTTTTTCTAAAGCATCTTCTTCATCTGTGAAGGTTTGAATGGTAATAATTGGTCCAAAAATTTCATTTTGAATGGCTTCATCCTGTTGTTCCAAACCACAAATAATGGTCGGCTCAAAATAATAACCATCATATTCTGTCACAGCTTTTCCGCCCGTTACGATTTTGGCATGTGCAGGTAAACGATCTAAGAAGCCTTGAATGTGAACCAGTTGTCTTTGATTGTTTAAAGCACCGTACAAGGCAGTTTCATCATCAGGTAAACCACAGTGGATGTTTTTGGTTTTTTCCACCATTTTTTCCACAAATTCATCAAAAATGCTTTCTTGCACCAAAACACGTGCTGCAGCCGTACAGTCTTGCCCTGCATTAAAGAAACCCGCTAGCGTAATTGCATCCGTGGCTTTTTCCAGATCTGCATCATCAAAAACCACAACTGGAGCTTTACCGCCAAGTTCCAAATGTGCTTTTGCTAAATTGCTCGCAGCAGATGCCGCAACTTGCAGACCTGCACGCACCGATCCGGTAATTGAGACCATTGCTGGCACTGTATGCGAAACCACTTTTGAACCTGCATCAGCCAAACCTAAAATGACATTAATCGCGCCTTTAGGGAAAAATGGAGCCGCAATTTCAGCTAAGCGCAAGGTACTATTCGGTGTTGTGTCACTTGGCTTTAAAACCACGGTATTGCCTGCGGCTAAAGCCGGTGCAATTTTCCAAACCGCCATCATCAATGGATAGTTCCATGGTGCAACTTGTCCAACCACGCCAATTGGCTCACGTCGAATACTGGATGTAAAAGCATCTAGATATTCACCCGTCGCTTTCCCCTCTAAACAACGCGCTGCACCTGCAAAAAAGCGAATATGATCGACTGAAGTTTTAATTTCTTCAGCTGCAATCATGTGTTTCAACTGACCAGTTTCTAGACTCTGAATTTCGACCAACTCATCCGCATGTTGTTCTAATGCATTAGCAAAATCCAATAATGCTTTTTGACGTGCAGATGGTGTTGAGCGTCTCCACAGTTTAAATGCAGCCTTGGCACAGTCATAGGCATGATCCACATCCTGCTGTGTTGCATTCGGTGATTGCGCATAAATTTGACCATTGACCGGGCTAATTAAGTCAAAGAACTCGATCCCTGATGTTTGAACATATTCACCATTAATAAAATGTTTTAATTGTTTAACCTGCATTTGAACAGATTCAATCGCCTGCCCTAAATTTTCACCAATATGAAGGTCTGTCATGCAATTTCCTTATCTCGCAATTAACTAAATAGCTTTTTTTTCACCACAATTGCTTATGTAGTATTTCTATTTTTTCTTGTCAAGGAAAAATATTTTCACATTTAACTTGAAATACAACATATATTTCCTTTATTATATGTACATATTTTAAATATTACTCTCGCTATTTTGACGATAAAAACATAACTAAAATACTGAAAAACATAAATTTAATAAAAATAAACCTCAAACATTACATCTATACAAATATGTACAGTTATTTTTTAAAATATTTACAAAAATAGATATTTTTTCCCTAATTGGCTCCTTGTTAAATTGCCAAATTGGCTCTCGTTTGTATTTCAGAAAAAAGACAAATTTGCCTGTGTAACAACATCGCTGTTGGGAATTTTTTTGTAGAAGTCTTCGTTTTTTACCCAATGTGCGAACAAAAAATATTTTTAATAAATTAAAGTAAATTTAATTAACTCAATATTTTCAGTTTATTAAATTTACCAAAATTAAAAGCTTTTACATCTGAGTAACTCATATTCCCTGAGCAGGATTAGGGTTGTGTTAAGCGTTCTGTCTGGAACTTAATTGCTGAATAAGGAAATTGCATGAAAGACCTTCCTATAGGTGAAAATTTAGGACAAGAGACCAATTCAGTGTCTGTCCAATCTTCACAATTCGAACGATCTATTGGATTAATCTCAAATTTTTCACTTGGTTTTACCTATTTATCACCCCTCACTGCTGTTTATTCATTATTTGCTCTCGCGATCACACTTGCAGGCCCACCATCCATTTGGTGGATCATGATTGCGGCATTCGGACAATTATTGGTTGCAATCGTCTTTGGTGAAACTGCTTCACAATATCCAATTACAGGGGGGCTATATCCTTGGGCGAGACGTCTTTGGGGCAGAAAATATGCATGGATGGCCGCTTGGATTTATTTGTGGGCATTGGTCGTCACCGTGACTTCAATTGCTGAATATAGTGCTGGATTTGTTGCCTCACTGTTCCAATACGAAGCAACCGCAATGAACAGCTTATTGACCAGCATCGTCTTGTTAATCTTATGTATGGTTGTCAATATGTCGGGTACCAAGAACCTTGCACGTGTTGCTCGAATTGGTTTCTGGTGTGAAATTGTGAGCGTTATCGCGTTGGGGATCTACTTATTGATTTTCCACCGTGCACAACCGTTCTCAATTGTGTTTGATACCATGGGCGTATTAGCTCAAAATGGTTCATATACCACGGCATTCTTCTCAGCATCCCTACTTGGCTTATTCATGTTCTTCGGTTTTGAAGCTTGCGGTAACGTCGCTGAAGAAGTCAAAAATCCGAGTCACCAAATCCCTGTTGCTATGATCTTGAGTATCGTGTTTGGTTGTATTTCTGCAATGGTGTCTGTATTAGGTTATTTACTTGCATCACCAAACCTACAAGCAATTGTAAATGGTCAAGTCACTGATCCTATTCCATTTATTTTGCGTGATGCATTGGGAACTCATGGTGCGAATCTTTTCATTGTGATTGCGATTATTGCCATGCTGTCGTGTATCTTATCTTTACAAGCGGCATTGAGCCGTCTGCTGTTCTCTTTTGCACGTGACAAAATGCTGCCTGGTAATCAATGGATTGCGAAATTATCGAAACAAAACGTGCCTGATAACGCCATGATTTTGAGCTGCTTATTGCCTTTAATTTTCTGTGTTGTTGTTTATTTTTCTCCAGACAATTTAGCGCGTATCACTGCCTTTGCAGTCATTGGTATTTATGTGTCTTTCCAAATGGTGGTGTTTGCTGCACTCAAAAATCGCTTAAAAGGCTGGAAGCCTGCGGGTGAATGGAGTGTGGGCGCATGGGGCTTACCCATCAATGCAATTGCCTTGATTTACGGTTTAGGCGCAATTTACTTACTGGCACAACCTGCCGATGTTGCATCGTTCTTCGATCGCTGGATTGTATTAATCGGTTTAGCCGTGGTGATTGGTAGCGGTCTGCTTTATATGTTCATTGCAAAACCGTATGGCAAATCACAAGCACCTGAAAATGATGCACTGGCTTATGCGGCTGAACTTCGTCAAAAACGTAAATCCGTCTAATCAACGCTGAGCATGGGTTAAACAATCGCGCATTAATCCAACCACAGAATGTACTTCTGGCTGAAAAACCTGTAAGTACATTCTAGCGCTCAGACCAATGATGAAAATCAAGCGTGAAGTGGCTCAATCACCGCATATCTATCATGCAACTCAAATGATACTTATGCGTGGTTCTAAGCCATTTATGTCATGGATGAAGAATCTGAAAAGATTCAAAAATTGCAGGTTATAAGAAATGGACAATCACAACCTTAACATTCGTAAACTTAGCTTATGGCAAGTCATTATTGTCGGCATTGCCTATATGACCCCCATGACAGTTTTCGATACCTTCGGCATTGTATCGGATGTCACCAGTGGTCGCGTTCCCCTCGCCTATATCTTTGCACTGGTTGCCATGTTACTTACGGCATTTAGTTATGCCCGCCTCAGCCAGCAAACAGATCGCCCTGGTTCAGCGTATACCTATACCGCGGAAAGCTGTGGCACGGCAGCAGGTTTCTTTGTGGGGTGGTGTTCATTACTCGATTATATTCTACTGCCATTAATCAATGCCTTACTGGCGGGTATTTACCTCAATGCACTGATGCCAGCAGTACCTTATGCAGTATGGGTGTTCATTGCTGCGGGGTTAGTGACATTGGTCAATTGTTTTAGAATTCATATTCTTGCCAACCTTTCCCTGCTGTTCGTGTTTGTGCCTTTAATCATGCTGGTGATCTTTATCTATCTGGTCATTCATGGCGTCAGCAGCAATGGCTCTGAACATGTCTTGACCCTTGCCCCATTATTTAATGGCGATACCAGTATTATTCCTTTAATTACAGGTGCATCAATTCTCTGTTTTTCATTTTTAGGTTTTGACGCAGTCACCACCTTATCTCACGAAACACAAAATCCAAGAAAAACCATCCCGCGTGCAGTAATGCTAACCACATTGATTGGTGGCGTAATCTTCATTTCTGCATCATGGTTTATTCAGTTGTATTTCCCAGACAACTCAAGATTTAAAGACCCTGAAGCAGCATTACCTGAAATTGCCTTATATGTTGGTGGTGCATTATTCCAAGCCGTATTCCTTGTAGGGCAAATCATGAATACCGCTGCATCTGGCCTGGCTTCACATGCCAGTGCTGCCCGCCTGATTCATATCATGGGTCGTGATGGCATTTTTCACAAAGGCATTTTTGGTGCATTCAATCATAAATTAGGCACGCCTTTATATTCCGTACTGACCATTGGTTTGATCTCAATGACTGCCATGTTTTTAGATTTATCCACCGTGGTGAACCTGATTAGTTTCGGTGCCTTGATTGCCTTTACTGCGGTGAATTTCTCCGTGTTTATGAAGTTTTATGTACAAGACAAGCAACGCTCAGGCATCAAATATTTCGCATTGAATCTGTGTTTACCGTTTTTATCGGTCCTATCCATTGTTGCCATGTGGGTCAATTTAGAATCCAGCGCATTACATTTCGGTGGTGCTTGGCTGGCTGTTGGTGCGGTCATGTTTATCTATAAAAAAATCCGCAAACAAAATATCGCACTTAGTAATGCGTAATTTTTTTAAACCTATTTAAAGAGAGTATTGAAATGTCAACCAATGTGACTAAACCCATATTACTCAATGATGTTGAATTTAAAGCCAGTCAATATCAACAAACTGGCAAAGAATGGAACTGGATTGCAGCGTCACGTGGTCAGTTCGAACATCCCGCAAATTATTATGAAAGTTCATTAGAAAATTGGCATACCTTTGATGCCCTAAATGCAGATCTAGAATGTGATGTACTCGTAATTGGCGGAGGACTTTTAGGCACCTCAACCGCACTGCATCTCGCTGAACAAGGGGTTGATACGGTACTGGTTGAAAAAAACCGTATAGGCAGTGCAGCTTCGGGACGCAATGGCGGACAGCTGACTCCGGGCTTAGCGCGCTGGGAAGCTGAAACCATGGCACAGCAGTTCAGCTTTGCAGATGCAAAAAAATTATGGCATTTCACTTCAACCGAAGCCATGTCCGTGATTGATGGCATTATTGAAAAATATGAACTGGATTTACAGCGCAAGCGAGGCCATATTACCGCTGCGGTTCATCCGGGACATTTAGAGGCTTTACGTGAAGGGATGCAGGCACGGCAGTATTTAAAAGAAAATAACACCGTCATGCTGAGCCAAGATGAATTGCGTACGCATATTGATTCTGACAATTATTTTGGAGGTTTGTTGGATCATTTAGGTGGACATATTCATCCCTTGGCGTTGACCCGCGGTTTGGCATATGGTTTTTGCCTAAATGGCGGCAAAATTTATGAACAAACAGAAGTCAAATCTATTCAAGAATATGCCGATGGCATTTATGTCACTACAGCCAACGGCATAATTAAAGCCCGAAAAAGTGTGGTGATGGCGGTACATCATGCGTCATTCAAACTGCTGGAAGATCGTACACAAACCACCATTCCGTTTTATACCTATGTGTGTACGACAGCTCCTTTAGAACTTGATTTAAAAGCGTTGCTCCCCACTGATATGCCGGTGTATGACACACAGTTCCAAATAGATTATTACCGTGGCGTATCTCAGAATCGCTTATTATTTGGTGGTGAGGGAACGGGTTCATGCTGGGATGCACAGCAAACTCATGACTATTTATTAGGGCGGATTAAACACGTCTTCCCGCAACTGAAACAGGTCAAAATTGACTTTGTATGGAGTGGAACAACCGATCTTACAGTCAATGGCGCTACTGATAGCCGTAAATTTGGCGAGAAATATCCAATTTATGCAGTACAAGGCTGGAGTGGTCATGGTGTGGCGCAAACCGTGCGTATCGGAAAGGCCATTGCCGATGATTTTTGTGGTCAAAAAGATGACTTCAATATGTTGACCCGTATTCAGCACATTAATATCCCGATGGGACGCACTCTTGCCCCAATCGTCATTCCGATTGCCAAAAGCATGTATGGCATTGGTGCGATGATTAACCCCGGAAAAATGGTTTCTTTCTAATTTTTCTGAATATTAAAACAGGCTGCATAATTGCGGCCTGTTAATTTTCAAAGCAGCTTAAAATTTATAACAACATCTATTTGCTCGATGCTATAGGAGCATCAAAAATGCTGTAAATCCTGCTTGTGCCCTAACTGAAGTGTTTGAGGAATCTGTAGAAATTCGCTTGAGTCAACACGGATACGATTTCAGAGAAAAATACGAAATCATTTCATGAGTTTTTGATTTTGATTGACTAAATAAAGCGAAATAACAAGAGGAGAAATTGGAAAAATATACAGATCTATTTATTGTTTCAAGGATTTCTTTTTCCGAGACTCAAGATAGAACTCAATACAAGACCAGATAATCACGAGTAGAAATAAAAACAATACCAAAAGAAAAGCTGTCAAAATCATGCTGTTCAACCCTAAACTTGCTGGCACAAAAACCGATATTCGATGAAATTCCGTATCATCTACGACAAAAGTCTAATACGGTTTAGCCCACATGAATAGTGATATTTCAAATAAATTAAGACTTTTTTCCAATCAGTTGATAGTAAAAATCAATATATCCTGTGATTGCTCTCGATTCGTTGAACTCAATCTCAAAATCAAAAATTAAAAAATATACATTTGTACTTTATGGTTCTCATAAAATTCATTCTAGCCATTGACCTTGGTCACAATTCGGCAGAAATTAGCAGGCTTGATTAATCGCATAACATTAAGATTTGCTATGTTAAAAAAAATGCTTGGTGAGTCCGCATTCAAACTTGCGGGTTGGCAATATCACGTAGAACCAAATACGCTAGAAAACAAGCAGGTCATTGTGGGTTTTGAACACACCTCCATGATGGATGCTGTTTTATCGATTGCGTTATTTCAAATCTACGATATAAAAATCCATACGCTCATCAAAAAGGAATTGTTTAAAGGTCCGATGAAGCCCTTGCTGGAAGCGCTGGGTGGGATTGCTGTAGATCGAAAATCCAATCAAGACATTGTTGGACAAATGGTTGACTTGTTTGCTTCACATGAAAAATTTAATTTAGTCATTGCACCCGAAGCAACACGCGCAAAAAATGGGGAAACACGTAAACCAATTCGTACCGGTTTTTGGCATATTGCCAAAGCTGCGAATGTGCCAATTGTGCTGATGTACGCCAATTCTGAGACTAAGCAAGGGGGGATTTTCGGCAAAATTTATCCAACCGAGCTGTATCATGATCTTGCGTTAATGAAAAAGCTGTATAAGGAAAATGTCGGTTTAGACATCATCATTCCTGAACCGCAATAAGTCCATTCAATTGTTTAAAAACTCAAACCTAAGCCCTTCCTCATAAAAAAGGGCTTATGGTAGAATCTGCTCAATTTGATTTGGCATAAAGCCAATCTACAAGGAGCATATTTCGCATGGCGGGTCATTCCAAGTGGGCTAATACTAAGCATCGTAAAGCAAAACAAGATGCGAGCCGCGCTAAAGTATTCACAAAATTCATTCGTGAAATCGTTACAGCTGCCCGTTTAGGCGGTGGTGATGTTGCATCTAATCCACGTTTACGTGCTGTCGTTGAGAAAGCATTAGTCGCAAATATGACGCGTGATACGATCAACCGTGCCATCCAACGCGGTGTGGGTGGTGAAGAAAATGCTGATTTAAAAGAGGTCACTTACGAAGGTTATGGCGTGGGCGGCGTTGCGGTTATTGTTGAAACCATGACTGACAACTTAAACCGTACTGTACCAGATGTTCGTCACTGTTTTTCTAAAACTGATGGCAACCTAGGTACCAATGGTTCAGTAGCATTCTTGTTTACTAAGCGTGGCGAAATTACTTTTGAAGATGTTTCTTTAGAAGATAAAATTATGGACGTGGCTTTAGAAGCAGGTGCGGAAGATATTGAAGTGACTGAAGATGAAATTCTGGTCATTACCACACCAGAATCATTTGGTGACGTTCAAGATGCGCTAACAGCAGCAGGTTTAAAATCTGACAATGCTGAAGTAGTGATGAACCCTTCAACCAAAGCATTAATTTCTGACATTGATCAAGCGAAAAAAATCATTAAAATGATTGATATGTTTGAAGATTTGGATGACGTTCAAAACGTTTATACCAATGTTGAATTCACAGATGAAGTTTTAGCACAACTGGATGCTTAAACCCATCTCAATAAAAAACGCGCATTTTGCGCGTTTTTTATTGCCAAAATCATTATGGTTGAAACTGTGTACCAAGTTAAATTTAAACTTTATTTAACAAACCTCGGCAGTTAAACACATCATATTCTTTAATCACAAAACTAGAATGAAGCGCGACTACATGCTCTATTTTACCAATCCGATTCAGCAAAATCTGACTGTAATTTTCCATATCACGTGCAATCACTTCAACGATAAAATCGGCAGATTGTCCGGTGACCAAAAAAGCATTAATCACTTCAGGAATATTTTCTAATTCTTCTAAAAATTTAGAAAAAGTATCGCTATCATGTTTACTCAACGACACTTGCAGCAACACATGCAAACTAAACCCAAGTTTTTGATAGTTAATATCACGACGAATATGGGTCATGACATTGGTATCGATCAAATGTTTAATACGACGATGTACCGAACTCACTGATAAATTAATGCGCTCAGACAGTTCATTCAGATTCACATCTTCATGGGTTAATATTTCCAGAATCTGTTTATCAAAACGATCTAATTCCATCACAAGCTCCAAAATTTTAAACAGTTATAAAACACATATTCGTTATTAATTTTCTGCTGAATACGTGACTGACTTCAGGTTTGATTATTTCGCTAATTGTTTTAAAAATAAAGCTATAACTGAGATTTATTTTTAAAAATTTAAAGATTTATAGAATTTTAATAGAATAAAAATCGTATTTTATAAAGTCTATTGCACTTTTTAGCTCAAGTTGCGATTATCTTTTCAAACTCACATACCACGCCAATCTACCCGAGCATTCCGTTCGGTTAAATAAACACGCTGAACATATTGCCCCAACGGCAAGTCTAAAAATTGTTGCTTGAAGCTATAAAACTCTTCTGAACTACCAGAAGTATAATCTTCTTCACGCTCCCAAGGCGTGCCTGCAATTTCTAATAAGGGAGCAAGCATCGAACAAACTGAAATGTCTGCCAAGCCCAAGCGCTCCCCCACAAAATAACGCCCGCCATTTTCCAACAATTTCTGATTCAAAATGGTGATGAGTTGTTCCATTTGATGTTTAGAATATTGAACTTTTTCAGCATCGAGTTGATAACTTTTCGAAACGAGTGTTTTTAAAATCGGTTTCGAAAATTTTTCAAATTGGCGTAAGTACCCTTTTTCACCAATCATGATATCCAAGGTTTCATCACTTTCTGACAGGCTCTGTGCCAAGCCCCAACGGCGTACATGTAGACCTAGTTCGGATGCCAAGGCATTAATTTCAAGAGCCATTTCCCTTAAATGCGGATCTGCTCTTAATAACGCATGTTCAGGGTAAGTCTGATCCAGATACAACGCAATTTGCGTAGAGTCCGCCACCCAATAATCTTGATCACGCAAAATAGGCAGCTTGTTCTGCCCTGTTTTAAGTTGTGCAAAAGCACGATGTACACCCGGAATAAGGTTCTGTGCTACAAAGTCGAGTTGTTTATGATCGAGCAACCAGCGAGCTTTCTCACAATAATGAGACAAAGGGAACTGGTATAAAATTCGCATAAACACTCCATAAAAATGATTAGAACGTTGATTTCCTAAGAAAACCTACGCTTTCAGTCTGATACTTTAGTCAGTCATCAGCATAAACACAATGTACTTTTTATCCAAAAATAATCTGTGACTCACCTTGTAAAGTTATACATTTTTATGTCTTGCATATCTCTAAATACGATATTCCATTTGATCTTATGTCTTAGCACTGACATAAATTTAGTTTTTACATTTAAAATCAAATATTTAATATATCATTTTTTTTAGTATCTTTTGCATTTTAAATTTTTAATAGGCTTTTTCATAACGACATAGAAATCCTTGATTTAGTTTTTGACTCGAGCCGAATTAAGGTGATGGCAATACTTTATAGGTGTCATCATGGCTTATTTTAATTCCAATAATATTCAGATTCTTGAAAATGATCAGGATGCAATTAATGCGGCCTATCAAGTTGCAGACTTTGCCCTTGAAGGACGCAATCATCGTGATCAAACCCGCTCCCTTCCCTTTGCCGAAATTGAACACTTTAGCCAGAAAGGCTTAGGTGGACTGAGAATACCCAAACCCTATGGCGGTGCTTATGTCTCGAACAAAACACTGGCACGGGTATTTCGCATACTGAACAAAGCAGATTCTAGCGTGGGACAAATTCCGCAAAATCAAATTAGCTTGCTGAATCTGATTGACCTGATGGGAACCGAAGCGCAAAAGCAGTTTATTTTTCAAGAAATACTGGCTGGTAAACGTCTTGCCAACGGTGGACCTGAACGTCATACACACGATTCAAAAACACTACATACCAGCTTAAGTATTCGTGAAGGTCGCTATTTTGTTCAAGGTGAAAAATTTTACTCCACGGGGAGCAGTTTTGCCGATTGGCTAGCAATTAAAGCCATTCACCCAGAAGGTCATGTGGTACTGGTTTTGGTGGAGCGTGAAGCTCAGGGCGTTGAAGTCATTAATGATTGGGATGGTTTTGGACAGCGTACCACATCGAGTGGAACAGTCCGTCTTAAGCAGGTTGAAGTCGATCCATTCTTGATTTTTGATGAACGAATACTGACTGCTGCGCCAACGTATCGCGGGGCTTATTCACAGCTTTTACAGGTTGCGATTGATGTTGGTATTGCCGAAGCCGCTTTTGAAGATACCTTGTCCGTTGTTAAAAAAGCCCGTCCAATTGTGGATGCCCAAGTGGAAAAAGCCAGCTTTGAACATTACACCCTGCAAGAAATTGGCAAACTACAAATTCAACTCGAAGCCGCGATTTTACTGCTCGATGAAGCCGCCGAATATCTAGATGAACTAGACCAGCTTAATGCCGTGACCGATGAACAAGCGGCACGCGCTTCGATTTTAGTCGCAGAAGCCAAAATTTATGCCAACGATGCCGCGCTGAATATTGCCGAAAAAATGCTCGAACTGGGTGGCAGTCGTTCCAGCTTAAGCCAATTCAACCTAGATCAGCACTGGCGCAATGCCCGTGTACACACCCTGCATGATCCTGTGCGCTGGAAGCTCCATGCACTGGGGGATTATTACCTGAATCATAAACTTCCAGCTCGCCATGCATGGATTTAAGGAGAATAACATGACGTCCTATCAAAGTATTTCCCCTGCTCAAGCGGCTCAACTTGCTCCCGCACATATTATTCAATCGGATGCTGAAGCCTTAGAAATTGCACAGGCCTTAGCGGAGCAGTTTAAACAAAAAGCGATTGTGCGTGATGCTGAACGGATTTTACCATTTGAGGAAATAGACGCCTATAGCCAGTCGGGATTGTGGGCCATTACAGTGCCTAAACAATATGGCGGAGCTGAAGTTTCTAGTTATACCGTAGCGCGAATTATTGCACTCATGAGTGGTATAGATGGTTCCATCGGTCAGATTCCGCAAAACCATTTCTATGCCTTAGAAGTTCTGCGCAACACGGGAACTGAGCAACAAAAGCAAAAGCTTTATCGTGAAGTATTGCAAGGTGCGCGCTTTGGTAATGCCCTTGCCGAATTTAAAACCAAGAATGCCACACAAAAGCAGACCGCGATTTCACCCACTACTGATGGTTTTATCGTGAATGGTGAAAAATTCTATTGCACAGGCAGTTTGTTTGCGCACCGCATTCCAACCTTGGTAAAGGATGAACAGAATCGAGAGTTTCTGGCATTTATTCCACGTGACAGTATCGGTTTAGAACTGATTGATGACTGGTCGGGATTTGGACAGCGCACCACCGGTAGCGGAACAGTCAAATTCAATCAGGTCTTTGTCGCTACGGAAGATGTGATTCCTTTTGATCAAGCCTTTTCACAGCCCACGCTGGTCGGGCCCTTTGCCCAGATTATGCATGCTGCCATCGAAACAGGCATCGCCCGTGCAGCTTTTGAAGAAACATTGCTGCGAGTCCGTCAGGCCCGTCCTTGGATTGATTCAGGCGTTTCTACGGCAAACCAAGACCCATTAACGCTATTGGAACTGGGGCGCATCGTGGCGGATGTACGTGCCAGCGAAGTGCTATTAAAACAAGCTGCACGTTCTATTGATGCCGCCAAACCACAACCCACCGAAGACAACATTACTCAAGCGTCTTTAGATGTTGCTAAAGTTCGGGCGCATAGCACTGAAACAGCACTGAAAGCTTCTTCAAAACTGATTGAGCTTGCAGGCAGTCGAGGAAGCCAGTGTGCAGATGGTTTAGACCGATTCTGGCGTAACGCTCGGGTGCATACCCTGCATGATGCGGCACGCTGGAAGTATTACTTCATTGCCAATTACACCCTCAACGGCATTCGCCCTCCACGTCGGGGGACCTTGTAATGACACAACACACGCCAAAAAAGATTATTTTAAATGCCTTTGATATGAACTCGGTTGGACATATTAATCATGGCTTATGGACACATCCACGTGATCAATCGCATCGTTTTAATGAACTCAGTTATTGGACTGAATTGGCACAAACACTGGAGCAAGGCTTATTTGATGGTTTGTTTATTGCCGACATCACCGGTGTGTATGATGTCTATCAAAACGGCATTGAGTTAACCCTAAAAGAATCCATTCAACTCCCCAGCCATGACCCGAGCACTTTGGTCTCTGCGATGGCGGCGGCCACGCAACATTTGGGATTTGGCGTCACAGTCAATTTAAGCTATGAAAACCCATATCAGTTTGCCCGACGTTTTGCCAGCTTAGACCATCTAACACAAGGTCGTATCGGCTGGAATATTGTGACGGGTTATTTAGATAGCGCGGAACGTTTAATTGGTCATCAAGGTTTAAAAGAACACGACCAGCGTTATGCTCAAGCCGAAGAGTTTCTTGAACTTTGCTATAAATTCTGGGAAGGCTCTTGGGAAAATGACGCGGTACTGAAAGATAAAGCACAGCGTATTTTTACCGAACCAAGTAAAGTACACGCCATTCAACATCAAGGACAGTTTTATCAAAGTCAGGGGGTGTTCCAAGTTTCACCCTCGCCACAGCGCACACCGGTTTTATTTCAAGCGGGTGCTTCTCCACGTGGTTTAAACTTTGCCACGCAACATGCCGAAGCGCTGTTTATCGGTGGTGATCGTCCTGAAAAAATCAAACAGCAAGTAGAAAAAATTCGGGCGCTCACCGTGGCTCAGGGCCGTCCAGCCGATGCCGTTAAAATCTTGGTCGGCATTACTGTGGTTACAGCAGAAACTGATGCGCTAGCGCAGGAAAAATTGGCTGAATATATCCGTTATGCCAGTCCTGAAGCGGGTTTAGCACATTACTCTAGTTCTGTCGGAATCGATTTATCCAAATTTGCTGATGATGAAGCCATTCCCTATCAAAAAACCAATAGCATTGCCTCGGTCAATCAAAAATTTAAAGAACAAAGCATTACCCGGAATGACCTCAAAGCGCAGCATGTCCTAGGTGGCCGTTATCCCCTCATTATTGGAAGCGGCGCTGCTGTGGCAGAACAATTGATTCAGTGGCTGGATGAAACGGGTATTGATGGTTTTAATCTGACCCGCACGGTTGCCCCTGAATCACATCAAGACTTTATCCGCTATGTCATTCCTGAATTACAGCAACGCGGACGCTATAAAACAAGCTATAGCACAGGCAGCTTAAGACGGAAATTGTTCCAACAAGGGGATCATCTGGCAGCCAACCACCCTGTGCAACAGTTCCGATGTTTAAGTTCAAATACAACTCAAGACCTTAAGACACATTCAGAAAAACAGACCGCATAAGCGCGGCTCAATTTTATAAATACGAGAGATAACATGGCTTTAACTGCAAAAAATAAATTTACCTTTTTAGGGGTACTTGTTGCTGCACTGGTGATTGGGCTAGTGGCGTGGAGTTACCATAAAAAGTCCAGCAATACCGAATTGGTGATTGGTATTAGCCCACCCTTCGCCAATCCTTTAAAAGTCGCGGTGGAAGAAGCGAAACAACAAGGCATCAATGTCAAACTGGTGGAATTTTCTGACTGGAATACCCCCAACATAACCCTCAATCATGGCGATATTGATGCCAACTATTTTCAGCATCAACCCTTCTTGGACAATGCCATTAAAGAAACCCAATTCAAGTTGAAAGCATTAGATAAAGGCGTTACCACCCATGTCGGTTTATATTCTAAGAAATATCATTCACTGAATGAATTACCAGATCAAGCCCGTGTGGTCATTCCCAATGATCCAGTCAATCAAGGGCGTGCGCTGCTTTTATTACAGCAAGCCAAATTGATTGGCTTAAAAGATCCGGACAACCACTTATCCAACTTACAAGACATTGCGACCAATCCTAAACAGCTGCAATTTATTGAAGTTGAAGGTCCACAAACTGCGCGTGCTGTAGACGATGCTGACCTTGTATTCAGTTATCCGCACTATTTACGTTTGGCCAAAACCATCGACCCGAATGATGCGCTGATTTTAGATGACAATACCAATACTCGTTATTCGATTTTATTTGTGGTGCGCGATGACTACCCACAGCAACACCCAGAGAAAGCAGCACAATTAGAAAAATTTATCAAAATTTATCAGACTTCTGCCAAGGTTAAACAGACTTTGAACGAGGAAATTGGCTCCAAACTCTGGTTCCCAGGCTGGAAGTGAGATTGAGCGATGACAAATTCAGTTTTTACAAGCAAAAATCGCAAGACATGGCTGATTGCAGTGGCCGTCGTGATCCTTATTGCAGCTATCGCGGTTTTCCGCTATAGCAAAAGTCAGGCACAACAAGATGTTTTAACCATTGGCATTAGTCCGCCTTATACCGAACTCTTACAAAGTGTTGCCGATGAAGTTCAAAAGCAAGGCATTCAGGTCAAGCTGGTCGAATTCTCGGATTGGCATGCACCCAATGTCGCGGTACAAAACGGCGATATCGATGCGAACTTTTTCCAGCAAAGTGTATTTTTACGCAATGCCATACGTGAAACTCAATACGACCTGCATACTTTTGCAACAGGTACAGGTAGTCATGTTGGACTCTATTCGAAAAAATATAAATCCTTGCAAGAACTTCCAAACAAAGCGCGTGTGGTGATTCCAAATGACCCTGTGAATTCTGCACGTGCTCTGATTCTGTTACACCGTGCAGGCTTGATTCAGCTAAAAGATGTGAATAATGAGCTTTCAACGCTACAGGAAATCGTAAAAAATCCGAAACAACTGCAATTTATTGAAGTTGAAGGTCCACAAACTGCACATGCTTACAATGATGCCGATCTCATCTTTGGTTTTCCGCATTACTTAAAAATGGCGAAAGTCACTGACCCACATAGTGCGCTTTTCCTAGACCCTGTAGATAAAAAATACGCGATCTTATTTGTGACCCGTAACGACTATAACGATCACAATCAGAAACTGGCGACCTTCGTCAAAGCCTTTCAAAACTCAAAACAGGTTCATGCAATTTTAGATCGAGATTTTGGCAGCAATATGTGGTTTCAAGGTTGGAAATAAGGAGAAAGACAATGGTGAGTTTTGGTTCTCATGTGGATTTTTCCATTCCACATATCAAAATACGTAATCTCAATAAATATTATGCAGTTCAAGATCAGCAGGTTCATGCCCTCAAGAATATTAATTTAGATATTCCCAAAGGCAAGATTTTCGGCATTATTGGTAAAAGTGGTGCAGGGAAATCATCCCTGTTACGTACCCTAAATGGCTTGGAAGCAGTCAATGACGGCAGCATTCACATTCATCAGCACAACTTGGCAGAACTCAATCATGCGGAACTGATTCAACTGCGTCAGCGTATCGGTATGATCTTTCAGCATTTCAACTTAATGTCTGCCAAAACCGTGTGGGACAATGTCGCACTACCGCTCAAAATTGCCAATTACAGTGCTGCTGAAATTAAACAACGTGTCAGCGAAGTCCTACAACTCGTTGGTTTAAGCGATAAGGCACAGCACTACCCTGCTCAACTCTCTGGCGGGCAAAAACAGCGGGTTGGCATTGCCCGTGCATTGGTGCATCATCCTGAAATTTTGTTATGTGATGAAGCTACTTCGGCACTCGATCCAGAAAGTACCTCCGTGGTGTTATCGCTGCTCAAACAAATTAATCAAACTCTGGGCATTACCATTGTCTTGATTACCCATGAAATGCAAGTGATTCGCGAAATCTGTGATCAGGTGGTGGTGATTGAACATGGTGAAATTGTGGAATCAGGGCAAGTCTGGTCGGTTTTTTCGGCCCCTCAACAGCACATTACCCAAGAGCTGCTGAATTTAGAACAACTGGAATTACCCTTTCAGCTTCTTACCGAGCCGACAGCAGAATCCGACCATGTGTTCCTGCGCTTAAGCTATGCTTCACCCCTTCAGCAAGCCCCTAATCTGAACGCGATATTCTCTGAGGTGGGTCGCGCTGTATATCTCTATCAAAGCCATATTGATTCCATTCAAGCACATTTAATTGGCAAATTCGTTGTTGCAGTGCCTCAAGCCAATCTGGATCTGCGACAACTCAAACAACAATTACAAGTACATTTTGCAAACATAGAGGTACTGGGCTATGCACGAGCAACTCATTGAATTATTACTCACGGGTACCATGGATACCCTGCTTATGGTTGGTGTATCCGCGCTTTTGGCATTTTTAATTGGCTTACCGATGGCGGTGGTTTTGGTCAATACCAGTGAACATGGTATTTATCCCTCTAAGCCCATTAATCAAGCCTTAGGTTGGGTGGTCAATATCACGCGCTCAGTACCTTTCCTCATTTTAATGGTCGCACTAATTCCTCTAACACGTTTGATTGTCGGCACCAGTTATGGCGTGTGGGCAGCGGTCGTCCCGCTGAGCTTGGCTGCAACCCCTTTCTTTGCCCGTATTGCAGAAGTCAGTCTGCGAGAGGTTGATCAAGGTTTAATTGAAGCCGCTCAAGCCATTGGCTGTAACCGTAAACAAATTATCTGGCATGTATTACTGCCTGAAGCCTTACCGGGCATTGTGGCAGGTTTTACCGTCACTATCGTGACCATGATTAATTCCTCTGCGATTGCAGGCGCGATTGGCGCCGGTGGATTAGGCGATATTGCTTATCGTTATGGTTATCAACGTTTCGATATGCAAATCATGTTGGCGGTGATTGTGGTATTGGTGGTTTTAGTTATGTTGGTACAAGCCACTGGCGACGCACTAGCGCAACAACTGGACAAACGAAAAGTCTAACAATCATGCACTTGAAGCTGCCCCAAAGAAAGATGCGAGCCATGACCTGACTTTGTCATGGCTTTCATGTAAAATCAGCGCCAATTTTTAAATAATACGTTGTGAGTCATTTCATGGGTTTTAATTGCGGTATTGTCGGCTTGCCGAACGTTGGTAAATCTACCCTTTTCAATGCGTTAACTAAAGCAGCAATTGCGGCAGAAAACTTCCCGTTCTGTACCATTGAACCAAACACAGGCATTGTTCCTGTACCAGATCCACGTTTAGACAAATTAACTGCAATCGTAAAACCACAACGTGTGATTCCAACTACGATGGAATTTGTAGACATCGCAGGTTTGGTTGCTGGTGCATCTAAAGGTGAAGGCCTAGGCAACCAGTTCCTTGCCAACATTCGTGAAACGGATGCGATTGCACACGTGGTGCGTTGTTTTGAAGACGAGAACGTCATTCACGTGAATGGTAAAATTGACCCATTAGATGATATTGCTACCATCAATACGGAACTTGCACTGGCTGACTTGGAAACTGTAACTAAAGCCGTTACACGTTTAGCAAAATCAGCGAAAAGTGGCGACAAAGAAGCCATTGCAACGAAAGCTGTTTTAGACAAAATTCTGCCATTATTAGATGAAGGCAAACCAGCACGTGCTGCTACGCTAGATGATGATGAACGTAAATTGGTACGTGGTTTTGGTTTAATGACTTTAAAACCAACCATGTACATTGCCAACGTGGCTGAAGATGGTTTCGAAAACAACCCGCATTTAGAAGCAGTGCAAAAACTCGCTGCTGAAGAAAATGCGATTGTGGTGCCGCTTTGCAACCAAATCGAAGCAGAAATTTCATTACTTGAAGATGAAGACCGTGCAGAATTCCTAGAAGCTTTGGGTATGGAAGAACCAGGTCTTAACGTGGTAATTCGTGCCGGTTACGCGTTGCTTGGTTTACAAACTTACTTCACTGCGGGTGTGCAAGAAGTTCGTGCTTGGACAGTTAAAGTAGGTGCAACTGCACCACAAGCCGCGGGTGTGATTCACACTGACTTTGAAAAAGGCTTTATTCGTGCTGAATGTATTGCTTATGATGATTTCATTCAATACAACGGCGAAGCGGGTGCCAAAGAAGCGGGTAAATGGCGTCTAGAAGGTAAAACATACGTGGTACAAGACGGTGACGTTTTACACTTCCGTTTCAATGTCTAATTTCATTTAGATGTTTCAAAAAGCCAGTGAAATCACTGGCTTTTTTATACCTCGAAAATGTCCCAGCTTACTCAAAAAATGGCTCAGTTAAGTCCTTTAAAAATCAGATCAGTCCCCAAAAAATCTACTCAACTTCCCTTCTTACCTCCACTCAGAATTTTCAAATCATTCAAAAAAAAACTTCTTAAAAGCGTGCAGTTATTTTAAATTAAATATAATGATAATAATTATCATTATATTTACAGAGATCTAAACTTCCTCTAGACTTTATGTCATATAGATAAATACTGATTAAGGAATACTGTTATGGCGTACGTTCTTCCTGCATTGCCTTATGCCTATGATGCACTCGAACCACATATCGATGCCAAAACCATGGAAATTCACCATAGCAAACATCATCAAACCTATATCAATAATATTAATGCCGCGATTCAAGGCAGTGTGTGGGAAAAACTCAGTGTTGAACAATTGGTATCTCAAGTTAATGACATCCCCGCAGACCTGAAAAATAATGTCATCAACAATGCCGGTGGGCATGCCAACCATAGTCTGTTCTGGACAGTGATGAGTGCTCACGGCGGCGGAGAACCTGTAGGGGCTATCGCTCAAGCGATTAAAGCGGAATTAGGCGGCTTTAATGCCTTTCAGGAAGCTTTCACCAAAGCAGCTCTGACTCGATTTGGCAGTGGTTGGGCATGGCTAACTGTCACCCCTGATAAGAAATTATTGGTTGAAAGTACTGCCAATCAAGATTCCCCGCTGATGCATGGACACATCCCGATTCTGGCTTTAGATGTTTGGGAACATGCGTATTATTTACATTATCAAAACCGCCGCCCTGAATATATTGCTGCATTTTTTAATGTGGTGAACTGGCAAGCAGTGAATCAGCGTTATGAACAGGCGCTTGAATCACATGCTGTCAGTATTTGAAATGCCTATGTCCTCATTTCATCGCCTGCGTGTTAAATTCGGCTGGCTGATCTTGAGTGGTGGACTGTTACTCTGTCTGGAAAAACTCAGCACGTACTTTCTTTAACATAAACATGCACCAACCACCCTGTCCAATATGTTTATACACAACACATTGGACGGGTATTTATTTTAGTTTGAGGAAAGATGTCGTGGCTTGGCGTCCATGGCTGATCTTTGCTTTCTTGCCTGCTCGAGTATGCGCTGTTGTAGTCCTTGTCGAAAACCAAGCAAGAACACGGCTTCTGCCAAGACAAATAATGGGCCGATCATTAATCCCACCAAATCATCCACAAATGCCGGTTTTTTCTTTTCATAAAAATGCCCGACAAACTGGAACACCCACCCCACCACAAACAGACCGATACTCCATATCAACCATGCACTTAAATTCAATGCTGCAATCTTCAAGGCCAAAGGATACACGGCAGAAAAGATTAGGAGCATGATGCCACCAAACCAAATATCTAATTTCAAATAATAGACACAGCTCAGCACAATCAGCAGCAAGGCTAAGGTCAGTTGAAATCCTGAAATATTCAATCCTGCACGTGCAGTCAAACACAGGATGGAAAATACAATCAGCGGAATACCAATAAAATGGGTAAAAATATTTTTATGATCAAGATGATAAGCTGCATATTGGCTTAGCAACTGTTCTAATTTGCTCATTCGGGTCATCCTTGCTAAATTCATGCCTTCACTATATAAAAAACTCATTTTTCCAGTTGTCAGCTACACGACATTTGTGCCTAGAAGGATGCAACAGATGCTCCACCCCAATGATATTCAGCATCTTGCCAATAACCGCTGGTATTCAGCCCTGCCCCCCATCTTTCAAGATTTTATTTTGCAGCAGGCCCAAATTCGGCACTATGACAAAGAGCAAGCCATTTTTCATTCTGGTGAAGCATTTAATGGCATATATGCTGTTTTAGATGGTGCTGTACGCTTGGGCTATGTTGATATAGAGGGTACGGAATCAATCGCTGCGATTGTCGAGCCAATTATGTGGTTTGGGGAAATCTCGTTAATTGACCAACAGCCACGCTCACATGATGCAATTGCGGTTCAGAAAGTTCGCATCTTACATATTCCCAGTGCGGCCATATATCGCTTATTACAACAACAACCACAGTTTTGGTTTCATATTGCGCAACTCACCAGCCAAAAACTGCGCATGGCATTCTTAGAATTAATTTCCATTCAGACTCAAACCATTCGTCAAAGGTTAGCATTACGTTTAATGCTGATTCTGCAAGGCTATGGGAATCATGTGCTGATTGAAAATAACGTCATTCAACTGAGTCAGGAACAGTTGGCGCAAATGTTGACCTGTTCAAGACAGACCGTAAATCAGGAATTACAAGCTTTAGAAAAGCAAGGCATCTTAAAACTTGCCTTTAGAAAAATTGAAATTATTGATCAAGCACTGCTGCATCAACTGGCATATACAGCACAAAGCTAGCATCCAATAATTTGGGTTTGTCCTTTTTGGTGCATTACTCTTCACTTAATTGGTGCATAGAAATTCAGGTGCACTAAAACATATCAACTTAAGAATTTAGCTTGCACACATTTACGTCATCAAAACCATTGCTACATGGGGCAACTTCATGTGCAACAGCATAATGTAAAGCAAGATGTGATTTTGGCTGCATCATTCCAGCATTCACTGTAAGACTCAAGAGAAATAAAACACTAAAACCAAGAAGTGATAATTGACGCACTGTACGATAACCTTGTAGCAATAAAATGAGATATTTCACATAAATTATACTCTTTTTATCGCGATGGGATAATGCTTTGATTTTATCTTGTAATTCTTATTTCCTATTAATCATGTCGCGCATAGAAGTTGTATGGTAAGCCTTAGGCAGACCATACAACAGTTTACGTTTACTCCGTTAAGAGCCCGAGCTAAAGGCTTTTTTCTTTGGATCGGTATTGCCGAGTTCTGGATGTTCTATAGCATCTCTACACTGGGCTTTATCACGCTCGTAATCGGCTTTTTTCTGCGAAACTGTTGCCGAATTATCCATCGTTTCACGCGCCCAAACATCTAGGCTAGTCAGTGCTTTGCGGCATAAGGCATATTTGCCTTCCGTTACAGAGTCCGTCATTTTGACGTTAATGCGCCAGTCTGTACTCAGTTTACGTGCAGGTTTCCGGACATTATCTTCAATCAAATTGCGCTGCTTACGGTAAACATAAGGGTCTGCTTCATTCATAAAACGCCATGCTTCATGAGCATAACTGGTTGCATCATTGCTTAACTTTGGCGCAGCTTTAATTTCGGCTTTCTTTTCAGCATGATCTGAGGACTGACCACAGGCTTGTAATAGCAAACTGCTACACAATACTGAAACTACAAGAACAGGCGCGCTAAGTATTCGCATTTGGGCATCACCACAACAATCTATTAGGTACTATGCTAGTAAATTCAGATACAATACACAATCTTATTTGACCTATCGTTTAACTCTAACAAGGTGTGTCGTGTCACAACACAAATTAACACCCACGCATCAGGCAGGTTTTTGGCAGGGCGCCAAAGATAGCCAAGCGATTATTTTTACTTATCTTCCTGTTTCTTTTGCTTTTGGGGTGTCTGCAACCCAGTTCGGTTTTAGTGCTTGGGAAGCGTTATTTCTGTCGTGTACCATGTATGCCGGTGCCAGCCAGTTTTTAGTGGTTGCCCTGCTGGGTAGTGGAACTTCCATTTGGATGACGGCTTTAACCGTAATTGCTTTGGATATTCGACATTTACTCTATGGTCCCGCCCTGCAAAATTTAATTCAAGACCGCTTAAACCTAAAAAAAACAGCCATCTGGGCTTGGGGACTGACGGATGAAGTCTTTGCTTCAGGCATGATTAAACTGTCGCAGAGACGTCAGGAATGGTCCGAATCTTGGATGCTGGGACTGAGCTTGTTTAGCTGGTTGTCGTGGGCAGCAGGGTCATTCTTAGGTGGCCTATTTGCCGATCAAGTCAGCAATCTACCGCAATTTTTACAAGCAGCACTGGATTTCTTATTACCTGCGTTATTCCTCAGTTTCTTGCTCGCCGCCTTCGAGAAAAAGCATACTTTTGTGGTGAGTGTGACCATTTTAGTATCCGCGGTCGCCTGTTATTTCATTGATTTATCTGCGGCAATTTTTATTGGGATTTCGTCTGGAATTTTTGCAGGTTTGTTCAAACATTATGTGTTAAAGCAACCAGATGCTGAACATGCAGGAGACATTCATGAATCTTGAAATTATTCTGGTTGGTATTGTGGTCGGAATTGCCAACTTTGCCTCACGTTTTGGGCCTTTTTTTGTCATTCAAAAATTCCAGCAAGGTTCACAAAAACGCGGTGCACTCTGGTTAAAAATTGCTTTGGGATCAATCGGGATTTCAGCCATCAGTTCCATGCTGGTAGTCGCCACCCTACCGCCATTACTGGAAACACCGAATAAGAGTTTAGCAATGCTAATTGGCTTCTTGGTACTGACTGGCTTGTATTTTAAATTTAAAAGAATTGTAGCTGCGACCTTAACTGCGGCATTGGTCTATGGCTTGATTTATACCTACGTCCCCTTTCATTTTTAATTAATTTTGAACGGACAATTCATAACCAAATTGATCACTGGCGGTCTTGCACCACAGTGATCAACTTTCCATATGAAATAAACTTACTTTATGAAAGTAAAGGTTTTTTCCTTTCAATCACAGCCCTTGCCAAAGTTTAGACTTAACAAAAATTGTTCGACAATCGTAGGATTTTGTGTGAATCCGACCTGAACACAACTCTGAGTTCTGCTATGCTTAAAGCCCATTTACGCAAGGATGAATCACATGAGCGTGACTATTGGTACTCCCCTTCAATCTTCTGCATTTAAAGTTCTACTTTTAGGGTCAGGTGAACTAGGAAAAGAAGTGGTGATTTCACTGCAACGTTTGGGTGTTGAAGTACACGCAGCTGACCGATATGACCATGCTCCTGCCATGCAAGTTGCTCATTATCAACATACTTTAAACATGGCAGATCCTGAAGAATTAAAACAATTAATCGCACAAGTACAACCGCATCTGATTGTTCCTGAAATTGAAGCCATTGCAACTGAAGTTCTGGTCGAAATTGAAGCGCAAAACACCGCCACCGTTATTCCTTCTGCAAAAGCCGTAAACCTCACCATGAACCGTGAAGGCATTCGTCGCCTAGCCGCGGAAGAACTCGGCTTGCCGACTTCGGCTTATCGCTTTGCTGATTCATTGGAATCGTTCCGCGCAGCGTGTGATGACATCGGTTATCCAAACTTTGTTAAACCAGTTATGTCTTCTTCAGGTAAGGGACAATCTCGTGTCAAAAGTTTCGCTGAAGTGGATGCTGCATGGGAATATGCGCAAACTGGCGGTCGTGTGAATCAGGGTAAAGTGATTGTTGAATCACAAATTGATTTTGATTTTGAAATTACGCTTTTAACTGTCCGTGCGAAAAATGCAGAAACGGGTGAAATTGAAACGCAATACTGCGACCCAATTGGCCACCGTCAAGACTCTGGCGACTATGTAGAAAGCTGGCAGCCCCAAGCCATGACTGCCGTGGCTTTAGAAGAAGCAAAACGCATTTCGCACAAAGTCACCACAGCCTTGGGCGGATGCGGTATTTTTGGTGTGGAATTGTTTGTCAAAGGCGATAAAGTGTGGTTTAGTGAAGTTTCACCACGTCCACATGATACTGGCCTAGTGACTTTAGCCTCTCAATATCAAAGCGAATTCGAACTGCATGCCCGTGCAATTTTAGGCTTGCCGGTAAATACGGCACGTCACAGTGTTGCTGCGAGTGCTGTCATTTATGCAGGCGTTGATGACACCAATCTTTCCTTCTCTGGCTTAAATCTTGCTTTGGCAAACCCGAACATTGATTTACGTCTGTTTGGAAAACCTGAAGGGTTTAAACGCCGCCGCATGGGTGTTGCAACAGCACGTGCTGAAACAACTGATCAAGCACGTGAACTGGCACAACAAGCCGCAGATCAAGTCACTGTGAACCAGAACTAACTTATACCTATTACGGACCACTGTTCATGATCAATACTTCTCCTTTGTTGAATTACGTCAAAAGTAACCATGATATCCAAGCGATTAACCAATGGCGTACCGATGTAGAAAAGCAACTACAGGAAGGTTTTGAACATGGACAGCCGATTCGTGAAGTGATTTCAGCACGTTCAAATCTTATTGACGAAGCACTGCAGTTTCTTTGGCAACATGCTGAACTCGACCAAACCAGTCTCGGTCTGTTTGCTGTCGGGGGGTATGGTCGCCGTGAGATGCTGCCTTATTCCGATGTCGATATTATGATCTTGTCGGAAGATGAAATTACCGAAGATCAAGAAAAATTGATTTCGACCTTTATTTCATCGTTATGGGATGTTGGTAATTTTAAGCCAGGGATTAGTGTCCGCAGCATTCGCCAATGTGTCGAAGAAGCCACCAATGATTTGACCGTTGCGACCACCCTGATTGAAGCTCGCCTGATTATCGGCAATGAACATTTGGCTCGTTGGCCACGCCGTATTGTGTCGCAAACCTGGACCGATAAAACCTTCTATGATGCCAAAATGGAAGAACAACATCGACGCTACGCGCAACATAACAATACTGAAAGTAATTTAGAACCCGATATTAAAAATGCCCCAGGTGGCATCCGTGACATCAACCAAATTGGCTGGATAGCCAAGCGTCATTTCCGTGTAAATCGTATTTATGACTTGGTGCATTTAGGCTTTATTTCTGAATTTGAGTTGGGCGTACTTGAAGAAGCCGAAAGCTTCCTGTGGGAAATTCGCCATCATTTACATCGCCTCACCAAGCGGGATGAAAACCGCCTACTGTTTGACTATCAACGTGACATTGCGGCCATGTTTGGCTACGTTCGAGAAGAAGATAAATCCCCCAATTATCCAATTGAACAATTCATGAAGCGGTACTACCGCACTGCACAACAGGTGTCTACCCTAAATGAAATGTTACTGGCCTATTTTAATGAGTCAGTGATCACGCCTCGACTGCCGCAGTATGAGCGCCAAATTGTCGAAATTAACGACAACTTTAAATTGGTCGATGGCAAATTAGCCGTTCAACACCATAAGATTTTTTCAGAAAACCCAAGTGCGATTTTAGAATTATTTTATTTACTCGCTAATCGACCAGACATTGAAGGTATTCGTGCACGAACTTTACGCTTACTGATTTTAGCGGCTAAACGTATTGACCAAGCCTATCGCGACAATCCTGAGCATCAAGCGCTATTTATGGCGATTATTCGCTCACCCTATCGCTTATATGACACCATGGTTGCCATGAAGCGTTATGGTGTTTTAGGTAACTACATTCCCGCATTCGGGCAAATTATGGGCCTAATGCAATATGACTTGTTCCATATTTATACCGTCGATGCACACACGCTGTTATTGTTACGCAACTTAAACCGCTTTAAAGAGCCTGAGTTTGCTAAAGATTTCCCTGTCGTCAGTTCAGTCTTTCAGCGTCTAGCTCGACGTGACATTGTATTTTTAGCTGCATTATTTCATGACATTGCCAAAGGCCGTGGCGGTGACCATAGTGAACTGGGTGCGGAAGATGCGATTGAATTCTGTCGAGTACATGGCTTTACCGAACGTGAATGTAAACTGGTGGCATGGCTCATCCACAATCACTTACTCATGTCGCTCACCGCAC
The DNA here is from genome assembly GCF_054457875.1 of Acinetobacter sp. GXMZU3951. Lineage (NCBI taxonomy): Bacteria > Pseudomonadati > Pseudomonadota > Gammaproteobacteria > Moraxellales > Moraxellaceae > Acinetobacter > Acinetobacter sp. GXMZU3951. The sequence continues at coordinate 472,388 of NZ_JBTLFO010000002.1, read as the reverse complement.
AGAAAAAAGATATTTCTGATCCTGATGTGGTCAAAGATTTTGCGGAAAAACTCGGAGATATGGAGCATTTAGATTATCTCTATACCCTCACTGTTGCCGATATTAATGCCACCAATCCAAAACTCTGGAACTCTTGGCGCGCCTCTTTAATGCGCCAGCTCTACACCCACGCCCGCGACATTATTCGTACAGGTTTGGGACGTCCAGTCGATTATCAAATGCTGATCGAAGACACCAAATTTGCCGCCAGTGAAATGCTGGTGAATGACTTTGCTTTGGCTGAAGTGGAAAAAGTCTGGCAAGAGCTTGGTGATGAATACTTTATTAAAGAATCTGCCGATGAAATTGCTTGGCATACCCGTGCCATTTTAGAACATGGCGATAATCCTGATCCATTGGTGTTAATGCGTGCGCACCGTAAGTCCGCACAAGATGCCGTTCAAATCTTTATCTATACACGTGACCAGCCAAACTTATTTGCAACTACGGTGGCGATTTTAGACCGCATGAATCTGGATGTTCAGGATGCGCGCATTATCACTGCCAGTACGGCCTTTAGCTTAGACACCTATGTGGTCTTAGATCGCTTTGGAACATTGCTCACAGACCCTGAGCGTGAAGCCACAGTAATTCACGCATTAACGTCTGCCTTGCGTCAATCGGATAAATACCCAGGCTTAATGCAGCGCCGTATTCCGCGCCAACTGCGCCATTTTGATATTGAAAATACCGTTGATGTCACCCTAAACGAAGCTTTACAGCAGAATATGGTGGAAATTTCTACACTTGACCACCCCGGATTACTTGCCAAAATTGGTGGGCTGTTTATGATGCAGGGCTTAGACATTCATTCTGCTAAAATTGCGACCTTGGGTGAGCGTGCAGAAGATATTTTCTTTGTGACCAAAAAAGATGGGTCACCTATGACAGAAACCGAAGCAGCGCTTTTCTCCAACCAATTAAAACTGGCTTTGGATGAAGCATCGAATCAAGTGTGTAGTCATCATTAATTTTTAACGTTCGGGTATTTGTTTCATGAACTCTAGTTTGTCTTTATTACATCCTTATCCATTTGAAAAGTTAAATAAACTTTTTCAGGATGTACAACCAGCAGATTTACCTTTGATTCCCCTTTCAATTGGTGAACCAAAACACCCTGCACCTGAGTTTGTGAAACAAGCCATCATTGATAATTTTCATCACTTATCAACTTATCCAAACAGCAAAGGTCTGCCAGAATTACGCCTCAGTATTGCTCACTGGCTCACACGTCGTTTTCATCTCAATCAAATTAATCCTGAACAAGAAATTCTGCCTGTTTCAGGTACGCGTGAAGCGATTTTCTCATTTGTGCAAGCCTTGATTAATCGTGAAGAAAAACCTTATGTGGTGATGCCAAACCCGTTCTATCAAATTTATGAAGGTGCAACCTTATTGGCGGGTGCAGAACCTTATTTCATTAACTGTACTGAAGAAAATAATTACCTCGGTGACTTTGATGCTGTACCCGCTGAAGTCTGGGAAAAAACGGCATTACTCTTTGTTTGTACACCGGGCAACCCAACAGGCGCAGTCCTGTCGAAAGAACAATTTAAAAAACTAATTGCGCTTTCTGATCAATATGGCTTTGTCATTGCATCAGATGAATGTTACTCAGAGCTCTGGTTTGATGAAGCTCCAACAGGTCTATTAGAAGTCTGTGCCGAGATTGGGCGTCATGATTATAAAAACTGTGTGGTGTTCCACTCTTTATCCAAACGCTCGAATTTACCAGGCATGCGCTCAGGTTTTGTCGCGGGTGATGCCGCTTTGTTAAAGCCATATTTGCAGTATCGCACCTATCACGGCGCAGCAATGCCTGTGCAGCATCAACTAGCCTCTATCGCAGCATGGGACGATGAAGCCCATGTCGAAGAAAACCGCAAACAGTACCGCGCGAAATTTGACTTATTCCAGTCGGAATTGGGTCACTTATTGCCGCTAAAAAAACCAGATGCAGGCTTTTATTATTGGCTCAAAGTCGACAATGATGAAACTTTTGCCAAAATGCTGATGGAAAAAGCACATGTCAAAGTGCTTCCAGGACGGTATTTATCACGTGATACCGCAACAGGCAATCCGGGTGAAAACCATGTGCGCCTGGCATTGGTTGCGGACATTGCTCAATGTGAGCAAGTGATTGCACGTTTAAAAGCGATTTTATAAGTCTTCGACCGTTAGCGAGGGTGATTTTTCACCTTCGTTAACCCTCAATGGGTTGCGCAAAAATAATCACCATTAAGTACAGCACAGCCACAATCAAAGAAAAAATAAACTTGAACCCATGCTGCTTGTATTGCACTAACATTGAGCTGATACACTGTAAAAAATAATAAATTGCAAATCCCTTGGATGCCGAGCGCAATCAGCAGCAATAGCAAGGGAAAAAATGGCATTCAGACTCTCGTTAAAATCTTCTCTGTAATTTTTTTTGTTATGAATCACCCATAATTTGAGCATTAGGATTTTAGTCGAGGAGTTCTAAATTTCAGTCACCCCTCCTCGCTTCACTTAAACTGCAATGCGCTAAGCTGTAATGACAATAGTTAAGGCGTGAATAGCATTAAGATTAAAGCAAATGCAACAAAGCAACAACCTGTGGCTCGATATAAAAGCCGAGAGCGTGTCTTTAAGAAGGAACGCCAGCCATTCCAAGCCAGAAGCTTGAGTAAAACTAAATTCCAGAGTAAAACAACACTCACCATCCACAGACTAATCAAAGCCAACTGCTGCGGATTAAATTGAGCATACACCAATAAAATCAGGCTGCTATAAAACATCACATTTTTAGGATTCAGCACACTGGACTGTAAACCTTGAGTAAAACACAAAGTCCGTGACACTTTTATTCGCATTTCATGCTGAGCCGAAATCAGGCTATTTTCAGCATGCTCACGAAAACATTGCACCGCAAGATATAACAAGTAGAGGATGCCTAACCAGCGCAACAATTGTAAAATCAAGACATCGATTTGCCCCAACCACCACAACAAAATAAAGATCAGTATTAAAATCAGTGCATTCCCAACTGCAATTCCATACACGGTATAGCGAGTCGATAGCGTTCCGTATTTCATTGAATTGATGAATATGAGGAAGAAGTCTGGTCCGGGAGCAAGCAGAGCAATAAAATGGGTCAATGCGATAAATAAAAATAATTCCATAACTCATCTCAAATAAATCGTGAGACAAGCCTAGAGCGTGCTTAAATTAAATTCTTGTATAAAATTGCGCGACGGTGCTGCTTTTGATAAAGCTTTGGCGTCGTACCCGATAACTGTTTAAAAACACGCTGAAAATGACTCTGGTCGCTAAAACCCAATTGATAACTGAGTTCAGCAATATCAGCCCCCTGCCGCAACAAGCTACGAGCCTGATTAATTTTTTGGTTAAGTTGGTAGGCATGCGGCGTTAAGCCTAGCTTCGTCTTAAATAAGCGAATAATCGCATAGCGACTCAAGCCACACTGTTCCGACAACTGCTGTAAAGACAGTATTTCCTCACTTGTATTCACCCATGCGAGTAGCGATTGAAACTCCTGTTGTGCATAGCTATTTTCGTCAAGTAACTCTAAGTGCAGCTGTGGAAACAACAATGTGGTTAAGGTTTGAATCAACAACTGTTCTTTATGCCAATAAGATAAATCTGTATTGAATAAACTTTCATTTAAATTACAAAAAATGAAATAAAGCTGCTTATTTTTATAAAGTTGAGGCTTGTATTGGGGAATAGCATCACAGCGAAAATCGTGTTGTGTTTCTTTTAACAATTGCGCCAACCAGAGCTGATCCAGATGCATCATCTGGTAACTCCAAGTCTGATTAGATTCAGGGTTACAGGCATGCTCAACATGGGCAGGAATTAAAACCAGTGTTCCCGACTCAATATGCTGAGTCCCCACAAAAGAACTGGAGAAAACACTTTGACCAATGTCTACCGCACCAATAGAAAATGTTGGATGACTGTGTGCACGATAGCAGGCTCGGCTATGACATGCCTTACGTGTTTCCACATAAGGCATATTTGAATCACTCCAAAACTCAAGCTGAGCTTTGCAGACGTCTTGGGAATGCTGCAATCTATTCGACATTACCTTTACTGCTGTAATGCCTTTTCGATTTCTTCTTCTAAGGCTTCTGGTTTTGTGGTGGGTGCAAAACGGTTTAAGACCGTTCCATCTTTACCCACTAAAAACTTGGTAAAGTTCCATTTAATACCGCTGCCTAAAATGCCTTTGCTGTTATTGGTTAAATAGCGAAAAATGGCGTGTGCTTCGGGGCCTTTCACATCCACCTTGGCAAACATTGGAAAAGTCACCCCATAATTTTTCTGGCAGAAAGCGCCAATTTGGTCGTTTGAACCTGGGTCCTGCCCACCAAATTGATTACATGGAAAGCCAAGCACCTCTAAACCCTGTGACTTATATTTCTCATATAATTTTTCCAAACCAGCAAATTGCGGGGTAAAACCACACTTACTCGCTGTGTTTACGATTAATAAAACCTTCCCCTCATAATCGGCAAAAGATTTAGGTCTTCCATCTAACAACTCAGCTTCAAGCTGATATATGCTGGTCATGGATAGGTTTCCTCGTCATTTTTTTCTTGTGATTGTAATTCTAATGAAGCCGAATTCACGCAATAGCGTAATCCTGTCGGCTGTGGACCATCCTCAAAAACATGCCCTAAATGTGCGTCACAATGATGACAAACGATTTCCGTTCTTTCCATACCATGTGAGCTATCTGGCATTTCATCAATTGCCCCTCCAACAATGGGTTTAAAAAAGCTCGGCCAGCCGCAACCACTGTCATATTTCGTCGTCGACGAAAATAACGGTGTTCCGCAGCAACGACATACATACGTTCCTTCTTGCTTGGTATTCCAGTATTTCCCCGTAAAAGCTGGTTCTGTTCCTTTTTGTCGAGTTATACGAAATTCTTCTGGAGATAACTCTCTTTGCCATTCACGGTCTGTTTTATTGAGTTTTCCCATGATTACTTCCCTTTCTATCTTGCTGTTTAAAAATAGGATAATCTTATATTTACGTGATTCACTCTAAAATTTCTAGTCTTTACTTAACAATTTACAAAAGACTTATACTTTCACCAAAAGCAAAAAGTAAGCAAACTAAAAATAAAAGTGAGCATTTTTATTTTAGAAATGCTTTTTTGTGAGCAACATTGGTGCTATTCTTATGGGCATTCTTGCTCAGGATTAAAGAATGTCGCAAAAAAAGAGCGTTATGTTTAAACATCTATTGCCTGTGATTAAACAATATCAACAGGCGGGATATACGCATGAAAAAATTGTTGCATTACTCAGAGATGAACATAATCTCGACCTTGTAACAACTGAAACATTCAAAAGCTATTTATATCGTTATGCAAAAGTGACCCCCACTCTTTCCGAGAACATCAAAATGCCAAACACTATTCAAACTCCACGCGAAATAAAAAAATCGTCTAAGCTCGAGCATGTATGCTACGACATTCGCGGACCAGTGTTACGAGCGGCCATCGAGATGGAAGAAGCAGGTCACAAGATTATCAAGCTGAATATTGGTAACCCCGCGCCCTTTGGCTTTGAGGCGCCACAAGAAATTATTAATGACGTTGCTTTAAACCTGCCGAATGCGGTCGGTTATACAGACTCCAAAGGGATTTTCCCTGCACGTAAAGCCATTTGCCAGTATTACCAGCAAAAAGGCATCTTTGATATGCATGTGAATGATGTGTATATCGGTAATGGTGTTTCTGAACTCATCGTTATGGCGATGCAAGGCTTATTGGATGATGGCGATGAGATGCTGGTGCCAATGCCTGACTACCCACTATGGACTGCGGCAGTCAACTTATCGGGTGGTACAGCGATTCATTACAAATGCGATGAAGAAAATTTCTGGTATCCAGATATTGCCGACATGGAAAGTAAAATCACGTCAAATACGCGTGGTATTGTAATTATTAACCCCAATAACCCAACTGGGGCAGTATATCCACGTCATGTACTCGAACAAATTGTTGCCTTAGCGAAAAAACATGATCTGATTTTATTCGCAGACGAAATTTACGACAAAATTATTTATGACGGCATTGAACATGTTTCAGTCGCAGCTTTGGCTGGCGATCAACTATGTATCTCGTTCAATGGTTTGTCTAAAGCTTACCGTATTGCAGGCTATCGTTCAGGCTGGATGGCAATTACGGGCGATAAATCACGTGCACTCGACTATATCGAAGGTTTAGACATGCTGGCGTCTATGCGTTTGTGTGCCAACCATCAAGCACAGTACGCGATTCAGACTGCATTAGGGGGCTATCAATCGATTAACGATTTAATCCGTCCGGGTGGTCGTTTGTACGAACAACGCAATATTGCGTGGGAAATGCTGAATGAAATTCCTGGTGTGTCTTGTGTTAAACCTGAAGGTGCAATGTACTGCTTCCCTAAACTTGATCCAGAAGTTTATCCTATTCAGGATGATGAAAAGCTCATGCTAGATTTACTGCGTGCTGAAAAAGTTTTGTTGGTTCAAGGCACAGGCTTTAACTGGCCGACTCCAGATCATTTCCGTGTGGTGTTCTTACCTGCCGAAAATGAATTACGTGAAGCCTTAACCCGCGTCAGCCGTTTCTTGGCAAAATTACGAGCTTAAATCCAGCTTGTCGTCTTTGTCATAAAAGCCGTATCAAATGATGCGGCTTTTTTTATTGGCATTTCCAGCAAAGCCGTCAATTACCCTATACGCATAGAGAAAGCAGCATGAGCAATGCTACACTGCAACAAAAGATAGCAAGAGCGCAGAACATGTCGTATCAAGTCCATATCATTGATGTCAAAAACCAATTACAAAACTATATTTGGTTACTCGAACATAAAGATACACATGAGGTCATTGCGGTTGACCCGACCGAAGCTCAATTGGTGGAGGACTACTGCAAAGACCATCAACTTCATCTCACACAAATCTGGCTCACCCATTGGCATAAAGATCATATTGGTGGGGTACAAGAACTTTTGGCCAATCGTAATATTGCTGTTTATGGACCACGCGAAGAACTGAGTAAAATCCCTTTTATTACTCATCCACTTAGCGATGGTGATCATTTCAATTTTCATCATTTAAAAATTGATGTGATTGCGGTACCGGGACACACCTTGGGTCATATTGTGTATTTTAGTGATGAATTGGATCTGGTCTTTTGCGGAGATACGCTGTTTGCGATGGGGTGTGGTCGAGTATTTGAAGGCACTTATGAACAGATGTATCACTCGCTCAATCGCTTGGCTGCCCTACCACCCAGAACACAAGTGTATTGCACCCATGAATATACCCTTTCAAATGCAAAGTTTGCGCTGCATGTTGAACCCGATAATCTTGAAATTCAGCAACGCTTTGAACATGTGGAAGCATTACGCATGCTGGGTCAGCCTACACTGCCGAGTACAATTGCACTGGAACTAGAAACCAATCCTTTTTTAAGAGCAGACAGTGTGGCGGAATTTCAACGCTTACGTGAGCTTAAGGATAATTTTTAATGTACGGCATAACAAAAATCACCATTTCTGGGGATAGAGCAAGATCCAAATTCACGGTTTAATACAGTCATAAAAGCAATAAAATACAACGATAAACCGAAAGATTTTGTTTATTTTCAATAAGAATAACAAAAACAGAAAATAAACATGACTCTCTAATTTTTTGCGCTAACCACAAGGGCAATGTGGGCAAAAAATTAGAGAGTCTTTCAATTCAAGCATCCCTATTTTTAAGCAACCAACACCACAACAAGTGCTTTAATTTATGTTTATACCGCAATAAAAAAAGCCCAGAGAAAGGTCACTCTAGGCATTGGAAACTTGTTTTATCTAAAGCAGAACAAGACACGATAAAATCCGAGAGCCATACTACAGTAGAAGTTTCGGATCGGCTAGTTACTTTTTAAAATTAACATGAAAAATAAACCTTCATGACCAAATAAAGTTCAAAAATAACATAATCTTATATCCACCTGACCTAATCAATATTAATAGACAAATGTACTTTAATGAAATGAGCGATTAGCTTGGAATTTTATCTAAGGAACGAGACTTTAAGCTCAGGTTACCTCGTGCAATATCAGTCAGCATACGCCAGTCAGAAATAAAGCTGTATAAAGGCTGCTTGAATGACGCGGGTTTATTCTTTTCAAATAGAAAATGACCCACCCAAGCACATGCATAGCCTGGAACTAAACCGTATAGCACATACTTCGGTTTACGCTGACGAATTGCTTTGGCAATCCAATATGCTCCAATGCTACTGCCCAAGACATGCAAACGACGACTGGTGATATTGCGGTGTTCAGTTAAATAAAAACGATAAAACTCCTGATAGTTTCGAATCGGTAATTGGGGCGTCTGCACCTGTTCTATACTGTGCTGTGGCTCTACGATGGCATTCATCTTTGTATCTTCCTGATAGTTATTCATTCTTAAATCGTATTTCGCTCAATTATCATTGGTTTTTCAGTGGAATTGATCAATTACATTTCTGCTCATGTTCAAGCATTTAAATTGGCAAAAAATGACTTTTCAAGGTTGAGTTTTGGTCGGACTAAGCAACCAAAACATCCCTTTATGATTTTAATCACACATCTGAAGATTTTTTGTGAGCGCTGCACATTGCCCTGTATTTGACGTAAAAATGTGTTAACTGCCGATAAAATCACTTCTGGCAGCGTACAGCTCAGGCTTTTTCCGCTAGAATTTATGCTTTAGGTTGTTCTGCTATGCAGCATCATCGCAAACAACCCTTTTTCTCTATAACTGTCTAAGGCAAAATTATGATTGAAGTTGAATTAAAATTTCAAATTCCAGCACCAAGAAGAACAGCACTGCTTAAAGCCTTAGACCCAAAGAAATCTAGTCAAATCCACCTTCAAGCCAAGTATTTTGATACGCCTGATAAATTATTGTCACAACATGGGGCTGCGTTGCGTCTTAGACGTGAAGGTGAGCAATGGGTTCAAACCTTAAAAGCGGCAGGTAAAAGCCATCTGCATCGCTTTGAACATAACCATGAATTTGCTGTAACAGATCCAGCCCCTGAGTTGGATTTGAGTATTTATCAAAACTCCCCTGAGGCGTTGGCAATCTTGCAACAAGCATTGGGTGATCAGCTTGATGGATTAAAATTACAATTTGAATCCGATATTCAGCGCACCTATCGCGTGATTAGTTTTGAAGATGCCGAAATTGAAGTCAGTCTAGATATTGGTCGTCTCGCAACAACAACTGAAGAACGTGAGGTACACGAAGTTGAATTTGAGTTAAAGCAAGGTTCAATTCAATCCTTACTCGCTTTTAGTTTCGAATGGGTAAAAAAATATCACTTGTGGTTAGATGTGCGCAGCAAAGCAGAAATGGGACATTTGCTCTCAACGCAACAGCTGGTCAGCCCTGCCCAATATGCCAAAGCATTCCAGTTGCAAAAGAAAGACAGTGCAGACTGTAATATTCGTTTACTGGTCGCTCAAGAGCTGCAGCATTTATTACCCAATATTGCTGCAATTTCAGCAGGCGTTGCAGAAGCAGGACATCAACAGCAAGCCTATATTGCACTTGATCATTTGTATTTAACCGTTGCACTGTTTAAAGACTGGAGCAAGGATGTCTCGGATAAATGGGCACATCAACTTGCTGCGTTCAAACATCACTTTGAGAACTTACAACAACTTGAGCACATGCAAACCACCTTGGGTGCATTACTCCAAAATCCGACCACGGCCGCCAGTCTGACCAAAGACATTTTGTATGCTCAAGAAAAGCTGAATAATTTGGTTCGCTCGACACAAAATGTACATCATTTTCTGGAATTGCTGATGTTTAGCCTAGCGCCAGCAAAAGAAGGTCAGGAGCTGGATTTAAAAGCTTATGCACAGAATACCTTACAGCAACAATACAAACAGATTCATGAGCAGCTTGCACTGGCTGATGTGACGCAATTTGAAACGTTGGAACAGCTTTCGCAGCGTATTCGCGAATTAAAATTTAGCTTTCCAATTCTGACCTCAATCTATGATGTGAAAAACCTTCAAAAATACAGTAAGGCACTGAATGAAGCGCATCTCGCTGCTGAAGAGTACCTAACGCTCAGCTCATCTGCGGCCTATATTCAACAAACTGAACTCGAAGCCAGTGACTGGTTTGTCTTAGGTTGGCTCACTGCCAAGCAGGAAGTATATGCCCAAGCCTTGCTAGATGCGACCGAACAGTTTATGGTCAGCCGAAAATTCCTGAAATTTTAAATCCTGTAATCCATTTCATGACTCCCCCACAAGACCATTTTGACAACTGGCTTGATGGGGGGAAGAATTCTCAAAAAATAAGCTTAAAAAAACACCATAATTTTTGCTGGACTTATAGTCCAAGTTTAGCCAAGATAGAATTTTAGCGACCTTAAAATAATTTTAAAAATCAGCACGAGGGCTAGAGCATGTCAGAAATTGAACTTAAATTTCAGATCCCGACAGCATTTCAGGACATGATTTATCAAGACTTTTGTGCATCCAAAGTCTATAAGCAACGCTTACTCGCCCATTATTACGACACACCTGAATTTTTACTGGCACAAAAATCTATTGCCTTAAGACTACGTTTAGAACAAGGGCATTGGATTCAAACCCTGAAATACAAAACCGAACAGCATATTGAGCGTTTTGAGTTCGAAACAGATTTGGGTAAAAAGAAACGCCCTCAACTTGATTTAACCGTCTATCAAGATCACATTGACGAGCTTCCTGAATTTCTCACTTCTACAGATGCGGCACAAAATTTTAAAATTAAGTTTTCTACCGATGTAAAACGCATGTCCAAAATTCTGCTGTTTAATCAGTCTGAAATTGAAGTCTGTCTAGACATTGGCCATCTCGTTTTTGAGCAGGAAAAACTCCCCATATTCGAGATTGAATTTGAATTGGTACAAGGCTCCATCCACGATTTAATTCGCTGTATAGAACCTTGGATGAAAAAGTATCAGCTTTGGTTAGACACTCGCAGCAAATCGCAACGTGCAGATTTACATGTTCAACAGCAAGATCTATTGCCGCCACAAAATGCTGAGCCTATTGTGCTGGATAGCGCCATGTCTGCCAATGAAGCAATCCAACAGATTGTGAATAACACCTTTAAGCAGCTGTTACCCAATGCCACCGCTTTAGCATGTGGGACGTTCAGCAGTGAACATATTCATCAGGCTCGTGTTGCGATACGACGCATGCGCAGTGCCTTAAAAAGCTATAGCACGTTGACGCATGAAATTTCACCGCATTGGGCTGCGCAGTTACGCGTGATCTTTCAAGCCTTGGGTTATGCTCGTGATGCCGATGCAATCCGAGAAAGCCTGCTGCCGCAATTACAACAAGTGGGCTGCTCGCATCTTAACTTTCCTGATGAAAGCGCCTATCACACTCAGGTCACGCAAATTTTTCAGTCAACCGAAACCAATTTGCTGATTTTAGATTTAATGAATTACGTTACGTCTCCGGTCAACCCGAAAAACAAAAAGAAAAAAACCTTTAAACATTATGCTGAAAAGCAATTAAAGAAAACCCATCAGCGCATTGCAGATGAAATCGGACATTTTTCTCAATTGGAGGATGAGGACAAGCATCAACTACGTAAACGCTTTAAACATTTACGCTATAACATTGAGTTTGTCCGTAGCTTATATAAGCCCAAAGCCGTTAAACACTATTTAAAAGCCATCAAACCAATTCAGGAACTGTTAGGTCAATATAACGATTTGCTGGTGGCTGAACAATTTATGCAGGAAATTCCACAAAATGAAGATGTGGCTTGTGCTATGCAGTGGCTCAACCAACAAGAAAAGCAACAACTCAAACATATAGACAAACAACTGAAAGCCTTTCGGAAAATTAAACCGTTCTGGAAATAGACAGCCTTCAGCGATATTTGCCAAAAACTTTCCAGACTTGGTTATCTGCCAAAGGATCACTATAGCTATCGCTCCGCTGTTTGCGTGGTTTTTCACGTGCATCGACCAATTTAAAATGTGCTTCGGTGCTTAACACAATGCCATTTACATAAAATCGAGTCCGCGTATATTCAGTTTGCCCGTGCTGAAATACATAAGTTCTTAAATCAATAAATTCACGATGCGCAACCAACGCCGCCTGCTCGTCACTATTCAGCCAAGCTTGCATCGCAGCGACTTGCTCCACAGGAAATTGTCCGCATTTGTCTAACAAACTGGCAATCCCTCTAAAGGTTTTCGATTCTTTGGCGCGCGTTTTATTAATCCGAATCCGGTCGACATGAAAATAGAACAGCGGCAAATTTAAATGACTGGGTAAGTGAATGGCATCCACTGGCTCGTCCGTTAAAAAAGGTTGGCTTAGAAGTTGCGCCCGCTCAATTAAATCTTGCCATTGTTGATAATAGTGCGCGACCTCTTGCTCCGACCCATAATAAATCGGTAAACCTTCAACATTGGCTAAATCTTGTGGTGGCCAAATTTGTTGACGCAACAGTGATATATCATGCTTAAGGTTTTGAATTGCAATAGCATCTGACATAAAGTATTCCCGTTATTATAATGCTTAGGCTATTTTTAGATTAAGTCAAAGGTTTTGTTTCTGCAAGGCTTTGCCTATAATGCGGAATGAAATTTTTTGCTAGGAACAGTCATGGTTCAAAAGATTGACGCTACCGATGTCACCGAAGAAGAAGCTTTGAATGCTGCTTTTTTTGAACGTGCCGATGAGTTTATTAAACAAGCCAATGAATTTTGCCGTCCAGTCAAAGGACAACAAGTCAAGCCAAATGAAATTCGTGGGCAAGTGAGTGCATCGATGCTTTTTGCAACGGCTCGTTTTAATACTTGGGTCGCAGCAAATAATTTTAAAGATGGCAATGAAATGCGTGAGGCTAAAGACCAAGTCATGTCTTATGTCATGCAGCAATTTCAAATGATGCTCGAAGACAACTATGAAGAATACTGTGAACAGTTCGAGAACTATTTACGCTTCCGTCATAATGAAGAATTCCACGCCAATAAGCATGATCACGATCATTAATTGAGTCGTAACTAAAAACCCTTAGTCTTCACTAAGGGTTTTTTTATGCCTTAAATTTTACGATCCCAGACAATTTTCTTTACGGCATTGTCCACTACCGTCACGGTGTAATAGGTATTTTCCAGTAAATAAACATAGTCAGATGCGGTGAATTTCTTGTCCCCTTCTTCCCATTCATAATGACGAACCGAAACGGGTTGCTGCGCCATGTTTTGCAGCAACTGAATATAGCTATCTCCTATATGAACCAACTGACCATTATCTGTACGGATGACACGGGTTTCGGTTGCTGCCACAGCATGAGAGATAGCACACCAAGAGAGAAGAAAAAGAACACTATAGGTTTTTAAAATTTGATTCATATTTAAATGCTGTCCGCTTCAGAATTGTATTATTTATAAAGTGTGATTTCGCTTATTTTTTACCATTTGTTCATTTTAACTTCAAGTTATAAAAAGAAAAGTCACATAAATGTGACTTTTCTTAAAGAGCTCAATACAGTAGTTTGTTCAGCAGATTTATTGTGATTGTCCATATTGATCAGCCATGACTTCCACTAACTGATCCAAATGGATGTACTTTTTAATCACACGATCAACATCGGCTTTGGTCAACTGCGCAATCGCCTGATCACGTTTTTTACGGAACAAGAGGTCACGACTGCGTTCCAACTGTGGGGTGAGCATTTGATGAATATTGCGTTCATCTTCCAAAGCGGTGACACGATTTTTCATAATGTCAGCTTTGGCAGCTTCCACCTCTTGCTCGGTGACCCCTTGTGTCAGTAATTGCTGCAAAACTTTATGCACTGACTGGGATACTTGATCGGCCTTGCCCGCAGTATAATTTGCGCTAATGCTTAAAGCCCCCGAATCAATCCAGTCATCCAACTGAATTTCACTGCCAAAGCCATACACTAAAGCATTTTTCTCACGTAATTCTTGTGCCAAACGTGAAGACAATTGTGAGTCACCTAAAATATAGCTGAACACCCGCATGGCTGCGGCATCTGGATGTTCTTCACCCAATGGGAAAGTCAAAAGTGCCTGATAGCTTCCAAACTCACGCTGTTCAGATAAAACATGCTTTTTTTGAGCTTTATAAGCTGTATAAGTCGACGTTAATTGCTCATAAGGTTGCGTGCTATTCCAAGTACCGAATTGCTTTTTCACGTTTCGCAGCATTTTTTTCGTGTCAAACTCACCAGTAATGGCCAGTTGGGCATGATTCATGGCAAAGAACTGTTGATATAACTGCTTCACCTGTAGATTACTGGCAGCTTGATATTGTTTTTTCGCAAACTCAGGCTCGAAATGATAACGCAAATCTCCCGGTGCATAGATCTCAATTAATCGTGCAATGTTGAGTGCTGCTACGGTTTCAGGTTCGGTATATGGTCGGTTTAAACTGGATAATGTTTGCGATTTAATTAAATCAAATTGTGATTGCTCGAATTTCGGATTTTTCATGACCTCAACAATGTAGTTGAAAAAATCTTCAAATTTTTCCTTCTTCGCCACAATCTGAACAGTCATGCCGTTGGCATTGGCACTCACCGATGCCGAGCCACCAGCATCAATTGATTTGTCTGCAATATCTTGCAAACTGTACTGATCCGATGCACGCAACAACAAATAGGCAGTGAAATCGATAATTTCACTTTTATTCATTAAAGCTTGCGCGGTACCAAAATCCACATTAATTGTGGCATAGGTTTTATTGTCTTTGGTTGCCACAGGGAAAAAGGCATATTTCAAGCCGTTCTTTAATGCACCGCGCTGAATTTTCTGCTCAGTTTTCTCTAAATTCTGCGCAGAAGTCGCCACATATTGGGCCACTTCCTGTTGATAGACACTGACATCTTTTAAAGGCTCAACAGCTTGTGTTTGCTGATCCAACGTTTTGGTCGGTGCTTTAGTTTGTTGCTGCTGTAAGGCTTTTTTCTGGTCTTCAGGCGTCGGCTGAATGTCTCCTGAAATACGATGATCTTTCACCAAAAACTGTTTCAAGGTTTGATTGACATCATTCACACTCAACTTTTGAATATTTTCCAGATCAACATAATACTGATCCCAGCGTCCTTGGCTCGCGACAAAATAATCGGCAATACGGGAACCTAAAGCCGCAGAATTACTTTGAATACTGTCTGCCTGATTTTGAATCAGACTTTTCACCCGTTTCAACTCGGTTTCGTTAAATGCCTTACTCTGCTCAATACCTTGATCCAGTGCTTGTTCAACTTGCTGTGCATCATTGTTCGGTGCATAAATTGCCCCCATAAACACCAAGTTGAAATCTCGATCTAACCAAGTTGTTGCCTGTACCATGGTGCTAGTTCCAGTTTCCACCATGTCTTGATATAAATGCCCGCTAGGCTGCATCGTATAGAGCAAAGGTGATAATGCTAAAGCCGGTTTAATCGAGTCATTTTTCCCATTTAAATAGATATTGAATTTGGCTAAATCACTGCCTTTTTGCACTTTAAACTGGCGCTGCTGAATTTTAGTTGCATCCAGTAAGGGTACTTTTACTTGCGCCGGAATTTGGCGTGCTGGAATCGGGCTAAATTTTTGCTCAATTTGATTTAATACTTGCGCTTTATCAAACTTACCCGCAATCACCATCGCTGCATTATTTGGCGCGTACCAAGCACGATAAAACTGATTGAGTTCGCTCATCTTGATCGACTGCAACTCTTTTAAATCGCCAATTGGTAAACGTCCCAAGTATTGATTACCGTAGGCTGATTTCCACATTTGATCCATCAACACTGAAAATGGCTGATCTAAACGGACTTCACGTTCACGCTTTACAATAGCAATTTCAGAAGGCACAAACTTTTCTTGCAACACCAATTTGTCCATGCGCTCGGCTTCTAAATGAATAATTTCATTTAAAGCCGTTTGATCGGGTCGTAGAACATTAATATAACGGGTGGAATAATAATCCGTACTGGCATTGGTCATTAAGGTATATTGATCGAGCCGACGCTGAAACTCTTCCCCCTTCACATTCTGAGTGCCTTTAAAGGCCAAATGTTCCAGTAAATGCGCTAGTCCCCCTTTGCCCTGTGGATCATTCAAAGACCCCGTCAGGTAAATGGTACTCATATAGACTTTGTTTTCTTTATCATTCGGTGCCAAGATGACCCGAAAACCATTATCTAATTTATATTCTTCAATCTGATGTTCAGATTTGACTAAAACAGGCTGTGCCCAAGCAGCCGAACTTAAACCAACAAAAAATAGAGAGAAAGTAAGTTTTTTCAACCGCATTAACATGTTAATTCCAATATATTCAGTCATATAAATATTGTATAAGCTGACTATCTTACGGAATCAAAATTGGGATTTATAGTGAAGTTTTGCAAAGCAACCCTCGGTTTTGAGTGTTGCTTTGTTCAAATATAATTAATCTAAGAACAACTCTGCCTGCATATAGAGTTTGCCATAACCTGAAATTTCTATACGGTCTTGTTCCAAGATACGACAGTACAAAGCCCCACCTCGTGCTGAAGCTTGATAAGCTGTGAGCTCATTTTTACCCAAACGTTCTGCCCACAACGGTGCTATTGCAGTATGAATAGAACCTGTAACAGGGTCTTCATTGATGCCTATTGCAGGGGCAAAATAACGTGACACACAATCATACTCTGTATTTGAAGCAGTAATGGCAACATCGACACTTGAACACTGTGCCGTAATAGCGGTACGTAAAGAACCCAACTGCTTTAACAGTTCTAAGTTTGGTTGCTCATCCAGCACATCCTGAACATTTTCATATTCAACAATGTACGCCTGCTGGTTCAAATAGACATTTTTAAAAGGTTTGCTGAGGGCTTGGCTCAATAACGCTGGATACTCTTCTACTTTTTCAGCACGGCGAATCGGAAAATTCATACAAATTTTGCCATCATCAGCCTGACTTACAACAAAAACACCTAATTTTTTCACATGGATATGAATCGTTTTGGCTGGAGTAAAATCTTTAAATAGCACAAAACTGCTAGCTAAAGTTGCATGCCCACAAAAATCAACTTCAGCCGTGGGGGCAAACCAACGAATTTCATAATTCTCTGCATCAAGCATGCGCACAAATGCCGTTTCCGACAGGTTATTTTCCAAAGCAATATTTTGCATCAGAGTTTCATCTAGCCATTGTTCAGTCACAATTACTGCCGCAGGATTTCCCTTAAATAATGCCTGTGTAAAAGCATCGACTTGATACATCTTCATGTGGATTCTCCATTGTTTGATTGCTATTTTGCCCGTTCAGCTCAAAAATAACAGATACAAATATATTTCAATTATGGGTACAGTTTGAGTCTTTTCGATATCGCATAAAAAGAAAGCCAATATTCAACATATTGGCTTTCAAGTTAAAAATAGCGAATTTAGTTCTCGGTTAAATCGACATTTTCTTGTTCAAACACAGCTTTATTGGTTTGTCCCAACACCTGACTGGTGACCATGCCTGCGGTCATTGAACCATTGACATTCAGTGCTGTACGTCCCATATCAATTAAAGGCTCAATTGAAATAAGCAAAGCAACCAAGGTTACTGGTAAACCCAACATCGGCAACACAATTAACGCAGCAAAGGTTGCTCCGCCACCCACACCCGCAACACCAACAGAACTGAGCGTAACCACACAAACCAAAGTCAAAATCCAAATCGGGTCCAGTGGATTAATACCCACGGTTGGTGCCACCATCACTGCCAACATGGCAGGATATAAGCCTGCACAACCATTTTGACCAATCGTGGTACCAAAAGATGCCGAAAAACTGGCAATTGATTCTGGTACACCAAGTCGACGGGTTTGCGCTTCAATATTTAAAGGAATACTGGCCGCACTAGAACGACTGGTAAATGCAAAGGTCAGCACTGGCCAAACCTTTTTAAAGAATTGAATCGGGTTAACACCCGTAAAGAGCAAAATCAAGGCATGCACGGCAAACATAATGCCGAGACCAATATAGGAAGCCACCAAGAATCCGCCTAAATTGAGAATATCCGCCAATTTAGAATTCGCGACAATATTGGTCATTAACGCAAACACACCATACGGTGTTAAGGTCATAATTAAACGAACCAACTTCATGACCCATGCTTGCAGAAGTTCAATCGCTGCGAGGAGTTTCTGCCCTTTTTCTGCATCTGCTTTAATCAGATTCAGTCCTGCAATTCCCAAGAATACCGCAAAAATCACCACGCTAATGATTGATGTCGGATGAGCCCCCGTCAGTTCTGCAAAAGGGTTGGTTGGAATGAAGGTTAAAAATAAGTCAGGCACTTTTAGGTCAGTCACTTGCCCGACATAATCGGTCTGAATGGCATTTAAGCGTTCCGTTTCCTGTGTCCCTTGTACCAACCCTGCTGCTGTTAAGCCAAACAGGTTGGTCACCACAATACCCACAAATGCAGCAATCGCAGTGGTCGCCAGCAAAGTTCCAATGCTGATAAAACTAATTTTACCGAGCGAACCTGCATCATGCAGTTTAATAACTGCCCCTAAAATAGAGACAAAGACCAGTGGCATAACCACCATTTGCAACAGTTTGACGTAGCCTTTACCAACCAAGTTAAACCATTGCACTGACTGCTGAAGAATAGCGGAGCCTGAACCGTATACAAGGTGTAACAGCAAACCAAATACAACACCTAGACACAAGCCAGCAAGCACTTTTTTGGCAAGACTCCAGTTGGTATGCCGTGTCCGACTTAATAAGAACAGCAATGCGACAAAAATGATGACATTGATGATTAAGGGCATATTCATGTCTTTTCCCTAAATGATATAACCCTTATTATAAAACAAAATACTATTCGACTTTTGGCTTTACCTTTTCTTCTCTACCAAGTGTTCAAATTTAAACTACTCAGGCTGTGTTCAGCGTTATTATATTTACCTTGTCCACCAAGGATTCTGCACAACCATGCCCACAGCAATTTCTTCACATATTCAACCTGTAGAACTTTCTAAAGCCTATCGCCTGCTCAATCATGGTCCAACCGTACTGGTATCGGCGCGCCATCAAGATGAGATCAATGTTATGACGGCAGCTTGGGCGTGTGCCTTAGAGTTGGTTCCCGCCAAAGTCTCCGTTGTTTTAGACAAGAGCACCAAAACCCGTAAACTTATCGAACATTCCGGTTATTTCGCCCTGCAAGTCCCGACCTTAAAGCAACTTGAACTGGTACAAGCACTGGGTTCTATTAGCCAGTTCGACGACCCGAATAAGCTTGAGCATTGCAAAACACCACTGTTCATACTTGAGCCATTTGAGCTCCCACTTGTGCAAGGTTGTGCCGCTTGGCTTATTTGCGAATTAATTCCCGAACCACACAATCAGCAAACGCATGATTTATTTATTGCTAAAGTGGTTGCAGCTTATGCCGATGATCGTGTGTTTCGCGATGGACATTGGTATTACCATGAAGCCGACCCATCATGGAAAAGTATTCATCATGTCGCTGGTGGTCATTACTATAGTATTGGCGATGCGGTTGTGGCTCAATCAGCGCAACCCAAACCCTAATACTGAAGTGTTTGCCGACTTGAACTAAAGATGAAAAGTACAGCATTGTCTTTCTATATTTTTCACCTTATAGTTCAAGTATATTTTTTAAACAATAAGTCAAATAATATGAACAGGACGTTCTCTACCACACTACGACTGAGCATCTTTCTTTGTCTAAGCATGTGTCTGGGCATTGGTCTGCTTCGTTTTTCCTATACAGCATTATTACCTTCCACGCGCGAAGCCTACGCATGGAGTCATAATTTTGCCAGCATTCTAGGCAGTGCCAACCTCCTCGGCTATTTGGTCGGAGCATTTTGGGCCATGAAAGTGCCACAAAATTCCAAAATGCCGTTTTACATTCTTGGGGCAGCCCTGTGCGGTTCAGCAAGTCTGTTGGCCTGTGCCTTTACCCATTTTTCTGAAACATGGTACTTGGTCTGGCGTTTTATTTCGGGCATAAGTGGCGGACTGTTGATGATTCTGTCCCCAAGTGTGGTGGCGCAGTGCAGCGAATTACAGCACCGTTTCAAAATTAACTTTATTGGTTTTAGTGGCATTGGCCTAGGGGTGTTATGTGCCACGCTGTTTATGCCTTATCTCGATCAAATTGAGACATCAACTGCTTGGCTGATCTTATGTGCTTTTGCTTTTAGCATGAGTGCTGTGTTGTGGATTCTGGTCCGTCCGTTTCAAACACAGTTGCAGTCTATTGCTACCACTCAAAGCCACTTCGGTCAGGTCAATCCAATCTATTACAGTCTTCTAATTGCATACGCTTGTAGTGCCTTTGCCTATATTCCGCACTCCTTATTTTGGATTGATTATTTAAGCCAAGTCTTGGAGTTGAATTTATTCTGGATTAATTTCAACTGGATACTCTATGGTTTAGGCAGTGCGCTCGGGGCATATAGTGCCTATATATTAGCGCGTAAATTCGGTAATTTTGCCGCACTGAAAGTCTTGTATAGCCTTTATATCGTTGCAGTGTTAATGGCGGTCTTGAGCTTTTCAGCTGTTTTTACCTTCTTATCCTCATTCCTCACAGGTTTGCTCAATCCTGCTGTGGTTTTCCTGACGTCTTACACCATTTTGCAATTGTACGGTTTGGCTTATAAAAAACTCTGGAGTATGGCGACTTTAAGTTTTGCCGCCATTCAGTTGATTGGAGGGATTAGCTTTAGTAGCTTGCAGCATTTTGGAGTATCCTACCCACAGCAGTTTATGATTGCGTCAAGTGTACTGTTACTGGGTACGCTGCAATTATTTTGGTTTAGCCGCCCACAGGCCAGTACTAAGCTCCATAGTAACCACATGACCGAGTAACGCGGCTCACTCATTTAAATTTGATTGCGTGTTTATTCCAGTGCAATACAATATGTCGCTATAATCCTTGCGCATGTAAAAAAGGATAAGGATTCACCGCCCCTTGCCCACTCCGATAAATACCATAATGCAAATGTGGCGGAGTATTTTGAGCATTACCGGTATTGCCCACATAACCCAGCACGGTGCCTTGCTCCACCCAGTCCCCAACTTCTATTTGCTGGGCATAAGCATCTAGGTGCGCATAATAATGTCGACTTAAATCTGGACCAACCACCCAAACAACTTTTCCACCTAAACTGTCTAACCCCACTTTTGCCACTATCCCTTGTGTTGTACTCAGTACCACTGTTCCGCGTTGAGCAAAAATATCAATACCTTCATGTTTTCGCCCTTGGCCTCTGGCTGCACCCCAAGTATCACTGATTTGCTGAGGCGTCACGCCTTCTACAGGCATGGGAAGTTGCTGCGGCAAATCTTGACGAGCCAATTGCAACTGTAAAACAGGATATTGCCAACTGGTCGATTGCCCCGAGGCAGGCGGTTTACAGGCAGAGAGTAAAACACTGAGTACTAAGAACGCAGTTACACATTTTATTATTCGAGATTTGGAGGTCATTCTTATGATGCTAGTCTTTTCAAATTGGCTTCATTGTAACGATGTCCAACACCGCTCCATAGGGTGTTTTGGTTATCTTATATTTGTGCCAGACCCACGATGAGCACTGAAAAATGCCTGTTTTAGTATTGGGTAAAAGATGGGTAGAATGCCGCAATCAATTTGAACATGAACTTTTTAAAAGAAAAAAAAAAGCCTACAAATGAGTCAAGTAGGCTTTAAAAAATTTAAAACAAGTCAGGGAACTATCAGCTTTAAATCTTGTGCTAATACTGCCAAAGACGAAGCTTATTTACAATACTTTGGTTAAAGATATATTTAAAATATTTGTTAAAAACACCTTTTTTTTTTAATACACGCAGAAAAATGCCGATAGATTCTGATGCATGTCCCCATCAACTGCTCAAACTATCTTTTTGCTTATTTAAATAGTGATGGTATTCCTTCAGATATTGTTGAGCCAAGGCTGTCTTTTGCGGCTCGGCTAAAATTTTTCCCGCTTGCTGAAAAAAACCATGCTCCTCTTCTTTCAAATGATGATGCACCATTTCAGATAATTTCTTGGCAATTGATAACCAACTCGGATGACTAAAATCCAAGTCTGTCAGCTGCTCTAATAGCTCATCCATCGCGTGATGTTCTGCTAAAGCATGACGCGTAATATTCAGTCCTGAATCAGTCATCATGAGTGGAATATAAAAATATCGATCTTCTGCAACGGCATGTGCAAACAATTCATTCTTTAATGCATAAAACAATTCATGCCGTTCTTCACTATCCCCTGAGGTTTGAATTAACTGTTGCGACAAGATTCTCTGCTTATCATGACTTTGTCTTAATGCTTCAAAAATTGTGGTGCTTGTCATTGCGATCAACCCTCTTGAACGTATGTATGCGTCTACTATGAACATACTCCATAAAATGATCAGTTTCCGAACTGTTTTATTTTTAAGCGTAATGCATTACCATTTTTTTCAAATTGTGTTTTTACTGCCGTTCATTGTTAATATAAAAGAATCCAATAATCACAGCTGCAACCACCGCTCAATTTGCGAAATGTTTAGGCGCTATTGAAAAGAAAAAATTTAAAAAGAATAAATCGCTCACCCTGTATTTAAAGCGATTGCACAAGAAGATTTCGTCCCCTGCTCAAAAAAGAACTGCATGATCTATCCCTAAAACTACAGTTTATAAAATGCTAGTTCTATTAAGCTCAATCAAAAAATGCCCATGACTCTAGAGCCAGCGCTTTAGATGAATACAATAATCTTCACAGCCAAATGGAATGAATATCACCCAATTTTTAAGTACATGACATTAAGTTTTTCAAAAAAGAAGCGATAAATAAAAACTACAGATATTCTGATTATTCTATATATTGAATAAATCTAAATCATTTTTCATGATCAGACTAAAAATCTAAGAATTAGAAATAGCAGCTTGAAGCAAGGAGGCAATCAATGCCTAATTTCAAAAGACCTGAGCTCTTAGGTTTACTTTTTCCCACGGTATTGCTCATAAGTGTTTCCACTATCGTATCTGCACACACTGCACCAGTAGTGCTGAATACCAACAAAGCGCTTGTTTATCCAGATATAGATCCCAGTTTAAGTGAAAGCCTTTATCCGAATGAGGCTGCCACGGCTAAACAAATTGCCGACAGCATTGAAATGTCCATTCGCAAACAATATGCCACAGATCTCGCACTACGTGATGCACACCCTAAAGCTCATGGTTGCGTACGCGCAGAATTTCAAATAAATGACACCTTACCTCCCACCCTAGCGCAAGGTGTTTTCATTCCAGGGAAAACCTATCCAGCATGGATTCGTTTTTCTAATGCATCGAGTAATGCTAAACAGGCGGATATTAAAAAAGATGCACGCGGCATGGCAATCAAGCTTTTAGGAGTATCTGGTAAAAATCTTTCAGATGAACCTTCTTCTACCCAAGATTTCATCATGATCAACCACCCAGTCTTTTTTGCCAATGACCCCGCTCGCTATTTATCATTCATACAAGATATCAATAGTGACAAACTTCTAAAAAAACTACATATTCCTTTCGCATTAGGGGCAAAAGGCACTTGGATTGCCTTAAATACTAGAAATAAAATTTCAAATCCATTACAAGCCAGATACTGGTCTATGGTGCCCTATCAATTGGGATTAGGTAAGCAACGTCAGGCGGTAAAATATTCTGTTCGAGCTTGTTCGACCGTGCTTAGCCCTTTGCCTGCTAGGCCTAACAAGGATTTCTTAAGGGAGGCACTCCGCACGAGTTTGCAAGAAAACGATGCGTGCATGGAATTTTTAGTTCAACCTCGAACATCCAGCGCCATGTCCGTCGAAGACTCTATGACTGAATGGAAAGAAGACCAAGCCCCTTTCTACAAGGTGGCAACGATTCGAATTACTAAGCAAGTATTTGATACCCCAGAGCAAAATAATTTTTGTGAAAACCTCTCTTTTACACCATGGCATGCATTAGCTGAACACAAACCCCTTGGTGCGATAAACCGAATGCGTAAAGTTATCTATGAGCAGATTAGTCGCGTCCGACATGAAATGAATTCGACTGAAAGATTGGAGCCCTCATCCTAATAAAAATAAATTAAGGCAATATAGCTAAAGAAGGAGTCCTTATCGTTCTGAAACTTTCTCAACAATATATTGCCTTAAAGCATTAAGACAAAATGGATCAATGATGTGTTCAACTTAAGCATCTGCTGTAGGGCAACTGAAATCAAATATTTACTAAACATGTCCAAGCTTTGGAACAAAGAGGATTACCTATCCGATGTAAAGAATAAAATTGAGGAGCATCAGCCGAAATCTGATATAGTAGCCTACATCTCATGGGCTTTTTCCTTACCCTTCCCGACCTACTCCCACTTATACGGGTAACCAAACGGGTAACACAAGCAAGTCCAAACAAATTTTTTAAATTTTTTAGTAGGTTAAAGTGAAAATAGTCATTCTTAACAAGCCTTATGACGTTCTCTCTCAGTTTCGTAAAGACGAAGCGCATATGACAATGTCTGACTTTGTAGACGATTCAACTTTGCGTTTAGCAGGTCGTCTCGATATGGACTCTGAAGGCTTAGTTTTTTTAACTGACCACGGTGGTCTAAATCAATACATTACCAATCCTGCAAACAAAAAGTACAAAACCTATTTAGTTCAAGTTGATGGTGATGTGACTGAAGAAGCTTTAGAGCAACTTCGCAAGGGTATTGAATTAAAAGATGGCATGACCTTGCCAGCTAAAGCCATCAAAGTTCAACAGCCAGAATGGTTATGGGAGCGTGATCCTCCTGTACGTTTCCGCGCTTCTGTTCCGACTTCTTGGGTTGAAATTTCAATTTGTGAAGGTCGTAACCGCCAAGTACGTCGTATGACTGCTGCTGTCGGCTTCCCGACTTTACGTTTAATTCGTACTAAAATTGGCTCAATTGACTTGGTGCAATTAGGTTTACAACCGGGTGAAACCAAAGAAATTGAACCTTTACTGTACCCTGACTTTAAAGATGTACCAGCAGAAAAACCTTACCGTTCGCGTTCGTATGTGAAAAAGCCAGGTGGTACGGGTGGTAAGCCAATCGTTCGTAAGAATAAAGATGGTTCTACCAAAAAATCGGGTACGAAGCGTATTTGGCAAATGGACGAAAGCGAGAAGCCAAAACGTAAAACCAATGGTACTACACGTCCAAATACCAAAGCTCCGCGTGGTCGTGGACGTAGTGGTCGTTAAGATTAGATCATTTTAAAGCCCACGTCAGTGGGCTTTTTTAATAAATTAGTCCCGCTTATAAATAAAACATACTTCTTCGCGATCTAATGATTCTAATTCAGTTTGCATATATATTTCATAGTTATATTTTTCATTTATTGCATATAAATTCTCAAAATCAATCGTAATTTCAGCAAGCATAATTTGTTGCATATCATTAATATCTAAATTAATCTGATATAAATTCAATTTCACTTCCACAGTTTCTTTTTCACCAATTTGATCCAAATAAAATATGGCTTCTTTCATATTATTTCGAATATAAAACGCATTAGCTACTCCACCCAAATTTGTCAGATTAAACTTCACTTCAACAAGAAAATCATTGCCATCAGGATGACTAAAATATGTAAATCCACTATCTCTAATCACAAATATTGGCTTAACCGCCTTGTTGAGGGCATCAAACTGCTGCTTTTGAATAGCAGCCATTTCTTTTTGCTGCTGAACACTCTCTTTCATCTCATGAATCTGAAGTTGAAGTGCTCTTTCTTGTTGTTCTAGGGCTCTTGTATTTTGATCTAACTGATTACCTTGCTGGATATAGCCTAAAATCAGCCAAAAGAAAGCAATTGGTGCAAATATTCCTGCAAGAAAATCCCCCAATTCATTTAATGACTCCGGTGATTCCAAACTTCCAAAAAACCAAGTTAAACCAATTACGCCCAACCAAATTACTGTAATGGCTATAGCCCAATTCAAACTTTTCTTATTCATATTTTTAGCCAGTTTAAATATTTGTAAATATAAAAAAGCCGATGCATTCGCATCGGCTTTTTCACATCATCGACTAAAGCCGATTTTGCTAAACTTAAACAGTTTCAAGTGCAGCGTTAAGTGTAGCACTTGGACGCATTACAGCATTTACTTTCGCTGGGTCTACAGCGTAGTAACCACCGATATCTGCCGCTTGACCTTGAACAGCTGCAAGCTCAGCAACGATTTTTTCTTCGTTGTCAGCAAGTACTTTTGCAAGTGGAGCAAATTTCGCTTTTAACTCAGCATCTTCGTCCTGAGCAGCCAAAGCTTCAGCCCAGTACTTCGCTAAGTAGTAATGGCTACCACGGTTGTCTAACTCACCCGTACGGCGT
This sequence comes from Acinetobacter sp. GXMZU3951, assembly GCF_054457875.1. Taxonomy (NCBI): domain Bacteria; kingdom Pseudomonadati; phylum Pseudomonadota; class Gammaproteobacteria; order Moraxellales; family Moraxellaceae; genus Acinetobacter; species Acinetobacter sp. GXMZU3951. The sequence continues at coordinate 445,916 of NZ_JBTLFO010000002.1, read as the reverse complement.
GATGGAGACTTGTCGTTATCAAGTAACTTGCCAGTCGCTTGGTCTAAAGTTTTCGCAAGAAGTTTCGCCTGAGCGTTGTCTTCTTTAATGCCTAACTCTTCCAAAGAAACTGCTAATGCAAGGAACTCACCTAAAGAATCCCAACGTAAGTGGTTTTCTTCTACAAGCTGTTGTACGTGTTTAGGCGCAGAACCACCAGCACCAGTTTCGTACATACCGCCACCTGCCATTAACGGCACGATAGACAACATTTTCGCAGAAGTACCTAATTCCATGATTGGGAACAAGTCAGTGAGGTAGTCACGTAAAATGTTACCAGTTACAGAAATCGTATCTAAACCACGAGCTACACGCTCAAGCGTATAACGCATTGCACGTACTTGTGACATGATTTGAATATCAAGACCAGTAGTATCGTAGTCTTTCAAGTACTTTTGTACTTTCTTGATAAGTTCATTTTCATGTGGACGGTACGGGTCAAGCCAGAAGATTGCAGGCATACCAGAGTTACGCGCACGAGTTACTGCAAGTTTCACCCAGTCACGAATCGGTGCATCTTTCACCTGACACATACGCCAGATGTCACCTTGCTCTACATTTTGACTCATCAACACTTCGCCAGTGTCAAGGTCAGTAATGTTGGCAATACCCGCTTCTGAAATTTCAAAAGTCTTGTCGTGTGAACCGTATTCTTCAGCTTTTTGCGCCATTAAGCCTACGTTTGGCACAGTACCCATCGTTTTCGGGTCAAAGTTACCATTCCACTTACAGAAATTGATCATTTCTTGGTAAATACGCGCAAATGTAGATTCTGGCATTACGGCTTTACAGTCGTACTGTTTACCATCTGCACCCCACATTTTACCACCACTACGGATCATTGCAGGCATAGAAGCATCTACAATAATGTCGTTTGGAGAATGGAAGTTGGTGATGCCTTTAGCCGAATCAACCATTGCTAATGCAGGACGGTGTTCTTGGCAAGCATGTAAATCTTCAATGATTTCTTCACGTAAAGAAGTCGGTAAAGTTTCGATCTTTTCATAAAGACCTGCCATACCGTTATTTACGTTAATGCCTAGCTCATCAAATAATTTGCCGTGCTTTTCAAATGCATCTTTATAATAAATTTTAACGCAGTGACCAAATACGATTGGGTGCGATACTTTCATCATGGTTGCTTTAACGTGCAACGAGAACAAAATGCCCGCTTCGCGGCAGTCTTCGAGTTGTTTCTCGTAGAAGTCACACAGTGCTTTTTTGCTCATGAACATTGAATCGATAATTTCGCCATCTTGAAGCGCAACTTTTGGCTTAAGAACGATCGTTTCACCAGAGTTGGTGATCAATTCCATTTTCACGTTACGCGCGCGGTCAAGCGTCATCGATTTTTCGCCATGGTAGAAGTCACCTTCTTCCATGTGTGAAACGTGAGTTTGAGACCATTGCTTCCACTCGCTCATTGAGTGCGGGTGTTTTTTCGCGTAATTCTTTACTGCAGCAGGCGCACGGCGGTCAGAGTTACCTTCACGTAATACTGGGTTTACAGCAGAACCAAGGCATTTACCATAACGTGCTTTAATCGCTTTTTCTTCTTCAGTCGTAGGATTTTCTGGATAGTCAGGAATCGCAAAACCTTTAGATTGAAGTTCCTTAATGCATGCAATTAACTGAGCAACAGAAGCACTAATGTTAGGAAGTTTGATGATATTCGTGTCAGGATCTTGTGTAAGACGACCTAATTCTGCGAGGTTGTTTGGAACCTTCTGCTCGTCGCTTAAATAGTCAGCGAATTCTGCAAGCACGCGTGATGCTACAGAAATATCACTTTTGGTGATCTCGATGCCAGCTGGCTTAGTAAAGGTTTCAATGATCGGCAGTAGCGAATAAGTCGCCAACAATGGCGCCTCATCAGTCAGTGTGTAAATGATGTTTGACTTTCCACCAGCCATATATAGCCCCTTGTGTTAAATTGAGTTTTAGAGAACCAGACTTTTGATCCAGTCCTACGAACCGATTGCTTAAATAAACCCTGAGAGTATCGGCCTTCAACGCTTCCCAGTCAACGATATATCTTGTGATAACGACATTTCGTAAGAAAATACCACCTAATCTGTGTGGTTTTTTTAAACAGTTTTTAAAGTCAGCCACTTAGATTCTGATCAGCAGATGTAATTGGATTGCTCAAGGATTAAGCTTCACCTTGGCGGCTCATGCTTATATTAAATCCAATATATGACAATCAAATAAATCCATCTGTTCCAAAACTGTTCAATTCTGTATTCAGTCTGAATATTGGTTGAACTTTCAAATTTCCAATTTTTATCAAAACAACTTGATCAGGCTGCATGATGATGCTAATTATGATTCATCTTACATATTTTAAATAATTAAAACGTATCATAAAGGACGGAATAATGGAAACCGCAAAAGGACTGGCTTTATTTAACAATGATCAAGTCATGCAAGAACTTGGCATCCGTTTAGTTGAACACCATACCTACTATGCCAAAGTCGAGTTAACCATCGAAAAACGTCATACCCAAGCACATGGGACTTGTCATGGCGGGATTATCTTTACTTTAGCCGATGGTGCTTTTGCTATTGCTTGCAATACCGGTGATTACCCTGCTGTCGGGCAGCACTGCAATATTAGCTATATTAAACCTGGGCACATTGGCGACACACTCACCGCAACCGCCGAACTGCGTTCACAAGCTGGACGTTCTGAATTTTATGATATTCAAGTTATCAATCAAAAACAGGAAACAATTGCTGAGTTTCGTGGTATTTCTCGCATACTCATTCCCTCAAAAAAGTAACCGCTCAATAAAGGGTTTAATCTGAGCAGCCACTTAGCGCATAGATTCGGGCCAGTTATGTCCTTGAATGATGGTTACATATTGAAATGTTGAATTTCACCTGATTGTTTAAACTAAAACCCTTTTAAGCTTGAGGATCAATCAGATGGTTAAATTTTTACTGCCACTTGTTGGACTGGGTTTCTCTTCTTTGTGCTTGGCACAGAATCCATTAAGTGTGCATGTACTCAACTTAGAAAATGGCTTGCCTTCTGCAAACGTCAAAGTTGTGTTGGAAGCACAGCAAAATAATCAATGGACTGAAATTAGTTCGGGCACCACAGATGAACAAGGACGGATTAGCGATCTTTATCCGAAAGATAGCACTTTACAGAAAGGCATTTATAAAGTCACTTTTAAAACAGGTGACTGGTTTCGCCAAAAGAATCAACGTGCATTTTTTCCAGAAGTTCCTGTGGTCTTCGTGATTGATGGTTCACTGGAGCATTACCACATTCCGCTACTCATCAGCCCTTACGGTTATTCCACTTATCGAGGCAACTAATCGCTCTTTAGCACATCGAGTTTAGTCACAAATGAAAAAGCCAATGCGTTAACGCATTGGCTTTTTATTGGTTTAAGGTATTTGCATTAAGCTTTTAACCAAGCCTCGACTTTCGCCTGATCTTCCACTTTAAGCTCTACAGTTGTTAAGTCCGTTTCGCCACCTTGAACTTCAAACTGCATTAACTCGTCACGACGGAAAGCAAAGATGCTAAAGCTGTCGTTACGTTTTGCATATTGAGCTAACAGCTTTTCGCTGGCTTTTAAGCCATCAATCGCAAGAATCACATCATTCGCAGAAAGCCCCGCTTTAGCAGCAGCACCGTCACGACGGGTTTGCTGAATCAGTACGCCTTCTGGTTTGTCGACGACTTTCATGCCAAATGGTAATGATTTGTCATTCTTCAAACTATAACTTAAACCAAACTCAGGGAATAATTGATCCAGCGGCAACTCATCAACGGTATTGATTAAATGGTTGATCTGCTCAACCCAACTGTCACCCGTCAGCTCTTGGCAGATTTCAAAAATCGTCCGCTCATTTACTGCAATGCCTTTTTGCGCATTTTCATACAATTTACGCATTAAGGCATCTAAGCTTGAACCACGTAAACGCAACCCTAAGTCCAAACAAAGAGCCACTAAGCACCCTTTATTGTAGTAGCTGGTGCCTGCATTATTTGAGTTTTCATCCTGACGATAAAACTTCACCCAAGCATCAAAACTAGATTCCGCCACGGTTTGCACATGACGACCCGGGTTTTGCAAGTAACGGTCAATCTGAGTTTTAAGCAGTTTTAAATAAGACTCTTGCGATACCACACCACTCCGCAACAGAATTAAATCATCATAATAGGACGTGAAGCCTTCAAAGATCCAAAGCAGCGTGGTGTAGCTTTCTTTATTCAAGTCATAATTAACTAAGTTTTCAGGGCGAATAAATTTCACCAACCATGAGTGGAAATATTCATGGCTGCACAAGCCTAAGAAGCGTTGATAATCTTCAGACGGTTCTTGCGGTTCATCTACCTTCGGTAAATCATTGCGCGGAATAATTAAACTGGTACTGTTCGGATGCTCTAAACCGCCATAGCTATTGCCAGTTGCCATAGTCATAAAGGTATAGTTGGCAAACGGTGCCGATCCGAACATTTTAATTTCAGTGGCACAAATTTTTTCAATGTCTTGCTGCATACGTTCCGCATTCATGGCATGTTGTCCAGACACCACAAATTCATGTGCAATGCCTTCTGCCTCAAAGCTAAAACGAGTTTGCTCTGCCAATTCAAACGGTGCATCAATTAATTCGGCATAGTTGGTCGCTTTTAAGGTATAGCGACCTTTGACCAAACTTTTAGATGCCAAGCCTGTAGCCAACTGAAAATGCTTTAATTCATCTGGCAAAAACAGTTCGACTTCAACTTCTTTATCTTCCTGACCTTCTAAACCTAAACACGCACAGGCAGGATTGACATATAAACGGTTCTGATCGACATAGGCACCACGCACAGACAGATCGTAGGCATAAACATCATATTCAACCGTAATAAATTCATGATCCGTGTTAAATAAACGCCATTTATTCTTTTCAAATTTCTGAATTTTTAAAACGCGCCCTGCTTCATCATAGGCACGTACTGATTCAATATGTTTCGAGAATTCACGAATCAGATAGCTACCAGGAATCCATGTTGGGAGAGAAAGGACTTGAGTTGGGTTCGCCAAAAAACGCAGTGTGACATGCACAAGATGCTGACGATAATCGTCAAACTCGATTTGATAATGCAACATAATAGGCAGTTCAAAATAAAATAATTGATCTTGCCAGTTAGCTTAGCATTTTTTTTAAAGCCGATGCAGAACTGTGTTATTTGTCTGCAAATCAGACTAGCCATCTGCACAAAAAAGGCATAGCATGCCCCCTAGTTTTGTCAGTTTATTGCTGATGGATTAGCTTGATAGGAATACCTTTGAAACGTTTCACTTACCTCTTCGCATTATTTGCTTTGCTGTGTACTTCTTTCGCACATGCAGCTCTTCTTAATCTGGTTCCCGAGAGTGTCCAAGCCGAATCATGGACGATTTTAGACACACAATCTGGACAAGTGATTGCTGAACATAATAGCCACGTGCAGCGTGCGCCGGCATCATTAACCAAAATGATGGTGGGATATATTGCGCTAAAAGAAATTCAAGCAGGTCATTTGCGTAAAGATGAAGTCCTCACAGCGACTCCCGTCGTTAAAACGGTAATGTGGGACGAATCGCAAATGTATTTGAAAGAGGGTGAACAAATTTCGGTAGACCAATTACTGGCTGGATTAATTGTAATGTCTGCCAATGATGCTGCGGTTACACTGGCCGAACGTATTTCGGGCAGCATTCCTAAGTTTGTTGAGCGCATGAATCAAGAAGCGAAAGCTTTAGGTATGAAAGACACGCACTTTCAAAACCCAGCAGGGATTACCATGCCCGAGCATTATTCTTCTGCCAATGACTTAGCACAGTTGGCTCAAGCGATTACCAAACAAACACCTAATTATTTGTACTACTCCAAACAACAAAGCTTTTCTTATAATCAACGCTATCATCACGCCACCAACTTGTTACTCAAACAAGACCCTAGCGTAGATGGTTTAAAAACAGGTTATACCAAAGCTGCGGGCTATAATCTTGCTTTAACCGCAAACCGTCCAACCATGAATGTAGATGCACCAAATCGTCGTCTGGTCGTGGTGGTGATGGGTACCAAAAGTGCTGCCAAGCGCGCGGAAGTTGCCCATGACCTGATGAATTTGGCTTACACTTACACCCGTAATGAAGTTGCAATTAAAGACAAGCAACTGATTGCTGAGCTACCTGTGGTCAAATCCACACTGAAAATGTTTAAAGTGCACACCCAAGCCCCTGAACTAATTACAACCTCCCTGTATGATCAGCCTTATGCGATTGACTTAAGCACCTATGACCGCACCAATCAACGCATTATGCTCAATACTGGGGATGGCAGTATTCGTCCAATTGAGCCTGTGCTGGAAACACGCACACATTTAAATGTCGAAATGAATGAACAAACCCTGACTGCGCCGCTAGCAAAAGTCATGCAGCTGGCAACCGTTCAGGTTTATCAAAACAATCAACTGTTACGTACCATCGCGATTGAAGATGACGTGCAAATTGATGAAGCCAATATTTTCCAGCGCTTCTTTATTTGGCTAAAGCATATCCTGCCTTTTTTCAGCACTGAAGAACTCAAACTAAAAATTTATCCACTGAATTAAATAGCAATGCTTTGGTCTGGTTTATGTAAGTTGTTGTAACTTGTAAAACAATTCCAACACATCCCCGATAAGAAGATGGCATGTTAAGCCATCTTCTTTTTTTTTATAATAAATAGGTCCATCTAAGAATGAACGAACTACATCATATTGTGATTGTGGGTGGTGGTGCTGGAGGATTAGAACTTGCCACCTTATTGGGAGACCAATTTGGCAAACATGCCAAAGCTAAAATTACTTTGGTCGATCAAAATCTTACTCACATCTGGAAACCACTGCTGCATGAAATTGCAGTAGGTGCCCTGAATGCGCAAACCGAAGAAATCAATTATTTTGCCCATGCTGCCCAGCACCATTATGAGTTTGTATTGGGGCGCTTTAAGGCTTTAGATCGCTCAGAAAAAAGTATTGTGCTAGAACACTCTTTTACAGCGAACAATGAAACACAGCGAAATTTTTCCCTCAGCTATGACACTTTAATTTTGGCGTTGGGGTCTACATCAAATGACTTCAATACCGAAGGCGTGCGTGAGTACTGCCACTTTCTCGATAATCGCGCCCAAGCCGAGCAATTTCAGCAACAACTTTTAGCCCTATATCTGAATGCACAAACACAGGCTGCTCTACCCGACCTAAATATTGCCATTATTGGAGCGGGTGCAACTGGCGTAGAGCTGGCGGCAGAACTGGTACAAAGCACACGTACTTTTCAGCAATATGGCTTGAATAAGATTGACCCGAAACGGGTAAAAATTTCCTTGATTGAAGCAGCTGACCGTATTTTACCAGCCCTTTCCGAAAGCCTGGCCCATCATACTCAGCATGAATTACAACGTGCCAATATTCAGGTGTTAACCCACAAGCGCGTCAACAAAATAGATGCGCAGCAGATTTATTTTAGCCATGGTGCCTCAATTCCCGCAGATTTAAAAATCTGGTGTGCTGGCATTCAAGCCCCAAAGGTTTTCCAGCAATTGACCGAATTTGAAAAAGACCATTTAAACCGTCTCAAAGTCTATGCCACGCTACAAACCAAAACTGACCCCAATGTTTTTGCTTTTGGGGATTGTGCGCATTGCCAACCGATTGCCAATGAACCCGTGCTGGGGCCACGGGCTCAGGTTGCCAGCCAACAAGCCCACTTTCTGGTTGATGCGATGTCGGCCCGCCTCAAGCAAAAACCGCAACCGATGTTTAAGTTTGCCGATAAAGGGGCTTTGGTGTCATTAAGTCATCATAAAGCTGTAGGAGAATTGCTGGGGCAAGTCAATGTACAGGGTTGGTTGGCTAAGTCGCTGTATATTTCTTTATATCGAATGCATCAAGCGACTTTACATGGCTATACTCGAACAGCATATTTCATAGCAAAAGACGCGATGAACAAAAAAATCGCACCTAAAATAAAATTGCATTGAAATTTTTTAAACTGCCCCGATAATCTTAAAAATGTCGTAAAAAAGTACAAAATGCAGTTTTTTGATGAAATTTAGTCAACAAAATTTGCATTTCACTTTATGATGTACCCTTAAAAATTGAATGGATCAATAACATGACTGCAATTGCAAATAACCACGTGGTTTCTTTCCACTACACATTGACTAACGCAGAGGGTGAAACTCTCGACCAATCTCAAGGTGAACCACTTGCATATTTGCATGGTGCGGGCAACATTATCCCTGGTTTAGAAAAAGCGCTTGAAGGTAAATCAGTTGGCGAAAAATTCACTGTAAATGTACCTGCAGCTGAAGGTTATGGCGAATACAACCCAGACCTAGTTCAAGAAGTTCCAGCGCAAATGTTCCAAGGCGTTGACAACATTCAAGCAGGCATGCAATTCCAAGCTCAAACTGATGACGGTGTTCAAATCGTTACTGTTAAAGCAGTTGAAGGCGACAACGTAATCGTTGATGCAAACTTCCCACTTGCTGGCCAAGACTTAACTTTTGAAGTTGAAATCGTTGAAATTCGTGAAGCTTCTCAAGAAGAATTAGATCACGGTCACGTACACGGTGCGGGTGGTCATCACCACTAAGATCGACCGATCGAAAAAGGCAAAGTTTAACTTTGCCTTTTTTTATGCCTATTTTTTCAAATTTAGTACATTGCCGACTGAACATTTGATTTAATTCAATTTAGAATGCTTTATCTTGATTATTCAGTGATTTGGCTCATGCAACTTATTTGGTTCCGACAAGATTTACGTATTCAAGACCATGCCGCGCTTTGGTATGCTGCTCAAACGGGTCCCTGTCTCGCGATCGTCATTTTATCGCCTGAACAGTGGGCATTACATCAAGATGCACCCGTCAAAATTGATTTTTATCTCCGCCAATTGCATACGCTAAAACAACAACTCGCTCAGCTAAACATTCCTCTAATGGTTCGTAAAGTTGCATTATGGAAAGATGTTCCGCAAATGCTGCTCGACGTAGCGACGGAATATGCGATTGAGAGAATACATGCCAATATTGAATTTGGAATTAATGAATTAAAACGCGATCACGATTTGCAAACGCGACTACAACAAAATAATAAAACCCTAGAGCTGTACCAAGACCGAACCCTGTTTCCGATTGGTTCAATACGAAATAAATCTCAACAGCCTTATCAAGTGTTCGGTGCGTTTAAAAAGTACTGCTATGAAGCTTTAAGTCTCAGTCTACCACAATGCTACCCTGCGCCCGCTGCACAGAAAACACTGTCTATAACAATCGATGACGAGATTCCTGAACTTACTGACTTTTATACACACATCATTGATCCGCACGTCCAAAAGCTTTGGCCTGTGGGTGAAGAGCATGCTTTAGCTCATCTCGATGACTTTATCGAACATCAAGTAAGCCACTATCATAATGAAAGGGACTTTCCTAATTTAAGTGGTACAAGTCAACTGTCCCCTTATTTGAATATCGGCATTCTCTCCATTCGCCAGTGTCTACAAGCCTTATTCAGAACCCAGCAAGGTCATTTTATTCTCGAAAATGAAGGTCAACAGATTTGGTTAGATGAACTGCTTTGGCGAGAGTTTTATCAACATATTCTGTATGACTATCCCCGCGTATCACAACATCAACCCTTTAAAATCAGCACCCAATATATTGAATGGCGCAGTGCACCTGAAGATTTAGCCGCATGGCAACAAGGTCAAACCGGTATTCCGATTGTCGATGCTGGCATGCGACAACTGCTTGCTACGGGTTGGATGCATAACCGTGTGCGGATGATTACCGCCATGTTTCTGTGTAAAAACTTGCTGATTGATTGGCGCTTGGGAGAGCAATGGTTTATGCAGCATTTGATTGATGGTGATTTGGCGGCCAATAATGGTGGTTGGCAATGGTGTGCATCAACAGGTACCGATGCCGTCCCCTATTTCCGAATTTTTAACCCTGTGAGTCAATCGCAAAAATTTGATGCCAATGGCGACTATATTCGCCAATGGGTTCCTGAATTAGCACATTTGGACAGCAAAAGCATTCATGAACCTTATGCCAAAAACCCAAATTTAAAGCTCGCATATCCGCGGCCTATCGTAGATTTAAAATCGAGCCGTCTCCGCGCAATTGCAGCATTTAAAGGAATTTAATCGGTTCGAGTCAAGCAGTGTCGACACGCTGCTTGACCTTCTCCCGTAATACCAACAACATGAAACTGGCCTTACAGCTCGTAGAAATAAACAACAAATACAGTATATTTCATGTTATAGTTCACTTATTCATCGACCTAACGGTATTCTTGTTGAGATTGGGCTTACTTATACCAATTTCACACGGAATTCATCGCCATGTTGGATAACTCCCGATCCAAATGCACTGCACCCCCCAACTCAGATTACCCTTAAGGCAATTGGGTTATTTTGAGCTGATATTGTTGAGGTTTTTCCAAATTTCTTTGGGAAATATTGCATCCGAGCTTGAAGTTTTAAATTGCAGTCCGCGTTGAGTGTTACATCATGTCTCAGCTTCCTGATTGAGCATCGAAAAGCAGCTTGTTCGCTTATGTATGTTGTGAATAACACGTCCATTTCATTCATGGTGTGTCCTTGCATACATGGCATCGAACCGCGGCTTTTCATCAAAAGCCTGTGTAAGACACCAGCCGAGCATGATGGGTTGTCTCTGCAGCTCAACTGTAGCTGAAAGCTGAGCTCATCTGGTTTCGAAACAATTCAGGTCTCGCGATGACTTGATGTCATGCTATTGGCGATTGAAGCCCTAAATACCCAAGATGAAGTCATTATGTTTCTTTTAAAGAGGTAATTATGCGTACACTACTTGTTGTATTACTCATGACTTATTGCTTAGCTGGGTGCCAAGGTGCTGTAACCCCACCGCCACCAGCAACACAACCCCTCATTCAAGATACGCCAAGTGGATGGGTCGGATAAATGAAAAAGCCCCGAATGGGGCTTTCATTTTTAGTTCAATCGAGTGATATCCGTGCTTGTACAAACAATTTCAAGTTAGGCGTTGCATGAAGCAAATGCCAATCTTCAACTTGATCCGATATTCCCGTTAAGCCGCTTGCTCATCACGCTTGAACACCAGTTCGGCTTTGCTTGAACTCGCTGCATCAAAATAATATCCATCGGTGTTAAATGACTTTAGGTCTTCTGCATGCTGCAATTGATTTTGAATCATATAACGTGCCATTAAACCACGTGCCTTCTTGGCATAAAAACTGATGACTTTGTATTTGCCATTCTTCTGATCTAAAAACACTGGCTTAATAATTTCAGCCTGAATTTTGCTTTCTTTGACTGCCTTGTAATATTCATCCGAAGCCAGATTCACCAGCAATTCAGAATTTGCTTGAGCCAAGTCTTGATTGACCAATTGCGTAATTTGATCCCCCCAAAACTCGTATAAGTTATGCCCCCGTGCATTCGCTAACTTTGTGCCCATTTCTAAACGATACGGCATCATTAAGTCTAAAGGGCGCAATAAACCATACAATCCTGACAACATACGCAAATGATTTTGTGAAAATTCAATATCTTGCTCACTTAGAGCATAAGCATCTAGACCTGTATAAACATCCCCTTTAAAAGCAAAAATGGCCTGACGTGCATTCGAAAAATTAAACTCAGGCTGCCAATCACGGAAGCGTGCGACGTTCAATTGGGCAATTTTTTCACTGACACTCATTAAACTGGCGATTTCTGAAGCAGACAGTTTACGACTTACGTCTATAAGTTGTTGTGAATGCTCTAACAGTCTTGGTAAAGTGTGCTGGTCAGTTGGAAGTGCAGATTCATAATCTAAAGTCTTAGCAGGAGAAATTAAGGCGAGCATATACAATCTGATTAAAAAATAATTAAACAAACTATAGCAGTAGAGTTATTTTTTTTCCAATCTGTGTTTTTACTAAGCATAATCGGTAAAATAGCGGATTCTCCTGCTATTTATCCATTTATCTTATGTCCGAGCAAATTTTCATTCCCGGTCCTGTGGGTCAAATTGAAGTTTTCGTTGATTACCCACAAGGCGAAGTGAAAGGATTCGCGGTTATTAGCCACCCCCATCCATTGCAAGGCGGCACACCTCAACATAAAGTTCCGGCATTACTTGCTCAAATTTTAGTTGAAAATGGCTGTGTGGTGTATCGTCCAAGCTTCCGTGGTTCTGGTCAAAGTGATGGGATTCACGATGAAGGTCATGGTGAAACTGATGATGTGCTAAAAGTCATCCATCATGCGCGTTTACAACATCCTAGTTTGCCATTTTATGCGGGTGGCTTTAGCTTTGGTGCACACGTTATGGCGAAATGCTATCACGCTCTACCAAGTGAACTCAGACCTATTCAAACTATTCTTTGTGGTCTTCCAACTGCGACTGTGGCTGGAGTTCGCCACTATCAAACTCCTGAAATTAAAGGTGATATCCTGTTTATTCACGGTGAAGCCGATGAGGTTACCACACTGTCTGATATGATCGCTTGGGCAAAGCCACAGCGTCATTTAGTAACGGTATTACCTGGTGCGAACCACTTCTTCACAGGTTATTTAAAACAGTTGCGTATCGCGATTGCACGCTTCTTATTAATTTAAGCGGCAAGCAAAACAAGAAAGAGATCATGCTTTTCACTACTAGCCTGATCTCTTTTTTTACGTTTGGCATCTGAGTAATTGTATTTTTTATCAGTCGCAAGCATCAGACTTAAGCTAAGTACTATTTTATTGCTTTTACTGCCCACTTCACCAACAGCATTTTCATTCCTCCGATGACCACGGTACTAGTTTTTTTTATCGTTCATTTTGAGCATTTTTATTGCTACGCATGATTCACCATTAATTTAAATCCAGTGTTTGTTAGCCTCCAGTTCATTTTAATCTATCAAAATTTACGCATCTGTCTAAAGCTTCAATTTTGCCATTTTTTGGCACATTATGTACATTCGTATTTTAATTATAAGCTGTACAATCAATACCTTAGCTCATTCGAGTTAGCCTTATATCATTTATACAATATTCAGGGATTATATGAGATCACTTTTCGGCGCAATTGTTATTGCTCTGGCTGCCAGCTCTACTTTTGCTCAAGACATTACTGGAACTTGGCGCTATATTGATGACAAAACAGGTGAACCTAAAGGCTTGGTTAAAATCGAAAAACAAAGCAATGGAACGTATGCTGGCACTGTGCTGAAACTTACCCCGCGTGCGGGTTATACGCCCAAAGAGTTCTGTACGCACTGCCCACCACCTTATACCAACAAACCGATTGTTGGAATGCAGGTCATTACAGGGTTAAAATCTGAGGATCATATCAATTACTCCAACGGTAAAATTATTGATCCCGTATCTGGAAAAATTTATAGCCTCAAAGGCAAAATCAGCGCAAATAGTAAAAAACTATTTTTACGTGGCTATTTCGGTGTTTCCGCGGTTGGACGTAGCCAGACTTGGTTACGCGTGGAATAAAGCTTTTATAGCCTCAGAAGATAGGATGAAATCTAAATCTTCAGATAAATAGCATTCTATTGATGGATGTATTTGAATGATGCTGAATTATCTAGTAATAATTCAGCATCTATAAAGCATATTAAGCCTTCCATTCAAAACCACTAAATGCCTCATCCTCTTTTAGGCTATTTTCAACCGCCTGCGCCAACTGATTGAGCAAACTACGCTCACTGATACGCTCCAACCAGTCTTGATCTTCAGCAGGATAAGAGGAAATTTCGCAAACGAGATGACCCTCCTGATCTGTGCCTTGGCAGGTAATTGCTAAAGGCAATGCATGCTCATCTACACTGACCGCGACTTGATCACCACTTTGTGACAAAGTTTGAAACCCATATTGATTGAGTTTACCTGCCAGTAAATCCACTACATATCCCTGTGTGATATGGCATTGATTCTGTTGATCTGCCGCATGATGATGGTGTTCACAATTGGCAGTAAATTGTAGTTTTCGCATAGCTCAACCCTAAGGCATTTTTATTATATGGGTTTAGCATAAGCAATAAAAACAAAACAGCCAAGCTTTCGCTTGGCTGTTTTTAGATGAATTTATGACATCAAGGGTCACTGGTTTTACTCAGTGACTTGAATCGCTAAACCCGCCTGATTGGCTAATTCGGTAAACGTTGGGAAACTGGTCGCCACTGTTTCAGTTCCCACAATGTTGATTTCACCCGAACTACGTAAACCCGCCATACTAAAGCTCATGGCAATACGGTGGTCATGATGTGACTCAATCACACCACCAGTGAAGATGGCAGACCAATCCCCTGATTTACCCTGACCTTCAATAATAATGCCATCTTCGGTTGGTGTGCAGTCAATACCCATAGTTTTTAAACCATCAGCCATGACTTGAATACGATCTGATTCTTTGACACGTAATTCAGCAGCACCCGTCAGCACAGTTTGCCCTTCAGCACATGCAGCCGCAATAAACAATGCTGGGAATTCGTCAATCGCTAAAGGCACTTGGTCTTCCGGCATGTGAATCCCTTTTAGGGTACGACTACCCCGAATACGAATATCCGCAATCGGCTCACCACCTGCAATGCGCTCGTTTTCTACGCTTAGGTCAGCGCCCATTTGCTTCAGAATCTCGATGACACCTGTACGCGTTGGGTTAATCCCCACCGCTTCAAGCGTAACATCTGAACCTTCGGTAATAGCAGCACCCACCATAAAGAACGCGGCAGAAGAAATATCGGATGGAACCTGAATTTCAGTTGCTACTAGCTTGCCACCACCTTGCAGTGAAATACGGTTGCCTTCGGTTTTCACATCATAACCAAAAGCACGCAACATACGCTCAGTATGATCACGAGTCGGTTCAGGCTCAGTTACAGAAGTCTCACCTGCTGCCCAAAGACCTGCCAACAAAATCCCTGATTTTACTTGCGCTGAAGCCATTGGCAAATCGTAGTGAATACCTTTTAAAGCTTGGCCACCAGTAATAGACACTGGAGGTGTTCCACGTTCACCCGTAGTTTGAATCTGTGCACCCATTTCACGTAAAGGTTTCGCAATACGCTCCATTGGACGTTTAGACAGTGACGCGTCACCTGTCATTACCGAATCAAATTTTTGTGCAGAAAGCATACCCGATAAAAGACGCATCGACGTCCCAGAGTTGCCCATATAGAGCGCACTTGCTGGAGCTTTTAAGCCGTGCATGCCCACACCATGAATGGTGACTTCACCATTTTTTGGACCTTCAATACTGACGCCCATATCACGGAAAGCTTGCAAAGTAGCTAAAGCATCTTCGCCTTCAAGGAAACCTGTTACATGTGTGGTACCTTCCGCAATCGCACCAAACATGATAGAGCGGTGAGACACAGACTTGTCCCCAGGCACGGTAAATTTACCTTGGAATGTCTTAGGGCCTGGCAAAATGGTAAATTGTTGTGTCACCTTATTTTTCTCCATCAAGGGTTTCTTGGCTAACATGTGATTAAAATGTTGTCGTGCAGCCTGAGCATTACCGAGTAAGCCCATTAAGGCTGGCGAATCTTCATTTTCAATCAGTTTTCTAAGTACAGCGAGTTGTTGTTCAAAACCATCTACAGCATTCAAAATGGCTTTTTTATTGGCAAAGAAGATGTCATGCCACATTTGTGGATCACTGGCAGCAATGCGCGAAAAGTCTCGGAATCCCCCTGCTGCATAACGGAAAATGTCCAGATTATCAGCGCGATTGGCCAGTTGCTCCACCAGATTAAATGCCATTAAATGCGGGAGATGACTGGTATGGGCCAAGACTTCATCGTGCTTTTCCACATCCATGCAAATCACTTCCGCTTTTGCGGCTTGCCACAGTGTAATCAGCTTTTCTACTGCCCAAGGTGCGCTACTTGGCAGCGGTGTAAGAATGACTTTGTGATGGGCAAATAAATCGACCTTACCCGCATGAACGCCAGTATGTTCAGCACCTGCAATTGGATGACCTGGTACAAAACCAGCCGGCAGTGCATCACCATAGACCGCTTTCGCTGCATCAACCACATTGCCTTTGGTACTGCCCACATCAGTGATGATGCAGTTTTCTGACAAATACGGCTTAATGGTTGCTAGGACTTTTTCTGTCGCACGGACTGGCAAAGCAAGCACAACCAGATCAGCACCTTGTACAGCATCGACTGGATTGCTAAAGCCTTGCTCAATTAAACCTAATGTTTTCGCATCTTCCAGCGTTTTCGCTGAACGTGTCGATGCAACAATTTGGTTTGCCAATTTTTCAGCAATTATTACACGAGCCAAACTCGAACCAATCAGTCCCAGTCCAATAAATGCAACTTTTTCAAACAACGGCTGTGTCATCTTTTATGCTTTCGCCTCTAAACCCCACACTTTGGCAAGTGCTTTTCAACAGTATCTTTTGTTTCAGTTTGTTCAAAACTCGAACTCTTTGGCTGCTGTCTCAACCTTACCATCATTAATCCAGATTCAGACTAAACTCACACAGTGAAACAGCAGCGCCACCTTCCGATGGCTCATGTCATTTATAGCACAGCGATTGGATAAGAACCCAATACACGCACTTCTTTCACTAAAGGACGAATTTCTTCAATCGCAGCTTTCACATTGTCTTGCTCAATATGCCCTTCAAGGTCAATAAAGAACACATAGGCCCATTTTTCTGGGAGTGCTGGACGAGTTTCAATACTGGTTAAACTGATTTGATGTTTGGCAAATGGTGCCAAGATTTCTAATAAAGCACCTGCACGATCATGAGCAGAAATCAGCAATGAAGTTTTATCATTACCACTTTGCGGTACTTTTTCACGACCAATCACCAAGAAACGCGTGGTATTTTCTGGGTTATCTTCAATATTGCTATGCAAAATTTCTAAATCATAAATGCTGGCTGCAACATCGGAAGCAATCGCTGCAGAATGCCACTCGTTACGAATACGGCGGGCCGCTTCAGCATTGGAGTTTAAAGCCACGCGCTCTACCCCTGGATAATGCGCATCTAACCACTTACGGCATTGTGCCAAGGTTTGCTGATGAGCATAAATCTGCTTAATACTGTCTTTTCGCGTATTTTCTGAAATTAAGAATTGATGATGAATACGCAATTCGACTTCACCAATCACATTCAAGGTCGATGATTTAAAACAATCTAAGGTGTGGTTCACGACACCTTCAGATGAGTTTTCAACAGGCACTAAACCATAATGCGCACTACCTGCTTCAACTTCACGAAACACTTCATCAATGGTTGGTAAAGGACGAACCACTGCATCCTGACCAAAATGTTTTAATACCGCTGAATGGGTAAATGTGCCGACAGGGCCCAAGAAAGCAATGCTTTGTGGTGCTTCTAAAGCCAAACATGCAGACATAATCTCGCGGAACAACCGTGCCATTGTCACATCTGACAAAGGACCTTCATTACGTTCCATGACATTACGCAAGACTTGTGCTTCACGTTCAGGACGGTAAAACATTGGATTCTCTTCAGAAGCAAATTTTGCTTTTGCAACTGCTTCTGCCAAGCGTGCGCGACGGTTAATTAATTGCTGAATTTGTTGGTCTACAGAATCAATATCTTCGCGAATCTTAGTCAAGTCTAGAGAAGTCGTAGTGTTTTGATCGTCGTTGATCATTGTTATTTCGCCCTGCAAAAACGTGAATGCCGACAGTATATCAAGAGTTCAATTAAATGGTAGGCAATAAAATCTGGATTCACCCTGTTTTCAAGCCACTAGCCCGAATTATTGCAACAATTTGGACTAAAGTTTTTGTATCGGCTGGCGGTTTAGACAATAGCTTCTGGATTTTTGATCAACACATTAATTCCAATCGTAAACAATTCACTCAAATTATCCCGAGTGTCATGACCGCCTATAGACAGTCCATTTGCTCAACAAGATAAAAAATCACTTGAATGATCAACTTCAAGCATAGCGGTCAGATGTTTATCAATATGACATTATCAAGGCAGCTTACTTTTGATCACAAATTAACCACAATTTAATATGACGTATTTCACAATTTGTCTGTTATTTTAATTTTAAAAATGCTATTCGGAGAATAACAATGCCAAAAAGAATTGCAGTTTTAGTCACGCATGATTTTGAAGACATGGAGTATGTCGAACCTGTAGAAGCCTTCCGTGCAGCAAGCCATAGTATCGTCAATATTGAAAATAAAGCCGGTAATATTGTTTATGGGAAAAAGCGTAAATATTCAGTCACCATCGATTTAAGTATTGATGATGTCTGTGTGCATGAATTTGATGCGCTACTGATTCCCGGTGGATATTCCCCCGATCATTTAAGAGCCGATGAGCGCTATGTGGATTTTGTCCGTCGTTTTGCCAATGCGCAAAAACCGATTATGAGTATTTGCCATGGTCCGCAATTGCTAATCAATGCAGGTGTGGTTAAAGGACGGCGCATGACCACCATGAAATCCGTCATTATTGATTTAGTCAATGCTGGAGCTGTGGTTTATGATCAGGCGGTCGTAAATGACAATAATCTTTATATTTCTTCCCGTGCGCCCGAAGATTTACCCGCATTTATTCGTGAAAGTTTGAATGTCTTAAGATTATAAAAAAGAGCCTATCGGCTCTTTTTTTTTCACTAACGACCGAGCAAACCCCGCGCCACAATTTCTTTCATAATTTCATTGGTACCGCCATAAATTCGTTGAATTCGGGCATCCACAAAGAAACGTGAAATTGGGTATTCGCTCATATAGCCATAACCACCAAACAATTGCAGCAGTTGATCTGCAACTTTCATTTGCATGTCGGTGGAAAAACTTTTTAATGCAGCAGCTGTTTC
Source organism: Acinetobacter sp. GXMZU3951 (assembly GCF_054457875.1). Lineage (NCBI taxonomy): Bacteria > Pseudomonadati > Pseudomonadota > Gammaproteobacteria > Moraxellales > Moraxellaceae > Acinetobacter > Acinetobacter sp. GXMZU3951. The sequence continues at coordinate 427,012 of NZ_JBTLFO010000002.1, read as the reverse complement.
CACATTGAGTTTGCCTTGCATGTACAACTCGACATTTTGATCATAAAAAGCCGCGGTGGCCAGTTCATCAATTTTTGCCTGCGCCAAGACAAAACGAGTATTTTGAAATTGTCCAATTTTTTGGCCAAAGGCTTGTCGTTCTTGTACATATTGCGTAGTGACATCAATCGCACCGCGAATCGCCCCTAATGCTGTCGCTGCAATTGCGGTCCGTTCACGCGGTAGCTCTTGCATTAAATAATTAAAACCCTGTCCAGCTTGTCCGAGTAATTGATTTTTCGGTACTTTGACATTGTCAAAAAACATTTCCGAAGTATCTTGTGAATGCAAGCCAATTTTCTCAAGATTAGTCCCATTTTTAAAGCCATCTAAATGGGTGTCTAATAAAAGTAGAGATACCCCTTTAGCACGCGCTTGCGGATCTGTTTTGACCGCCAAAACCACGAGGTCTGCATGTTGACCATTTGAAATAAAAGTTTTAGAACCATTTAGCAGATAATAATCTTCTTGCAAAATGGCTGTGGTGCGGATGGCTTGCAAGTCTGAACCTGCTCCCGGTTCTGTCATTCCAATCGCCCCGACAACTTCCCCAGTGACCATTCTTGGCAGCCAGTATTGCTTTTGTTCTTCGGTGCCAATATGCAGAATATAGGGTGCTGCAATTTCCGAGTGGCATGAGATCGCTGTCGATAAGGCACCATATCCCGCACGAGCTGATTCTTCGACTAACATTAAGGAATAATAGGTTGGAACCGCATAACCACCATACTCTTCTGGTACATCCACACATAAAAAGCCATTTTCACCCAACTGATTCCAGACTGAGCGTGGCATAATTCCTTGCCGTTCCCACTCATAATAATGTGGCGCAACATGCTCTTGCATAAAGCGTTTGAAATTATCTCTAAAAAGCTCCAGATCCGCATCATAAGCCAGCATATGTCTTCCTTTTTTGTTTTTAAATTTTGAACTGACATGCTAGGTAATTTCCAAGCATCTGTCATGTGCAGTTTTATTCTTATTTCAAATCTATCCAGCCAGTTTGCTCAGCAGAAATCTTGCCCAATAAAAAAGGAAGCCGAAGCTTCCTCTTAAAACCAACACGCATTATGCGTGGGTTTGATTTCCTTCATCCATCATTCGCTTATCAACCTCTTCAGGGTTTGCTAATGCAAAATCAAGTTTTTCTTTGTCTAACTGACCTACCCATTTCGCAACCACAATCGTTGCCAAAGAGTTACCCACCAAGTTAGTTAAAGCACGGGCTTCCGACATGAAACGGTCAATACCCAGAATCAACGCTAAACCTGCTACTGGAATATGTCCTACCGCAGACAATGTTGCCGCCATCACAATGAAACCAGAACCTGTTACGCCCGCAGCACCCTTAGATGAAATTAAAAGTACCAATAACAAGGTAATTTGGTGTGAAATATCTAAATGGGTATTGGTTGCTTGTGCAATAAATACTGCTGCCATGGTGAGATAAATAGACGTACCATCAAGGTTAAATGAATAACCTGTCGGAATAACCAGACCCACCACCGATTTTTCACAACCTGCAATTTCCAGTTTCTTCAACATACGCGGCAATACCGATTCTGATGATGAAGTCCCTAAAACAATCAATAATTCTTCGCGAATCATACGGATCATTTTAAGGATACTGAAACCACAGATACGGCTGATTGAACCTAATACAATAAAGATAAACAATAAGCAGGTGATGTAGAAGCAGATAATTAACTGAGCCAATTGTGCCAAGCTGCCAATACCGTATTTACCAATGGTAAATGCCATCGCACCAAATGCACCAATCGGCGCAAGCTTCATAATCATATTTACGATATTGAAGAAGACATGCGAAATTTGGTCAATCAGCTTGAGTACAGGTTTACCAGAATCACCTAACTTATGCAGGGCGAAACCGAATAAAAGCGCAAAGAGTAAGACTTGAAGAATTTCACCTTCCGCAAATGCACCAACAACGGTATGCGGAATAATATTCATCAAGAAATCAATTGTGCTTTGTGAATGACCTGACTCAACATATTTTGAAATACCCGATACATCTAAAGATGCTGGGTCAATGTTCATGCCTACACCTGGTTTTGCAATGTTAATCACAAGCAAACCAATCAATAAGGCAATCGTCGAAACAATTTCAAAATAGAGTAAGGCGATACCACCAGTTTTACCCACCGATTTCATGCTTTCCATGCCAGCGATACCGCTAACAACTGTACAGAAAATCACTGGGGCGATGATCATTTTAATCAATCGGATAAATGCATCACCTAAAGGTTTAAGCTGCTCACCTAAACCTGGGACATATTGTTCAGCACCATTTACAATCTGGGTTCCACTTGGGGAGAAATGACCAACCAGAATACCTGCAATGATGGCAACAATCACTTGAAAATACAGTGATTTATAGATGGGTTTTTTAGCCATAGCGTTACTTCTTCACATGTTTCTAGTACTAGAAACATCCAATATTCGTCTATTCCTAGGAATACACAGCCCTTAAAAATTCCTTTTATAATCACTACAAAAGGCTATAGGCATTAAGTTAGTCTTAATACCTTTGAATTAAACTTAATAATATTTTCTGCAATTCCATCGCAGCTCGATTACTGAAAATGAATCTTTTCAATAAGTTAGGAAAGTCAACTAGTAAGAAAAACTTAACATTCACCTTAAGTCGGTTGAATTTTACAGAATTTTTGGATAGTAAATCTACATTTATTTTTCAATTTGATTAAGTAATAATCAATTTTTATTAGACATTAGTCTTATGCCCGCGCGAGCAATTTTCTTCCCTTTCTAGCAAAATCTTTCTATTATCAGAATCAATACTCTCCCCAAACCTTTAAGTTACGCAGTGATCAGATCTAATGACGACCAAAAGAAATTTATATAAAGATTTTGAGCATCCATTTGCCCAATTTGTCCGTATCGTCGGTAAAGGAAAAAATGGAGCACGTTCGCTAACTTATGATGAAGCTTATCAAGCCTTCAAAATGATTTTGAATAATGAAGTACTCGATGTGCAGTTGGGGGCTTTTTTAATGTTATTACGTGTCAAAGAAGAATCTGTGGATGAGTTAGCAGGTTTTGTACAAGCCACACGTGACGCATTAAACTTTGAACCAATTGAGGTCGATTTAGATTGGTCATCTTATGCGGGAAAACGTAAACATTATCCTTGGTTCCTACTGGCAGCTTTAACGCTGGCGCATCATGGCTACCGGATTGTCATGCATGGTGCTGCAGGTCATACCCTCAATCGCGTCTACACCGAACAAGTCTTGGAATATCTTGGCTTCCCGATTTGCCAAAACCAGCAAGACGTTGTGCAACAATTAAATCAACGTAATTTTGCCTATCTTCCTTTAGCGGTTATTTCCCCAGTTTTAAGTGAGCTGATTTCACTACGCAATGTCATGGGCTTACGTTCCCCTATTCATACCTTAGCGCGTTTAATTAATCCCTTTAATGCCAAAGCCACCTTACAAGCCATTTTCCATCCTGCGTATCGTAGTTCTCACCAACATGCAGCTTTGCGTTTAGGCTATCAAAATAGTGCCGTGATTAAAGGTGAAGGTGGCGAGTTTGAACGCAACCCAGATGCAAAAACTCTCATCTGCGGAATTAAACAGGGTGCACTGTATGAACATGAATTACCGAAACTGACTGATAACCGCAGTCCAGTCGAAGAAGAGCTTGACTTGGCTGTGTTTAAATCAGTTTGGGAAGGTCAGCAAAAACATGAATATGGTGAAATTGCGGTCATTGAAACCATGGGCATTGCCTTATACACCATGGGAGTTTGTGACTCTTACCCAGCTGCCATGCAAAAAGCCCAAGAGCTCTGGCTCAATCGTTTTTGAGCTTAAACAGCCATTACAATGTAATGACAAACCAAATCAACCCTCAAAAAAAGGACTCTTTATGAGTCCTTTAATCTATATATAGCAGGCTATTTTGAGGTCAACCGCTGTAATGCATTAAACAAAACGAATCGGTTTAAATTCAGGTTCATTTTTGTGATGGTCATCATCACATTGTTCGCCTTCCTCTTTGGTACCGCGGTCAATATAACCACTACGCTCTGTTTCAGGTAAATTTTTCATTTCCCATGCGTACACGGCTTGCATGCAAATTTCACGCTGTTCTTTGGTTAATACAACACCATTCGGCCACTTACCAATTTCAACCGCAGTCTTTAAACGAGCCACAATATCAGGATCGAGTACAGCCAGCATTTGTTCAATATTCATAAATTAATCCTGTTGTTGCAGTGAATCAAAATCTCGGTTCCAGCCCAGTTTGGTTCGGCATGACATATAGAAGTCATAACCAGGCGGATGTAATAGATTTAATTTAAAGGGATGCTTACGGATATGCAAACTATCCCCGACATTGAGTGAAACACTATGTTGCCCATCAGCACTGACCATTGGCAATACGCGGTTTTCACGAATCAAAATTTTGATTTCACTGTGTCCACCCACCACAATTGGACGCGAAGATAATGTATGTGGATGCATAGGTACCAGTGAAATCGCATCCATACTCGGATGCACAATCGGCCCACCACCAGATAAGGCATAAGCTGTCGACCCTGTCGGGGTAGAAACAATCAAACCATCACTGTGTTGGCGATACACATATTGACCATCAATGTTCAGCTCAAAGTCAATCATATGCACCGATTTACCCGAATGCAGGACCACATCATTTAAGGCGATGGCATCATGTATCGTCTCACCTTTAGAGCGTATTTCCATTTCCAGCAAAAAACGTCGGTCTTGCTGGAACTCACCTTGTAAAACCTGATCAAGCTTAAAGATCACTTCAGTCGGTTTGATATCGGTCAGAAAGCCTAAACGACCACGGTTCACCCCAATCACGGGTGTGTTATATTTCACCAAAGAGCGCGCGGCATGTAATAAAGAACCATCACCACCCACCACAATCACCAAATCGACAACCTCACCCAGTAAAGCTCGACTCACCGTTTGCGTATTTTTATAAGGAACAAGCTGGGCTGTTTCTGCATCAAAAACAGGATGTAAACCTATGCTCATTAGATGATCGTGAATCAGGCTTAACGTTTCAACAACAGAAAATTTGTCTGGTCGACCAATTAATCCAATATTCCGAAAAGACTTGTGTGAAAGTTGCACCTATGTGATCGCTCCGCTTGGATTCGGACATATCATAGCATTAACCCGAATGAAATAAAAAACCTTAAAAATAACCTTGTTAGCCTATTCATTTATATGGCTTTTCGCTTCTGTGACAGATTTATTATTGCAAATTCACAAAAAGCTTCGCATGATTAGCAAAATTTATCAGGATCTTATCACCTTTTATGAAGTTTGAACGTGGCATAGGATTATTCGCACTTATTTTCTCCATATTGGTTATTGGTATTTTTCTAGCATTTAGTTTTTACCTCATCCGTCTAGACAATATCGTGAGAGAAAAGTTTGAAGGGAAGCGCTGGGATATTCCTGCGAAAGTTTTCGCTCGCCCACTAGAAATTTATACCAATGCACCGATCAGCCAGACCGACTTTAATCAAGAATTAAAGCTGCTCGGCTATAAAAGTGCAGACAGCTATGCGAAATCTGGGAGTTACGTCAGCTCAGGTGATACTTTATATGTGCATACCCGCGGTTTTGACTTTGGTGATAGTGCTGAACCTGAACAAGTGCTTAAAGTCAGTTTTGCAAATGACCAAATTAGCGAAGTCAGTGCCACTAAACCTTCCTCTACAGGAATTGCCCGTCTAGAACCGTTATTGATTGGTGGTATTTACCCGCAGCACAATGAAGACCGCGTCCTGATTAAATTATCCAATGTACCGAAACCCTTAATTGAAGCGTTAATTGCGACCGAAGACCGTAACTTCTATAAGCATCATGGTATTTCGGTACGTGGTACAGCGCGTGCTGTGGTCAGTAATATCACCGGTGGTAAACGTCAAGGTGGTTCAACCTTGACTCAACAGTTGGTAAAAAACTTCTATTTAAGCCCAGAACGGACATTAAAGCGTAAGGTCAATGAGGCCTTAATGGCATTATTGGTCGAACTTCACTACGACAAAGATGAAATTCTTGAAGCCTATTTAAATGAAGTGAATTTAGGACAAAACGGTAACTATTCAATTAATGGTTATGGTCTAGCTTCACAGTTCTATTTCGGCTTGCCTTTACGCGAACTCAATATTTCACAACAAGCCTATTTAGTCGGCTTGGTTCAGGGGCCATCTTTATTCAATCCGTGGCGCAATCCTGAAGGTGCAAAAAAGCGCCGCGATATTGTGTTAAATAATATGTTGGTGATGGGTTATTTAACTCAAGAACAATATGATCGTGAAATTGCACGCCCATTAAATGTTTTAGCCAAGCCAACCTTAGGCCCAGCCCGCTTCCCAGATTTTCTGGATATTGTGCGTCGTCAGTTACGCACAGAATACCAAGAGTCTGATTTAACCAATCAAGGTCTGAAGATTTTCACCACACTTGATCCTGTGGCGCAAACCAATATTCAAACTGCCTTTAAAGATTCAGTTGCACGCTTAGCCAATAACAATCCTAAGCGCCTTAAAGATTTACAAGGCGCTGTACTGGTTTCACATCCAGAAAATGGTGAACTGGTTGCCGCTGTCGGCTCAACTCAAGACTTTACCGGCTTTAACCGTGCCTTAGATGCCAAACGTCAAGTCGGCTCTCTGTTAAAACCTGTCATTTATTTAAGCGCCATTGAATCAGGTCGCTATAACTGGGCTAGCCCAGTAGAAGATAGCTACATTAGCGTACCGAGTGACGGAAAATCTTGGACACCTAAAAACTATAGTGGTGGTGAACATGGGGTTGTACCGATGGTACAAGCGCTGTCGAACTCTTATAACTTGGCGGCTGTTCGCTTAGGACAAGAATTTGGCGTGTCTTCATTTAGCAATCATCTGAAAAAGTTTGGTGTAACCTCGAATATTCCATCTTACCCTTCCATTTTCTTAGGTGCGGTAGACATGTCGCCAATGGAAGTCATGAGTATTTACGGTAACTTTGCCACGGGTGGTTTTAAGTATCCGATTAAATCGATTCGCTCGGTGGTAGATTCAAACGGTCGAGTATTAGAACGCTATAGCTTAACCGTGCAACAAACCATTGATCCTGCCGCGGCCTATATTGTGAATTACGGTTTGCAACAAGTCATGAATTCCGGAACGGGGCGTTCTGCTTATCAGACTCTGCCAAGCTCTTTGAAGCTCGCAGGCAAATCTGGTACAACCAACGACACGCGTGACTCATGGTTTGCGGGCTATTCAGGCAATTATCTTAGTGTGGTATGGCTCGGGCTTGATGACAATAAAGTTACAGGACTGACTGGTTCGTCGGGCGCTTTACCTGTGTGGACCAACGTCATGAGTCAATTACGTCAAAAACCAGTCAATTTACGTCAAACCGACAATGTGCAATGGCAATGGATCGATAGTGGCTCAGGCAACTTATCGGCTCAGGGGTGTGAAGGTGCATTGTATATACCATTATTAAGGAGTGCTGTACCACGTCGTGCTACAGCATGCGGCTTTCCTCACTACCAAGTGGAACCAGTTTACACACCTGATACGGAAATGAATCAGAACCAACCGAATCAACCCGATAGTATGGACAACTATATCCGCGAGAGTGAAGATGACATGCAGCAAGACCTGAATGAGAATTCTGGGCGTGTGATTTCGAGCGGTAGTTTTGCCAACTAAGGATGCCTCATTTGTTATGCTAAGACCCTTATTTTTTTCTCTTTCCGTGATGACTTTGGCGGCTTGCCAAAGTCTTCCGACCCCTTCTACATCTGCCCCTGAACCAGAAAAGAACACAGCAGAAAAAAGTACTTCATCAGGGGTAGTGATTACCCCTTATGAACAGCCTGAAATAAAGCGGCAAAGCATGCAGGTGGTCATCCCTGAGCAAAAGTCAAAGCAGAAGTTTGAAGATGGGCGACTGTTACCTGCCTTTAAAAGCCTGATGCAACAAACCCAAGAAGCCTATAAACAAGGTCGATGGAACGATGCAGAAGCCGCAGCTATACGTGCACAACGTTTAGCACCACAGTCAGCGGAGACTTTCTTATTTCTGGCTTTGGTGGCTAATCAGAAAAATCAGCCTGCAAATGCAGAAGCCTTAGCTCGACGTGGACTAAGCTATGCGCAAACCCAACCGATGAAAAAACAACTCTGGTTGGCAATTGCCAAAGCAGGACAAAAACAAAACAACAGTAAAACCGTGCAACAAGCGCAACAGGCACTGAAATCACTTTAGTGCCCGCGCCTGATTGAATCGGGTTTAACAAATGTTGTCTAAATAAAGCGAATCCCTGCAATACCATAGGCATGGTGCGATTGTGCCTCCTGTAAGGCTTCTGCACGCATTCCTCCCAACGCAAATACAGGAATATCCACCTGCTGCGCGTATTCTTTAAAGCGAGTCCATCCTAATGGACTGACCTCAGGATGCGTCGCTGTTGCTAAAACAGGGCTAAGAAAAATGGCATCACAACCAATCTTCTGTGCATGCTGCATCGCAACCAAATCATGACAAGCCGCAATAAAACGTACCCCGACTGGTAGTTCGCCCGATTTTAATGCCATCAACTGATGTTGTTTTAAATGTACTGCAGCCAGCCTTTTTTGTAGCGGCTGCGTTAATTGCTGCCAAGCTTGCCAATTAATAATCAAATTCGCTGCCAGCTCTGCGGGTAATTGTTCTAATTTTTCCAAATCTGCCGCTTGATGCTCAACACGCCAATACATGAGCTGCTGGGGCTTCAACTGTTGCAATTCGGCTAAATGCTCTGAAATTTTAATCTGATTAGGCCAATACAGGCGTTGTAGGATCGCAAAATTCGCTTTGGGAAAATTCAAATTTAACAACTCAGATCTGCTGTACCAAGTCCAAGGCTGCTGTATTTCATTTAATAAGGCTTCAGGTACGGCTGCATGGAATAAATGTAAATTAACCACCACATCATCATACTCATGACAAATCACATCGAATGCATGCCAATCATTTAGCCCCACTCCCACCTCTTCAAATACTTCACGGCGACAAGCCTCTAAGGGTGTTTCATTCTGTTCCACCTTACCGCCTGGGAATTCATGTTTATTGCCCTGATGTTGAGTTGCACTCCGCCAACCCACTAACACTTTAGCTTGATGAAATAGCAAAGCAATTGCGACATGAATATTGGGCTTAGACATAGCGAGTTCCGTTACTTGAAAGTGTTATAAGTGTAAGTAAATTTAGTTTTTTTATAAATCCTTAAAAATCCCGTTGACAGATCTATTCGATAATGATTATCATTTAAATCACTCAAGAATACACCACGGAGTCAACAACAATGAATGCCCCATTTAGCTTATTTACCCGTAATACCGAATCAGCACATGCACTACCGATGTTGCACTCCAATAACCTTTTTGCGCTTGGGCGTGAAATTCGCATCATGCATGCAGGCGAAGAATATCGCCTTCGTTTAACTCGAAATAATCGACTTATTCTCACGAAATAAAAATCAAAACAAACCAATAACAATAAACGTGGGAACCAGCAGTATGTCAGCGCGTACTGCTTTTTTAACTGGCTAATAAAACAAATAATCTAATTAAGCGACAGCAGCAGCCTGAAACACCAATTCAACTTTTAATCCACCATGCTCGGAAGCTGAAAAATGCAGTTCGGCCTGATGCAATTGCATAATTTTTTTGCAAATAGATAAACCCAAACCTGATCCCGTGGTTTTCGTGCCCAATACGCGATAAAAGCGCTCCCCTAAATGGGCAATCATACTTTCCGTCAAACCTTCTCCTTCATTTTCTATTGTGCAAAACACCTTTTGCGCTGTCGCACATATTTTCAGGTCAATCCTGCCCTGCGGCGGACTATAACGGATGGCATTATCCAAAAGATTACGTAAACAGGTTGCCAGTAATTCTGGGTTTGCCTTAATCCAACTCGCTTGCAACTGAGTATGCAGCTGTACCTGCTTTTCAAGGCTAAATATCTCAAGACTCTGCCATACTTCAGCCAGCAACGCACTCAGATCAATATGCGCGGATTGCAAGTCGGCTGTTTCGGTCGGATCCAAACGTGCCAAAAGCAGCAGATTTTCTACCACCTGGGTTCCGCGACTGACATCTTGCTGAATGTGCTGCAACTCTTGGGTAAACTGTGGCTGATCTCGATATTTACGCTGTAAGAGTTGTAGACGTAACTGAATCGCTGACAATGGGGAACGTAATTCATGTGAAGCATCCGCAGTGAAACGTTGTTCGGCTTCTAAAGATTGTTGCAGATGCTGGAGTAAATGATTCAGTTGCAAAATGATGGGTTGCAATTCGGTCAGGCCCGGCTCGGGTTGGAATATTGGAGATAAATCTTGAGCACTTTTGGCTGAGATGTTTTGCGAGAGTGTTTGAATGACTTGGAATTGCCGCTTAATCGCCCAAGATGCAAACAGCCACTGTAAAAGCCACAACCCCAATAACAGCGCGGCATACAGCACAAAACTGGCCAAGACTTCTTCAAATCGGACTTTCAACGGCTGATAAACCATCACCTGCATACCAGTATCTGGATGAATACTTTGATAACTCCGCCAAGGCTGCTGATGCGACCACACATAGCCAAAATGTTCATCTCCTGCAGCGAATGCAAGCTGGTGATCGTCTATCTCAAAATGTTCAGACTGCAGGATAATATGTTGCTGCTGCCTCAGTTGATATTGTAAATCAAACTCCTCACTGAGCTGGCTAATCTGCGACTTGAGATCAGGTTGATGCTCGGGCGCAATCAGAGCATCAGCGATTTCATCCATAATGTCATCTTGTACCTGCATGTTTTGATAGATGGAGATACCGACCAGTAAAATAAAAGCAATAATCCCTGCTGCAACCGAACTCAGTACAGCAATTTTAACCAAGGTCTTTTGCAAGGAAATTTGCTTGCTCACGATTTAATTTTCCTGATTCATACGATAGCCCAACCCGCGCACAGTTTTAATCAAGCTTGAGCCAATTTTCTTACGTAATTGATAGATAAACACTTCGATGGCATTACTCTCAATTTCTTCCCCCCAAGCATACAGAGACTCTTCCAACTGTTCTCGGGTGACTAAATGCTCGGGCTTTTGCATCAATTTATATAAAATCTGAAATTCTTTTGCAGTGAGATGAATCACTTGCCCATTTTGATGTAGGACTTTGGCTTGCGGATCCAATTGTAAATTAGCAAAAGACAAATACTGCCCGGCAGCTGGTTGCTGCTGAAGTCGTAACTGTGCCCGCACGCGTGCAGAGAGTTCCTCCAAGCTAAACGGCTTGACCAAATAATCATTGGCACCCAAGTCTAGCCCTTCAACGCGATCCCGAATACTGTCTCGTGCGGTAATAAAAATTACAGGCGTACCTTGCTGCAAAGCTCTAATATTTTTAAGAATGTCATCACCAGAGGCTTGCGGTAAGCCGCGATCGAGCAATATACAATCATAATGTTGCTGTGAAGCGGCATGAATGGCATAGTCGCCCCGATCGACCCAATCTACGCTATAGCCATCCATTTCTAGCCATGCTTTAATGCTTTCGGCTTGAGAACCATCATCTTCCGCTAATAATATACGCATGAGCGCTTCGCCTCGAATACACATTCAGCTTATGTCAATGTTGCTAAAAGACAAAGGCCTCATGCAAAGCATGTGGCACTTAATAGACAATCGATTAAAAACTCACCTGATCAACATCAATTTCAACACGTTTCGCTGGACGATAATCAATATCCACCTCACCGGTGAGCGTGACAGGGGTAGTGGCTGAAACTGGCTGACCACGCCATAATTCGTCATCAATCTCGACGGTCATCGTACCAGTCGCATCACGGAACTGATACTTCTCTTGCCCCAAAGCCTTCACCACATGACCTTTAATTTGAACTGGCGTTTCATCTTTTAAGTTCATGGCTTGTTTAACCGTGGTTGCCGCTGGACGGATTGCTTGCTGATTCACTGCCACATTATTGGCAACCGCCATTGTGGTTAAGCCACCAAGTAATACCGTTAACATGGTCATTTTAGAAAATTGTTTCATGACTTTGCCCTCATTAATATGACTGAATTTGGTTAAAGCAATTAAAACAAATCAACATGAGTGGAATCTTAAGATGATCAACGACAGTTTCTTTCAACTAAAATAAGATGACCACTCCTACATGTCTTTCAAATGGGGTTGAAGCTGTTAAATCCAACCCCTTAATACCCGCATATTAATTTAATGGCACGACTCTAAGCACTTCTTCTAATGTCGTTAGCCCAGCAATCACTTTACGTGCACCCGCGATGCGGAGAGGCTCAATGCCTTCTTTTTTCGCCTGTTGTCGTAATTCAGTCAAGTTGGCATTAGCGCCAATCAATTGCTTGGTTTCCAAACTCAAGGGCATAAACTCATAAATCCCGACACGTCCTTTATAACCGGTATGTCGACAAGCTTCGCAGCCCACTGCACTATAGACTTTTGCTGGCATTTCCATAATGTAATCAAAGGTCAGGTGCTGCCATTCATTTTCATTAATATGGTTTTCTTGCTTACAATGTGGGCAAAGCTTCCGTACCAGACGCTGCGCCAATACACCTAAAATTGTGGCTGCCGTTAAAAATGGCTGGACACCTAAATCATGCAAACGGGTTAGACTTGAAGGTGCATCATTGGTATGTAGGGTCGAAAGAACCAAGTGACCTGTTAATGCCGCCTGAATGGCCATGTTTGCAGTATCATGGTCACGGATTTCCCCCACCATAATAATATCGGGATCTTGACGCATTAAAGCCCGTACCCCATCGGCAAAACCTAAATCAATTGCGGCATTCACCTGCATTTGGTTAAAACTTGGCTCTAACATTTCAATCGGGTCTTCAATGGTACAGACATTAACCTGATCAGTCGCCAGTTGCTTCATGGAAGAATATAAGGTCGTGGTTTTACCCGAACCCGTGGGTCCCGTGACTAAAATAATGCCATGACTATGTGCAGTCAGGGTTTGCCAGTCACTTTGTAAACTGCCTTCGAAGCCCAATTGCTCAAAACTACGCACCAAAACTTCCGGATCAAAAATACGCATCACCAACTTTTCACCAAAAGCTGTTGGTAGCGTCGATAAGCGCAATTCTGTTTCTTGCCCTTTTGGCGTACGGGTTTTCAGTCGCCCATCCTGAGGTTTACGCTTTTCGGCTACATTCATCCGCCCCAAAATCTTAATCCGAGAAATGACAGCCGTGAGGGTGTTGGCAGGCATGTTATAAATGGTGTGCAGTACGCCATCAATACGGAACCGTACTTTGCCAGTATCTTTACGTGGCTCCATATGAATGTCACTGGCACTTTGTTCAAATGCAAACTGCAAAATCCAGTCCACCAGTTTCACAATATGCTGATCATTTGCATCTGGATTCTGGGTATCTCCCAGTTGTAATAAGGCTTCTACCCCTTTATTTTCACGATCATAAGCGCTTGACTTCAGCGAGTTTGAAACTGCTCGACTGACCTGATAATACTCAATCAGATAACGCTGGAGCTGATCAGGACTGAGCAATACCCGCTGGATTTTCTTCGGCAATAAACTGCGTTCTAAGTTTCCGACCCATTCGGTTTTGTAGGGCTGATCCGTCGCAATTAAAACTTCATCGGCTTTCACTTCAACAGCAAGAATTCGGTTACGAAAAGCAAACTCCTGCGACATGACATTGGTCAGTGCTGCAACATCGGCTTTTAGTGGATCAATGACATATAAGGTCAGACTAGATTTATCCGCAAGCCACTGCATTAAACGATTGAGTGAGAGTGTAGTCTGAGGATAGAGTTGATCTTTTAAATTAAAATTGGCAATCCACTGCAAAGGATGCCACTTTAGCTGCTCGCGTTGTCGATGTGTGGTTTGAACTAATAACTTTTCCCGCTCATCAATACGCCCATCTTTTAATAACTGCTCTAAACACCAAGTGGTATCAATTTCAAAATTAAAATTCATTGTTCTAAGCCTCAATTTCTAGCGACACTATAACAGACTTTATTTTGTTGGTGTTTATAGGCTTAAAAGGGAAATATAGGGTTTCAGTGCTTGATCATTCAATTGATAAATAAGCAATATTCAGTTTTATATTTCACAGTTTTTAAAACGCGATGTAATATAAATATTATCCCGAAGTTAAATATGCATCATCAGAAAAACAAAACAGGGTTTAGATATAAAAAATAGCGGATTAATTGATAAGGTTTTTAAAATATGCTGCCAAATCCAATTTTTAACCTCACTGTACAACAAGCATCCTTCCAAGAGTTGCTCACCATTATGGCGGCAGCTTTAGGCTGCGGGTTATTAGTGGGATTAGAGCGAGAACGCAGCAAACACCGGGATAATCCCAATAGTTTTGCAGGCGTGCGTTCATTTGCAATTTGTGCATTAATGGGGGCGCTGTGTTTTTCATTCGGAATTGCGATCGGGCTGATTGGTGCCGTCATTATTGGTGGGATTACTATTTTTTCACTCCGTTACCAAGTGGATGATTTTGGGGTCACCACAGAATTGGCTTTTGTCATGACTTATTTTATTGGCGCATTATGTTTATGGCACCCGCCCTTTGCCGCAGGTTTATCAGTCATTCTGACCATTATTCTCATGATGAAACATTCGATTCATGGCATAGCCAGTCAGTGGATTACCGAAAATGAATTTCGTGATGGCTTATTTTTACTGGCCTTAATCTTAGTGGCCCTACCCCTAACCCCCAATATCCCGCTCTGGGGAACGGTACTTAATCCTCATATTATTCTTAAGCTATTAGCATTAATTCTTGCAGTTCAAGCACTTGCCCATATTGCCAAACGGCTACTTTCATCAAGAAATGCCCTAATTTTATCCGCACTCGCTTCTGGTTTTGTGTCCAGTACCGCCACCATTGCCAGTTTGGGCATGGAAGTACGAGCAGGGCGTGCCGAGCCTATACCGAATGCTGGTGCAGCATTATTGTCCTGTGTAGCCACCTTGCTACAAATCTTACTGATTGTTGCAGGTATCAGCCTCAGCTGGTTCAAAATTATTATTCTGCCTGCTTGTGCCGCCATGACAGTATTGGTCCTTTGGGCACTCTGGCTCATGCGTAAAACGAAACCCTCTGCCCCGATTGAAAAACCGGATGGACGAATGTTCAGCCTCAAAGAAGCCGCGATTATTGCAATGACCTTAACGCTGATACAGGCGGCCATATATGGGCTGAGTTTACTTTTGGGCAAAGCTGGTTTGATTATGGGCACCCTATTGGCATCCCTGTTTGAAATTCATGCTGCGATGGCGGCAATTGTGGTGCAAGGTGGTCCTGAAAATAACACTTTAATTTTTGCACTCATTATAGGTATGGCAGCACATGCCATCGCAAAATCAGTCAATGCTGCACTCACAGGTGGCCATCAATATGCTTTAGCTTTTGCACCTGCGCAAATCTTACACATGTTGGTTTTTATCGGTTTATTATGGTGGATGATGTATTAATAACGGTATATATACGCAATAACAGATATCTAGACAATCATTATATAACTCATAATGTGAATGATTTTAATCTAGATTAAAAAATAATGTGTACATTCACCGCATAATCTAGTAAACCTCATTAATATTTATAAGCATGACATTAATCACACTAAACAGAAAATTATTTGTGATTAATTTCGCTCTACATACAATTAAGAATTAAGAATCATTTAAAATGATGCTTGAACTCAATCTCTATATAAGTGCAAAAGGTTCGTGGAATGAACGACATTGGTTTTAAAAGTTTTCATGATGCAGGACAAGCCGTATTACAATTTTTATATCAGCGGTTTGGTTTTGGTCTGTGGATGATTACCCGTGTCGAAGGTGATGACTGGATCATCTTGCAAACTGAAAATAATGGCTATGACATACAAGTGGGACAAGTCTTTCACTGGACAGACTCTTTTTGTTCGCAAATGGTGCTTGGTAAAGGCCCTAAAATTGCTCCGATTGCAGAAGACATCCCCGCTTATAGCCAAGCCCCGATTGCCCAGCAACTCAATATCAAAGCCTATATTGGCCAAGCGCTAACCAAAGAAGATGGCAGCCTATTTGGGACTTTGTGTGCCATTGACCCTGAGCCAAAATCTGAAAGTCTTAAAGCAGAACAAAGCTTAATCGAATTACTCGGTGATTTACTCAGCCAAATTTTACAGACTGAACTGCGTGAAATTGAGCAAACCCGAAAAAATGAAAGGCTGCAAGCCGAAGCATTACGTGATCCTCTGACAGGCTTATATAACCGTCGCGCCTGGGATCAGTTTGTGCTTGCAGAAGAAGAACGTTGCCAACTTTATGGACACCATGCCACGGTGTTTATGCTCGATTTAAATGATTTGAAATTTATGAATGATGTACACGGGCATGCAGCAGGCGATAAATTAATTTGTAATACTGCCAAGGTATTGGCTGATAGTTGTCGAAGTACCGATATTATCGCCCGCCTTGGTGGAGATGAGTTTGCCATTTTAACCGTAGAAAATGACTTAGAAGCCTCTGAAACTCATCTACAACGTATTATTGCAAATTTAAAGGCCAAACAAATTAGTGCTGCAATTGGTTTTGCGCTACGTGATCCAAGTGATGGCATTATTGCCGCCTGTCTCGAAGCCGATAAAAATATGTATCAAGACAAACTCATGCGCGTATGAACGCGATTACACCACTGCTAAAGCAATCACTTCTAGCGTGTGTGCCTGAATCACAAAGCTGACATCCAATTCGGCAAACTTCATTTTATAAATCCGCTCACTGTCTTCTTGATAGGCAGGACGCGGATCTAAGGACAACACCTGCTCCAACTCATGCAAACACTCTGGTGTGAGCTGACCACATTGCAACATTGTTTGTTTCTCACGATCCGCCTGCACTGACCAAAGCACCTGCATGCGCTGTGGCTCTTGTTGGGCATAACCACTCTGGGCGGTTTGCAGAGCATCGGAGTACTGGATATACGGCTTGATATCTAGAATCGGCGTTCCGTTTAATAGGTCGCTTCCAGTCACATACACCCTTACCGACTTGCCCTCTTTTTTTACTGCACTTAATTGAACCACCGACAAACCTATTGGCGCAGGTCGATACATGCTCCGTGTCGCAAAGACCCCTATTTTCTTATTACCACCTAAACGCGGTGGTCTAACTTGAGCACGGAATTTTCCATGATTTTGCGCATTTTTATTGTCATGGAACTGCCAAATTAACCAGAGATGACTAAATTCCTCAATTCCTTCAAATGCTGCCAGATCATTATAGGGGGCTTGCATTTCAATATAAGATTGAACCTGAACCAAGTTGGGTTGCCGCGGAATTCCAAACTTTTCCTGATACGGCGAGTGCATAATTCCAATAATGGGTAGGTGAATTTCAGACATAATCACTTTTTCTGATAAGTTCAATTAAATATATTCAGTTTATCGAGAATGATTTTAGATTAGAATAGCAAGCTGTTCTAATTTGATAATTTATTGAGACCTTTCATGGCTGCTTTTAACGTCGAAAAGATTACTCACGTACACCACTGGAATGACACACTGTTCAGTTTTAAGACGACGCGTGATACCGCATTACGTTTTAAAAATGGTCAATTTGTGATGATTGGTCTTGAAGTCAATGGTAAGCCACTGATGCGTGCTTACTCTATTGCAAGTGCAAATTATGAAGAAGAACTTGAGTTTTTCTCAATTAAAGTTCCAGACGGCCCATTAACATCTATTTTACAAAAAGTTAAAGTGGGTGATGAACTTCTTGTTTCTAGAAAACCGACAGGTACTTTAGTCCTAGATGACCTAAACCCTGGCAAAAACTTGTACTTGCTTTCTTCGGGTACCGGCCTTGCTCCATTTTTGGCAACAATTCGTGACCCAGAAACTTACGAACGCTTTGAAAAAGTGATTGTGGTTCATGGTACTCGTTTCATTTCAGAATTGGCTTACCAAGATCTTATTCTCAATGAATTACCAAACAATGAATTCTTTGAAGAGTTGGGTATTAAAGACAAGTTGGTGTACTACCCAACTGTGACTCGTGAAGAATATCCAAACCAAGGTCGCGTAACTACAGCGATTGAATCTGGTGAGATTTTTGAAAAAATCGGCTTACCACGCTTCAACCCAGAAACAGACCGCGCAATGCTTTGTGGTAGCCCTGCATTCTTGAAAGATGTAGCTGATCTACTTGACCAACATGGTTTAAAAGAATCTCCACGTATGGGCGAGTTAGGCGATTACGTGATTGAACGTGCTTTTGTTGAAAAATAATCAACAATGCCATTTAAAACCGAGGAATTTCCTCGGTTTTTTTTATTTTTCAGTTATTTAATTTTTATTAAATTTGATCAAATAATAAACACAAGAACAACTTTTTGTCATAAAATACGACGAAGCGTCTTAAAAGTGTTGTTTCAATCAACAAAAATACTTATAATCCCACTCACAAACAGACAGGTCTGTCTAGTTTGAAAGTGCGTTTTTTTTGAGCTGATGTTATTTATAATCAATCCAGAGGGTACTTTATAATAATTATAATAAATAACATAAGAGGGAGAATCAAAGCTCCTCAAAACATTAATATTTTAGACAGCTTCTGCTCGGTGCTGGCTAAAATATTAATATCAGGGAACTATCAGCGAAGCGTGAATATCTTATGGTATTCACGCTTTTTTATTTCTCGATGCTATGCACCCAATCTGCATATTTATTTTGCATAGAACGCTTAAACCGCCATCAGCTCCAATTGAATCAATTGATTGACACGTTTCCAGTATTCATCAATTTTGACTGAGTTTTTGTCCATCTGTGCCTGAATGGTCATACCATCTAAAATACTTGCTAGCAATGTTGCCAACTGTAGTGATTGCTGAATACCCAGCTTTTCCAAAGCAAAACGAATACGCTCGGTTAACCACTCTTTATATTCCATTGCAGGCTGCATGGTGGAAGGATAAACCTTAGAAACTTCTTCGACTGCTTTTTGAAACATACAACCATTAAAATCTTCCATATGAAACCATGCGTGGTACCAATAAAAGATTGTTTTAATATGATCTAAATATTCCTCAGCTGGACACTGAGCTATTGCTGCATCTAAAGATTCTTGTAAATTCATATTTCTACGGTGTAAGCACTCTTCAATGAGTTTCGCCTTGGACGGAAAATATTTGTAGAATGTCATTTTAGCGACACCCGACTCGCTGATAATTCGATCAATTCCAATCGAGTTATAACTATAAGAATTGAAAAGATGAAGTGCAGTACTAATAATGTCGTCTTTTTTTGACATGCTATTTACCTACCAAACTTATCTTTAAACAGAAATGGACCACAATGGAATAAAAAAGGGGCATCTTTTTTAAGTAATGAAACTGATGAGCAACATTATATCATTATTTGAATCTGATGCTTAAACTCATGCGTAAAGTTTCGTATGTCACTATTATATAATAATAATTCCTTAAATGTGAAGCAGCGCTTCTAAATCTTTATAGCGTATTTATTCTTTTTTTAATATGATTAAATTTATTGAAAATCTGACTTCTCACTCATGAGTACACTTGCTTTTACCCAATCAGAAAATGCACGATTGGAGGCTTTAAATTTTTTACAGCAGTCGGTTAATCAAGCACGATGGTCTCATCACGTCCAGCAAGTCAGTATGTTGAAACAGCAGAGTCTTCAACACCCCTTATTTTCCCAACCCATCTTAAAACGATTACAACAACAGTCCCTCTCTCTCGAGCAACTTAAATTAATTCATGTCAATTATTTTGCCGCGATTGTTAAAGTGTTTACCGATGCATTGAGCATGCTGATTTATCAGGCTTGTCAACTTGAGCAACATCCGAATATACATGCACACCAGCGCGTACAGGCCAAAGCTTATGCACGCTATCTCTTGTCACTGAACTTAATTGATGAATTGGGCTTTAACACCTATCAGTTACATTTAAGCTCACCCAGTAAATCGCACTTGGTCTATTTCATCGACTTACTGCAAGCACTCGAGATCAATCCCCATGCCGAACACATCGTGTGTCCAGAGGCGATTGAACTTAATCAATTTATTCAGTCACATCTCGATTCTTATAATCATCTGCTGATTTTGCTGGCCTGTGCAGAATTACAAGTCATTACCTACAGTGAAGCCCTGAAAATTAATCTTGAGAAATATGATCCGCGCTTTGCACAAGGGTATTATGCTTGTCATGGTGTTGTCGATCATTCTGACCGATTGGCAAATGACAATAACCACGAAGATGACATCTGGGCGCTGTTAATGCAAAGCTTTCAACCAGAGCAACAAGCGGAATACCAAGCTTTGGTGCAGACTTATCTTGATCTTTGGGCCAAGTTCTGGAGCAAAATGAACGCAATGACTCACGCAATGGAATAGGAATAAATTTACGTATTAGGCTACTTTTTATAATATTTCCGTCATTACAATAAATATTCCATCAATGCCATGACCTATACAAACTTAAAATTTGCAGATTTTCTCCAGCCTCGCCCCAAACCTACGGGACTCGATGTGCAATGTAAATTACAACATTTCGCACTCGTTACCTATGCCCTAGACCCTGAGCGATTCAACGCTATTATTCCTGAGCGCTTTAAGCTAGATACCATTCAGTATCAGGGTAAAGAACAGGCCTTAATGTCTGTCGTTCCGTTCATTGATGTTGATTTTACTTCTGCGGTTTACCCCTTTCCAAAATTTCGCATGGGACAAACCAACTACCGTGTCTATGTGATTGATCAGCAAACCCAACAACGTTGTGTCTGGTTTTTAGGAACCAGTTTGGATTCTTGGACTCTAATCGTGCCGCGTTATTTATGGCAACTGCCTTGGCATGCTGCGTCATTTCATTTTGATTGCCAGCAAGATTCGCAAGGTTTGTACACGCAATACCATATGACCACCCACTCCGCTTGGGCCAGCGCTGAACTACAACTGACACAGTCTGCTTCAGAACCTTGGCAGTATGCAGGTTTCCCTGATTTAGAAAGCTATTTGGTCTATTTAACTCACCCTTTAATCGGATTTTATCACCGTCGAGATGGACAGTTAGGTACCTATCGGGTTTGGCATGATCGACTACGGCCTCAACCTGCGCAATTGCTACATGCGAAATTTGATCTGTTGCAACGTTTAAATCTGGTGTCGTATGAAGATCAGTTAAACCCCTATAGTGTACTGATTGAACCAATGAATGAGTTTACGATTTATCTTCCTCCTCAAGTGATTCGTGCATAAAAAAGAGAGCCTATAAGGCTCTATTTTTTATTATAATTCTTCGAGGCGATTCATCAGTCGATCCCTTTGCCTTTCTCGTAAAGCATGTTTCACAACACGATATCCGCCTGTTAATCCTAACAACGCCATAATCAAGGCCACAATTAAATCGGGGAATAAGCTCCCTGTTCCAAAGACGCCAATCGCTGCAAAAATTACGGCAATATTACCAATCGCATCATTACGGCTGCATAACCAGACCGACTGCATATTGGCATCCCCATCTCTGAAGGCATACAGGATCACTGCCGCAATCACATTCGCAACCAAGGCCAATACCCCAATTACCCCCATGGTGATTGCTTCAGGTGGAATCCCCTGCAAATAACCATAGCCTGCTTTCACAATCACCACGATACCAAAAATCGCCATGGTCAAACCTTTAAGCAAGGCAACAGTGGCACGCCAGTATAAACTCGCCCCCAATACCGCCAAGGAAATCGCGTAATTGACTGCATCGCCAAAAAAATCCAGTGAATCGGCCCAAAGTGCCGATGAATGCGCATAGGCACCGCCGATTAATTCAACCAGAAACATGATGAGATTAATGACCAAAGCAATCCATAAGGCGGTTCTAAATTTACTATTCTGTTTAACTGGTGCGGGTTCATGACTACAGCTACAAGCCATTTCCATACTCCTCATTCTGTATTATGCTTATTTAAAACTATGGACTCGCTCTAAGGTCAAGCCATGCAGCATTATTTAATCCATCAGCTCGCCAAAAAAACTCAGTTGCCGGTAGATACCGTGCGCTTTTATGAAAAAAAACAGCTCATCACAGCGAGCTTTCGTGCCGAAAATAATTATAAATATTATGATGAAGCAACCTTAAAACGCCTGCAATTTATTAAACAGTGTCGCGCCTTAGATATGTCTTTGGCAGAGATTCAACAACTGATCGAATTGATTAAACACCCGCAACAAGGTTGCCAAATTGTTGATCAAATGATCGAACAGCACATCCAGCAGGTTGAAAAGCAGATTGCTGAATTGATCTCATTTCAAAGCCAGTTACAGGAACTACGTCAATCCTGTTCTAGCAATACCACCATTGATCACTGTCAAATTCTAAAAAATCTTGGATTATCAGAATAAAACCGACCAATTTACTAGGTTGAAACCTTTTTTTATATCCATACAATAAAGCCATATTACTTGTATGCCTTTATTCTGTCATGAGCATTCACCACGTTACCGAACTTCTTTCTCCTGCTGGTTCTTTAAAAAACATGCGTTACGCCTTTGCCTATGGTGCAGATGCGGTCTATGCGGGGCAACCGCGTTATAGCTTACGTGTCCGTAACAATGAGTTTGATCATGACAATCTCGCCATTGGCATTCAAGAAGCACATGCTTTAGGTAAAAAGTTCTATGTGGTGGTGAATATTCAACCGCACAACAGCAAGCTGAAAAACTTTATTCGTGACTTAGAGCCGGTCATTGCCATGCAACCCGATGCCTTGATTATGTCTGATCCTGGCTTAATTATGATGGTGCGTGAGCAATTCCCTGACATGCCAGTGCACCTTTCCGTACAAGCCAATGCCGTCAACTGGGCAACGGTAAAATTCTGGAAAAATATGGGACTGACACGCGTGATTTTATCGCGTGAACTGTCACTGGAAGAAATTGAAGAAATTAAAAACAACGTGCCTGACATGGAAATTGAAGTCTTTGTGCATGGCGCATTATGTATGGCGTATTCGGGTCGTTGCTTGCTTTCAGGCTATATGAATAAACGTGATGCCAACCAAGGCGCCTGCACCAATGCCTGTCGCTGGGATTATAAACTGCATCCAGCACAAGAAAATGAAACGGGTGATGTAATTCCCGTCCATCAAGTACAAGAAACTCCATGCTGCAACAGCGATGCTGATGAACAGCATGCACTGGCACAAAATCAATGTTCTGAACCTGTTTTATTACAGCGTAACGAAGAAGACATGTTCGCGGCTGAAGAAGATGAACATGGCACCTATTTCATGAACTCGAAAGATTTGCGCGCAGTTCAGCACGTCGAGCGATTAACGCAAATGGGCATTCATTCCCTCAAGATTGAAGGTCGTACCAAATCATATTTCTATTGTGCGCGTACCGCACAAATTTATCGCAAGGCGATTGATGATGCTATTGCAGGCAAACCGTTTGATCCATCTCTGATGCTACAGCTGGAAGGACTGGCCAACCGCGGTTATACCGAAGGTTTTTTACGTCGCCATGTGCATAGCGAATACCAAAATTATGAAACAGGTTCTTCACGTTTTGACCATCAACAATTCTGCGGTGAAGTGTTAGAACGTCATGGTGACTACATCAAAATTGATGTGAAAAACCGTTTTGTGGTGGGTGATACACTGGAACTGATGACCCCAAAAGGCAATATTCAGTTTGTCCTGAGCGAAATTTTAGATAAAAAAGGCAACGCTATTCCTGATGCCAAAGGTTCAGGACATATTGTCGATATTCCTGTTCCAGCAGATCTTGATATGCAATATGCCCTACTGATTCGTAATTTGCCGAATTCGGAAGTGGATATTACTGCTTCATCACTGGCATATGTCGCAGGTTAAGCTATGGCATTAAGAATTACCGATGCCTGCATCAATTGTGATATGTGCTTACCTGAATGTCCGAATGATGCCATTTTTGAAGGTCAGAAAATCTATGAAATCGAGGTCACGCGCTGTACAGAATGTGTCGGATTTTATGACCATCAAACCTGTATGGCTGTGTGTCCGATCGATTGTATTGAAGTGCATCCAGAACACATTGAGAGCCAAGCTGAATTAGTGGAGAAATTTAAAGCTTTAAATATTATTTAAAAACAAAAATGTTTTAATCGCCTGATTTGGGGGAAAACAATAAACAATAAAAAAAGGAACATCGGTGTTAGCGTCCTCAGTTCCTATAAAAATTAAACCGTTTAATAGCAAGCCAACATAACTCAGTGTATGTTGGCTCTTTTTATTACTGACCTGAACGGATCATGTAGTCAAATGCTGAGAGTGATGCTTTTGCACCTTCACCAGTCGCAATAATAATTTGCTTGTATGGCACAGTGGTACAGTCACCGGCAGCAAATACCCCTTTCACATTGGTTTCATTGCGTTCATTAATTACAACTTCACCACGGTTCGTTAATTCTACTGCACTTTCTTTTAAGAAGTCCGTATTTGGCAATAAACCAATTTGTACAAAAATCCCTGCCAATTCAACCGTATGTTCAGCGTCTGTTGCACGATCTTTATACTTCAAACCAGTTACTTGCGCACCATCACCGATCACTTCCGTAGTTAATGCATTCATGATCACTGAAGCATTTGGCAGACTGTTTAGCTTGTCCTGTAACACTTGGTCGGCACGAAGTTTCGTATCAAACTCCACCAAAGTCACATGTTCCACAATACCAGCCAAGTCAATCGCTGCTTCTACACCAGAGTTACCCCCACCAATCACGGCTACACGCTTGCCTTTAAACAAAGGACCATCACAGTGTGGGCAGTACGCTACACCACGGGTACGGTATTCTTTCTCACCCGGCACATTCATTTCTCTCCAACGTGCACCTGTAGAAAGGATCACAGTTTTCGATTCCAATTTTGCACCATTTTCCAGTTCTACCGCAACCAAGCCATTGGCTGTTTGATCCGCGCCAGTAATTTTGTTGACACGTTGCAGATTCATGATGTCTACGCCATATTCACGGACATGGGCTTCCATATCTTGCGCAAACTTTGGACCCACTGTTTTTTGTACTGTGGTAAAGTTTTCAATATCCATGGTGTCCATGACCTGACCACCAAAGCGTTCAGCTACGATACCGGTTTTAATGCCTTTACGTGCGGCATAGATTGCCGCTGTACCGCCCGCAGGTCCACCACCAATCACCAAGACATCAAATGCTTCTTTCGCATTCAATTTTGCCGCTTCTTTTTCAGCAGAATTGCTATCCAATTTGGCAATAATTTCTTCCAAGGTCATACGACCTTGACCAATGTGCAAGTCGTCTTGGAATACCATTGGCACTGCCATGATTTTGCGTTGCTCGACTTCGTCTTGGAAGAATGCCCCATCAATCATCGTTGCGGTTGAACCTGGGTTATAAATGGCAATCAGGTTCAATGCTTGCACAACGTCAGGACAGTTGTGACAGCTTAATGATACAAACACATCGAAGTTTGATTTGATGTTCAAACCTTTAATTTGGTTTAAAACCTCTTCAGAAACTTTCGGTGCATAGCCAGAAACTTGTAACAATGCCAAAATCAGTGAGGTAAACTCGTGTCCCATTGGCAACCCAGCAAAGTGTACACGCGGTTGCTCTCCTGCTTTTGCAATGGCAAAACTTGGACGACGACTATGTGCACCATCAAAGCGTGCGGTCACTTGGTCAGATAACACGGCAATTTCAGTGACCAGTTCTTTGATTTTTTCAGACTTCTCTGAAGCATCTAAAGACGCAATAATTTCGATTGGGCTTTCAAGACGTTCTAAAAGTGTTTTTAATTGAGCAGAAGTATTTTGATCTAACATTGCTAACGACTCCAGTGGAGAGATAATTAAGTTGATGAATGCATCATAGTAAAAAATACAAAATAGGTAAAACAGTTTGTATTCATAAATACAATCGAATAATTAGATTAATAGAGAAAATATTACATTACTTGAATGACTTACCTGATATTTTTTAAATTCTGTTCAATTCTACGTGTTCGTGCCAGAAAATACCTTGATAATAAGAACAATATGCAACTCGCAACCACACTTAAAATAAATATAGAAAGAATAATAACTTGCAAAATCTCTCGCCATTTTTGTGCTTGTTCAACCTGAGGGGCAATCGACTGTGTGCTTGGGGTAATCGCTTTGCCATACAGCTGTTGTTGCATGGCCCATAATTGGGAAGGATTAAAACCATATTGCACAAATTTAGGATCATTTTGCTCAGCTTCAGCCAAAGTCAGCACATACGGAATCGCGGCATTTTCATCTACAGGAGCATGTAATAAGGCGATCTGCGCCAAAATATAGGCTTTGACAGGTTTTGCCAGCTCGGTTTGCTCTAACTGCTGGGCAAGCGCACTCTCTTGCAAACTGTTTTTATAAACAATCGCTTCGCTATACGGATTATCATCTTCGTTCCAGTCATATTGCACATAAGTTAGGCCAGACCAAATACAGATAAAGGCAATGAGCCAAGCAACAAACTTCAGCACAAACGATCGAAAGCGAATGGCAAAAAAGCGGATTTTCTTGAGAAAATGAACGACAAAAAATGCACCCACAAAGGCACAGAATATTTTAATAAATAACCAGCCAAACCAAGACAGTAAATTAAAAAAATAGTCAGGCGCAGTCGCTGACTGCGCCAATTGGGTTTCGGCAGAAATCGGAATATGCAGTTGCATGACTTCGGTACTGATACCAAACAGACTGTAAATCAACTCCTGTTGTAAAAAGAAGCTCAGCAACGCGACCAATGCCACGCTTGACGTCAATATACCGAGCCACATTAGCTTTTTCTGCCGCTGTTGAAGGGTCAGCATACCGCGCTGTAGATGGGAAGATTGAAGCGCATATTCATCTTCGAGTTTGGACAAGCGACCTCCTACTAAATCAGAAAACAGATCGGAGATAAAAGAATGCTTTTACTGTTTATTCGACTCTAATACCAATTGGCTAAGATTACTTTGTAAATTGCGTAAACGCACAGCGGCTTCTTCACGTTTTTGCATGCCTTCTTTTTGCACTTGCAGCACATCATTCACCGTTTGAATCAAGGTATTTTGCACATGCTCTAGGGTATCGATATCAATCACCGAACGCTGATTGGCACGTGCAGTATCCACCGAGTTCTGATGCAGTAAGTCGGCATTACGGCGCAATAAATCATTGGTGGTGTCATCAATGGTTTGCGCAAGTTGTACACTATTTTTTTGCTCTTGCAATGAAATGGCAAGGCTAATCTGGTTTTTCCATGCCGGTAAGGTAATGTTTTTAATGGCATAAAATTTATCGACCAACATTAAGTTATTCGACTGAATAATGCGGATCATGGGTAAGGTTTGCATGGCCGATTGTTGTAAAACCTGCAAATCACTGACCCGCTTTTCCAAATTGTTGGCTAAATGGTTTAAATCATAAATTTGCTGTGTCGTGGTTTGATCTTGTTCTTGATGAGTTAAAGCGGCTATCTGCTGTTGAATCTCATGCTGTTTGATTTTACCCGCAGCAACATAAATCCCCAATTGTTTATATTCATCCTGCACCGCAGTAAACATGTTTTCGAGGGTATTCACCCGTGTTTTCAAGCCTGACTGCGATGCTTCAATTTCCTTAACCAGCGCATCAATCTGTTCTTTGGTGCTATTAAAATGCTGATCAAAACTCTGTTTCGCACCTTTGAACTTACTTAAGATGCTGCCGAAAAAGCCTGAACTCTTAGACGGGTTTAAAATACTCGTACCGTTTAACTGCTGCGCCACTTGCACCACCTGATTCAACTTTTGTCCAGTTACATCTAAATCTTTGTTTTGAACCAAATCCAGCAATTCATCGGTATAGGTCGATGTTTGCGTGGCAATATGCTTACCATACTCAGCAACAGCTTGATGATTCATATCTGCCAACTCTTTCGCGGCAGAAAGCACTTCATCTAAATCGGATGCCTGTAAACCCAATTCTTTCAAATTGAGCTGTTGAAATTGTTGTTCTGCTAATTCTTGATTGATCGAAGGAGTTAAATCGTGCTGTGTCGCCTTGGTCATAATTCACCTAATATTGTTAGGAGTTACCCGAAGGTTTCTCTAATGATTTTCTTAAAGTTTTAATCAATTTATCGCGGCTATTATCCAGCTTTATCAACTCAGATGTCGAGTCTGTCTGATGACTTTGTTTGACATGATATTGCCAAGCGGGAATCAGGACTTGCTGCGCCTCGGTAAAACGGTCTAACAGCCCCAAAGACAATTGCTCCGCGAGTTGCATTTGCTGCATGGCAATATCATTGCTGGCTTGTACGGTTTGCAATGTCTGTATTTTCTTCGCTAGCCGTTCCGCAAATTGATCTAAGGGGTGCGTGGATCGCATCATATTGGGATATTCCAGCAAAAAATCTTCTGCTGCCCGAACATAATGCGCCATACGATTTCTTAAACCGAGCAATTGCTGTAGACGTGACTGCGATTTTTGAATCTCAATCCGCAGCTTTTGACTAAGATGACTGGCGGTGTCTAACCGTTGATCAAGGTTCTTATAATATTCAATTTGCCCAGAATCATGTTCAATATCAATACCCAGCCATTTCTGTAAAGCATTAAATTTGCGTTTTTTTAAATACTTATTCGACTGCGTTAACGCTTGAATTAATGCCGCTATACTTTCGCGAAAATGTTGGGTCAGTTGAGGATCGACACCCTGTAAGAGTACCGATTGCGCTTGAATAATGGGTTCAGCATAATGCTGAAGTAAAGCTGCATTTTCAAAAATAGGCACCAATTCATTGCGCTGAATAGCCAAAACTTCCTGTTGATTCACCTCTATGTCATATAAAGGCATCAGTTCTGTAACTTGCATAGCAATTTAAATCGTGACCAGTACTCATTTGTTTTAACATAGTCATTGAAATAAGCAACTCCGAAATTTTACTGTTTTTGTTGTTTGAACCTACCTAACATCAACTTATTCAGATTTTAAAATTCAAGGGTTTAGCCTAGTGCCCGGAAAAAACTTGCAGTGAACTGTCAATAGATTGCAACCCCTCCACTTTTTACTCAAACCCCGATCCATTCTTGAATTCCTCAATATTTCTACATAATTTTAGTTTAATCTTACGCGCGATTACATTTGGATACATAGTTCATGGATGCGATACCACCCATCTGGAAATACCGTGCGCTCACTTTTGCCCTACTCAGCCTCTCTTCACACAGTTGGGCTGTAGACCCCGTAAGCAATGTCGTAGAAGAACCTGTTCAAACCTTAAAGACCTTGAAGCTACAAGCAAATAGCACCGTGCCCAAAGACAATGATATCAGCGCGATTGCGAAAACCATTATTGGTCGTGAGGAAATGCTGAAGTTTGGCGATCAATCCGTCAGTGATGCTTTAAGACGTGCAGCAGGTTTTCAAATGCCAGGACAAGGACCGCGTGGTCCGGGTGGTGCATCGGGTATGCGTTTCCGCGGTGGTGCTGCACCAATATTCATGATTAATGGTGAACCTGTGCAAGGTGGACCACGTGGCGGTATGTCGATTATTGATACCCTGACACCTGACATGATTGAACGCATTGAAATCACCAAACAACCGAGTGTGACTCAAGCCTCAGTCGCCAGCTCTGCGGTGATTAATATTATTTTAAAAGAACCTTTACAGAATACCCGCCTGAGTGGAACTGCACGAATAGGCTATGGTCAATATCGCTCAGATGGCGCCGCAGAAGAACGGAAAAACCTCAGCCTACAAATGGATGGTCGTGACAGTCCATGGCTGTATAGTGTATCGGCCAATCAAAGTTGGGATGACACGACATCCATCACAGAAACTCAAACGGCAAACCAAACTCGGGTGCAAAAGAGCGTGACTGAACGCAAAGCCACGATGGTCAGTCCACGCCTAGAATATGCAATTGATGATGAAAAGAAAGTTGTGGCAGAACTATTTTATCGTAAGCATGAACGTGAAGGCACGCGTTCAGATCTAACTCAACAGGACAAAAATGACAGCCTACGCCTGAACACGCGATTTGAACGACAAGTTGAAAAAGATAGCGATAAAGTTTGTTTGTCTTATGAAAAACAAGATGAATCCGAACTCACACGCTCAAGTGCGAATTCGCTCTATATCAGCCAACAGATTGAAGAATTGGGGCTGGCCTATGATGGAGTGCGAAAGCTCGATGATCATCGTCAAATTAAATTTGGCTTAGACACACGCTCAAATACCTTAGACAGCAATAGCGCAGATAGCTTGGATGAACAACGCTATGCGCTTTACAGTGAAGGCAGTTGGCGGGTTAGCGATCAGCACACGCTTACCTTGGGCTTACGGCAAGAATGGATTCAGCGCTCAGGCTTGGTCGATTATGATGATCAGCATCTCAGTCCTGTACTGGCGCATCGCTATAACTTTAATGATGTATGGTCACTACAAACCAACATCAGTCAAGCCTTTCGCAACCCGAAAGCCGATGACTTATTGCCAACGGTCTCGATTTCTACCGATAGTGATGCTGGCAGTCTGAACAACCCAGACCGTGGTGGTAATCCATTTTTACGTCCCGAAAAAATTCAAGCCTATGAGTCTACATTGGGCTATAACACGGCTGCGGGTGGTGTAAATTTAACGGGTTTTTACCGCCAGATTGATGACTATATTGAATCCGTAATTGCTCAGGAAAATAGTCGTTATGTCAAACGTCCACAAAACCAAGCGCATGCCACCACTTACGGTATCGAACTTTCCGGTCGTTATGCTCTGAAACAGACCGAACAAGGACATTCATGGATGGTCAACAGCCAGCTGTCGACGATTCGTGCCAAAGTCGAAGAAGAGAATGGACAACAACGGTTGGCCAGTGATGTCGCACCATATAGCGCGAGTCTGGGTCTATCTTATAACTATCAGCCATGGCAGCTTTCGACCAGTGCCAACCTGAGTTACACCCCAGAATTTACCCGAGCTTTAGAAAATCAGCCTTATACTCGAACGTCAAATGAACGCGTAAATTTAGACCTTAGCGTGACCAAACGCTTTAAACAAGGTTGGTCAACCAGTTTAAGTGCTAGAAATCTGCTCAGCACAGATTATAAAGAACGGCTGAATTATCAAACTGATGGCAGCTTATATCAAGCTCGAATCAGCCAAGCCATTCCCAGCATTCTTTGGAATGTAGAAAAGAAATTTTAAGCCTGAGGGCTTAAATCAGTCACAGCAGTTCATCCTTGTCAATTAATCGGACTGATGGACTGCCGAGTGTAAGTCATCATTTTATCTAGCACTCGTTATAAAAAAGCACCACTCACTGTATTCCAAATGAGTGGTGCTTTTATTTCACGGTAATCAATCAGCTTGAAAACAGCATTTCAAGCTTGGCGTATTAAGCCACGTGCTTTTGTACCAAGATTGATCCAACGGAATAACCCGCACCGAATGAACACAATACACCGTATTCACCATCATTCACTTCATGCGCAGAACGATGTAATGCAATAATTACGCCTGCAGATGACGTATTGGCAAACTCATCCAAAATGATCGGCACCAAGCTTGGATCAGCTTCAGCCGCTTCTTTACCTACCACCAATTTCAAAATCAGTTCATTCATATTCTGATTGGCTTGGTGTAACCAGAAACGCTTCACCTGCTCAGGTTTAATCTGATTCTTCTCGAGCTGATTGGAAATCATTTTCGCCACAAGCGGACAAACTTCTTTAAACACTTTGCGACCATCTTGACGGAATTGCTTGTCGTCACGTGAAGTGAGCTCAGAACCGTTTAAGAAGCCAAAGTTATTACGAATATTATTCGAGAATTGTGTGAACAAATCTGTATCTAAAATCTCAAAACCTGTTTTAGTTTCAGTATTCTCAATAATTGATGCCGTTGCCACATCGCCAAAAATGAAGTGACAGTCACGTGAACGGTAGTCAGTATGACCCGAAGTCAACTCCACATTCACCAATAGCACACGACGCGCACCAGTTTTAATTGCATCATAAGCTTGCTTTAAACCAAACGTCGCTGCTGAACATGCCACATTCATATCATACGCATAACCTTGAATACCGAGTGCAGTTTGAATTTCAATCGCTACCGCTGGATAGGCACGTTGCAAGTTTGAACATGCCAAAATCACCACATCGATATCTTCTGCGGTTACACCCGCATTTTCCATCGCTTGCTTTGCAGCAATGACGCCCCACTCAGCTTGAATCGATAACTCATCATCACTACGCTCTGCTAAACGTGGACGTAAACGGTTTGGATCAAGTACACCGGTTTTTTCGACAACATATCGACGCTTCACACCCGATGCTTTTTCAATAAACTCTGCGCTAGAGCCACGACGTGCTTCTAACTCACCTGCTGCAATTGCATCAGCATGGTCTTGGTTATACTGTTCCACATAAGCATTTAGACTTTCAACTAGCTCTTCATTGGTAATGACATGCTCAGGATGGAACAAGCCAGTACCTGTAATACGTATGCCCATGTAAAACTCCTTCTCTGAATTCGCTCTATATTAACTAATACCAAGACGTTCCCATGATTTTTGTAGTCGTGTCTCAGAAATAGGCATCTTGGTTTTCATCGGTTGAGAAAATAGAGAAATGCGCAACTCTTCGATCATGAAATACAATTCTTTCAAACGAACGTCATTTTTATATTTAAATAATTTATCCATCCACGGATCAATTTGTCCAATGGCAGCAATATCTCGTTGGAGATTATTGGGCAAGCGGTCCAAACGCAATAGCAAAGCCGCTAAATATCGTGAATACTCAGTCCACACATCTACAGGTTTGCCATAGACAAAATCCGACAATTGCATTAGATCTAATTGATCTTCTATATCATCCATACTGCGCCCAAATATATCGCCATCGAGCATCAGGAGTTTCTGGCGAATACTTTGCCACTGGATAAAAATATCACTCATCATTTTTAACGCGTGTTGTCCATGCGTTAAAAAGTTTTGTTTAACTTTCTGCAATAACTGCTGAAATTCGATCTGGTTGATCGGCAGTTCGGTAATCGCCAATTGCAGCGTGGCATAAACCAACATGTGTTCCAGCTGAGCCTTATCCCCTAAAGGTGAATAGGCCAATGCCATCGGCTTGGAGATCTGCTTTTTCAACTGACGGACTAAATCACCCAATTGCAAATGAATCAGACGAATAACCCCTTCACGATGTTGCTTGATGGCTTCATCCTGATCGTTAAAAGTCTGAATCACCACACCTGAATCGTCTTTAGCGTCCAGTTTGGCAAAAACTTTAACAGGCACCAAAGCTTGATATTGCTTGACCACCACGCCCGTGACTTTATGTGAAGCTTCAAACACAAAATCTTCAGGGAAAGTCTGGAACTGCCCTTTGGCTTGTTTGACTGGACTATGCGTTTCAGTCCGGCAACGCGCTTTTAACTCTGCTAAGTTACGCCCTTTTTCAATCACACGCCCTTTTTCATCGATGACTTTGATAAACGGCAGCAAATATTGATCAATTTTTTCAAAAGAAAAATCTTTTTCAGTAATTTGCTCACCGCGTAACTGAAACGCCAAGAAGCTGAATAAATGCTCGCGCAAATGTACCGCATCAACGCGCTGCATTAATTTTTTCGCAGTATCTGGAATCGGCACCAAGTTACGGCGTTTATCTTTCGGTAGCGCTTTTAATAAGGCTTCAATCAAATCTTGACGCCAACCCGGAATTCCCCAAGACCAGATGTTTTCATCCACTTGTGGCAAAGCCTGTACAGGAATTTTAACTGTCGCGCCATCTTCATCATGACTTGGATCAAAACGATAACTTGCCGCCAGACGCAGCTCACCATTATGCAAATAGTCAGGGAACTGCTGGGTGGTCGGACGATCATTTAGCCACAGTGCATCATCTTCAACATACAAGAAGCGTGGTTGTTTCGGTTCAATGGTCGCGCGCCAGTCTTCAAAGCTGCGACGACTGGCAATTTCAGCAGGCACCTTCGCTGCATAGAACTGGTAAATCGTTTCTTCATCGACCACCAAATCACGACGACGGAGTTTATCTTCAACCCGCTCGACTTCTTCCAATTTGAGTAAGTTATGCTTTAAGAATGGCGGCATGATGCCCAAACTACCTGTGGTTAAAGCATCTCGAAGGAAGATTTCATGGGCCGCTGCTTGATCGACTTTTTCATAGTTGATCATACGCTTCGGTTCAATAATCAGGCCGAACAGTGAAATCTGGGCATAAGCATTTACAATGCCTGCTTTTTTCGACCAGTGTGGTTCAAAGTAATGATATTTCAGTAAGTCGCGCGCAGCCAATAGAATCCATTCAGGTTCAATTTTTGCCAACGTCCGCAAATACACCTGTGAGGTTTCCACCATTTCAAATGCCATAATCCATGAGGTATTGGTCTTATGTAAAGTTGAGGCTGGAAATACGCGTGCTTTTTGCTGGCGTACCGCCATAAACACGTTACGTTCATCGGTTTTATTGGCAATAAATGACAATAATCCTGTTAGCAGCGCACGATGCAAGTTTTCATAACTGGCTTTTTTATCATTAAAAGAAAGATGCAGGCCTTTGGCTAAATCCAACAATTGCTCATGGGTCTTTTTCCACTCACGCAAACGTAGCCAGCTCAAGAAATGCTGACGAGCAAATGTGCGGCGTTTATTTTCACTCATGGATTCGACTGGATCATGAATCGCTTCCCACAACTTCAAATAGAACAGGAAGTCGGAATCTGCTTCACGGAACAAGGCATGTTTCTGATCCGCTTGCATTTGTTTATCGGCAGGACGTTCACGCGGATCTTGCACTGCCAAAGCCGCCACAATAATCAATACTTCATTTAAAACACCAAAATGCGCCCCGCCCACAATCATACGGGCCAAACGTGGGTCAATCGGCATTTTTGCCATCATTTGCCCAATTTTGGTCAGCCCATTACTCTGATGGGCTTTTTTGCCACGCCCAGTTTCGGAAGCTGGTTCTGCTTTGCTCTCAATAGACTGTGCTGCACTCTTTTCCGTTAAAGCGCCGAGTTCCACCAACAATTTACGCCCATCATTCACCAAACGATGGTCGGGCGGCTCAATAAAATCAAATTGCTCGAGTGAACCCAAGCCCAGACTTTGCATTTGCAAAATGACTGACGCCAAATTGGTCCGCTTAATTTCAGGCTCGGTAAATTCAGGGCGGCTCTGGAAATCTTCTTCGCTATACAGACGAATACATACCCCAGGGGCGATACGTCCACAGCGTCCTTTACGCTGATTGGCTGCCGCCTGTGAGATGGCTTCAATCGGTAAGCGCTGGACGCGTGAACGATAGTTATAACGCGAGATACGGGCAAAACCGCTATCAATCACATAACGAATATTGGGAACGGTCAACGCTGTTTCTGCAACGTTGGTGGCAATAATAATGCGTCGCCCACCACCCGTCGCATTAAAAATCTTTTGCTGATCTGCTAATGCCAAACGGGCATAGAGCGGTAAAATTTCGGTATGGCGGGGACCGTACTTATACAAAGTTTCTTGTAATTCTCGAATTTCCTGCTCGGTGCTGGCAAAAATCAAGATATCGGCATGTTCAGGATGACCCTTTTCTTGTGCATCCTGAAAACACTCTTCGACCGCTTGCACCACAGCACGCGGTAAATTCTCTTCAAAATCATCAAATTCATCATCATCACTGCCCCCAATACTCAATTCGGAGATCGGGCGATAGCGGACTTCTACAGGGAAGCTACGTCCTTCAACTTCAAAAATAGGCGCGCCATTAAAATATTGGCTAAAACGCTGCACATCTAAAGTCGCAGACGTCACAATCACTTTTAGATCAGGGCGTTTTGGCAATAATTGCTTTAAATACCCCATAATGAAGTCAATATTTAATGAGCGTTCATGCGCCTCATCAATAATGATCGTATCGTATTTACTCAGATAACGGTCATGCGACAACTCTGCCAGCAAAATACCATCTGTCATTAAGCGTACAATCGAGTCTTGTGAGCCTTGCTCATTGAAGCGGACTTTAAAACTGATGGACTCGCCCAGTTTTTCACCCACTTCTTCAGCAATACGCTGAGAAACACTGCGTGCGGCCAAACGACGTGGCTGAGTATGACCGATCATGCCAGTCAAACCCCGCCCCGCCAGCATGGCGATTTGTGGCAACTGCGTGGTTTTACCTGAGCCCGTTTCCCCTGCCACAATAATGACTTGATGCTGTTGAATCGCAGCCATCAATTGTTCAGCCGACTGCGTAACAGGTAGGTCTTGATTCAGTTTAATCTGAGGAAGACGGGCAAAACGGGCACGCACTTTAAGATTGGACTGTTCAAACAGTTCCTGATATTGCTGTGGATCACCATCTTTAGTGCGGCGCAGTCGATTTAAACGATGACGGTCGCGGGCCATAACCCATTGATCGATATTTAAATGACTTTGCACAGATGATTTATCCCAAGAAAAAAATTTGAATCATGCATTTTACGCCTTAAGCTGCCATAGAGAAAGCCTCTAACACGCGATACTGAAATGCGCCATGAATTCTGCTTATTTTTCAAGCCAATTTCAGCATAGAAATCGTGCGGTGAGATGTCGCGGATAAAATTAAAGGACAGCTTGGTGCAGAGACACAGCCATTCAGTTGTCAGAAAAATAAACAGAGACAACATACAAAAAAATCTTTTTTCAATTTTACCCTTGAAATTCAAGAGCAATGACTGCATGTTGAATAACGATTTAAATACGACAATTTGATTGTGACGTATTGTCATTTTTTCATCATCTGTTTCATTTGTAATAGCGGATGATGCTATTGGATGGAAAGGTGTTTAAATTGCTCATTCGGTTTTTCCGATGCTTGTGATGTAAAAATACCATTTCAGCAATCATAAAAATTTCGATATTCTACTTCCAAATTCAAAGACTAACCCCAATCATGGAGACAATGATGAGCTTAATTAATACTGAAGTTAAACCATTTAAAGCACAAGCATACCTTAACGGTAAGTTTATTGAAGTAACTGAAGCTGACCTTAAAGGTAAATGGTCAGTAGTTTTCTTCTATCCAGCAGACTTCACTTTCGTTTGCCCAACTGAGCTTGGTGACCTTGCTGACAACTACGCTGAATTCAAAAAATTAGGCGTTGAAATCTATGCAGTTTCTACTGACACTCACTTCACACACAAAGCTTGGCACGATTCTTCTGCTGAAATTAAGAAAATTGAATACCCTATGGTTGGCGACCCGACTTGGACGCTTGCTAAAAACTTCGAAGTATTAATTGAATCTGCTGGTCTTGCTGACCGTGGTACTTTTGTTATCGATCCAGAAGGCAAAATCCAAATCGTTGAAATCAACGCTGGTGGTATTGGCCGTGACGCTCAAGAACTTCTTCGTAAAGTTAAAGCAGCTCAATACGTTCACGCTCACCCAGGTGAAGTATGCCCTGCTAAATGGAAAGAAGGCGACGCAACTCTTGCTCCGTCTATCGACCTAGTAGGTAAAATCTAATTTCTGATTAGATTGCATCAAAAACCACGCTTTATGCGTGGTTTTTTTATAATAAAAATCTGAGTTTTTTTATCAAGAATATATTTGAAGTCCTTACAAATTCTGTTATACATCTAAGTAAGTCTTTAACTTTATTGCAATGCAATCGAGCTTAGGCTTTTTGAATTATTATATAAATTCAAGGAGGTATGTATGGGGATAATGCTAGCCGTGACTTCTTGGAAATACAATGCGACTTCAAGATACTTAAAGATTTTTTATAATAATGGTTCCGGAGAACTCTACCACCCAGTGCCTAAATTTGTTTATGCGAATATGTTACGATGTAGTGATAAAGCCGCTTTTGTACATAAATACCTAGAATACGACTTGCACTTCACTCGCATTACCATCCAATAATACCAATAAAAAATCAGGGCTTACCCTGATTTTTTACGATTAGTGTGGTGTTCCGCAATAACTCAATAATCTTTTGCTGTAATCAGCAATAATCCAGCCCCCAAAGATAAGGTCGACAATAAGTACTGCCCTTCCTCTTTCACCAGATTAGTGAATGCTTTGACTTCTTCTGCATGCGAAATCACATTATCTACAATCAGCACACCGCCTTGTTGGGATAGAATCCGTTTTAAATCTGGCCAATAGCTGACATAGGCATCACGTTCCGCATCTAACAGAATCAAATTAAAGGTAGAAGTGCAATCCGCCAAATAATCTTTGGCATCTCCCACCCAAAATTGGATACGTTGATCCAGACCAAATTCTTGGGAAAATTGCTGTGCCTGAGCACTTCTTGCCGCATCTAATTCTAAAGTCGTGAGTTCACCTTGAGTGACCTGCAAAGCATCTGCCAGCCACAAGGTGGAATATCCCGTCGAAGTCCCAATTTCCAAAACACGCTGTGACTTTTGAATGCGGATTTGCATCGCCAAAAACTGAGCAGAATCAGGTTCAATATTTCGATAACGTTGCAGGCGATCTTTCTGAGTGGCATCATGCTTTTTAAATGATTCGTAGAGATCATTTAGTCGGTTTTTAAATTGTTGACTCAAACTCATCGAGATGTCCCAGTTTTATCATTCAGTATGTTTTAAATTTCAATTTTTATTTCATTCAATTTATAGTTATATATCAGTTTTTTGAATCAGGCGAAAGCGAGGCACCACTTCGCCACTCTCTAAGGTCACTTGTTCACGAAACATAGTTAATGGTCGTACCCAAAGCGAGTAATCCCCATATAAACACTGATAAACCACAAGTTGCTCTTCTGTTTCACTATGTGTCGCAACAGAAAACACCTGATACAACTGCCCTTTATAGTGTTGATAAATCCCACGGTCTAGCATGTTTTTACTCACATCAATCTCTAAAGTGCTTATGCTAAATCATTCAATTGTTTTTGCAAATTGACCTAGCTTTAATTGATGTATTTTCATAATAATCTAGGCAATACATCAGGCTTGAAAGTAAAAATTATTCTGTATTAAATAAAAAAAACCACTTCCGAAGAAGTGGTTTTTTATTCCCTTATTTCTTGAATGGGAATGCATATTTCACAATACGTTTAATCACACTGCCGTATTGCTTCACCAAACTGGCATTGTTGTAGTTTAAGCCGTATTTCTCACACACCGCTTGCACTTTGGGTGCCATTTTACGATAGCGACGTGCAGGAATATCTGGATACAAGTGATGCTCAATTTGATGGCTCAAATGTCCAGTCAAAATATGGAAAGCTTCAGAACCTGATAAGTTTGAAGAACCACGGATTTGGCGCATATACCAGTGACCACGGCTTTCATTTTGTAAAACTGTTTTTGGGAACACTTCGACATCTTTGGTAAAGTGACCACAGAAAATTACGCTGAAGGTCCAGATATTACGAATACCATTTGCAACCAAGTTACCTGTAAAGACTGGGAATGCAGCAGGACCTGCGATCAATGGGAAAAACACATAATCTTTAAACAATTGTTTAGTAATTTTGCGTTGTAACGGTTTCCACTCTTCTTTCAGTTCTTGTTTGCTTTTACGACCAAACCAAACTTTACCCACTTCCAAGTTCTGAATTGCTACGCCCCATTGGAATAACAAGCAAAATGGAATGCTATACAAGGGTTGTAGTAAAAAGCCAGGTTTCCAACGCTGTTCCGGGAACAAACGCAATAAACCATAACCAATATCATCATCCATACCTTTAATGTTGGTATAAGTATGATGCTTATAGTTGTGAGTTTGACGCCAGTTATCAGACGTTCCGACAATATCCCACTCGTAGTTTTGACCACTGAATTTAGGATCATTCATCCAGTCATACTGACCGTGCATGACATTATGTCCTAATTCCATATTTTCCATGATTTTGGCAAAGCCCAATAGGCCTGTACCTAAAATCCATGCTGGCGGGAACCAACCTGCAAATAAGCAAGCACGCCCTGCAATCGAAGCATACTGGACTGTTGAATAGACACGACGGATATATTTGGCATCTTTCTCGCCAATATCATCCAAAACTTCTTGTTTAATGGCATCTAATTCACGCGCCAATTCATCTAACTCAAACTGAGTAAGTTCACGATTTTTTGGATTTTTAAAATATTGAGCTTTTACAGGCATATTCATGATGTTGAACTCTCTTATAAATCAATCACAAGATCTGTTTTGGCAGAACTTACACATAGTTTTAATGGATTACTTGGCTCATGATTCTGTTGACCATTCAACATATCTTGAGTTGAACCTTGTACTTTATTACACACACATTTATGACAAACGCCCATACGACAACCATAAGTTGGCTTGACGTTGGCATGTTCTAAGCCCACCAAAATTGATTGACCACGTGGGATCGCCACCACTTTGTTGGATTTGCTTAACGTCACATTCACGAAGCCTGTGTCATCATTTGCTACAGGAGACATGCTAAACGCTTCGCTCTTGAATAATTGAGCTTGAGCAAAGAGCTGTTCTGCTTGCTGAACGAAACCAGAAGGTCCGCAGGCATATACAACAGAATGTTCAATATCAGTCAATACGTCCACCTGAGCCGCATTTAAACGTGCATCGGCATGATCTTCCTGTGTGTAAAATACTTGATATGAAAATTGTGGATACTGCTTGGCCCATTGTTCAAAATAAGATTTGAAAGCAAAGTCGGCATAATGTTTTACCCAGTACATCACATGCACTTTACGCTGTGATAATTGCTCTGCCTGCGCTAAAGCCGTAAGCAAGCTATACATTGGGGTAATACCACTACCTGCTGCTAACAAAATTAGAGGTTGTGCTGGTTCAGGTAAAAGCATGTCACCATAAGGTTGACCAAACTCAAGAATGTCACCTACGTTAGCTTGATTGACTAACCAGTTACTGACTTTACCCTGTTCTACTTTTTTTACTGTCAGCAGAACATGTTGTGCATCAACTTGGGTCAAGCTATACGTACGCTCATAACGCGCACCTTGCACATTGACTATGACAGGATGATGCTGCCCTGCTTGGCCCATTTTAAAATGGCGGTTGACTTCAAGCGTCAAGCTTACCATTCCATCAGCCGTATTGTCTTTTTGTACAATCTTGCCTAATGGCTGATTTACAGACCAAAGTGGATTGAGCTTTTGCAACCAAAAGTTTAAAGAGTGTTGATCAACAACACTGTCGACTAAAAAATTAAGGGGAGAATTAGATTTCTTTAGCATGAACATCGTTTGGACCACGCAATTGATTTTTAATTATTATACACGTGTATATATATTTGTATATATATTCGTCCTTTTTTTATTCATTCACATCACAGGCAGTAAAGGCTATAATGCCAAAAAGCCTTTAATCTATTGAAAAATATGAACCAGCCTTCGATCAAAACAAAACACGATACTACGACTCATGACCTAAATGTGGCACATGAACCTGTTGTGGTACGTTCTGTCGGTCGTAAAGCTACCATTACGAAAGATGAATTATTCCAAGCAGCACTCAAACTGATTGGACCAGAAAAAAGCATTGCCTCTTTAAGCCTGCGAGAGGTTGCGCGCGAAGCAGGCATTGCACCGAATAGTTTTTATCGACATTTCAAAGACATTGATGAACTTGCCATTGAACTGATTGACCGCTCAGGTATTGTACTGCGTCAAATTTTGCATGAAGCACGTTTAAAAGCGATCAAGCAAAGCAGCATTATTCGCAGTTCTGTGGAAGTTTTTATTGAACAATTGAATACCGATGAAGGCAACTTAAGCTTATTGTTACGTGAAGGCTATACCGGTTCTGCGTCTTATAAACAGGCTGTAGATCGTCAATTAAATTTCTTCCAGCAAGAACTGAAGGATGACTTGATCCGATTAGAACGTCTCAATCACAGCAAAATGGCACATCCTGAGCTTGCTGCCAAAGCCATTACCCAACTGGTGTTCCACATGGGTGCCAAAGTCATTGATTTACCGAATGATGAACGCAAGGCGGTTGCAGAACAAACCATGATCATGATTCGTATGATTTTAGAAGGCGCACGCCATCTGGATGAGTCGCAAATCCGTTAAATCGATCACTAGTTAAAATACCCAATAAAAAAAGCACCTTACGGTGCTTTTTTTAACTTGGAGCCAGTTAAACCTTAAGGTTTAACCACCACCAAGACCTGAATCGCTTCTGGGGTTACGGATAAGCCATCTAGCAATCCGATGCCTTCTTTTTGCAATTTTTGTAAGCGCGTGATTTCGTCTTCACGAATACTCGGGTTAAATTGCTTCAAGTAGCTTAAACGATCAATTTCATATTGCCATTTGCTACCGTAGATTTCTTTGGCTTGCTGTTTCATTTCAGGTAAAGCAGCTTTAGCAATATTCAGAGCTTGTTGATAGCGCTCTTCAATCACGTCACGACGTGCTTTGACCACCTGACGGCAGCTATTGCTGTCTAAATGATGCAAATACGGTTTCAAAATGCTTGGCTCAATTTTCATCGACAAATCTTGCCCATTTTCACTGAGCAATACACGAATCAATTGTTGCGGCAAGCTTGATGGCAAGTTCAAGGCTTTTGGCGCAATCACATCGACCTTAAACCAGACTTCAAGCAGAACCGAACCTTGCTTTAATGCATTCGACTTTAAAATCGCAACGTTGGTACTGCCAAAGGCCTGCGTATTGATCATTTCCATCACGCTTTCCGTGAATGGATGCTCTAAAGTCAAATACTGTGCATCTTCACGCACTTGCGCTTGATCGCGATAGAAGGTCGCAGTCATGCCTTCTTCATCCAAAGTTAAACCTTGAACTTGCATCTGGTCTGTCGGTTTAATAATGACTGTACCATTACTTTGCTCATCAAAATCAATGTTGGTTGAAGCCATAAAACGCTTCATAAACATTGGCAAAGTGGTGTTGTCATCATAATCTTCTAGCGCTTGGACAATTTCTTGCGCCACGATAGGACGGCACGAATTGTATTCTAGTAAACGGTCACGCCCTGCTTGCAATTCCGCTTCTAGCGCTTCGCGTTGTATGCTGACTTCTTCTAGTAAGTCTTCAAACTTTTGCCCCATATCTGCGAGCAAGCAGTCTTTTAAGTCCACAATGAAGTTTTCTTGCAAGGTTTGTGCTGTAGGTGAAATATTGCTGAAAATATTTAACGCTTCGTTATACCAACGGAACATACGCTCTTGCGCTGTACCTTCTAGATATGGCACATGAATTTGAATGCGGTTTTCTTGACCAATACGGTCTAAACGACCAATACGCTGCTCTAAAACATCTGGGTTCGCTGGCAAGTCAAATAATACCAAGTCTGAAGCAAACTGGAAGTTACGCCCTTCCGAACCGATTTCAGAGCAGAGCAAAATCTGCGCGCCATAAGAATCTTCAGCGAAATAGGCCGCCGCTTGGTCACGTTCCAATAAGCTCATGCCTTCATGGAACATGGCGGTACGAATCCCTGCATGCAGGCGTAACGCATTTTCCAAGGCTTCCACCACTGGACCGCTACGCGCAATCAATAACACTTTTTTGTGTTTTAACTGAGTACGCAGCATTTCCATGAGCCAGCCCACACGTGGGTCAGATTCCATCCAAGCCCCATCAAGCTGTGCTTCTTCAGGCCACATCTGTTCACGCAGTTTGCCATCTTTAGACCAGTTTGCTGGTGCTGGCAATGGTGCAGGTTGACAATCACGTCCTGGGAAACCTTGAATCGCTTCACGGGTATTACGGAATAAAATACGACCTGTACCATGACGGTCCAGCAATTCATGAATTGCACGGAAACGTTGTTCAGGTTCATCTTGAATAGGATGACCCAATAATTGTTGAATTGCCGCCAAATGACTCTCATCAAGCGCTAAATCAGACATCAACACTTCAGCAATTTTAGCGGTATGCAAATACTTTTCTTCTTCATCCAAGAAGCGGTCTAAAGAACTAAAGCGCTGTGGATCAAGCAAACGTAAGCGTGCGAAATGACTCTCTACACCCAACTGTTCAGGCGTTGCAGTCAACAGTAAAACACCCGGTGTTTGCTCCGCCAACTCTTCGACTAAATCGTAGCGGTCGTTACCACCTTCTTCTTCATTCCACATCAAATGATGGGCTTCATCCACCACCAAGAGATCGAAACCAGCTTCTAGGGCTTGTTCACGCAAATCATCATGGTCAATCATCAAGTCTACGCTGGCAATAATACATTGCTCAGTCAAGAACGGATTCAGTTCAGGGTCATGCTCTTTAATAGACGCTGTACGGGTTAAATCGAAAATAGAGAATGCCAAATTGAAACGACGGCGCATTTCAATCATCCACTGATACTGTAGTGAATCAGGCACTAAAATCAGAATACGTTCAGAACGCCCTGTTTTTAATTGTTGATGGATAATCAAGCCTGCTTCAATGGTTTTACCTAGACCCACTTCATCAGCCAATAAAACTCGTGGCGCAAAACGCTTACCGACTTCATGCGCGATATACAATTGATGCGGAATCAGACCAACACGTGCACCCACTAGACCACGGAGTGGACTACTTTGCATATTGGCTTGCATCAACAAGGCTTC
This sequence comes from Acinetobacter sp. GXMZU3951, assembly GCF_054457875.1. Lineage (NCBI taxonomy): Bacteria > Pseudomonadati > Pseudomonadota > Gammaproteobacteria > Moraxellales > Moraxellaceae > Acinetobacter > Acinetobacter sp. GXMZU3951. The sequence continues at coordinate 382,283 of NZ_JBTLFO010000002.1, read as the reverse complement.
AATACGCAGGTCGTACCATTCTTTATAATCAATTTGGCTGGCCAATAAACGGTCAAGCGGCTTAGATAATTGAATCTGCGCGCCAATACGGGTTTCGTTTAAGGTTTTACGTTGTTGAGAACCATCTTCTAAAGTACGCACCACTGCATAACGCACCACGCCATGATTATGCTCTAAGGACTCGACCAACCATTGCGTTCCTTCCTGATCATGAACTTCATCATTCGCATTAAATACGATACGAGATAAAGGGGCATTGTTTCGGGCATATACACGCGTTTCATCGCTTTTTGGAAATAAGATACTAATTGACCGTTCATCCACGTCAATTAATACCCCCAAGCCAAGCTCTGTTTCTGTGTCAGATAACCAACGTTGACCAATAGCGAACTGCTGCAATTTTTCCACCTTTATCTCAAATGTAGACCAAGAAATAATTGCTCAAAAGCGAATAACATTTGAACAAAATTTCATGTCTTTAAGCAATATATTTTGACATAAAGCGCACTAAAAAAGTGGGCTTATTTCGAATCTGAAGCGTTTTTTTGCCTTAAAAAGGCACGGGACAATAGAACTCCACCATCGCTTCTGTCTTCGGATGCAAAAAGCTGAGGCGTTCAGCATGTAGACATAAACGATCCAAAAGTAGCTGCTCGGGTGCGGCATACAGCGTATCCCCCACGATTGGATGTCCTAAGTACTGCATGTGTACACGTAGCTGATGTGAACGACCAGTAATGGGCGTAAGTTCTACACGAGTGACAGGTTGACCTTGCATTTCAAAATGCTCGGTCGCCTTCCAATGTGTTAATGCTGGCTTGTTATGACTCGGGTCGGCAATATGTAAAGGTGGACGCGTCGGATCATACACCACAGGAACATCCACCGTTCCCTCACCCACCAGATGTCCTGCCACAACAGCTTGATATGTTTTTGAAGTTTGTCGTTCTTGAAACTGACGAGAAATTCGGTTTTGCCCGAATTTAGACAATGCAAAAACCAAGATGCCTGAAGTATCACGATCCAGACGATGAATCAGCAAGGTTCTCGGTTCTTCTTTTAGCAACCGATTAATCACACAATCTTGCAAGTCAGCCGTTTTCCCTGGCACTGTAAGAATCCCCGCGGGTTTATGGATTACCATAAAATCCTCATCACGGTGGATCAGATGTTCATTCAGAAATTGACTCAAGAGATATTCCAAGCTGACTGTGCAAACAAGCGGGCAATAATAAAAAGCTCACTCAGAAATTACAATGCAGAAACGGAGAAAAGTCAGCGTTTTTTACGATTTTACCCAAAAAAAGTACTGATTGTATGCATATCATGAATTATGCCTCAGCAACTGTATCAATTTTTTTAAATTTCGACTGTGTATGACATCTTCGTAGCGAATATCGGCACCGTTTGCACGCCATAATCCCACCAAACTGACCACTGCAACTGAGTCTAAATTGTACTCGGCCCAATCTCGAAATAAATCGAGCTCTAAGGGATCGAGCGCTAATTGCTCTGCCACCGCGTAGATAATCCCTTTTTCTGACAAGACAAAATCCTTGGGTGCGCTCAACGCCTATAGCCGCAATAGACTGTGTGTATTCATATGATGAAACTGTTGCTGACACAACTTTTCAATCCACTGCACATGATGTTCGCTATTCGCCAATAACACAGCATCATTCACCACACAAATCTGCTCACTCACAGAATGAATATGTGCTATGAACTGCTTCGCCAGTGGATTAATTAAACCAATGACCAGCAACTGTTGCCGATCAGACAAATATTCACCTAAGCGCTGCATGGCATCCATTGGATTGGCGAGATCCAAATCTAAAATAGGAATATCAAGTGCTTGTGCTTTTTGAATACAACGTTGCATATTTGCAGCCAGTTCACTACTGATCCAGTCAGGTTCGGTTCTCAACTGCTGCAAACCCATCACCAGTAATACACTCTGTGCAGAATTCAGTGACCATTTGGCTTGTGAAGCAACCAGCTGAATTTTCTTTGGTAAAGGATAAAACATTAGCCCTGAACCTGTGCCAGAAACTGTTGAATCGCGAATTGTGCAATTTCTGCATCTTGGAATGACTTGACGCCAGAAATACCCACTGCCCCTACAAGTTGCCCTTGAAACAGGATTGGCTCACCGCCCTCTAACATGCCCGACAAACTACTCACCGTCAGGAAACCCTGTTGTCCATTGCGGATTAAATCTTCAAACAATTTACTTGGACGCCGACTTAGGGCAGAGCATTCAGCTTTTTCAAGACACAGCCGAGCAGTCATGGGCGATGCCCCATCCATACGCTTCATATTTAAGAGACAGCCCGTTTCATCTACCACAGCGATACTGACTGCAAAACCGTTTTGCAATGCATATTCATAAGCGGCATTTAAGATCCAATCAGCGTCGGCCAAGTCTAAACAATGTTTGGTTTTCATCTGTTTTCCTTACATAAAAAAGCCTGCAACATAGTCACAGGCTCTTTTCAACAATCACTACAACTTATGCTTTCATTTCAGCAAAGGTTTCTTTGGCTGCTTGAATAGTAAACGCAATATCTTCATCACTGTGCGCACTGGAGATGAAACCCGCTTCAAATGCCGATGGCGCTAAGTTCACACCACGTTTTAACATACCATGGAAGAATTTACGGAATGCAGCCACATCACACTTCAACATTGAATCAAAACTGGTGATGTCTTCTTGATCGGTGAAATACAGACCAAACATTGCACCCGCTTGTTGAGTTTTAAAAGGAATACCCGCAGCATCTGCTTCTTGTTGCAAACCAGCCAGTAATTTTTCTAATTGTGCAATTAAGTTTTCATAGAAACCCGGTTGGCGCAAATGCTTAAACATTTCAATCCCTGCACGCATGGCCAATGGATTACCAGACAAGGTGCCCGCTTGGTAAACTTTACCTAATGGTGCAATACATTCCATCACTTCGCGTTTACCACCAAAAGCACCGACTGGCAGGCCTGCACCAATAATTTTACCCAAAGTGGTAAGGTCTGGTGTTACGCCATAATGGGCTTGCGCGCCACCGAGTCCAACACGGAAACCCGTCATGACTTCATCAATAATGAATACTGCGCCATGCTCATCACACACATCACGAATCGCCTGTAAGAATCCTTCTACTGGTTTCACCAAGTTCATGTTGCCTGCAACAGGCTCAACAATCACCCCTGCAATTTCAGCACCAAATTTGGCAAAGCATTCTTTTAGGGTTGCAATGTCGTTATACGGCAGGGTTAAAGTATGTTTGGCAAAATCGGCTGGTACGCCCGCAGAAGTTGCTTCCCCTTCACCCGTCGTCAGCAAACCCGAACCGGCTTTAACTAACAAGGAATCCGAATGACCGTGGTAACAGCCTTCAAATTTCACAATTTTGTCACGGCCTGTATACCCACGTGCTAGGCGAATGGCCGTCATGGTTGCTTCAGTACCCGAGTTGGTCATACGCACCATTTCAATTGATGGCATGATCTCACAAATCACATCGGCTAAAGTTGTTTCATGAACAGTGGGAGCCCCAAAACTCAAGCCATCAACCGCAGCTTCTTGTACGGCTTTAATAATGTCAGGATGAGCATGCCCCAGAATCATTGGCCCCCAAGAGCCAACATAATCCACATAACGCTTACCATCCACATCAAACAAATATGCACCCTGCGCTTTTTCAATAAAAACGGGGGTTCCACCTACACCATTAAATGCACGTACCGGTGAATTGACACCACCTGGAATATGTTTACTGGCTTGTTTAAATAGTTGTTCTTGCTTTGGAGATAAACTCATGAATTCACTCAACCTAAAAAGAAAATAATCGGTTTAAAACATTATGCAGTTTCAGCAAATAACTGTGCCCACGCATGCACACGGGATGGGATGTCCGCTACATTCAGCGCTAATATATCACTAATTACCGCGCAAAGGTCTGCACCCGCTGTAATCACAGCTGCTGAATTTTCAACAGTTAATCCCCCAATTGCACAAATGGGCACAGCATATTTTTGCTTCGCCTGAGCAATCACCTCAATGCCCACATTGCCCGCTTCTGGCTTGGTTGCTGTGGCATACACTGCACCAAAAGCAACATAATTCGCCCCATCAGCAATGGCTTTTTCCGCCAGCGGCAAGGAGTTCAAACAGGTACGTCCAATAATCACACCTTGAGGTAAACGGGCAGCAGCATCGGCAATTTCACCATCATCCTGCCCCAAATGCACACCCAATCCGTATTGTTCTGCAAGAGCCAAATCATCATTGATCACAAATGGCACATCGTACTGTTCACATAAAGCTTTAATTTGCTCTACTTCAGCAGCTTGATCAGGTTTTGCAATTTTTTTACGACGATACTGTAGAATCGCCACCTGACCCGTAGCCAATGCAGCATGTAATTTTTCGAGCAAAATCGTTAAAGGATCATCATTGGTAATCAGATATAAGCCGCGCATAAAAAGCCTTTTAATACTGAATGCATCATTCAATACTCGATCATGAGCCTTGAACAACAACACTTTATAAAAAAAGCCATCATAGCATTATGATGGCTGTGAAACCGCTCAGATTCAGCAAATAATCACTGTCCTAAGGGTTAATTACAGATAATGGCCTTCACGTTCTGGTTGATAAAGCACACGCTCAATCTTCACTTTCATTAAATGCCCATCGGGTTGCGGCCATTCAATTTCCTGCCCTTCCGCCAAACCCAAAATAGCAGCGCCAACAGGGGCTAGCACATTCACCTGACCTTTATCGCCTCGAAAATCATGCGGATACACCAAGGTAATTTCCGTAGCGGTCGTATCTGGAGCAATTTTGATGAGCACACGCGCATTCATCGTGACAACATTGGCAGGAACATCTTGCGGAGCAACCACATTGGCACGTGCTAACTCTTCTTCCAAGTGCTCCATGGTTGGCGTTAATTTTGATTGATGTTCTAACATGGTTTCTAAACGGTTTAGATCCTGTTCAGAAACAATAATGGTAGGTCTATCCATAAAAACCGTCCTTTTAAAAAATCATGTTGAAGTGATGATTTATATCTTCTTTATTTTCAGTTGCTGATTTATTTATAACAGAAAATGAAACCAGGTGAAGCGCTACATTTTGTATAGCTATAAAAAAAGCCCCCCTTGAGGGAGGCTTCTCAAGTAGAGTGCAAATTATTTTGCATATACTGGGAATTTAGCACATACCGCTGCAACTTTTGCTTTTACGATTTCGATAACCGTTTCACTGCCTTTCGAGTCAAGAATGTCAGCAATCCAGCCTGCCAATTCGCGAACTTCTGCTTCACCAAAACCACGAGTCGTTACAGCTGGTGTACCAATACGGATACCAGAAGTAACAAACGGAGAGCGTGGGTCATTTGGTACAGAGTTTTTGTTCACTGTAATGTGAGCAGCGCCTAACCAAGCATCCGCATCTTTACCCGTAATGTCTTGCTTGATTAAAGATAACAAGAACAAGTGGTTTTCAGTACCGCCAGAAACAACGTCATAACCGCGCGCGATTAATACTTCAGCCATCGCCTGAGCATTTTTAACCACTTGTTGTTGGTATGCTTTGTATTCAGGTGCCATCGCTTCTTTAAAGCAGATTGCTTTCGCTGCGATAGCGTGAACTAATGGACCACCTTGGTTACCTGGGAATACCGCTGATTGAAGTTTTTTCTCAATTTCTTCATTCGCTTTCGCAAGGATTAAACCAGAACGTGGACCACGTAAAGTTTTATGCGTCGTTGTCGTTGTAACGTCAGCAATTTGCACTGGGCTTGGGTAAACACCCGCAGCAACTAAACCAGCAACGTGAGCCATATCAACAAAAAGGTATGCGCCTACTTTGTCTGCGATGTCACGGAAACGCTGCCAATCAACGATTTGGCTATAAGCAGAGAAACCAGCAACGATCATACGTGGCTTGTGCTCAACCGCTAAACGCTCAACTTCTTCATAATCGATCTCGCCAGTTTCTGGGTTTAGACCGTATTGAATCGCATTATATGTTTTACCAGAGAAGCTTACTTTCGCACCGTGAGTCAAGTGACCACCGTGAGCCAAGCTCATACCTAAAACTGTATCGCCTGGGTTAAGTAAAGCTAAATAAACTGCTGAGTTTGCTTGTGAACCTGCATGCGGTTGAACGTTAGCATAATCAGCACCAAATAATTCTTTAGCACGGTCAATTGCCAATTGTTCAATGATGTCTACATATTCACAACCGCCATAATAGCGTTTGCCTGGGTAGCCTTCTGCATATTTGTTAGTGAGTTTTGATCCTTGAGCTTCCATTACTGCTGGTGAGCAATAGTTTTCTGATGCGATTAACTCAATATGAGCTTCCTGACGAGCGTCTTCGTTAGAAATTGCTTGAGCTAATTCTGGATCAAATTCAGCAATAGAGATATTGGCAAACATTAGCGAGGTCCTATGTATTTAGGGCTTTTAAGCCGTGCTAAGATTGGCGCGTATTGTAGCATGAAGTTTATAAATATTGAGAATGAAGTTTACTCAGTTTTAAATAAAAAAAGCCCATGTCGATAAAAAACATGAGCTGATTTATTCAAAGCAACTTATTGAATTGGCATTAATGTTTGCACATCCGTAATAATATTCGGAATATTCAATACATAGGCCGTTCCATGATCCCAAGTTAGACCTGTTCGATAAGAAATAGATGAGTTTTTCGCAGCGTCTCCACTTAACAGCGTATCGGTCGCAATTTTTGGCACTGTCGTATCTAGCGCACCCTGATAAATAATTATTGGCGTACTAATTTTAACTTGAAGGGGTTGCGAATCACTATCTAGGAATTTCTTAACTGGGGACAACGTCATAAAGTTACTTTGTGTTCGCGGATAATTACTAATATCCCCTCCGTGGTTTTGAGCATAAGACAGCATGCCTAAACCAAACTCCTGCCCTAAAGAGGTATAACAATCTGTTTCAGCATTATCTGCAATTTGGTCGGTTGGGGATTTAAATACCTGACTATACTGTAAGGTCGGATTAGGATTACGTAATCCCGCAGTAATTAAAGCCGTAAAGGTATCTAAAGATGCTAGTGTGGTAATTTTTTCACTTAAATCTGTTTGCTGTGCGGCAAGACCCTCACCGACTGTTAAGATCAACTCAAGATTCGAGGCAGGTGCAACAGCAACTGTACCTTTATAGTCTAGCTGTGCCCGAGATTGATATTGGGCTGCAGCTAATGCCGCATGACCGCCTTGTGAATGCCCAACCGTCATCCACCGACTGGCTGCTTTTGTCCCCAAATAATTACGTGCCGCAACCACGGCATCGGTAATCGAAAAGGCTTCACTTTTTACATTCAAGAAAGGATGTAATTCATCATTTTTTGGCTCACCTAAACCCTCATAATCAGGTGCAACCACGGCATAGCCAGCCAACAGCAGACCATTAATCATGGCCTGGATATAACTATTTAACTGATTCCGACTTGGGGCACAAATATCTGCCACCCCTGTAGTACCATGCGCCCAAACTACAATAGGCCAACCTTTTGCTGGTGGCGCAGTTTTAGGGGTAAACAGTAAAGCGGTTGCTTGTACCTCTGTATTATCAATACCTAACATTTTATAGGTCATGACCACACTTTCACCCGCAGTCGCGGACATGTCAGTTAAGGTATATGCTGTTGGGGTAGACACCACAGGATTCACAATATTATTTTTCGGAATATTGTCACTCGATACATAAGAATCGTGGTCATCATCGTGACACGCTGTCAGTAACATGGCTGTACTGGTCAACACGGCAATCAGCAATTTTTGATGCATATTTATATATCCTTATTCAATTTTTATTGTTTTTTGCTTCACTTTCAGCAACGCTTTATTTTTACGCTTTTTTATCCACTTGTTCAATTTTATTTTGATTCGCTCTAAATTTTGCACTTTATCAACAATATTTAACCCTTTTTCTTTCTTTTCAAGCGCGTCAGGCTTAACCAGCATTTGTCTCTTGATCTTTGAAAATGTTAAATTGCAGCATTGCGCTGTACTTTAGGATCATCATATGCAAGCCATTATTCTGGATACCGAAACACATACCTTAAATGGTCAACCCATCGAAATTGCATATGCACCGATTCACGTCGAACAGGGCAAACTCACCTTAGATAAATCCAAATTATTTGACCAGCTCTATAGTGTCGATGAACCAATTTCTTTTGCCGCTATGGCGGTGCACCACATTTTAGAGTCGGATTTAATTAATCAGCCACATTATAGTAATTTTAGTCTTCCCTCTGATACGCAGTACATTATTGGTCATAATGTCGATTACGATATTCGAGCGATTGAAAAATGTGGCGTTGACACCAGTGCCATCAAGGCAATTTGTACTTTAGCACTGGCACGTCGTGTCTGGCCTGACGCAGAAGCCCACAATATTTCTGCTTTAATTTATATGATCAGCAAAGGCAGCGAAAAAGCCCGAGAAATGATTAAAAAAGCACACCGTGCTGATATGGACATTATTTTAACGGCCAATATCTTAATGCACATTGTGCACCAGCTAAATATTAACAGTATTGAAGAACTCTATATTGCTTCAGAAGATGCTCGCATTCCACGCAGTATCAACTTTGGCAAACATCGTGGCACCAATATCAGCGAGCTCCCTGCTGACTATATCCAGTGGTTATTACGCCAAGATGAGCTCGACCCTTACCTTCGCAAAGCTTTAGAAAATGTGAATTTAGTCACATTATAAATCAATGATTTGTAATCAAATTTTAACAGTAGTGTAATTTTCACGCAGTATAGTCTGCTTAATTTATCTCATGGAATAAATTAAGACATGATTCACTATTCTAAGACACAACTAGGACATGACGCACTAAAACACCGTTCTATGCAATTAAATGCGCGACAACGCCGCTTATTGGTACTGATTGGCACAGAAGATTTTGACTCCATGAACGAAATCTTCAAGCAGCGTCTTGCCCCGCCAGAATTGATTGAGCAATTGAGTGAAATGGGGTTGATCATGGCTTCAAGTGCCCCATCCTTAACTCAACATGAATTGATTGAGCAACCCGCACATACGGGAATCAGCAAAACTCAATCTGAGCAACTCACAACCCACGTTGCCGCTCAACAACAAGAAACCGTTCAAAACTCAGAACCCGCAGCACAGCCTGTTTTACTCTCTCAAGAGCAAATTATTCATTCTCCCCAAGCAGTGACTGAACCTGTCTTTGAAGATATCGTTGCGCTCGATTTTGATGATGTGAAGTATTTGATGGCACAACTTTTACAGAAATACTGCGGACTAATGGCAAAACAACTCATCTTACGAATTCAAGGCTCAGAGGATATTCGCGCATTAAAATTATGCCAAATGCAGTGGATTACCCAGCTCCAAGAAACGCGTATTCCCCCTAAAGAACTCAATCGAATTTTGCATCAAATTAATTTCTCTTTACAGAAGTTAAATCCTGCTTAGGCTGTTTAGATGTTTTTTCTTTTATATAAGGCAAAATACCGCTTAAGTCTGCCCACGTGGCACAAGAATTTATTTTTAAATCATCAGCTTGGTATGCCTTATTCCTTTCAATCTAATGATTGATCTCCCGTGTACACCAAGCTTTCGACTTTCGCGTTATAGATCATTTTTTTAAATCAGTTGAAATAGTCTGATTTAGGTACGACTATAATGCCGCAATATTTGTTTTTTCATCCCGATGATCATCCTGCTTATCTTAAAAAGGTCGGCAATTGGGTGATTACTTTCGCATCTCAGCAGCCTGATACAGCGCATACTCAATTAATGCTTCGTTATGTGATTCCACAACAAATGGACAATACGCTACAGCTTCGAAGCATATGCATTGAGCAGTCTAAGCAAGAAAATTACTGGGAAATTCAGTTACTGCAATGTTATGACGCACAGCTTAACACTGAAATGCTTCTTGCCGTTCAAGAGCAGCGTGCACAAGAGATGCTGCATAAACTCATTCAAGAATTTCAAAAATACGATGTCGATGTGCAATTGAAAAAAAGAGATTGCAGAAAACTGAGAGTAGATTAACAAAGTAGAATTTTGTACCCTATAAATAGCAAGAACTCGCATTTCTGCGAGTTCTTTTATGTTGGATGGCTAGTGCTGATTTTTTATTTGAACTTAACGTTACAAATTCAATTAGCTGTCAATGATCCGTCCAACTACTTCGTAGCTCTTAGTGTTGCTAGCTACTGTAGTTTTAATATAAGACGATGCAATAAAATGAGCAAGCAGTAATGACATTTCAGAACAAAAAATATTCAAAAAATAAATTGATTTTAGAATAATTCAATGTCATTACACCACCCAACAACAACTTAAGTATTTGTATTATAGAAATATTTTTAAAATCCCCTATAATCTGTACAAAGTACTGTAAAACTTAATTCGCTTTTATCCTTAGCTAAATACCTGCTGATTTTTCTGGCATTCTTCTTTCATTAGGGATGCTAGGCCAAACCGTTTAAAGCTGATCCTAGATGCGTTTTCTGTGCCATCCATTGGCACAGAAGCATGCATCTAAAGTCATTAGCAGTGTTTTAATTTAACTGAATGACAACTTGAGGCTGATCTTTCTTTAAGTACTTAATTAAAATTAATGAGAAAGCAGCACAAAAAGCCGGTATTGCCAATAAACTCATAATTTCAAAACTCGAAAGATGTAATGACATTAACCAGCCACCAACAATAGAACCCACCACCGAACCTGATCTGCCCACGGCATTCGCCCAACTCACACCTGTTGCCCTACAGTGAGTTGGATAAAAACCTGAAGCAAAAGCATTTACACCCACTTGTGATCCGCTGATTCCTATTCCAACACCAAACATACCAATCATCAGTAAAATGGTATTTGCATATTCAATGCCAAGCCCAAGGCAGATTAGGAAAATGGCACCTAAAACATAAGCAATGCTCAGAATTTTTGTGGCATCAGATTTATCCATAAGAATCCCTAATGTAATAGCACCAATGGTTCCACCCACCTGAAAAATTGAAGTCAACCAAGAAGCATTTGATAAATTAAAACCTTCATTGGTTAATAAGGTCGGCATCCAGCTGGAAATCATGTAAATAATCAACAAGCTCATAAAGAAGGTGAACCAAATCAGAACCGTACCTAAGGCATAACCTTTTGCAAATAAATCTTTGAAACTTGATTTTTCAACTTCATTCACGGTTGGAACCAAGTGAGGTTGAACTGTAATCTGTGGTGCAATACGTGCAACAATCTTTCCTATTTTTTCCTGACTTTTCTTTTTTAACACTAAAAAACGCAATGACTCTGGCAATAAAATGTATAAAAAAGGCACTGTAATTAAAGGCAAAATACCGCCAATCAACAAAATACCATGCCATCCAATATGCGGAAGTAATTGTGCTGAAACAATACCACCCAAAGCAGAGCCAATGGTAAATCCACAAAACATCATGGTGACGAGATTAGAACGACGAGATGTCGGGGCGTATTCTGAAGTTAAGGTAATGGCATTCGGTAAAGCACCACCTAAACCTAAGCCCGTAATGAAGCGCCAGATAATCAGTGTTTGCATGTCTGCTGCTAAAGAGGCAAAAATGCTGGCGATTCCAAAAACGATGACTGATCCTATTAAAATTGGTTTACGCCCCAAACGATCTGACAATGGACCAAAGACTAAGGCACCAGCCATTAATCCAAAGAGACCTGCACCAAATAAAGGGGCTAAATCGGTTGCCTGTAAAGCCCATTCAGCTTTCAATGCAGGAGCAATAAAACCAACAGCGGCAGTATCAAAACCATCAATTGCTACTATCAAAAAACATAACCACATGATGAGTTTTTGAGTTCTTGACAATGGATTACTGTCAATAAAGCGCTGAACATCTATTTCTTTGCTATTTTGAGACATAAAACTACCCTCTGCACCATCTGAGTGGTGCTTTTGCAATCCTTGGCATAAGGCGCTCAACGACTAAATTTTTCTGGCGTTGAGCATCCATTCTTTTAAATCAATGTATAGATTTATTTCACATTCACAGTAATTCCAGTCAAACCTGCGACTTCGGCACGTATCACATCACCTTTCACGACCGCACCCACACCTTCAGGCGTACCGGTAAAAATCAAATCACCCGCTTTCAACTCAAACAAAGAGGATAAGTTGGCAATGGTTTCCGCAACATTCCAGATGAGATGACTGATATCACTCCGCTGTTCTGTTTGTGCATTTACAGTCAAATGAATATCGGCACTGTTCATTTCACCTGTTTCAGCAATTGGATGAATTGGGCCGACTGGAGCAGAATAATCAAATGCTTTACCTACCTCCCAAGGACGACCTTTTTCACGCATTGCCATTTGAAGATCACGACGGGTCATGTCTAAACCTACGGCATAGCCATAGATGTAATCTTTGACCTTTTCCACGGAAATGTCTTTGCCATCTTTAGCAATGGCAACCACTAACTCGATTTCATAGTGATAATTATTGGTTTGTGAAGGATAAGGAATGTCCACTGGTTCCTGATTCACAGGCACAATTGATTCGAGATCATTGGGTTTACAGAAGAAAAATGGCGGTTCACGGTCTGGATCAAAACCCATTTCGCGAGCATGTGCAGCATAGTTTCGGCCGACGCAGTAAACACGGCGTACAGGAAATTTCTGCTCTGAACCATGAATAAATAAACCTGCCGTCGCCATTGGCGGAAAAATAAATGACATAACGAATATTCCTTCTCTAATCTTTCATTGGGAGCGTTAAACAGCATCTAGCTGTTGTTCAGGTGCTGCCTGCTTAAAGGCATCCAGTGTCATACAATGCTGATAAATTTCATTAATATTGGGATACATCGACATATCCACTTGAAAACGTCGTGCTGAATCAACTTGCGGAATCAAATATGCATCTGCAATCGTGGGTTGATGGCCATAACAGAATTTTCCACGCTCAAGATCACGAGATAAAATCTGTTCCAATGCTTGAAAACCGCTATGAATCCACTGAGCACACCAAGCCAAAACTTGGATTTCATTCAAACCCAAGTCATGACGCAAATATTCCAATACGCGCTTGTTGTTTAAAGGATGAATATCGCAGCCAACCAACGCTGCCATGGCACGGACTTGCTCTTTAGCTAGAGCATCTGTTGGCAATAAAGCTGGCTCAGGATATTGCTCCTCTAACCACTCAATAATGGCTGGACTTTGGGCTAAGTTACCGTATTCCGTTTCCAGCACAGGGACAAAACCCTGTGGGTTTATGGCTGTATATGACGGCTGCTGATGTTCGTTTTTCGCTAGGGATACGAAACTGGTGGCGTAATCTAGACCTTTAAGATTGAGTACAATCCTTGTTCGGTGTGAAGTTCCGCTACGGAAGAAGCTATAGAGTTTCATGCCACATTTCCCTGATAATTCTTCACGGCTTCTAGACAGTTATCGACATTCCAGCCATATAACCATTCCATGGCGTCATAGAAACGTTCTACTGGGCGACCACGCCATAAATCATTACGGACTAAGCGCTTTACGCCTGAAGCATGGTAAATTTTACCCATTTCACGTGAGGACAGAACAATACGTGCCGTACGCGAAACCCGAGCCTTTTGATACATATCAAAAGCTTTAGCAATATCATTATTATTGACACGTAAAGCCTCACCCAAAGTCACAGCATCTTCCATTGCCATACATGCCCCTTGAGCCATATATTGCGTGGTTGGATGTGCTGCATCGCCAAGTAATGTCACACGTCCAAAAGTCCAAGTATCAATGGGTTCACGATCAGCCGTGGCCCAACGACGCCAGCTTTTTGGCAGCTCGATGAGCTGACGAGATTTGGGACAAATACCTTGAAAATACGATAGAACTTCTTCTTTAGAGCCATCAGTCACACCCCATTGTTCCTGCTGGCGACTATGGAAAGTCACAACGACGTTATATTCTTTACCGCCGCGCAGTGGGTAATGAACCAAGTGGCAATTTGGTCCCACCCAAATACTGGCTGCATTCCATTTTAAGTCTTCAGGGAATTCACTTTCTGGCACAACAGCACGGTATACAACGTGTCCTGTGACCAGTGCTGGATCACCCACATATGTTTCACGCACTACGGACTTCACCCCGTCAGCACCAATCAGGGCTTGACCAGTAAATGACTGACCATGTTGATCATAGATCGTGACACTGTTTTCATCCTGTTCCACTTTCTGGATGTGACAGTTGGTGATAATTTCCAGATCACCATATTTCTGGGCACCTTCGACCAACGAACCATGAATATCGGCACGGTGAATCACTGCATAAGGGTTACCAAAACGGCGACGAAACTTTTCATCAGTCGGAATTTTACCAATCTGATATCCATCAATTGCATCATGCATCACCATATAGTCGGTATAAACAGCTTTACCACGTGCAATTTCACCAATCCCTAATGCATCAAAAGCATGAAAGGCATTTGGACCTAATTGAATTCCTGCTCCAATCTCACCAATTTCTGGTGCCTGTTCAAAAACCTGAACTTTGAAACCTTGCTTCGCCAATGCCAGTGCAGCTGCGAATCCGCCGATGCCGCCACCTGCGATAAGAATAGGGTGTTGAGTATTTGACATGACTTATATCCTTATAAAAAATGCTGATCAGTGACGTTCACGAACTGAATACAAGCCCAACTTGCGTTGCAGTGGTGCTTCATCGGCTATAAATAAATAGCAAGGCTGATCAGATGTATTGATTAAATCAATATGAGAAAAACAAGGGGCGCAAGCAGTGTCTGCTTTGACCAAGTTAAAATCTTTTTGATCAATTTTGACCTGAAACTGGCCGTCGATGACATGAAACACTTGAGCACATGAACGTGGTTGCAGCTGAACCGTTTCATGAGGACGCAGCATTAATGCTGAATAACCAATGATGTTTTGACAGTCATCCCCCGTTTCGGGATTGATATATGTCACCTGAACTGGTGCTTGATGATGCTCATCATCAGCAAGAGCATGTAGAACTTTTTTAGTCTCTTTCCATGAGTAGCGCATGATTGGGTATGAGGTATTTTCACGCGTAAAGTGTGCCGTCGGTACAACGCCAGCACCATAACGATGGGCATTTCCAGCACTTGTGACTTTTTGGATTTCTCCGGGCTGCACATAGGATGCTTCCATGTAATAGACCAGTGGTAGATCCAACACATCTAACCAAATCACGGGTTCATTGCCATCATGACCATGCTCATGCCAAAGTCCGGATGGCGTCAGAATTAAATCGCCATGTTCCATCATGCATTTTTGACCTTCAACAGTCGTATAGGCACCTTCTCCTTCTACAATTAAACGTACTGCATTAGGTGTATGACGATGTGATGGCGCCCATTCTTTTGGTAATAACAATTGCATCCCCAGATACATCACGGAGCTAGCTTTCATGTTTTCTAAACCATGACCTGGGTTAGCTAAAACCAAAACGCGTCGTTCAGCTTTTTCAATCGGTGTTAATTCGCCAGCTTCTAAAAGTAAAGGCTTAATTTGGTTAAAATACCAAGCGGTTGCTATCGTTTGAGGCATGGGCTTAAATGGAGGGAGGACATTTCTCAAACTTGGCCATAACGGTACTAAGTTTGAATCTTCAAGTTGTCCAAGATACTGTTTGGGTAAGTCATCTAAAGTTGCGAGTTGTTCCATTGCTTGATCCTCTCTTCCTTGCTCAATTGCACAATATATTTGTACGTTTAGAGCTCATTCTTCCTTGATCATCAATGTAGCAATTGAAATCTGTTGAAACCATGCAGCAAAAACAATAGGCTGTATTGATAATATCAATACAGGGATTTGGGGATGTTGGATTTAGATACTCGACTTTTGCAAATTTTCTTTGAAATTTATAATCATAATAGTGTTTCAAAAGCAGCCGATAAATTAGAAATCGGGCAACCTACTTTGAGCATCGCCTTAAATAAATTGCGTGAGCACTTCAATGATCCACTGTTCATTCGTATTGAAAATAAAATGCAACCGACTGAATTATCCCTTCAAATCTACCCTTTGGTTGTGGAAATTCTAAATAAACTGAAACTCGTTCAAAATTACAATCTTGCTTTTGATCCACTCACTTCAAATTATCAATTTAAAATAAGCATGACGGATATTAGCCATTTGGTACTTTTGCCTAGATTATTGAATTACTTAAGAGAACATGCGCCTAATATTCGTTTAGAAATCGTTCCGATTGATTCCAACACCCCGCTCATGATGTCTAATGGTGAGCTTGATTTGGCGATTGGCTTTTTACCTCAGTTAGAAGCTGGTTTTTATCAACAAACCTTTTTTAAGCAACATTACGTGTGCATCGCCAGTAAAAATCATCCAAGAATTACGGGTCCAGCTATTTCAAAACAAGAGTTTCTTCGTGAGTTACATGTCGATATTTTTGCGACGGGTGGACATTATGTGCTTGAACATGAATTACAAAAACTTGGTGTTAGTCGTAATATTCTTATTCGTTTACCAAGCTATTTAGGTGTAGGGCTTGTGGTTGAAGAGACCGATGCGATTGCGACGATTCCTTACTATTTAAGCCAAATTCTACTGATTAGAAATGGATTGGTCGTACTTGAACCACCCTTTGAATTTCCGACATACAGTGTGAAACAACATTGGCATGCTCGCATGCACATGAATCCTAGTAATCAATGGCTACGAAAAGTGTGCTTTGAACTTTTTTCTTACTAAATCAGAGGTTAAATAATCATTTTTAAAATTTCCTCTCATTTGATATGACTTTGTTACACAAACCTCTAAAACTAAAGTTGATCTAAGTTATTTGAATTAAAGACCCAACTCGAATCAATAATAACAGCGACTCTCTTCTTCGAAATTAGGCGGACATCATCAAAACGCCAATATGCCCCACCTTTCTGATCCAATAACAGATAAAGACCACCACCATCTGAAAGCTTCATATTTTTTCAAATGATTTCTTTTGCATTGAGATTGAAGATTTAATTTTTGAGTCGGTTAGACTAATCACTAATTTAGGCATCTTTTTACGGTATCCTAAAACGCTCTTGTAGCGTATCAGACAGCCCTGTAGCGTAAGCGATTTATTTTAAATAGTTTTTAGACAACATCGGAAGGGATAAAACAAGAAAATGGTGCGCTCAGCGGGAATCGAACCCACGACCCCAAGCTTCGGAAACTTGTACTCTATCCAACTGAGCTATGAGCGCGCGAGTCACATGATAGCAAAAAAATAAAGAAGTGAAAGCAACTATATATAAATCCTTCATTTTTATGATTAGAGTTTAATCAATGTTCTAACTGTGCAACGCAGTATTCCCTGTATTTCACTTGGTTTATTGTGCAAGATCGCTCACAATAGCTGCACTCTATATGCTGTGAGAACTTTATGACCGATGCATTACTGATCAGAGATTTGTCGAAAACTTATCGTAATGGCTTTCAAGCCCTCAAAGGAATTAATCTCACTGTCCCTGAAGGTGAGTTTTATGCCCTACTTGGACCAAATGGTGCAGGCAAATCAACGACCATCGGTATTATCAGCTCGCTGACCAAAAAGACCTCGGGCACTGTCGAAATTTTTGGTCACAATCTGGACACGCACCCATCTCAAGCAAAACAATGTTTAGGTGTTGTTCCCCAAGAATTTAACTTTGGTCAATTTGAAAAGACCTTCGATATTTTAGTCACCCAAGCAGGCTATTACGGGATTCCACGCAAAATTGCAGAACAACGTGCCGAACATTATTTAGAAAAACTTGGCCTCTGGGAAAAACGTAATACGCAAGGTCGTATGCTTTCAGGTGGTATGAAACGTCGCCTGATGATTGCTCGTGCCATGATGCATGAACCTAAACTACTTATTCTGGATGAGCCTACCGCAGGGGTCGACATTGAACTACGTCGTTCGATGTGGGATTTTCTGACTGAAATGAATGAAAATGGCACATCCATTATTTTAACGACCCATTATTTAGAAGAAGCAGAAATGCTCTGTCGTCGCATTGCGATTATTGACCGTGGTGTAATTAAAGAAGACACCACCATGAAAGCCTTCCTCAATCAATTACATGAAGAATCTTTTATCTTTGATTTAGCAGAACCAATTCAGGCACCGCAACTCGATATTATTGGGGTCCGCTTTAATTTAATTGATCCTGTCACGCTCGAAGTCACGATGGACAAAGCACATACCTTGAATCAGCTCTTTCAGTTACTTGAAGCCCAAGGTATTCAAGTTCGTAGTATGCGGAACAAGTCTAATCGTTTGGAAGAACTGTTCGTTAAACTCGTGGAGAAAAATCTAGAAGGAGCTGCACCATGAATCTCACTCAAATGCGTGTTGCACTCTTCACCCTCGTCCATAAAGAAGTGCGCCGCTTTATGCGCATTTGGCCGCAAACTTTGTTGCCGCCTGCCATTACCATGAGCCTTTATTTTGTGATTTTTGGAAATTTGGTCGGCTCACGTATCGGACAAATGGGCGGATTTAGCTATATGCAGTTTATCGTGCCCGGCTTGATTATGATGGCGGTGATTACCAACAGTTATGCCAATGTCTCATCAAGTTTCTTTAGTGCTAAATTTCAAAAAAGCATTGAAGAGCTGATCATGAGTCCAGTACCTCTACACCTAGTGCTGTGGGGTTATGTGCTGGGTGGACTCTGTCGTGGGGTATTGGTCGGAATTATCGTGACAGCCATGAGTCTGTTTTTCACTGACTTATATATTACCAATTGGTTTGTGACTATATATACCGTCATTGTGACTTCATTACTATTTTCATTGGGTGGCTTTATTAATGCCGTTTACGCCAAATCTTTTGACGACATTTCCATTATTCCAACGTTCGTACTGACTCCGCTGACCTATTTGGGTGGTGTTTTCTATGCGATTAGCGCATTAAGTCCATTTTGGCAAAATCTGTCTTTAATTAACCCGATTGTCTATATGGTGAATGCTTTCCGATTTGGAATTCTCGGTCACAGTGATGTGAATGTTTCGATTTCACTCACCGTGGTGACTTTATGCTGTGCAGTCCTTTACGGTATAGCGTATTATTTACTTTCTCGTGGCTCAGGAATGCGTGAATAATGAGTGTAGAACATTCTTTACTCGGTAAAGACACCCAATATCCATCAACATATCAACCAGACATTCTTTTTCCAATTGAACGTGCCCAAGCACGTTCAAGTTATGCCCATATTGAAGGCATTCAGCAAGGAAAAGACTGGTGGCATGTGTTTGAAATTTCTTGGCTCAATGCTCAGGGTATTCCACAAGTAGCCATTGGGCGTTTGACCCTGCCCGCGACATCACCAAATTTGATTGAGTCCAAATCACTCAAACTGTACTTTAATAGTCTAAATTTCACTCCATTTGAATCTGAAGCGGCATTTATCGCAACGGTCGAAAAAGATTTATCTGCGGCTGCTGGTGCCAGTGTCAGCATTCAATTGTTTCAGGTCGATGCGCTTGAAGTCCATCAGCCTGAGGGGCTCTGTATTGACGACCTGATTCCTGAACGCTTAGAGAATCATCCTGATGCCTCACTACTTGGTTTCGACAATGAAAATGCTGAGCATATAGAAGTACAGCTTTATTCACATTTATTAAGAAGTAATTGCCCAGTTACCGGTCAACCTGACTGGGGAACAGTATTTATCCGTTATCAGGGTAAAAAGCCTTGTTATCGTTCACTTTTAGCCTATATTATTTCCTACCGTCAGCATAATGGCTTTCATGAGCAATGCGTTGAACAGATGTACGCTGATATCTGGCAACATCTGCAACCTGAAAAACTCATGGTTTATGCGGCTTATACTCGCCGAGGTGGTTTAGATATCAATCCTTGTCGTGTATCGGACTTAACATGGATGCCTCGCCCAATTCGTTTGGCGCGACAATAAAATGAAGAATACTGAGGTTAAATAACAATGCCTTTTTTTGGTTTTGTCCCTTCTGAAACACTATTAAATAGTATTCAAACAGGTCAGCAAAAGAAAAACTCGAGTGAACCACTCTACCCTTTACGTGACCAGACCGCTTTATTAATCAATGATGAAATTATTGATGCCATTTTAACGGAATTGGTGCGTCGTTTCCCACCGAGTGAGAAACGCGACACTGCCGAGAAATTAGCCGGCTATGTCAAATCAACCGTGGCGGTCTTGTTAAAACAGCTTTTGAGCAAAGCCTCAAATGATGTAGTGAAACAATCCATCGAGTTTTCTGAAAAAAGCTTGTTTAAAGATACCCAAGGGCAATATCGCGTGGGCGAAAGCCTAGATGCGAGCTTGGTCACCAATTTAAAGAGCACATTTGCGGACATTCGTTCAGGTCATGATGTTAATAAGTCAGTCTTGATCGAATTGTATAAACAGTTCGCAGAAGCCACTGTACGCCATTTTATGAATGATTTTAACAAAACCCTCGATTTGGGCATGATCAAGCGCAAAGCCGCGGATATCGGCTCTGCGGCGGTGATTAAAGCCGTTCACATTGCGATTGATAAAATCTTTCCGCATTTAACCAAAGAAGAACTGACCATTTTGGCGGAGTATCACGATACTTTGTTCCATCATTGATAGAAAATTGAACTATCGGAAACCTAGCTTTTGCTAGGTTTTTTTATTGCTAAATATTGATATACAGCATCTATACACAGGTATAAGGTAGCAGGCGCAAAAAATGCCAAATACTTTATATCAATCACTCCCATGTCTGTACAACCGCAATACAAATTTCTACGCCAGACCCCTCGAGATGGGTTAAGCCCCGCTACGACATCCAAATGGCAAAAGCTTCACCTTGATCCATGGCTATGCTTATACTTGTGTTTGACCGCTGTCTTAGGTCTCACCGTTTTTTATAGCGCCTCCGAACAGAATTGGGGACTGGTTTCCAAACAAGCGCTCAGTTTTACTCTAGGCTTCTTAGTCATGTTAGGGCTCGCCCAGATTCCGCCTAAGATCTATCAGGCATTTGCCCCTTTTTTCTATCTTTTTGCTTTCCTCTCCCTCATAGCCGTTAAATTGTTCGGGGAGGTCAGATTGGGCGCTCAGCGTTGGATTGATATTCCTGGTTTAGGCAGTGTACAGCCCAGTGAATTTATGAAAATCGGCATGCCATTAATGATTGCATGGTATTTATCCCGTCAGCCTTTACCGCCAAAATTCAAACATATTGCCTGTAGCTTAATTCTAATTGGACTCCCCTTCTTATTAATAGCAGAACAACCTGATCTGGGTACTTCGTTACTCATTTTATCCAGTGGTTTGTTTACGCTATTTTTAAGTGGCTTATCTTGGCAGATGATTACACTGGCAATCGTCACCATCAGCGCCATTATTCCCCTCGCATGGCAATTTCTATTACATGATTATCAACGTCAACGCGTATTAACCCTGATTCATCCCGAAGCCGACGCTTTGGGCACAGGTTGGAACATTATTCAATCTGAAACGGCAATCGGTTCAGGTGGTCTTTCAGGTAAAGGGTACTTGCTTGGCACACAATCTCATCTTCACTTTTTACCCGAAGGCCATACCGATTTTATTATTGCTGCATTTTCTGAGGAATTTGGGCTCATTGGTATTATCATATTGATTATACTGTACTTTGCGATTATCAGCCGTACCTTTCAAATTGGGTTAAACAGTTTTCACAATTTTGGACGTTTGGTGGCCAGCACCTTTGCTTTGTCATTTTTTGTATATGTATTTGTCAATGCGGGTATGGTCAGTGGTATTTTACCCGTAGTGGGTGTGCCTTTACCTTTTATGAGTTATGGCGGTACTGCAATTATTACTTTAATGGCCACTTTTGGCGTTGTGATGTCGATTCATACACATCGATAATTTTTGGGATTTAACCAATATGACGAATTTGTCTATTTATAAAAAACTGAAACGTTTATCTTTGCTTGTTGGTGCTTTTTCAATTACCAGTTTTTGCCAAGCCAACGATTTTGCCAATGATCCTCAATATTCCAGCTTTAAGCAAAAAACCATGCAAACCTATGGTTTAAGTGCCGAACAAGTTGACTGGGCAATGAGTGGTGCACAAAACCTCCCGAACATTATCAATATCATGAATCGCCCTGGTGAAAGTAAGCCATGGTATGAATATAAAACCAACTTTATGTCCGAAAGCACCATTCAACGTGGTGTGCGTTTTAAAATGCAATATGCCGACACATTAAACCGTGCCGAGCAACAATTTGGCGTTCCGCAGCCTGTCATTTTGGGCATTTTGGGGGTCGAAACTGGTTTTGGTGCCAATAAAGGCAATTTCATTACCAGAAATGCGCTTGCAACACTTGCATTTGGTTATGAACGACGTGCGGCATATTTCCAAGACGAACTTTCCGCATTGATCGCTTGGAGCTATAAAGATGGCATTCCAACCAACTCCGTCGTCGGATCATATGCAGGAGCGATTGGCTATCCGCAATTTATGCCAAGCAACATTCCTAAATATGGCGTGGATTACGATGGTAATGGCCATATCGACTTGCGCAACTCTGCTGTCGATGCGATTGGTTCGATTGCCAATTATTTGGCACAACATGGTTGGCAGCGTAACCAACCGATTGGGTTTGCAGCACGCTATACTGGCACTACACCTGAAAATATTATTGCCAAAAATCTAGAGCAACCTACACCTTATGGTGCATTAAAGACACACGGTGTTTCACCCATTAATCCCGTCGTAAAAATTGATGATCTAGATATGGTGAATGTGATTCAACTCGAAGAAAATTATGGCTCAACTTACTACATCACTTACCCAAATTTTCAAGTCATAACCACCTACAACAAGAGCCGCATGTATGCGACCGCAGTGTGGCAATTAGGTACGGAAATCGCTAGCCGATGAGGCTAGCTTTTACAATAAATCTTAAAAGTCAATATTTTTTTTAAGTAAAAAGTATATAAAATCAGCTTTTTTAATATTGTGTTACAATATCGATTATTTTTTAATCGAAAAATAATCGAATTACCTACTTTTTGTAATTATTTCGAATAAACACTAGACACTTTTACCACGCCATGAATATTATCCATCTCGTCAAATGTAGTTGCACAAGTGAATAAATTGACTAGTTTGCTTGTTTTTCAAGGTTTTTTTGCCGAATAACAATTTATGCAAATTGGTCTTTAGGAGATTTTATGCATTCTTCAATGAAATATATTCTTGCCATAGCGACCACGTTCGCCCTGAGTCAGTCTCAGGCTGAATTGGTTCAATCATCGTCGTTAAATAATGACAGTGATAACTCACGTTTAGCAGCACGTGTATTAAACAAAGATGCTCAAAGTTTTAATTCTCACTTTTCTAACTTGAATAGCCTTTCAATTACTGAGAGTTCTGGTGATAAAATCCGCCGCGAAACAATTGCAGCGAAAATCGAAATCCCAGCAGATGAGCCTTCAGTCATTGACAAGTTAAACAACGTTGCTTCGAATACAGTTCGCCAGTTTAGCCAAACAGGTGTAGCATCGTGGTACGGTCGTCAATTTCACGGTCGTAAAACTGCTAACGGTGAAACATTCGATATGAATGCACTTACCGCTGCACATCGTAGCTTGCCACTGAACTGTTACATTCGTGTCACCAACAAAAACAATGGTAAAAGTGTTATTGTTAAAGTGAATGACCGCGGTCCTTTCCATGGTAACCGTGTACTCGACCTTTCTTATGGTGCTGCAAAACAACTTGGCATCACCAATGCAGGGACAGCAAAAGTAAGCATTGAACGCGTAGCAGGTCCAAACTCTTAATTTGCTTCAGCCCGCTATATTTGACAATCGAAGCCACATTTATGTGGCTTTTTTATTTTCTATTTTAATTAATATGTTATTTTAAAAAAGATAAACACAAGAAGTCGATCACCTTAGGGGGAATACGATCCAATGATGAAATATGTCCAACATTCTTATACTACTTCAACTTTAAAAGTTTTGACGGTACTCAGTACAGCACTCCTAACCGCATGCTCCTATTCAATTTCCAAACACATTCAACGCGACGCTAAAGTAGATCCACAACAAGAAACTACGTTTATCTTACATGGCGGCCCGATTTTAACCATGCAAGGTGACACCCCGACTTATGTAGAAGCGATGCTGGTCGAAAATGGCGTGATTAAATTTACAGGCTCACTCAATGAAGCCAAACAGCTCAATCAGCGTGCTCAGCGTTTCAATCTGCAAAACCATACGGTCATCCCCGGGCTGATTGATGCACACAGTCATGCCAACAGTGTCGGCTTACAACAAAGTGTCGCCAACCTATATGCCCCGCCCGATGGCCAAGTGACCGATATCGCAACATTAGTTGAGGCTATGCAGGAATGGAAAAAGAATAATCCCAAATTTATTCAGGATGCTTCCGGCTGGATCATTGGCAATGGTTATGATGATGCACAACTAAAAGAAAAGCGTCACCCGACTGCAACTGAACTGGATGCCATTTCCACGGATCAACCCGTCATTATTCTGCATCAGTCTGGACATTTAGCAACAGTCAACCACAAGGCATTAGAACTGCTCAACATTAATGCCAAGACACCCAATCCGCCCGGTGGCTACATCCGTCGTGAAGCCAATTCAAAAGTTCCGAATGGCGTACTCGAAGAAAGTGTGGTTTTTAGTGCCATGATGCAGATCTTTCAGCACATGCCTGCTGAAACCATGGAAAAAATGGCTCTCACGGCTGTGCAGACCTATATTAAAAATGGCTACACCACTATTCAAGAAGGCCGTGCAGATGCAGGCACATCCGAGTTATGGAGAAATATTGCCCAAAATGGCAAATTACCTGTAGATTTGGTGGTGTACCCTGACATCAGTACTGAAAAAGAATACATGTTGCAGCATGGTACTAGCCAAGAATACAAACATCATTATCGAATTGGTGGAGTCAAAATTAGCTTGGATGGTTCACCTCAAGGCAAAACAGCTTGGTTAACCAAACCCTACCGGATCCCACCTGAAGGACAAAAAAAATCATATCGCGGATATGCAGCATTCCCACAACAAAGTACGGTGCAAAATTTAATTAATCTTGCCTACCAAAATAATTGGCAAATACTCGCACATGCCAATGGCGATGCAGCAATTGATCAATATTTAGCAACCATTGAACAAGCGACCGCAAATTATCCAGCACAAGACCGACGTAATGTGATTATTCACTCGCAGGTGATGCGCGAAGACCAACTTGAGAAAGCAAAAGCCCTTAAGCTCATTCCTTCTTTCTTTTCATTGCACACCTACTATTGGGGTGACTGGCATATTCAGCAGACTTTAGGGCTGCAACGCGCACAAAATATTTCCCCGACGGGTTCTGCACTGCGTAAAGGAATTTTATTTACGGAACATCATGATGCCCCTGTGATTCCACCAAACAGCATGATGACTTTAGATACTACGGTAAATCGTGTCACACGTAGTGGTGTCGTGTTAGGAAGTGATCAGCGTATTAGTCCCTACCATGCCCTCAAGAGCATGACCAGTTGGGCTGCCTATCAATATTTTGAAGACAATCAAAAAGGCTCGCTCAGTCCGGGTAAATTGGCTGACTTTGTAATTTTGAACCAAAATCCAATGACCGTACCAACAGATCAAATCAAGAACATCAAGATTTTGGCAACATTCAAAGAAGGTAAAGAAGTTTATCATGCAGCTAAATAAGTAAAATTTAGCTTTTCAGTTCCTGAGGTAGTTCAGCATATGATGTGGAACTACCCCCACTTCATGCTGCACCTCAATCTATCTAGTCAACCTAAAGTCCATGATATCCAGAAATGCAGCAACCATTTTGACCTACGCTTTTTTCTGTTTTATATTTTATGCAGTTCCACAATAAATAAAAAAATCATCCTGCAGGAGCAATTGATGAAAACGATAAATGAATGGTTTGATGAATATAGTGAAAGCCACCAAAATAAAACCAATAAACTAATTCACTGGTTTTGTGTACCAACTATTCTTTTTTCCATTATTGGGATTTTGGCACACTTTAGCGCCTTACTCACCGCGCTGATTATTGTGCTTTGTCTTATTTTTTATGGCCGACTCGATCTAGTTTTGGCTGTCGCGATGGCGGCACTCATGCTTACGATGGCATGGTTAATTTTCGTTTTACCCGTGGGTACGGGTTTTTATATTACGTTATTTGTTTTTGCTTGGATTGGTCAGTTTTACGGGCATAAAATTGAAGGAAAGAAACCTTCTTTCTTTAAAGACCTCCAATTCCTTCTGATTGGCCCAATTTGGTGTATGGATGCATATCTAGCTAAACTAGTACCTAAATTTAAAAGCCACTCTAGAGCGCAAATGAACGCAATTTAGTGCATATGCCCAATCTTCACTGTGGAGTTTAGCTTGTAACAGCTTTTCCACAGTGAATCTTTTCAAAATAACAGCATTTCTAAGGCATAAAAAAACAACAAACTTAGAGCCAAACTCAACAAAACTCGACGAAATAAAAAGGACACCAGTACACAAAAAATCGTCGCATAAAAATAACTATTCGTTGGCAATGAACGCCACTCGCCCGCATCATAAAAAATAATAGGGATACAAATAGCGGTGAGTAAACAAGGTGCTGAATACTTCAACATCCGTTCAAAGAAAACTGGAAATTGTATAGCAACTTTTGGCTCTAAGAAGAGATATCGATTAAAAAATACAATGCCAGCCAACAAGAAAATAAATGTCCAACTCATGCTTTTTTCTCCCAGCGTTCCATATAGACCGCCACGCCCATTCCCAACATTCCTGAAATTAAGATCGCAGCCTCAATATGTAAGGCCGTTAAACAAAGCGAACTCATAATCGTCGTCAACACACCCACCAAACTGACCCAGTTCTTAATAAAAGGCACTATGATTGCCACCAGTACCGCAACAATTGAAAAATCCAGATGTAGACTCGATAAGTTTGGAACAGTCGAAGCCAAATAAATACCCAACAAACTAAACAGCACCCACGCCAAATAAAAGCACAGCCCTGCACCGAGCAGATAATAAGTTCGACGTTGTGGTTTTCTCACAGCTACCGCAAACAACTCATCCGTTAATAAAAATCCCAAGGGAATACGGTAAAAACTTGCTAAAACCGAAATATCTTTGCGTAGTGTAAGTGCGTAAATGAAATGCTGACTGGTTAAGAAAAAGACCGTCATTGCAATTGTGAATGCTGTGGCATCCGCCGACCACATGCCCAAACTGACCAGTTGCGCTGCACCTGCAAAAACCACCGCCGACATCGCTACCGCTTGAGGAATTGTCAGTCCTGCATCAATCGCGATAGAACCCGCCAAGATGCCCCATGGCAGCACCGCAATCGACAAGGGTAAAATATCTAAAGCTCCTTGAATAAAATCCTGAGATTTTTGATGAGCTATAGCACTACATTGCTGCTGAGAGAGAGCCATAAATTTGTACGCCATCCAGAACACTGAAGTACAATAAATACTCTGACACTGGGTTTTCTTGTATGAAATTGCGCTTTGCTTTAAATTAATTGTTTTAAATATTCAAAATAAAATTATAAATATTGATAATTTAGCTATGATGTATAGGTAGTTCTAGTAGATAAATTAACGTAAGCTCATCACATATTGCAAAGGCGTTACACCCATTGCCTTTTTAAAATGGCGATTAAAATGACTTTGATCTGAAAATCCACATAAATCCGCAACCAAAGCAATATGCTCGCCTTGCTTCAACAATTGCTTAGCTTTTAATAAACGGAACTGAACCAACCAAGCATGTGGAGGTAATCCGGTATATTTTTTAAATTGTCTTAAAAAATGCCAAGGACTCAGCCCCACTGTTTCAGCCAATTCATTCAGGGAATATTCTTTTTCAGGTGCGCTCGCCAGTAAATCCTTAATCATCAAAATACGGCTATGAACTTCGGGAAGGCGGGTATCTATGACTGGCTTACGGCTATGCCGTGACATTAAATACGCCAAAGTTGAAATATATAAGCTTTGTTTAAACAATAAGTTATCTTCTTGTTCCAACAAGTCAAATAAGACCCGCAGTTGTTGCGCCAAGCCTTCATCGTGCAGAACAGCTTGAGGAAACCAAGGCACTGTACCTGAATGCTGAAAAAAATCCTGACTGACTTCTTTTAGCATTTCCGGGGTTGGATAAATCGCACGATAACGCCAACCTGTTTCCACGGCAGATGAACCCGTATGCACCTCATCGGCATTGACCAGAATAATATCGCCTTTGGGTGCCACATGCAGTGCCCCCGTCCGATAGAAAGATTGCGCACCTTCCTCAATGACCCCGATGCAATAACCTTCGTGCACATGTTTTGAAAATTGCTTTTCTACGTAGGAAGCATTCAGTAACTCCAAGCCTCCCAACTCTTGTACGTGTTGAAATTTTACACATTCATGCTGCACATTACTCTCGTTACTGCTCATTTACACCCGCCAGCTTGGCCTTCAACAGCAAAATAGCATGTTTAAATTTGCTGTATAGAACAAAATTGCTCAGTAACATCACTACTGATAGGTCCTCCCCTGATATTTTAACCATCCATCTAGATGCTGCCGCTGTGGATCATGATGGGTCCAATGAATCACGCCTCCCTTCGGGTTGTATTCATATTCGCCATAAAATTCCACCACATCCCCTTTTTGCAAATGATCTATTCTCGATGCCAAATCAATATTATGAGCAACCAATACTGTTAAGCCATTGGGTAAAGATAAGATAAATTTCTGATGCCTTGAGCCTTCATGATCATCCGCTAAAACGGCTAGCACACGTCCACTGGCTTGAATCTGCAAATTACTTTGTTGTTGCTGAAATGCCTGAAGTATTTTTTGACTATCATCTGTGCTTAATTGTGTTTCAGACTGAACAACGCTTGATGGCTCATTGTTCGATTGGATGCCATGATCTCGATCAAATCCTAAATATGCAGCAATCAAAACCAGAATCACAACGCCAATTCTTAGATTTGTTTTATTCATCATTTTTTATCCTTTTTATTCGATATAAAAAAAGCCCCAAACGGGGCTTTTTTTTGCAAAATAAAATTATTTTGCAGCAGCTTGAGCAGCAGCAACTTCTTCAGCAAAAGAAAGTTCAGCTTTTTTCTCAATACCTTCACCCACTTCGAAACGAACGAATTGAGCTACAGTTGTACCAGTCGCTTTTAATACGTCAGCAACTTTCTTGTCGTTGTCGATTACGTACATTTGACGCTCAAGAACAACTTCGTTCAAGTATTTCTCAACTGAACCAGTGACCATTTTTTCAACGATGTTTGCTGGCTTACCAGATTCGATCGCTTTCGCTTCAGCAATTTCTTTCTCTTTCGCGATAAGATCAGCAGAAACGCCTTCAGCTGTTACAGCTACTGGGTTGAATGCAGCAACGTGCATTGCAACGCCTTTACCAGTTTCAGCTTGGCCTGTGTAAGATACAACAACACCAATTTTTAAACCGTGTTTGTAAACTGCAAGGTTTTCACCTTCAACAATTGACGCACGACGTACTTGGATGTTTTCACCGATTTTTTGAACAAGAGCAATACGCGCTTCTTCAACAGTAACGCCATCTTCAAGTTTAAGTTCAGCGATTTTAGCAGCATCAGTTTCGCCAGCAGCAAGTGCAGCAGCAGCAACTTTAGCAGAGAAACCAGCAAAGTTTTCGTCTTTAGCAACGAAGTCAGTTTGGCAGTTTACTTCTAAAAGAATTGCTTTGTTGCCGTCTTGAGCGATAGTGATCGCACCGTCAGCAGCAATGTTACCAGCTTTTTTAGCTGCTTTAGCTTGACCAGATTTACGAAGGTTATCAATCGCTAATTCGATGTCACCGTTCGCTTCTGTTAATGCTTTTTTACATTCCATCATTGCTAAACCAGTACGGTCACGCAATTCTTTAACCATGCTTGCAGTAATAGCAGTCATGTGTATCTCCTAAAAATCGGTAGAAAATGAATTCTTTTTAGAACAGAAACGGCCCAGAGGGGTTCTCATGGGCCGTCTGCATACATGACGCTTACTTTGCCACCATCACATGTCGCAAAAATGACAAGCTTGCGTCAAAACGCATTAAGCCTCAGGAGCTTCTTTAGCAGCTTCGTCGCCTTTTGCTTGTGCATTTGCTTGAGTTTGAGCGTACTCTTTACCAGCAAGGATCGCATCAGCCATAGCAGAAGCGTAAAGTGTTACTGCACGGATCGCATCGTCGTTACCAGGAATAACGAAATCAACGTTATCTGGGTTAGAGTTTGTATCAACGATACCGATTACAGGAATACCAAGGTTTTTAGCTTCTTTAATCGCGATTGATTCGTGGTCAACGTCGATTACGAATAATGCGTCAGGTAAACCACCCATGTTTTTCACGCCGCCTAAAGCACGCTCAAGTTTTTCCATCTCACGAGTACGCTCTAAAGCTTCACGTTTAGTAAGCTTAGCGAAAGTACCGTCTTGAGATTGAGTTTGAAGGTCTTTTAAACGGTTGATAGATTGGCGAAGTGTTTTCCAGTTCGTCAACATACCACCTAACCAACGGTGATCTACATATGGTTGACCAGCGCGTTGAGCTTGTTCACGGATGATGTTAGAAGCAGCACGTTTAGTACCAACGAACAATACTTTGTTCTTTTTGCTTGCAAGAT
Source organism: Acinetobacter sp. GXMZU3951 (assembly GCF_054457875.1). Lineage (NCBI taxonomy): Bacteria > Pseudomonadati > Pseudomonadota > Gammaproteobacteria > Moraxellales > Moraxellaceae > Acinetobacter > Acinetobacter sp. GXMZU3951. Next base: position 351,564 of record NZ_JBTLFO010000002.1, on the reverse strand, counting down.
TGTTAACAAAGTTCAAAGCATCATTTAACGCAGGAACAGTGTGCTCAAGGTTGATGATGTGAATTTTGTTACGCGCGCCAAAAATGTATTGACGCATTTTTGGGTTCCAGAAACGAGTTTGGTGACCGAAGTGAGCGCCTGCTTGAAGAAGGTCGCGCATGCTTACGTTGTAATCTGCCATTTTCTTTACCTTAAAGTTTGGGTTAGGCCTCCATATATCCGCATTCTCCACCTATTGCTAGGCACCCAGAGTAATGTGTCGATATATGTGCGGATTTTATTGCCCCATCGCACAAAGCCCGCGAAATTTATTCACGAAAAAGCATTTGATAAAATGGGCGGCTATTTATACCATAGTCACATACAAATTTCCAAAAGTTTTTAGAGATCATGAACACAACTTATCAAGCTCCACGTCGACTCATTAAAACCCCAGATGAAATTGAAAAAATGCGTGTGGCGGGACGACTGGCGGCAGAAGTGTTGGATATGATCAAACCGCATATCAAGCCAGGGGTGACTACCCTCGAATTAGACACGATTTGTCACGATTATATTGTCAATGTACAAAATGCCGTTCCAGCTTGTTTAGGCTATGGTGCAGCACCAGGTCGTCCTGCGTTTCAGCACACCATCTGTACTTCAGTCAACCATGTGGTGTGCCACGGTATTCCATCTGAAAGTAAAATCTTGAAGAAAGGCGATATCTTAAATATTGACGTTACCGTAATTAAAGATGGCTACCACGGCGACACCAATATGATGTATGTCGTGGGTGGTGAAACCTCTATTCTGGCTGACCGTTTATGCAAAGTCGCACAAGAAGCCATGTATCGCGGTATTGCGACTGTAAAACCAGGTTCGACCATTGGTGATATTGGTTTGGCAATTCAAAAATATGTTGAGTCTGAACGTTTTAGCGTTGTACGTGAATACTGTGGTCATGGTATTGGTACGGTATTCCATGATGAACCTCAAGTGTTACATTATGGTCAAGGCAATAGCGGCATGATTTTGGAAGAAGGCATGACCTTTACCATTGAGCCAATGGTGAACGCGGGTGTATGGCAAACCAAATTACTGGGTGATAAATGGACCGTTGTAACCAAAGATCATAAGCTTTCAGCACAGTATGAACACACCATTTTGGTCACCAAAGATGGCGTTGAAATTTTAACAGCTCGTCCAGAAGAAGATTTATCTCGTTTCCAGACTGAAGCTGCGTCATTGGCTTAATTCTGCTAACAGATGTCAAAAAGGTCACCTTCGGGTGATCTTTTTTTATCGCTTTAGATTGTTATTTCTACTGATTTTTTATTGATTAATAAATACTTAAACAAGATTAAACACCCCATGTTTAATTTGTAGTTCTTGCCCACTGGCTAACAAAGAACCTAGATAACTCACATAACCACCCCAAAATTACGGTAATTTTCACAAACTTTTAAAATTTTCCCTGATTGAAAACAACAGTTTTCTGTTATGCCCTTATTGAATAATGCCCCCTGAATAAAAATGATGAAAAATGGACATGGAGTCCCGATATGCATAAAACAGGATTGGCATTATCAATTGCTATAGCCCTCATTCCCACATACAGCCAAGCGAAATCCCCCTATTTCAGCCTGCAAGATGGGGACGGTTTAAACGCTTTTCAATTTCATTCGGTGCATTACACGTCATGCCACAAGGACAAGCGCAACCGTTTCGAGTCAATACCGCAGTTAAAGAAGCTGAAAAAGCCAAGGTCGGTAGTATTCAGGCACAAACCGTCTTAGACAATCTCCGCCCTGAAAGTGATGTGAATCCCCTGCTCAAAGCGACACTGGAAGGTCTGGCCGCAATTAATGCTCCTGTACCCGCGAGTCTAAGCGGCACAGCTGAGCTACACGGTTTAAGCCAATGGAATAATGCGGGGACTGGACTTGAAGCCGATGAGGTCAGCACTTTAGGTATCATGAGCAATTATTATTTTACAGATCATGTTTCCTTAGAGATTAAAGCAGGCATACCCCCCAAAGTTGATTTACAAGGTCAGGGTAAAATCTACGCCCCATTTTCAGCGATAGCCACGCCTATAGGTGGTGCCTTAAGTCAATTGGAACTGGAAAATAATATTCTGATTACCGATTTAGGGGCTCAAGGTGCTGCTGCTTCAGCTCGAGCGTGGACGCCTGCATTTGAATTGCAATATCACTTTGGCAATACTGGAGTCAATAAATTTCGACCTTATGTGGGTTTGGGCGTGATGTATGCCTATTTTAATGAATTAGAAATGAACCCACGCATTGAACAGGACTTAATTGCCGCAGGACACATGATTGCCAATATTAAACAAGGCCATGCGGGTGCCTCTCTAGAAGGCAAAGCCAGTTCAGCCAATCCTCAGGTTGAGCTAGAAGCCTCAGAGGCGATTGCCCCGATTGCCACAGTGGGATTTACTTATGATTTTAATGATGCATGGTTTGCGGTGGGTTCACTCAGTTATGCTCAGCTCAGGAATGACACCAGCATTACCGTGACTGATACCAAACTAGGTGAACTCATTCGCTCCAAAGCAGATATTGAGATCAATCCTATTCTTGCATATGCAGGCATGGGTTATCGATTTTAAAGTGTCAAAGGTGCTTTTTCTGTATCTTAATGAAATTATTAAAAATATGATGAAGATATCAAACTGGCTATAGCGTTTTATCACCGCAGTCGCTCATCTAAAGTGCATTGTTATGATGCACTTTCACTCCCTGCCTCAAACAATGAATTATTTTTGATCAAAAACCATTCATCGTTATGCAAGCACATTCGCTTAGATTTTGGCGATCTTGACACATCGTTTCACCCAAAGACTCAAGTATTTAAGCACTTTATCCATTCAATATACGACTCGCCCTCGCTGTTGGCATATTGCTTGCATTTTAATCAACAAGATGAATCAACGCAGATTCACACAGTATATAGACGGCCAACGATGTCCGTTCTGATCGGATTACAAGCCAGTTAAACAGCTTGTAAACAAAATAACGCTCAGTTCAGGGGATGGTTATGTCTTCAACAATAAACAGCGATGCTAAAAAAGCGACGCAAATTAAACTTTTCAGTTTCTCTACACCCGCAATGCGCGCGTTCCATATGTCATGGTTAGCATTCTTTGTCTGCTTCTTTGCATGGTTTGCCTGTGCACCCCTAATGCCTGTGATTAAGGGCGAATTCAACTTAACTAAAGATCAAATTGCCAATATCAACATTGCCGCAGTCGCAATCACCATTTTAATTCGACTGATTGTTGGGCCTTTATGCGATAAATATGGGCCCCGTAAAACCTATACAGCTCTTTTACTGTTAGGCAGTATTCCCGTTTTTGGTGTCGCTGCAGCCAACACCTACGAATCCTTCTTATTTTTCCGCCTCTTAATTGGTGCGATCGGGGCAAGTTTTGTCATTACTCAGTATCACACGAGTGTCATGTTTGCCCCGAATGTGGTGGGAACAGCCAATGCAGCAGCTGCAGGATGGGGGAATGCTGGCGGTGGTGCAACCCAAGCCCTGATGCCTTTAATTCTGGGGGCAATCGTGATGTTTGGGGTTGAGCAAAGTATGGGCTGGCGTATTGCCCTACTGGTGCCAGGTGTCATGATGGTCATTGTAGGTGCACTTTACTGGAAATACACTCAAGACTGTCCGCAAGGCGATTTTAAAGCACTTCGTGCACAAGGTATTGAAGTGGGCTGCGGTAAAAAAGGCGGAACGGCAATTTTGTTACAAGCAGCACGCAATTATCGTGTGTGGATTTTATTTATCTCCTATGCGGCATGCTTTGGGATTGAAATTTTTATTCATAACATTGCCGCCATGTACTATACCGAACACTTTAATATGGGCTTAAAAGAAGCTGGACTAGCTGCAGGGATCTTTGGTTTGTTAGCCCTATTTGCCCGCGCACTCGGTGGTATCGTTTCCGATAAAGTAGCGATTTCGAAAGGCTTAGATGGTCGTACCAAAGTCCTTTTTGCCTTGGTTTTACTTGAAGGTGTGTTCTTAATCTTATTTTCCCAAATGAATACCGCTGTATTAGCGATTATTAGCATGACCGTATTTGCACTATTTACTCATATGGCTTGTGGGGCAACCTACGCACTGGTGCCTTTTATTGACCGTGATGCCTTAGGCGGTGTGGCAGGGATTATTGGTGCTGGCGGCAATGTCGGTGCGGTAGCAGCAGGCTTCTTATTAAAAGGCGTATTAGATGTGCAAACTTGCCTATTTATACTCGGTGGTTTAGTGACTTTGGCAGCCTTCAGCGTCATCTTAATTCGTTTTACAGTCGAACATAAAGCGAAAGAAAAACAACTATTTGAACAAGCCGTTTTAGAACGTAACAGCATGGCTTAAATCTTCCAAATTTGGGGAATGGTAGCGTACTCATCTCCTTCCCCATCTTCCTCGCTAAAAATCTTAGACCTTTATACCTCAGGGAATTTCAATGAAATTACACACTCTCTCTGTGCTTTCGCTTGCCCTCATTTCCTTAAACTCTGCTTTTGCTGCTGATGATGTGCTTTCTCAGACCAAATTTGGATTGGAGAGCCGCTTACGTTATGAAATGGTCAATCAGGCTAATCATTTAGAAACTGCGGATGCCTTTACTCTCCGTATTCGCCCTTCAATTCAAACAGGCAGTTGGCATGGTTTGAGTGGCTTTGTGCAAGGCGAAGGTACCATTGAATTGAATGAGCATTTCAACAGCACACGGAATGCCGAAACAAACTATAGCAGTGTACCTGACCCTGAAAATTTGCAACTGAATCAACTCTACTTAAAATATGCCAGCAATCCAAAATTTGATTTCACCCTAGGGCGTCAACTGATTAATCTGGACAATCAACGTTTTATCGGTTCAGTTGCATGGCGCCAGAATGACCAGACTTTTGATGCAGTGACGCTGAATCTAAAACCACTGGCAAATGTCGGGCTATATTATGCTTATGTGAATCAGGTCAACACCATCTTTGGGCGTGAGAATCCTGAACCAAAATATGTGCAAGCACAAGATGGTGAACAAGATAGCGATATTCATCTAATTCAAGCCAAATGGAATGATAATCCTGCGCTGAATATGACTGCCTACGGTTATCTCATGGATTTTAATGATTTAGCAGCATGGTCAAATCAGACCTATGGTTTACGCCTGACGGGAAAAATGAACAAGCTGCGTTATGTGGCTGAGTATGCCAAGCAAACTGACTATGCGGATCAGCCGCTTGCCTATGATGCAGACTATTACACGGTTGAACTTGGCTACAACCTTACGGCTGCAAAGCCTCTGGGTGAAGTCGCATTTGGCTATGAAGTGTTGGGCAGTGATCATGGACGAATCGGCTTTCAAACGCCTCTAGCGACCAAACATAAATTCAACGGCTGGACAGATGTGTTTTTAAATACCCCTGCGAATGGTTTAACTGATTTATATCTCAGTTCAAATCTGAACATACTCAATCAAGGAAAATTAGGCACTGAATATCACCATTATCGTAGTGATGAACACAGTCTGGATTATGGGAAAGAATATGCGGTGTCATTTTCACATCCCTTACCGCTAAAAGGCTTAGCGGCACTGGCCAAATTCTCGAGCTATCAGGCTGAAGATTACGGAGTGAATACCGATAAATTCTGGTTGCAACTGGATTATAAATACTAAAGATTCTCTCGGTTAGGGAATGCAGCTCCCTAACCCCTCAATTATTTTACTTTTCAAATATTTTATTCTCATATCGAATTTACACGATCTATTGCGTACAATATCGAGTTGCCCCTATTCTTGTCGTGAAAATCTACCATGTCTGAAAGTCAATTTTCCAAACCATTGATTTATATGCTAATTGGAAGTGCTGCTATTTTGGCGCTATCGCTGGGTGTCAGGCATGCTTTTGGCTTGTATTTGGTCCCGATGAGTCATGAATTTGGCTGGGGACATAATGTATTTAGTTTAGCGATTGCCCTGCAAAACCTGATTTGGGGTGCCGTACAACCTGTCACAGGCGCGATTGCTGACAAATATGGCAGTAAAATTGTGGTGACGGTGGGGGGCGTGCTCTATGCCATCGGGCTGTTGTTGATGTCGATCAGTTCAACAGGCTGGATGCTGAATCTCAGTGTGGGGCTATTTTTAGGTTTGGCTTTATCCGCCACCTCTTTTCCGGTGTTACTTTCTGCGGTTGGACGTGCTGCACCACCAGAAAAACGTAGCCTTGCCATGGGGATTGCCAGTGCCACAGGCTCATTTGGTCAATTTATTATGCTGCCTTCGACTTTGTTATTGCTGCAAAGTATAGGTTGGTCCGCAGCCTTAATCGTCAGTGCGATCTTAATTGCCTTGATTGTACCGCTGGCATGGATGCTGAAAGCACCGATGTATGTGGCTCCAAATACAGCGACCACGGCTACTCCTGCACTAACGTTTAAACAAATTCTCAATATTGCCAAAGCCCACAAACCCTTTTGGTTCTTGGCTTTAGGTTTCTTGGTCTGTGGCTTTCAGGTGGTGTTTATTGGCATCCACCTGCCAGGATATTTGATTGATCACGGTTTTGATGCCTCGACAGGTACAGTATTCCTCGCCTTGGTAGGTTTGTTCAATATCTTTGGTACTTACGGTGCAGGTTGGTTAGGTGGTCGCTACTCCAAACCCAAACTGCTCATGGGCTTATATGCGTTGCGTGGAATCGCTATGATAGCCTTTTTAGTCTTGCCCTTAAGCACTTGGACCGTGTATAGCTTTGGCGTGATTATGGGACTATTATGGTTATCTACTGTACCGCTCACCAATGGTATTGTCGCCAATATGTTTGGTATTCGTTACCTATCTATGCTAAGCGGTATTGTATTTTTCACCCATCAGGTTGGTTCATTTTTTGGTGGCTGGCTCGGTGGTGTCAGCCATGATCTGACCGGAAATTATCAGGCAGTCTGGATGATCTCGATTGCACTCAGTGTATTGGGTGTCGTAGTGCATTTCTTTGTGACAGAAAAGGCGGTAGTGCATGAATAATTCATCTCTGTTTTGGCTTAAAACCTCAATTGCGCTGGTTGTACTGGGTTTATTGAGTGCTGCCATTTTATTATGGATTCAGACGCCGCAATTATTTGAATATTTTAATCAGGCATTCTGTCCGCATTAATCATTAAAGAAATAGTCTCTATTTTCATAAACTCAGCATTTATTGTTAGTTCAAAAAATGCTGGGGTTTTCTTAATTTAGAACAACAAGAAATTTAGAGAAAAATAATGAGCAGCCTGACCCAACTCTCTCAAGCCATTCATGATGCCCCGCAATGGCATGTACCAGATGCTTTTCAACACCCTGATGAAATTCAAATCACGCCTTTAGATCAACAGGCATTAGGTGCTGTGGTCACAGGTTTAGATGCACGTAAAGCGCAGTCAGGTGAAACCATTTTTCGACTGAAACAAGCATTGGCAGAACATTTAGTTCTGATTTTTAAACAGCAAAGTTTGGATGACTTACAGTTTCTCGCTTTTGCCAGTTATTTCGGATCGATTTTCCGTCCTAGTGCTGACAATCCTGTACTGGCGAGCCAAACAGACACAGGAATACCTCCAGATGTCGTGCCTGTTTCTAATGCAGTTGGTCAAGGTGACTACACGGGGCACGGTGAACTTAGCCCGCATGCCGATCATCAATGGACACCTCTACCATCTTTCGGTTCTTTACTTTATGCGATTGAACTGCCAAACACTGGCGGCCAAACCAGCTGGTATAACACCATTAAGGCCTATGATGCCTTAGCCCCTGATCTACAAGCCCATCTGGAGAAACTCCAATTAATAACCTATAACCCTTTTGTAAGAGCCAATAGCAATAAAGGATCAGACAACTATGCCAACAATAGCCCTTACTATCGCTTTAAGGATCAACCTATTTTAGGGCATGCCTATTCACACCCTTTGGTGCGAACACACCCCGAAACAGGACGCAAAGCATTGTGGTTAAATACACGTTCCGAAGTTGAACTGGTCAATTATGATGATATAGCAGGCAGTGAACTGATTGCACAACTGCGCCAACATATACTTAAGCCTGAGTTTCGCTATGATCACGCTTGGGAAACGGGCGACATCTTGTTTTGGGATAATCAAGTGACCTTGCATTCCAGAACGCCATTTCCTGCTGAGCAACGTCGCTTATTAAAACGGATTAGTCTGGCAGGATCGCGACCTTTTTAATCTCAAATATCTTCATAAAAAAAGCCCATCGCAATGGATGGGCTTTTCAGAGAGATGCTTACATATCTTAGAATAAACGGTTCATACCATTTAAGGTTGCAACGCGATACGCTTCTGCCATGGTCGGATAGTTAAATGTCGTTTCCACAAAATACTTGATGGTATTTTTAGGACTGTTCATCACCGCTTGACCAATGTGAATAATTTCCGCTGCGTTGTTACCAAAGCAATGCACACCTAAAATTTCCAAAGTGTCACGGTGGAACAGAATCTTTAATTCACCTACCGTATCCCCTGTAATTTGTGCACGTGCCAAATGACGGAAAGAGGCTTGACCCACTTCGTACGGGATCTTTTCTTCGGTTAGCTGCTGTTCGTTCTTACCAATTGAAGAAATTTCTGGAATGGTGTAAATCCCTGTTGGAATATCCACCACAGGTTGAATACCCTCTTCACCACTCATGTTTGCACCCGCGCAACGACCTTGGTCATAAGCCGCAGAAGCCAATGAAGGCCAACCAATCACATCACCCGCAGCGTAAATGTTTTCCACTTCGGTTTGGTATTGATCATTGACCATGATTTGGCCACGACTGTTTGGCGTAATGCCGACATTTTCCAGTCCAAGACCATCGGTATTACCTGAACGGCCGTTACACCACAAAATCGCATCAGCTTTAATTTTCTTGCCACTGAGCAAGTGCAATACAACATGGTCATCAAAAGTTTCGAGATGATCGATTTGTTCATTGTGGCGAATCAATACCCCCTGCTCGCGCAAGTGATAAGACAAGGCATCGGAAATTTCATCATCTAAATAGCTAAGCAATTTCATTTGGGTGTTGATGAGATCAACTTTATGATCCAGACCAATGAAGATCGATGCATATTCACAGCCAATTACACCCGCGCCATAAATGATGATTTTCTGAATCGAGAAATCCAAATCTAGAATCTTGTCTGAATCAAATACACGTGGGTGATTAAAATCAAGCATGGCAGGACGGTATGGACGACTACCTGTCGCAATCACCAATTGCTTGAACATGATGGTTTCTTTCACCCCTTCAGAGGTAAAAACCAAAACGGTATTTTGATCTTGGATATAAGCACGACCATGAAAAATATCAATTTTGTTACGGTCATAAAAACGTGAGTGGGTATCTACCTGCTGTTGAATCACCTTGTGGGCATTACGCAGCACTTGTTTCATGGTGAAATGTTTCCAATCCCCCACTTTTTGAAACATTGGATCACGTTGATAACGAATAATGCTTGAAACTGTTTGACGTAAAGCTTTACTTGGAATGGTTCCAACGTGGGTACAGTTCCCCCCCAATTGCTCACGCATATCAATAATTGCAACACGCTTGCCCGATTTAGCAAGTTTCATTGCCGCGCCTTCACCAGCAGGGCCCGAACCGAGAACAACCGCATCGTATTTTACGAAAGTTCCACTAACGACCTCTTTCTTACGTGGCATTCAACGCTCCTTTATCTATAAATCTGTGTCTATTTTCGCTCTATTATGACTGAAAATAGCTGACTTTGCTGTATTTCATAGTCATATATTGAGTGATAACGACATTTAGAAAATGAATAGTGTTTTCGCCCTATCAATGTGCAATTCCGTTATAATGTACCCATATCTCTCCGTCTAAACAGTGGAAAAGTTGAATATGTCTGAAAGCCGTAAACCTGAACAGGGTGTTAAACTTCGTGGTGCAGAAAAAGTTTCACGTATTCCTGTCAAAGTTGTACCTACGGTTGAAGTGCCTCGCAAGCCAGACTGGATTCGTGTCAAGATGACAGCGCCAGAGGAAGTTCAACGCATTAAGACAACTTTACGTGCGCAAAAATTACATACCGTATGTGAAGAAGCTGCCTGCCCAAATTTACCTGAATGTTTTGGTGGTGGTACTGCTACTTTTATGATTATGGGTGACATCTGTACACGTCGTTGCCCGTTCTGTGATGTAGCACATGGTCGTCCAAATGCGTTAGATCCTGATGAACCGCGCCATATGGCAGAGACGATTGCCAATTTAGGTTTGAAATATGCCGTAATTACCTCAGTAGACCGTGATGATCTATTGGATGGTGGTGCACAACACTTTGTAGATTGTATTAAAGAAGCACGTAGCTTAAGTCCAAAAACACTTTTGGAAATTTTGGTTCCTGACTTCCGTGGTCGTATGGATATTGCTTTACGCATTATGACCGAATGTCCACCCGATGTGTTTAACCACAACATTGAAACTGTGCCGCGTTTGTATAAAGCGATGCGTCCAGGTTCGGACTACCAGCACTCTTTAAATCTGCTCAAAATGTTTAAAGAATACTGCCCTGATGTGCCAACCAAATGTGGTTTGATGGTCGGTATTGGTGAAACTGAAGAAGAAGTCATTGCATTATTAGATGACCTTCGTGCTCATGATGTTGATTATGTAACCATTGGTCAATATTTACAGCCTTCTAAAGAACATGCGCCAATTGACCGTTTCGTGAGCCCAGAAGAGTTTGAACGCTATGCAGAACATGGTCGTAAACTTGGCTTTAGAAATATCTGGTCTGCGCCAATGGTACGTTCGAGTTATTTTGCTGATCGTCAATATTATGGCGAGCCAGTGCCTGCTGTACGTCGCAAAGCAGATCCAGCGAAAAAAATTGCAGTTCAAACCATTGAAGCTTAATTAGTTTTTTGATTTGCAAGACCCTTTAAATGTAAATATTTAAAGGGTTTTTTTCGTTTTTAAAAATAAATTGATGTGCTTTAAATCCAATACACATTAAAACTGTAAAAGAATTCATTCACTTCAAAGCGAACCTGATAGCCCAAATGGGTCAGCTCTGCTGAAAGCTCTCGAATTTCGACGAGCGGTAAGTGTTTGGGAAGTACCGCAAACACGGCAGTGTTGCCTTGTTGGGCACTTTCTTCAATGAGTTTGGCTAAACGTGCTTTATATAAATTAATATCAAGTTTAGCAGTGGCTGATAGTATTTTTGCCTGCTCGGCAGTAAGAAAACTCATCTCTGTTCTCGTTATATTGATGAAGTATGCTTTTCCATCTTAGCAAACAGAATAGAGATAAAGTTGAAAAATTGTACGTATTTTATCTTTAAATTTCTAACATGATCTATTTTCAAAAACTGGGATGATTAGGTAATTTTGTAAAAATATGACCCATTCAAAAGTTGCTCTAAAACTAAGCATATTTTACCTATGAGTAAATAACCATCTAATAAATTGCATCATCATAAGTCAAATTAACTAATTTAATTTTCACATAATTTATTAGAAGTATTGAATTACTAAAGAAAGTAAAACTGGCATAAGGATTGCTATATATCGAATACATAGATTGGAGATAGATTAAGTAAAGGTTAAACTTATGTTGAAAATTAAACTTATTTCATTGGCTGTATTAACGACATTGAGCTCAGCATTCACCTATGCCGATGATTTCAAAATTCTTAAACAAATATCTGAAAAACCAACCTTACTTAAAGAGGGCGCATATAAAGGCAACTACTATGTACCATCCACGCTAAATACGATTACTTGGGGCTATTTACCCAATCGAGAGGCAAAACCAGTTTTGACCGTAAATTCTGGAAGTATTGTCACATTCGATACAGTCTCACATGAAGGTTTGCTTGAAGATCAAGGCCGTGATGCAGACAAATATTTCCAATCCAAAGGGGTAAAGTCTGAATATATTCTAGATGAAGCCAAAAAAATTACCCAATCCAAACTAGCCCATGACTTCCATAAAGATGGTCCGCATATTGTCACAGGGCCAGTCGCTATTGCTGGTGCTGAGCCTGGGGATATTTTAAAAGTCGAAGTGATTAAGGTCGAACCACGAGTACCCTATGGTGTAATTTCGAATCGACACGGAAAAGGAGCATTGGTCGGAGAATTCCCAAAGACATCTCAACAAGATAATCCATCTGCTGAACATCCTGAACGTTTTGGCAATGTTTCCATTTTCACCCCAATTGAAAAAAATGCTCAAGGTGAATATGAAGGCGTATTAAAAACCGCATCAGGTAAAGCGATTCGTTTCCCGCTTTACCCTTTTATGGGCATTATGGGGGTAGCTGCAAATACTTCTGAACCTGTTCACTCTGTACCACCTGCCTTGTACGGTGGAAATATTGATATTAATGAGCTTGGTGCGGGTGCAACTGCCTATTATCCAGTACAAGTCAAAGGTGCACTTTTTTACACGGGTGATAGCCATTTTTCGCAAGGTGATGGTGAAGTCGCACTTACGGCATTGGAAGCATCAGCACGTGCAACCCTAAAATTTACGTTGTTAAAAGCAGGTAAGGACAAGATCCCAGGTCAAGAAATTAAACAACCTTTAGCAGAAAATGCAGAGTTTTGGATTACTCCTGGTTTAGATGCCGATCTAGATGAGGCAATGAAAAAATCTACTCGTGAAGCAATCCGTTTTTTACATCAGGAATACGGTATTGATGAAGCGACAGCATATGCGTACTTAAGTGCCGCAACAGATTTTGAAGTTTCACAAGTAGTTGATCGTACCAAAGGAATTCATGCCAAAATCCGCAAAGCCGATTTTAAAGAGTTTGAGCCAACAAATCCTAAAAAATAACTAATCATCAAACTGAAAAAGAAGGTGATTACACAATCACCTTCTTTTAATAAATAGTTTCAATATAATAAATAGAGGTGATTCTCACACCAATCACACCAGTATAAATTCACCATTGTTTACATCTCATCACCACATTTATACGTCAAGTAATTGATTAGAAAATCCGTGAAGTCATAGACTATTTATATAAGTTACAGGATAACAATAATGATAGGATTCAAACCATTCACGTACTTAACACGATGAGGATACCCAGATAATTTAAGCCAGTAACAACTTTAGATCTCACGTGAACCAGTACGAATTGATCTGTTTCGAGAAGCTCTATTGCACCTGAAACTTAAGGTCTTTTAAATACTCGACTCAAGTCTGATCTGAATATATCCGCTTAAAGTGTCATTCCAGTACTGTAAGTTTACTCATAAGAAGGATATATCGGAGGTTGATATGAATTTTCTGATAAATTTATTGGTCGCAAAACCTCTTTCCATTTTCGGGATTGCCTGCGTATTTTTTATCGCCTATTTAATCGTACGTAATTTTAGCCATCGGCGTAGTGCTAAATATTTAGGGCTTACAGCAATTTTATGGCTACTTTATGCATGCTGGGAATTTTGGGTCCAATTCAAAACACCAGATGCAAATATCCGAGTCGACTTATTCATCATTTGGCCAGTAATTTTTTGCCTTTCGCTATCTTCAATTATCTTGCTGTTTTTTAAGGCTGAAAAATAACTGGGGATTTAATCTTTCCCAAAAAAGAACCAGTCGTTACCGACTGGTCAAGGAAAACAATACGATTTCATCATAAGAAATATGCAATTTCTCAATGGCTGGATAAAATCGTATTTGATTGAAAATCAATATTTATTGTGCAGTATATCCACCATCCATCACCACCGCCTGACCCGTAATACCCGCCCCTTTGTCACTCGCCAAGAAAATGGCATAGTCAGCAATTTCTTCAACATTTAATAAACGTTTTTGCGGCACCATCGCCAGAATCACATCTTCAAGTGCAGAATCTAAACTGACATTTCGTGTTTTGGCCAAGTCTGCAATTTGTCCACGCACCAATGGCGTATCGACATAGCCTGGGCAAAGTGCATTCACGGTAATACCATCTCGAGCACATTCTAAGGCCGCCACTTTGGTGAGACCAATCACGCCATGTTTGGCACTGTTGTAGCCTGCTTTACCAGCAAAACCAATCAGACCATTAATCGATGCCATATTAATAATACGGCCTGATTTCTGTGCCTTCATGATGGGGAAAGCATGTTTAATTCCAATGAAGGAACCCGTCAACATCACCTGAATCAGCTTCTGATACACTGCCGTTGGAAACTCTTCAATTGGAGCAACGTGCTGGAAACCTGCATTGTTAATCAAAATATCTAAACGACCAAATGTACTTTGGGTCAATGCAATTGCAGCTTGATACTCCGCTTCATCAGTGACATCACAAGGTGCAGAAAGTGCTTGAAAACCTTGAGCTTTGAGCGCCTCAGCAGTTTCCTGACATTTTTCAGCATTCATGTCCGAAATCACCACTTTGGCCCCTTCTTGGGCAAATTTCTTGGCAATTTCCAGACCGATCCCACTTGCTGAACCCGTAATAAATGCAACTTTATTTTCTAACTGCAAACTCATTGCTTACTCCTTTTACATCTTGCCGTGGTGAACAGGCAAGATGCGCAAATAAGATGTTTAAACGATACCGAAAATTGTAAATGCGGCAATTACTACAAACACAGCTACGGTTTTAATGATCGTGACTGCAAAAATATCTTTATACGATTGCTTGTGGGTTAAGCCAGTTACCGCAAGTAAGGTAATTACAGCACCGTTGTGCGGTAATGTATCCATACCACCTGATGCCATAGATACCACACGGTGCATCACTTCAGGCGGAATACCAGCAGCTAAAATTGCAGCATTGTATTGATCTGCCATCGCACTTAAAGCAATACTCATACCGCCCGAAGCTGACCCTGTAATCCCTGCCAATACCGTCGTCGTCACTGCACCATTGACCAATGGATTGGTAAAAGTGGAACTCAAACCATGACTGATCAAAACAAAGCCTGGTAATGCCGCAATAATCGCACCAAAACCATATTCGGAAGCAGTGTTCATTACAGCCAGTAAAGCACCACTAATACTGGTGTTTACACCTTCTTTAAATTGCACAATAACTTTTTGGTAGTCATATAAAAATGCACTGATGATCCCGACAATTAAAGCCAAACCAACGGCCCAAATTGCACCTGTTTTTGCGACATCAACCGTATAATTTGCTAAACCAATGGCATTAAAATCAAAACCATTTGGATACCATTTTGGTATTGCCGTAGATAAAAACTTGTTCATCACCGCAACAAGAATTAAGGGTACAAATGCCAAAGCTTGACGTGCTTTGGAACCATTTGGTGTATCTAATAAATTCGATGTGGTTGTAGTCGCAGTTGATTCAGTTTGAACTTGTGCATTAGCAAATCCAGCATAGCCTTCACCTGCTTGAGCAGCAACACGACAGCGCCATTGCAGATAAAGCAAACCCATACACAAGACAAAAATTGCCCCAATGATCCCTAAGAACGGTGCTGCGTAAATATTGGTTCCGAAGAACGTCGTTGGAATTACGTTCTGAATTTGCGGTGTCCCTGGTAAAGCATCCATCGTGAATGTAAATGCACCTAAGGCAATTGTGCCAGGAATTAAACGCTTTGGAATATTGGCTTCTTGGAACAATTGGTTTGCAAATGGATACACTGCAAATACCACGACGAATAAGCTTACGCCGCTGTAGGTCAGAATGGCACCTAAAAGCACCACGGTTAAAATGGCACGTTTTGCGCCAATCAAACTCACAATGGTTTTGGCAATTGAAGATGCAATTCCAGACATTTCTACGACTTTGCCAAAAATTGCACCCAATAAAAACACCAAGAAGTAGTCTTTAATGAAGTTCACCATCTTCGGCATAAACACGCCCGAATAAAACGGTAAAACATGGTTAGGTGCAATTAAAAAAACTGCAAGTAAGGCACAGATAGGTGCCATTAGAATGACCGAAAATCCCTTATAGGCTGTATACATCAACAAGCCTAAAGACAGCAGGATGACAAACAACTCCCACATATTCTTTTCTCCCTGATAAAGAATATTGAAGATTTCACACATTGCGAAACACAGTGTGATCAACCTTTGTTTTTTGACCGAAATAAATGCTCAATTTTATTAAGAGTAATCCTAAACTCCATATAAAATATCAAGCTTAAATATTTTTAAAATAAAAAATCCTATTTAAAAAAATAACACCAAAAATTAAAAAAACAATAATTAAATATAAAAACAAATAAAAAATAAATTTATATCATTTAATAACAAGTACTTATAAAAATAGTTTAATAGGAAATATAATATATTTAAAAATATGATTAATTGTTTAAAAAAACTCATAAATAAAATATTAAAATAATTTAATCTCAATCCAATAATAAGATAAATCCAAATTAAATCCGGTTAAGATAAAAATAATCTACTGTTACTTAATTGTTTTTTTGCTTTTCACTCAAAAAAAGCTCAGAATCAATACAGTTGTCCTTCTTCGTCTAGACTTTGTGGTAAACATTCGCTTATGACTTTAAAACAATTAAAAGCTTTTCTAGCCCTTGCTCGCAGTTTGAACTATGCCAATGCATCCAGTGAACTGCATTTGAGTCAGTCAGCCTTGAGTCTCACCATCAAAACCTTAGAAGAAGAACTCGGAGGTAAGTTATTTAAACGCAATACTCGTCGTGTCGAACTGACTTTTGAGGGTAAGTCACTGATTCCTTATGCCAGAAAATTGCTAGCCAATTGGGAGGATATGGAAAAAGACGTTAAACAACGGTTTAAATTACAGCGTGGTACGCTCAGTATCGCCTCCATGCCTTTTGTCACACATGCCATCATGCCCAATTTGATTCAAAACTTTTTGACCTTGCATCCAAATATTAATTTTTCTATTCATGACATCACCAATGAAAAAATTATTGAAAATGTCTTAGATGGAATTTTTGAATTAGGTATTTGTTTTGAACCCCAACAGATTGATACGCTAGAATTTATTCCCCTCTTTAAAGAAGATTTTCTTGCTTTGTTACCTAAAGCACACCCTTTAGCCCATGCAGAGTCAGTCACCTGGAAAGAACTGTGTGCCAATCCGTTCGTCACTTTGCAACAACCCTCCATTGTGCGCCATTTAATTGAAGAAAATTGTATAAAAAACAATATTCAATTGGATTTAAAAGTGGAATGCCATCAAATCAGCTCTTTATCCAGTTTTGTGGCGCTCGGCATTGGTGTCAGTGTTATTCCGCGCCATTTTCAACAATTCATTGATACCGAAAAGAATGTTCTGGTTGAATTACAAGATCAGGACATCATCAAACCCGTTGGTATTATCTATAAAAAGAACTTTGAGATTTCAAACATTACGGCTCAGTTTATTGAAATTCTGAAACAGTATGACTATAGAAAACACATTTAAATCAATCTATTAAAACAAAATTTTTAATCCGACCTACCCAATTCAAAAGTATTCAGCCTGCGGATTCAGCTGAATTTTGCTGTTTTTTTGCTCCATTATTGAGTTTTTCTGATTAACTCTTTGAAATTTTCAACTTCATTCTGCTCCTACACAATGCTAATAATGAGTGTATAAAAACCTAAGGGATTTAGAGAAGTTGATATGAATAAGTTATATTCAAATGCAACACTTGCTTTGCAAGATGTCGTGAAAAATGGACAAACGATTGCTGTGGGTGGTTTTGGCTTATGTGGCATTCCAGAAGCACTGATTGAAGCTTTAAAAGAAACCGGTGTAAACGAGCTGACCTGTATTTCAAATAACGCAGGTGTCGATGATTTTGGTTTAGGCAAACTTTTACAAACCAAGCAAATTAAAAAAATGATTTCATCTTATGTCGGTGAAAACAAAGAATTTGAACGTCAGTATTTAAATGGTGAACTGGAAGTTGAACTGACCCCTCAAGGCACTTTGGCTGAAAAATTACGTGCCGGTGGTGCAGGTATTCCAGCATTCTTCACCCAAACAGGTGTCGGCACACTCATTGCTGAAGGCAAAGAACAACGTGAGTTTGATGGTAAACCTTATATTTTAGAAAACTCGTTGACCGCTGATGTTGCCTTGGTCAAAGCCTACAAAGCAGATAAAGCAGGTAATTTAATTTTCCGTAAAACTGCACGTAATTTTAATCCTGAATGTGCCATGGCAGGTAAATTTACCATCGTAGAAGTCGAACAGGTGGTGGAAATTGGTGAACTGGATCCGGATGACATCCATTTACCTGGCATCTATGTCAATCGCATTATTCTCAATACTGCACCTGAAAAACGCATTGAACAATTAACCATTAAGCAGGAGGCTTAATCATGGCTTGGACACGCAATGAAATGGCTGCACGTGCTGCCCTTGAACTTGAAGATGGATTTTATGTCAATCTGGGGATTGGCTTACCTACACTGGTTGCCAACTATATTCCAGAAAATATCAATGTCTGGTTACAGTCTGAAAATGGTTTATTGGGGATTGGTGAATTCCCGACGGCAGAAACGGTAGATGCCGATTTAATTAACGCGGGTAAACAAACCGTGACTGCCCGCAAAGGTGCTGCATTTTTTTCTAGCTCAGAATCATTTGCCATGATCCGTGGCGGACATGTCAATATTGCGATTTTAGGAGCTATGGAAGTTTCTGAAACTGGTGATCTTGCCAACTGGATGATTCCAGGCAAGAAGGTCAAAGGCATGGGCGGTGCCATGGACTTGGTCGCTGGTGTACAGAAAGTAGTGGTGCTCATGGAGCACTGTGCCAAAGATGGTAGTCCAAAAATTGTAAAGCAATGTGCCTTGCCCCTGACTGGTCAAGCTGTGGTGAATCGTATTATCAGTGACTTAGGTGTAATGGACATTACACCACAAGGTGTCAAACTCATCGAGTTAGCCAAAGATGTCACACTGGAACAAATTCAAGCGGTCACTGGCGTTGAATTGATTGTGGATGATGTCAAAGAAACTGCAAGCGCTTAATTGACTTTTTCAAAGCAGCTTCGGCTGCTTTAATTTTTTTATCAATAAAAATGGAACGCAAACATTCATACACGGAGATTCACATGAACAAAGACATCGTCATCGTTGCTGGTAGCCGTACCGCTATGGGAAGTTTTCAGGGTGCATTATCGAGCCTTTCAGCACCAGAACTTGGCGCGGCAGTGATTCAAGAGACTTTAGCCCGCGCACAAGTCCAAGGTGCAGAAGTTGATGAAGTCATTATGGGCTGTGTACTACCTGCGGGTTTAAAACAAGCTCCAGCCCGTCAAGCCATGCGTCTTGCTGGTGTGCCTGATCATGTGGGTGCAACCACCATCAATAAAATTTGTGGTTCTGGTATGAAAGCAGTCATGCAAGCCGCAGATGCCATTTGCGCAGGGAATGCGGAAATTGTACTGGCGGGTGGCATGGAATCGATGAGTAATGCGCCTTATTTATTACCGAAAGCACGTGCAGGTTACCGCATGGGACATGGTGAAATTAAAGACCATATGTTCCAAGAAGGTTTGGAAGATGCTGACACAGGTCTTTCCATGGGTGTGCTGGCACAAAAAATGGCCGATAAAAAAGGCTACACTCGTGAGCAACAAGACGAATTTGCCATTCGCTCACTGACGCGTGCACAAACTGCGATTCAAGAAGGTTATCTTAAAGCGGAAATTGCGCCAATTACCGTTTCGAGCCGTAAAGGTGACGTTGTGGTCGCTCAGGATGAAAATCCGTTTCATGCCAATATTGATAAAATTCCAAACCTACGCCCCGCCTTTGCAAAAGATGGCACCATCACTGCAGCCAACTCAAGTTCAATCTCGGACGGCGCATCAGCCATGTTGGTGATGTCGGCTGAACAAGCGGCCTCCCGTGGTTTAACTCCTTTGGCACATATTCGCGCTACAGCAACCAACTCGCAACATCCTTCAGAATTTACCATTGCACCTGTGACTGCCATTGAAAAAGTCTTGAAAAAAGCGGGTTGGTCAGTGGCAGATGTGGACTTATGGGAAATTAATGAAGCCTTTGCCATGGTCACAATGGCAGCAATTGATGCTTTTAACCTTGATCCTGAAAAAGTGAATATTCATGGTGGTGCTTGTGCACTCGGTCATCCACTAGGTTCTTCTGGTTCGCGTATTATTTTGACCTTGATTTACGCCCTGAAGCGCCTAGGCAAAAGCAAAGGGATTGCTACACTGTGTATTGGAGGTGGTGAAGCGACAGCAATTGCCGTTGAACTGGTTGACTAATCCTAAAGTTTAGAAAAAATGATACAGATCAAAGTGATAAAAGGTTAAACTTTTGTCACTTTTTTCATCAACAAGAGTGACACAGATGTCTCAGCAAGATTATGAAAATGGGTTAAAAGTACGTACTGAAGTGATGGGCGAAAGTTTTGTAAAACGCGCCCAAGACAATACTGTGCCTTTTACGCAGCCACTACAAGATTGGATTAATGAGCATGCATGGGGCTCGACTTGGCAACGTGACGGGGTATTGCCACGCAAATATCGCTCACTGATCACCATTGCATTCTTAACCGCACAAAAAAGTCCTACTGAACTCAAGGGACACGTGCGTGGTGCGCTGAATAATGGCGCAACTGTTGAAGAAATTCAGGAAGTGTTATTACACAGCCTGCCATATTGCGGCGCGCCCGCAACCCAAGAAGCTTTCCGTGCTGCACTCGAAGTGATTACCGAATATCAAAACAATCCGTAATACATTCGGGCATTGAAGGCATTTTCCGACCCTTCAATGCCCGAATGCTGGGCTAAACACTTTGCGTCATCGCATACAACAGCATAAAAGCCAGCTGTAGGGCGATTACCATAGCAAACCATTTCCAGCCTTTTTGTTTTAATACAGCCTTGTTGGAATATGTTGCAACTTTCATCATTCCACGACTCCTTTTTATTGTTTGCCATAAGGATTCATTTCCTTTGCATAGCCTGAGCAAAGATTAAGCAACTTTTACACCAACTTTGCTTATTGCATTGGTTTAATGCTTCAAGCCATTTCCTTATGTCAGATTTTGTTCATAATTTAAACACATTATTCATGTTAAAATAGAATCAATAAAATTTCCATGCTTCTTAATAATGAATTTTAAACAAGCTATTTATACTTATATTCTCGTCTGCTTCAGTTTTTATTCAGCGCATAGTTATGCTGATTTCTTCCAAAATTTGAATCTGTTACAACAAAAGAATACCACAAAGAATCTCCCTTACGGGACGCATGCTTTACAAAAACTAGATCTTTATCTGCCTACCAGTAGCACTCTAGGTGCAGCTCATCAAAAACTTGCGCCAGTGTTATTGATTGTACATGGGGGTGCTTGGCGTATCGGGGATAAGTCTCATAATCGTGTTGTTCAAAACAAGGCCGCCTATTGGAACACACAAGGTTGGCTGGTGATCTCGGTGAATTATCGTTTAGTTCCCGAAGTTTCGGTACAACAACAAACACAAGATATAGCCGATGCGCTGAGTTTTGTTCAAAGTCATGCTGCGAGTTGGCAAGCCGACCCTAATCATATTGTCATTATGGGGCATTCTGCAGGGGCACATTTAGTTACCCTGCTTTCTACACAGCCCGCATGGATGATTCGATATCCGCAACCGTGGAAAGCCACGATTGCCTTAGATAGTGCGGCCTATGACTTGGAGAAACTGATGTCGGGTCAGCATGCGACTATTTATGATCCTGTATTTGGCACTTCAGTCGATTCCTGGCATGCCGTTTCTCCTCAGCACCAAATCCGACAGGCACTCCCTGCTTTTCTTGCCGTGTGTTCGACCCTCCGCCCCGATCAGCCGTGTAACCAAGCTCACGCTTTTACTGAAAAAGCCAAAGCTTTAGGTACAACCACCCAACTATTACCGATTGCCTTAACTCATGCAGAGATCAATCAGGATTTAGGCTTGAACACCAATTACACCCAACAAGTCGATCAGTTTATACAACAACAGCTGCAATAACTTTAATTTTGAATACAAAAAAGCCACCCGAAGGTGGCTTTTCAATATGTTATGGCTTAACCAATAAACTTACGCGCATTACGGAACATACGTAACCATGCACCATCTTCAGTCCATTCTTCAGGTTTCCAAGAATGCTGAATTGCACGGAAATTACGTTCAGGATGCGGCATCATAATCGTTGCACGACCATCTTTAGAGGTTACCCCTGTAATCGCTTCTGGTGAACCATTCGGGTTCAATGGATAGTGCTGTGTTGGGTTACCGTGACTGTCAACATAACGCAAGATTACTTGATGACCTGCATTCAATGCCGCCAATTGATCCGCGCTCGCAACCACACGACCTTCACCATGTGCAACCGCAATCGGAAGAATCGAACCTTCCATACCTTCAAGCAATACCGAATTCGATTTTTCAATACGAACGTTCACTGCACGCGCTTCAAACACTTCTGAAGTATTGCGGTGGAAACGAGGCCATGCATCTGCACCCGGAATTAATGGTGCAAGTTGAGAAATCATTTGGCAACCATTACATACACCTAAAGTGAAGGTTTCTGAACGGTTAAAGAATTTTTCAAACTGGTCACGTAAGCGTGGGTTGAACAGCACAGATTTAGCCCAGCCACCGCCAGCGCCCAAAACGTCACCGTAAGAGAAACCACCACAAGCCACTAGGCCTTCGAAGTCATCTAAATCAATTCGACCCGCCAGCAAATCGCTCATGTGCACGTCAACGGTGTTAAAGCCAACTTTATCAAAGGCAGCTGCCATTTCAGTTTGGCCATTCACCCCCTGTTCACGCAAAATCACCATGCTTGGGCGGCGTAAATTAATAAACGGCGCTTCCACTGGCTCATTCAAGTCAAAGGTTGGTTGAGCAATCAAACCTTTGTGTGCATTGTCAGAAATTAAGGCAAATTCTTGGTCTGCATTTTCTACGTTGTCACGTAAACGTTGAATTTGATGCGAAACTTCAGCCCAAGCTTGTTGCAAGTCTACACGTGCCAAAGTCAAACCATTTACGCTTAATTGATCCGCGGTATTTACGCGACCAACCACAGTAATGGCGTCTTTCAAGCTTGATGCAGCAACTTCAGCTTGTAATGCATCCCAATCCGCTGTCTTGATTTGTACGACTGCACCAATTTCTTCAGCAAATAATGCAGCTGTTGACTGAGCTTCTAAGGCAACACCTAAACGTGAAGCAAACATCATTTCCGCAACAGTCGCCAATAAACCACCATCACCAATGTCATGGTAGGCTTGAATTAAGCCACGGTTGTTCCAGTCTTGTACCAAATCAAAGAAGGCTTTGAAGTCGTCAAAGCTGTCGACATCTGGAGTTACTGAACCAATCGCTTTGTACACTTGCGCAAGGATCGAACCGCCTAAACGGAATTGGCCTTTAGATAAATCAATACGTACCAACACCGAATCAGTATTTTTCAATTCAGGCGTTAAGGTTTTACGAACATCATTAACTGGTGCAAATGCGGTAATTACACCACTCATTGGCGAAGTGACAGATTTATCCTGACCATCTTCATTCCACGTGGTACGCATAGACAATGAGTCTTTACCAACAGGAATCGCAATGCCTAATGCAGGACACATTTCCATACCAATGGCTTTCACACCTTCAAACAAGGCTTGGTCTTCACCTTTTTGCCCTGCTGCAGCCATCCAGTTCGCAGACAATTTAATGTCGCTGATCTGTTCAATATTGGCACACATGATGTTAGAAATTGCTTCGGCAACAGCTAAACGTGCAGATGCTGCTGGGTTCAACAATGCTACAGGTGGACGTTCCCCCATCGCCATAGCTTCACCGGTATAACCCTGTAAGCTGGTTGTTGTTACTGCTGCGTCTGCAACAGGAACCTGCCATGGACCCACCATCTGATCACGTGCAACCATACCAGTAATCGAACGGTCACCAATCGTAATCAAGAATGACTTAGATGCCACCGTCGGGTTCTTTAACACACGGAAGATTGCATCTTTCAAGTCCACCTGAGCGGCATCAAAATCGTCGCCTTGACGTTCGATGGTTTCGTAAGAACGGCTCATACGTGGTGTGCCACCCAACATCACTTGCATTGGCATATCCACGGCTTTGTTTTCAAACAATGGATCGTTAACCGTCAACTGACGCGCTTCTGTTGCTTCACCCAAGACTGCAAACGGGCAGCGTTCACGCGCACAGATTGATTCAAATAATGCTAAAGATTCTGGTTTGATCGCGAGTACATAACGCTCTTGCGCTTCGTTTGACCAGATCTCCATTGGAGACATACCCGGTTCAAGCGAAGGAATTTTACGTAAATCTAAAATCGCACCTAATTCGTGATCATTGACCAATTCAGGCATGGCATTCGAGATACCGCCCGCACCGACGTCATGTACAGATACGATCGGGTTTTCATTTTCCATACGCCAGCAAGTATCAATCACTTCTTGGCAACGGCGTTCCATTTCTGGGTTTTCACGTTGCACTGAAGCAAAGTCTAAGCTTTCGCCCATCGTACCACTGTCTACTGATGATGCAGCACCACCACCCAAACCAATCAACATGGCTGGACCACCGAGCACGATCAATAAATCGCCCGGTTGGATTGGATCTTTTTCAACATGGTCAGGACGAATGTTCCCGTAACCACCCGCAATCATAATTGGCTTGTGGAAACCTTTGACTTCGCCATTCACGTTCTGTTCAAAGGTACGGAAATAACCATTTAAAGCAGGACGACCAAATTCGTTATTAAACGCTGCACCGCCCAATGGACCTTCAATCATAATTTGAAGTGGCGATGCCATACGTGATGGTTTACCGTAGTTTTCTTCCCATGGTTGTTCAAAACCAGGAATATTCAAGTTGGATACGGTAAAGCCAGTTAAGCCTGCTTTTGGCTTACCACCACGACCTGTTGCACCTTCGTCACGGATTTCACCGCCCGAACCAGTTGCTGCACCTGCAAATGGTGCAATCGCTGTTGGATGGTTATGGGTTTCCACTTTCATTAAGATATGAGCAGCTTGGCTCTTATACTTATAGGTGTAGTGACCTGTGTCTTCGTCTTTTTTCGGGTAGAAACGTTGTGTGTCATACCCCACGATTACTGATGCGTTATCTTTATAAGCAGACAAAACATCCGTTGGTGATTCTTTATAGGTATTCTTAATCATTTGGAACAATGATAATGGTTGAACTTCACCATCAATCGTCCATTCTGAACCAAAAATTTTGTGACGACAGTGTTCAGAGTTTGCTTGAGCAAACATCATGAGTTCGATGTCGTGCGGGTTACGCCCTAACTTGATAAATGCTTCAGTTAAATAGTCAATTTCTTCATCAGACAAAGCAAAACCAAATTCAGAATTCGCTTGAACTAATGCCTGTTTACCTTGACCCAAAATATCAATTGAATTTAAAGGTTTTGGTGCAGTCTCTTGGAAAAGTGCGACCGCATCATCAATGCTGTTAAATACACTCTCGGTCATGCGGTCATGCAAAGCCTGTTTAACTTCATTCGATACTTCAGAAATACCTTTTAAAGTAAACAAAACACCGCGTTCAAGGCGGTGTATCGGGGTATTACAGTTGGCAAAAATATCCGTCGCTTTAGATGACCACGGCGAAATCGTACCGACACGTGGCGTCACCAGAATTTGAACTTCATCCGTTGCAGCTTGGCGGATTTGAAAAGCTTCGCCATCATTTAACAATTGTAAAGCAGATTGTTGCTGTTGCTCGTTGAGCGCTTGGTCAAACAGATAGACCCATTGGCTTTCTATTGATTGAACAGAACTAATTGACGATAGACGTGATAATAGTTGAGTTTTCTTAAAAGAAGAATGTGCTGGTGCACCGGCCACGATAAACATGCTGATTTTGGCTCCACGGGCAAGTCTTTTGAACTTTACCGCAATGTGACTTTGAAGAGAGCACATATTCTACTGTGAAAAGGAGAAATCAGCTAGATAGATAATTCCAATTATGTAACCTAATCCTGCAATAAAATCATGCATAGGGTCTTGCTTTTATTTTTTTAGATAAAATCACATAAAAATAAACAACTAGCAATATGGAAAAATCCTCAAGCTCACGGCAAACACAGTCTTATCTCAAACCCTAAAAACAATCGTGATGCTCTGCAAAACTCAGGCGAAGTCTCCCAACGGACTTTATCCCGTAGCAGCCGATATTTACATTCCAACAGTCAAATCATGTCGCACTGCTCTAGTGCAACTTACGGTTTTTTGGCATGATTCAAACAACCCTTTAATGAAACATAATAAATGGAACAAATGCGTTGGTTAGAACTGCTCTCCACAGTTCGCATTGGTCGTAAAAAGCAAAGTACAGAACAAGCTCGAAGCCCTTTTCATAAAGATTATGATCGTATTATTTTTTCCCAAAGCTTTAGACAGCTAAACCGTAAAACCCAAGTTCACCCACTCACCCAGCATGATGGCATCCACACACGGCTCACGCACTCCTTAGAGGTGTCCTGTATTGGTCGTTCACTCGGCATGCTGGCCGCAGAAAAAATTAAAGATGAACTCCCAGTCTGGATTTCTCCGGCTGATGTTGGCGCCATCATTCAAGCCGCTTGTCTGGCGCATGATATTGGTAACCCACCCTTTGGGCATGCCGGTGAATATGCCATTCGAGAATGGTTTGACGATGCCTCACATGGTGATTTTCTTGCCAAACTGACCCCTGAAGAAGAAGCCGATGTCCGCCAGTTTGAAGGCAATGCGCAGGGTTTACGTTTATTGACCAAGATTGACTACCATCCCAATGATGGCGGTATGCGTCTGACTTATGCCACTTTGGGTGCATATTTAAAATATCCTTGGTTATCCAAAACCATTGCCGAACAAGGCAATACCCCTGCCAGCATGCGTGCCAAGTTTGGCTGTTATCAATCCGAAAAAGAAATTCTGACTCAAATTGCCGAACAACTCGGTTTAATTCAATTGGCACCAGATCGTTATTGCCGCCATCCATTGACCTATTTACTTGAAGCAGCGGATGACATCTGTTACGCACTGATTGATTTGGAAGATGGCATTATTCTGAACATGTTGAGCTATGAAGAAGTTGAACCGATCTTTCTAGATTTGATTGCAGATTATGGCAGACCTTCTGAACTTTCCATGGATACCACGTGGCAGCAAAAAATTGCGGCATTACGTGGTCGAGTCATGAAACGCTTGGTGGATGAAGTCACTACTGCCTTTGCCAAACATCATTATGAGATTCTAACAGGACAACTCAAAGGCAGTTTATTGCAATACTGTGCCGAAGATATTGAACTCGGCATTAACCGCGCCAAAGAACTGGCGCGCGATAAGATTTTTGAACATCCGCAAAAAGCCGGTTTGGAAATTATTGCCCATCAAAGTTTACAAAATATTTTAGATGCCTTTATTCCACTGACCACACCGCACAAAACCTTAAGTTTTAAAGAGCAGCGCTTGTTTACCATCTTACAGCGTTCAGGTGCGCGTTTTGGCAACAATCATTATGAAAATATTATGCAAGTACTGGATATTATTTCGAAGTTTTCAGATCATCAGGCCTATAATCTGTCGCAAGAACTACAAGGCAATAAATCTGGCTTGATGTAACATACCGCAGCAATCCAGAAATGCTTTTAACATGATTGATGCCTGATGTTAAATCAGCACAGCTTGAAGACGAATAACCGTATACACCTAAAATAGTGAAGTTTTAAAAATGATTGGATGTTTAATTGGCGAAGTGTTTGCCCTCGAAGCCCCAACCGTGCTGCTCAATGTGAATGGCGTTGGCTATGAGATTGACACCCCATTGTCGACATTTTGCCAATTACAAAAAGGACAAAAAGTCACGTTATGGACGCATTTAGCCGTACGAGAAGATGCTCAACTCCTGTATGGTTTTTTACATCAACAGGAAAAACTGATTTTCCGTACCCTGTTAAAAGTCAATGGAGTCGGTCCGAAAATGGCTTTGGGTATTCTTTCAACTTTAAGCGTAGACATGCTGATTCATACGGTGGAGCATGAAGATGTCAACACACTGGTTAAAGTGCCAGGGGTTGGTAAGAAAACCGCTGAACGCTTGATGATTGAACTGCGTGATCGCTTTAAAGCCATGTCTACAGGTACAGTCCCGAGCAACTCAACTGCTGAACAAATCCAATTTACAGGCAACTCAGCGGTTGCCGAAGCCGAGGCAGCTTTACAATCTTTGGGTTATAAACCTTTAGAAGCGCAAAAACTGGTGAATGCAGCCAAAGGAGATTTTACTGAAGCCAGCGACATCATCCGTGCTGCACTCAAGTCGATGAATAAATAAAAATGTCCAATAATTTTGGATACACGCAGGCGACATGGATGTCGCCGTTAAACTGTGCTACAAGGATGTAGCATCAGTTTAACAAATGGGTTTTGTCACTTTTGCCCAGTCAAAAGTGAAATTGCCTACACAAAGGCATATAAAACCTAAAAGATTTTTGAGGCTGTGAGTTAATCCACCTCAAATGACTGTAAAGAGATAGATTTAACACATATGCAAGACCGTCTCATCGGTGGTTCCGAAAAACCCGAAGATCATATTGATCGTGCCATTCGACCAACTTCACTAGATGATTATATTGGTCAGCCTGTCGTCCGTGAACAAATGGAAATCTTTATTGGTGCAGCCCGTGGACGTGCGGAAGCACTGGATCACACTCTGATTTTCGGCCCGCCCGGTTTGGGCAAAACCACCCTTGCCAATATTATTGCGCGTGAAATGGGTGGCAACTTAAAGTCGACTTCGGGTCCTGTGTTAGAGCGTGCAGGTGATTTGGCTGCCATGCTAACCAATCTAGAAGAAGGCGATGTACTGTTTATTGATGAAATCCATCGTCTTTCCCCAGTAATTGAAGAAATCCTCTACCCTGCGATGGAAGACTACCAACTCGATATCATGATTGGTGAAGGTCCAGCCGCCCGTTCAATTAAATTGGATTTACCGCCATTTACTCTGGTGGCTGCCACAACACGTGCGGGTCTGCTCACCTCACCACTACGTGACCGTTTTGGTATTGTGCAACGTCTTGAATTTTATTCGGTAAAAGACTTAACCCATATTGTCACCCGCTCTGCCAATTTGATGGATGTACCCATTACTCACGAAGGCTCGGCGGAAATTGCACGTCGTTCGCGCGGTACACCACGTATTGCCAACCGCCTACTACGTCGTGTGCGTGACTATGCACAAGTGAAAGGTACAGGTGAAGTGACGCAAGAGATGGCACAACGCGCCTTGAATATGCTGAATGTCGATAAGGATGGTTTAGACACCTTAGACCGTCGTTATTTATCCATGCTCCTTGAGCGTTTTGATGGTGGTCCTGCTGGTGTGGAAGCTTTAGCGGCAGCCATGGCCGAAGACTCAGGTACCTTGGAAGATGTGATTGAACCTTATTTGATTCAGCAAGGTTATGTGATGCGTACTGCACGTGGCCGTATTGCCACCAATATGGCGTATTTGCAATTTGGGATGACACCGCCCGAACCGAAAGAGAAGTAATTTCAAAGGGAGCCTCATGCTCCCTTTTTTATTTTCAGTCGGATGGATTTGAATTGCATGATTTGAACTACTGAAAATGAACGATGGCTTTTCTTGCTAACGATACCTTTAAATCAATTAAATATACCTATATGGTTTTTGCCTTCTTGATTTACGAATGGCATGTTTTACATGCTTAAAACTTATAATTCACAAGGCTGTGTATTTCATGAAACCATTTCTCTTATGCTGTTCCGTCGCTTCTCTTCTACTATCAAGTCCATTGAGTTTTGCCGATTGGATTAATACGGCTGTCGAAAAGAATGAAACTCAAACTATTCAACTACGCCAGCACATTCATCAGCATCCTGAACTGGGCAATATGGAATTCAATACAGCCAAACTGGTGCAAAAAGAACTTAAATCTTATGGCATAGAAGTGAAAACTGGCTTTGCCAAAACAGGGGTGATTGGAATCTTAAAAGGAGCAAAAACTGGTCCTGTCATGGCCCTACGTGCCGATATGGATGCCTTGCCCATCGAAGAAAAAACCAATCTAACATTTGCCAGCAAAACCAAGGCTATCTATCAAGGCAAAGA
The DNA here is from genome assembly GCF_054457875.1 of Acinetobacter sp. GXMZU3951. Lineage (NCBI taxonomy): Bacteria > Pseudomonadati > Pseudomonadota > Gammaproteobacteria > Moraxellales > Moraxellaceae > Acinetobacter > Acinetobacter sp. GXMZU3951. The sequence goes on along the minus strand of NZ_JBTLFO010000002.1, from coordinate 321,443 downwards.
AGTTTCAGTCATGCATGCCTGCGGACATGATGCCCATACTGCGATGTTACTTGGTGCTGCCAAAGTATTGGCCGAAAACAAAGATCAACTTGCAGGAACCGTTGTTTTCATCTTCCAGCCAGCCGAAGAAGGCGGTGCAGATATTGATAACTTTAGCCAAGGTGCTGAAATTGGCTCACGAAAGATGATTGCCGACGGCGCGTTAAAAAATCCACAACCAGAAGTTATTTTTGGTTTGCATGTGATGGCGGGTATGCCAAGTAACCATCTATTCTATAAAGAAGGCGTAATACTGAATAGTGCGGATCATTTACGCATCCAAATCAACGGCAAGCAAGTGCATGGTTCTATGCCTTGGGATGGGCGTGATCCGATTTATGCCGCTTCGCAAATGATTAACAATTTACAAAGTTTGATTAGCCGTAGATCCAAACTGACCCAAGGTATGGGCGTAATTAGTATTGGCAGTATTCATGCTGGTACGACTGGGAATGTCATTCCCGAACAAGTCAATATGGTCGGTACCATCCGCTCTAACAATGAAGATATTCGCCAGAACTTGTTAAAAAATATCCCCATCATGTTAGAGCATAATGCCTTGGCCAATGATGTAGAGGCGAAAGTTGAAATTGCGACCTACGCACCAGTCACCTCAAACAATCCCACGCTAACCCAGCTGATGCAACCAACACTCAGCCAAGTCGCAGGTCAGGATAAACTCCATATCTTGGATCACAATGCCAGTGCCAGTGAAGACTTTTCTTATTATGGTCAACTGATGCCATCGCTCTTTGTATTTTTAGGAGCAACGCCGCCAACACAACAAATGGATCAGGCAGCACCCAATCATAGCCCGTATTTTATGGTGGATGACGCTACGCTCAAAACAGGTGTAGAACTGCATGTTCGCTTGATTCAAGACTATCCTAAGTTCGCGAATCAGATACAGAGCCAATGGAAAAAAACTATGAAAAACAGCAATTAAAAAAATATAAAAAGGTGCTCATCGAATGTCACCTTTTCATTCCATGTTGAAGTCTTGGGCGGTAATCAAACGACGCTCAATCGTGTTTTTATATTGGCAGTCATTGCTTAAAGTTCTCTGACTTCTTCAACTAACATTAACTCACACGCGCCATTGCCCGTATCTTCACGGCTTAATGAGCTGCGCCATGTCCAGCCATCCCCAGCTTTCACTTCAACCAAATGCCCTTTCAAATAAATCAGGTCATCCTGATCAATCTCTGCCAACTGTTTGGCAACGGCGGTATTGGCTGGAATTAAATGTGTATTGGCACTCTGCGTTTCAATGTCATGTCGAGGAATCGGTGGCTGATTTTCATAACGCCAATAATACCATCGATTACTTTGACGTATTGAAAGCTGCTTATAAACTGCAGGATCAGCCATCGCGCCCCAACCCAAAGCAAAATCAACAGGACTGATCTCAGCTTCACGTCCCGAACGGTAATTTTCACGGGATAAAACCCGAAATTGTCCCTCATAACCAGCCAAATTGGTCATGGTATAACCATTAAAGGTTTGAACATCTTGACTAACACGCTGATAATCCTTGGCACTTTCAAGACTAGGACTCGGTTTCCACCAATAGATGCTTCCCAAGACCATTAAAATTACCAAAATCAAATAAGACCGACGACTCATCTTTTCCCCAAAGTTTCAAACCCGAATAGGCATTTTTAATTCTTGATTGTATCCCCCATCAGTTTTCAGATTGAAAACTTGTGCCATTGGACGGTCATTTCAAACTGCTAAACTTCAAGGCATTAGCAACCCATCACTCAGACCAAGACTTACTGCAACACCTCCCTGCAGCTTTGGGTCATCATGGGTTTCGACACACAACATTAAATCTAGACATGGAATACTATCATGGCGAATAAATTCGAATTTCAGATTCGTGTATATATTGAAGACACTGACGCAGGCGGTATTGTCTATCATGCCAACCATATTCGCTTTATGGAACGTACCCGTACTGAGTGGTTACGTGCCTCTGGTGTAGACCATTACTGGCACCAAAAAGACTATAACTTTGTCGTACACAAAATTAATGTCAAATATCACCGTCCAATCCTCATGGATGACTTAATTACTGTTACAGCAAGTGTAGTTTCGTGTAAAGCTACGTCATTTGTATTGCAACAAAATATTTATCGTGGTGAAATCTTGTTGGCATCTGGCGAAGTTGAATTGGCATGTATTAGTGCAGAAATGAAACCGCGACGTTTGCCAAATGAAATTCACGATCTAATTCGTAAAGAGTTAGAACAAATCTAAAAAAACTCGGCTCCTGTGTAACTATGGCAAATCAATTAGACTCCACACTTCACGTTTCAGACCTCATTTTACAAGCAAGTCCTGTCGTACAACTGGTGATGCTTTTACTCCTTCTCGCATCACTCTATAGTTGGTTTCTAATTGCCAAGTTGCACCTGAGTTATAAAAAAGCCCAAGCAGATGATGAACATTTCCAGAAAATGTTCTGGTCAGGTGCAGAACTTAATACACTATATAACAATGCCCAACTCAACTCGAAACGTGTCGGGCTAGAAGATATTTTCTATCAAGGCCTAGGCGAATATCTCAAACTTAAAAAACGCCATGCACCTACTCAACAAACCATTGAAGGCACCGAGCGTATTCTTCGCGTAGGTTTAAGTCGTGATCAAGGTCACTTGGAACATGGCTTAGGCGCATTGGCCAGTATTGGCTCTGTCGCACCTTATGTCGGTTTATTCGGTACAGTCTGGGGCATCATGAATGCTTTTATTGGACTGGCAGATGTCGATCAAGTCACCTTAGCCACTGTTGCACCTGGTATTGCCGAAGCCTTAATTGCGACAGCAATTGGTCTTTTTGCAGCAATTCCAGCCGTGTTAGCATTTAACCATTTTACCGCCAAAGGAGAAACCGTTTATTCGGACCGCGCTTTGTTTGCGGAAGAAATGGTGGCGCTATTACAACGTCAATCAGTCGGTTCTGTTCAGGAAAATGACTGATGGCAATTCAACGTTCAGGACGCTTTGAGCGTATCAAAAAACCCTTAAAAAGCGACATGAATGTCGTGCCTTACATTGACGTGATGTTGGTGCTTCTGGTCATTTTCATGGTTACAGCCCCCATGATTACGACTGGGGTGAGCGTAGACCTCCCCAAAGCCAACAGCAACCCAATCGAATCGAAAGACGTTTCTGCAATTGTTTCCATAACCCAAGATGGGCAATTTTATTTGACTTATAAAGACAACAAGTCAAAGCAAGCGCTAAGCTTGGCCGAGCTACAAAACATTTTAAGTAGCGCTCAGCAAGATGCGGAACAAAATCAGCAGAAACTGACGGTTTTGATTAATGGGGATCAATCTCGTCCTTATGGGGATGTGATGTCGTTAATGTCGAGTTTACAAGATGCTGGTCTAACCCAAGTTGGTTTACTCACCGAACCGTTAAAGTAATGTATGAAAAATTTTCAAACACCGCCTTTTAAACAAAATGCCATCGCACTAGGTTTTACCTTTGGTGTGCATGTGCTTGCGGTTGTTGGCTTACTTTATTTAGGCATGAGTAAACCGCCAAAACAGCCTGAGCCCATCAAAACCATTTTGGTGAAACCCCAAGATTTACCCGAAACACTGCGTGAAGAAACTGAGTTTTCTGAAACTGCACATGAAAATATTGCACAGGAAATTACGCAAACGGCTGAACCGAGTGTCATGCCCGCCCCTGTCATTCCTGTTGCACCGCCAAAAACTAATGTTACCGAGCAACAAGCAGCTCGTTTAGCTCAGGAAAAAGCCAAAGCGCAAGCAGATGCTACTGCAAAAGCCAAAGCACAGACCGATGCTGCTGCCAAAGCTCAAGCTGATGCGGCTGCAAAAGCCAAAGCACAGGCCGATGCTGCTGCTAAAGCCAAAGCACAAGCAGATGCCGCTGCAAAAGCCAAAGCGCAAGCCGATGCTGCTGTAAAAGCCAAAGCGCAAGCCGATGCTGCCGCTAAAGCCAAAGCGCAAGCCGATGCGGCTGCAAAAGCCAAAGCGCAGGCCGATGCTGCTGCAAAAGCTAAAGCACAGGCTGCTGCTAAAGCTAAAGCGCAAGCCGACGCTGCTGCTAAAGCTAAAGCACAGGCTGATGCTGCCGCTAAAGCCAAAGCGCAAGCCGATGCTGCCGCAAAAGCTAAAGCGCAAGCCGATGCTGCCGCTAAAGCCAAAGCACAAGCCGATGCTGCCGCTAAAGCTAAAGCGCAAGCCGATGCTGCTGCAAAAGCCAAAGCTCAGGCTGATGCCGAAGCAAAAGAACGTGCTGAAGCAGAGGCCAAAACCTCAGCCGCAAAGAAAGCTGCTCAAGAAGCAGCGGAGAAAAAAGCCGAAGCTAAACGCATCGCCTCTACCGCGAAGCGCGACTTTGAAAATAAAGTGAAACGTGCTTGGAATCCACCTACCAGTGCATCAGGTCAAAAAGCCAGTGCACGTGTGACTTTAAGTGATAGTGGTGCCGTTTTATCGGTTGTAGTGAATGCGAGTGATCCTGACATGAAGGCCAGTGTCGAGGCTGCCGTTCGTTCCGCAGCACCGTATCCGATGCCATCAGACCCAGATGCGCGACGTGAAGCACGTATTTTCACCTCATCATTCACCGCTCAATAAAGCTTAATCGCCATCGCATTTGCATGGCGATTAACCATTTTCACAGTGTTATAACAGTTTCGCCATAATGTAATGCTTTTAATCATGAAAATTCATGCCATTATGTTAGGCAAATTTAGACAACCCACAAAAACTGACGTTCCAGAGTATACAGCGAATGATGGAAAATACGCGTAAACATCTACTAGGTTTGGCAATCTTCACGGCGCTTATGCCAGTTGTTGTACAAACTGCTCACGCACAATTGCATTTAGAAATTGCTAAAGCACCCGAACAAGCCCCTAAAATTGCCATTATTCCTTTTAGTAATGATCAAACCATCTATTCGATTGTCGAAAATGACTTGAATCGTTCAGGTAAATTCAGCAGTGCCTCGCAAAACCTTCCAGCAACAGCAAGTATGGACAATCCGAATGCGGCTGCGTGGCAATCTGCTGGTGTACCGTATGTGGTGACGGGAAATGTCAAACCGACTGCAACTGGCGATTTTGAAGTTCGTTATCAACTCTATGATATAGAGAAAAAACAATACTTATTAAATGAACTTTTAACTGTGCCTGCATCGCGTGTACGTCAAGCGGCACATATGATCAGTGATGCCATTTATCAAGCCATTACTGGGATTCAAGGTGACTTTAGCGGACGTATTGCTTATGTATTACGTAACCCGCAAACGCCTGAGCAGCGCTACACCTTGCAAATTGCCGACACCGATGGCGAACAACCTAAAACCATTTTGACCTCGCGTGATCCAATCCTGTCCCCGGCTTGGACACCTGATGCACAAAAAATTGCGTATGTGTCTTTCGAAAGCAAACGTCCGGCCATTTACCTACAAGATTTAGCCACAGGGCAACGTGAAAAACTGGCAAGCTTCCGTGGTTTGAACGGTGCACCAAGCTTCTCCCCCGATGGAAAATCGATGCTGTTCACCGCTTCGATGCATGGCAATCCAGAAATTTATCAAATGGATTTGAGCAGCCGCCAACTTCAGCGCATGACCAATGACAGTGCGATTGATACCGAAGCCCGTTATGCGCCTGATGGAAAATCTTTTATTTTTACCTCAGACCGTGGTGGTTCCCCACAAATTTACCGTTACAGCTTTGCTGACGGGAGCAGCAAACGCATTACCTTCCGTGGCGCATTTAACGCACGTGGTACTTTAAGTGCCGATGGCAAACAAGTGGCTTTAGTCCATCGTCCAAGTGGCAGCAGCTATAAAGTCGCGATTCAGGACATTAACACAGGCATTACCAATATTTTAACGCCGACCAGTCTGGATGAGTCGCCAAGCTTCTCACCAAATGGGCAAATGGTGGTTTATGCCACACGTGAAGGCAATCGTGGACTATTGTCCATCATGTCGGTCGATGGTCGTTTCCGTATGAATTTACCAAGTGAGCAAGGTGAAGTCCGCGAACCAGCTTGGGCACCTAAATAACTTCTAGAAAATCAATCTTTATGGAGATGAAGATGAACGCAATTAAACTGTTTGTGTTACCTGTACTGGCGACTGCTGTCATTATGACAGGATGTGCGAGCCGTAAACCTGCAGCAGAAATCCAAACAGGTCAAACCCCTAACTCAGCAGGTACAACAGTCAGTACCGATGGGTTAAGTGAAGATGCAGCGCTGAATGCACAAAATCTTGCAGGTGCTTCTTCTAAAGGTGTCACTGCTGCAAACAAAGCATTTTTAGCAAAACGCGTAGTACATTTTGACTACGACAGCAGCGACCTTTCCAATGAAGACTACCAGACCTTACAAGCTCATGCGCAATTTTTAGTAGCTAATGCCAATTCAAAAGTTGCACTGACAGGTCATACCGATGAGCGTGGTACGCGTGAATACAACATGGCACTCGGTGAACGACGTGCCAAAGCGGTAGAAAGCTTCTTAATTACCAATGGTGTAAACCCAACACAATTAGAAGCGGTCAGCTACGGCAAAGAAATGCCTATCAATGCTGGGCATGATGAAAATGCATGGAAAGAAAACCGTCGTGTAGAACTGAACTACGAAGCGGTGCCACCTTTATTAAAATAAGGATGGACAAATAATAAAAAAGCACTTTTAATCTAAAGTGCTTTTTTATTGCCTCAATGCCTAGGCTGGTTTTTGTTCCTCGTCCTCATCCTCATGCGTATGTTGCATGGATTCGATCAAATCGTGCTTGTTGAAGTCTTTATATTCAGGCTTGGCTTCATAATCTTTCCAAGCCGCTTTTACTGTTTCAGGACTAATGTCATCTAAACTAATGCCTTCATTTTCCGTTGGCATCGCATCAAACTTTTGCGTTGTCATGGTTATGTTCCTCAATTCTGCTCAATCCTTCACATCAACATAGCACTATCCCTAAAAGTTGCAAGGGCAAAATCAAGCCAAATAATCGAGTTTAATTTTTCTTTTGTCTCATTCTCATCTAAAATGACTGTCTAAATTTTTTTGCTCAATTTGATTGCTTTTCACTCGGAGTTTTCCTGCCATGGCATACCTCACCCTTTCCCAATTCTTAGAACAACAAACTGGGAATCTTACACCTGAACTTGCAAAAGTCATTGATACCATTGCAAATACGTGTAAAACCATTGATCAAGCTTTACAAAAAGGCGCGTTAGCTGGGGTATTGGGAAGTGCTGAACATGAAAATGTACAGGGCGAAACTCAAAAGAAACTCGATGTGATTTCTAATGACTATTTAATTGATGCATTAAAAGTTCATCCTCACGTCGGTGGTTTGGCTTCTGAAGAACTCGATGAATTCACACCTGCACAAGAAAATGGCGAATTTCTAGTTTTGTTCGATCCACTTGATGGTTCAAGTAACATCGACATCAATATGTGCGTAGGTACTATTTTCTCGATTCTTCCTGCAAAAAATGCAGTAACTCAATCGGAAGATTTCATGCAAGCGGGTATTCACCAAGTTGCTGCAGGTTATGTACTTTATGGTCCTTCCACCATGATGGCATTAACTGTAGGTGCAGGCGTAGTCTTCTTTACTTTCGACCCTGAATCTCAACAGTTCCTATTAACCACTGACAACATTCAAGTGGCAGCGGATACCAAAGAATATGCGATCAATGCATCAAATCAACGTCACTGGGAAGCGCCTGTAAAACGTTATATTGATGAACTTCTTGCTGGTAAAACGGGTCCACGTGAAAAAGACTTCAATATGCGCTGGGTGGCATGCATGGTAGGTGACATCCACCGCATTCTGTGCCGTAGCGGGATTTTCATGTACCCATACGACCTTAAAGATCCGAAAAAAGCAGGCCGCTTACGCTTAATGTACGAAGCCAACCCAATGAGTATGTTGATGGAACAAGCGGGCGGTGCTTCTACTACAGGTCGTGTACGCATTCTTGAAATTGAACCAACTGAGTTACACCAACGTGTTCCTGTAATTATTGGTTCTAAAAACGAAGTCAATTTAGTGACTGGCTACCACAACTAATTTTTTAAATGCGCATAACCATCTGCTGTGTTATGCGCATGAGTCTCCTCCATGTCCATTATTTTCCTTGAATCAAAAGACAACCCAAAAATTAAACATCTCCGTGGTTTAATAGAGCAAAGTAGCTACCGTAAAAAGCAAGGTCAAACTGTGCTTGAAGGGACACACTTAGGCTTAGCTTGGGTTGAAAAAAAGAAGAAACTTAATTCTATTTTCACCACTGAAAATGCACTCGAACACCCTGATATTTGCGATATTTTAGATGAATATGAAGGTGCTGTTTTTGTCATTGCTGAAAGCCTATATCGCGACTTAAGCACATTGGGAACCACTTTACCATTCTTGGCAGTTGTAGACTTACCAAGTTCAAGCCAAAGTGTAGACTTTAGTGTGGATACCCTAATTTTGGAAAATATTCAAGATCCAGGCAATGTTGGCACGCTACTCCGTTCTGCAGCAGCAGCGGGTATCAAGCAAGTGATTTGTACCAAAGGTTCTGCAGCACTCTGGTCACCACGTGTATTACGCGCAGGTATGGGTGCACACTTCTCACTCAACACCTATGAAAACGTTGCCATCGAAGATGTACTCGACCGCTTTGAAATTCCAGTGTATGTGACTAGCTCGCATCAGGCTGAAAGTTTATATCAAAAAGATTTAACACAAGCTTGTGTCTGGATCTTAGGTAATGAAGGCCAAGGGGTTTCTGACTTTGCTTTAGCACATGCTCAAGCACTAAGCATTCCTCAGCCAGGTGGTCAAGAATCTCTTAATGTCGCTATTGCGGGATCAATCTGCTTTTTTGAAATGGTGCGTCAACGCATCTAAAACGTTTTTTTATTTTAAATTACCTCGCCCAATTTTAAAAATAGATTACACTTGAAAAAATAATAACGGGTATTGTCAACCAAACCATTATTTCCAACGTTATTAAGGATATGTATTGGAAATAATGGTGATGATCCAATGACAGGGTTTTCCATCTCTATGGATTTAGCGCCGAAACAGTCTCAGTCGGAAAATTTAAGTGCTTTAAAAAGTACAGCTGAACAACGTCTGAAAAATTTTATGCAAGACGTAACTGGACGTGCCTTAGTCATGATGGAGAATGCAACACAGGGGCAACAAGGCATCGCGATGGATCTCGTTCAAGAGGCTTTCATCGCCCTGCATAAATCCTATTCGGACAAATCAACCGATGAATGGTATCCCCTGTTCTACACCATTTTAAATAACAAATTGCAAGATTGGCGTCGTAAAGAACTCCGTCGCTCACAGCCTTTTTCATTTTTCAAAAAGGTGAGCCTCGAAGAAGACGATCTAGAAATTCAAGATGTTATTGATGAAACAACGCCAAGCCCTTTGGAATTCCTCGATCAAGCGGTCACGATTGAGGAAATTCAAGCAGCGATACGCCAACTGCCTGTACGGCAGCAACAGGCTTTTATGCTGCGGGCATGGGAAGGATTTGACACGCAGACCACCGCACAAATCATGAGCTGCAGTGAAGGAAGTGTTAAAACACATTACCATCGCGCCATTCAGGGTTTACGAACTGCGTTATCACATTTAAATCCATATTCGGGAGGGTCATCTGAATGAAACAAGATGATTTCTTAAAACAAGTCACCGCCAAACTCGATGGACTGGCACAACAGCATAAAGACAAACCTTTAGTGATGAATCATGTTCTGGATCATATCCAGCAGCAAAAAACATCACGTTTTGGATATCTCAAAATGACTGGTTTTGCTTTGGCTGCAGCAATCGCAGGAATTGTGGTATTACCCAATTCTGTAGATTTGTCTGAAAAGCCACAAAATCAGGTGGTGGTCACTCCTAAACTTTCTCCGCAAATGGTGGAAGATTTAGAAATGTTGTTAGTTTTAGGTGAGGACAAAGTTCCACATGGCAGCTAGAAGGTTAGCTTTTGCTTTTTGTGCACTCGGCTTCTTGCAAACTAGTTTTGCAGGTTTTGAACGTTTTTGGTTTTTTTCCAAAGATGCCAATACCCAAGTTGCTGAAACCTGGGAAACACTTTCAGAACAAGAGCAACGAGCCCTGATTAAACGCTATCAATCTCTGAAGGAACTTCCAGAAGAACAGAGTGATAGTCTACAACAGCGTATGGACTGGTTTACCCAATTACCTGAACAAGAAAAGCAAAAAATGCGTGAAACTTGGCAACAAATGAGCAGCCAAGAGCGTAATGACTTACGCGTACGCATGCAAAAAGCAAGCCCTGAAGAACGTTTAACCATTCGCGAAGAGTATATGAATAAATACTTACATCGTACAACTGCTCAACCCTAATCGGTTCAGAACCAGACCCTCAACACTGCTGTTTTTATGAATACCGACATCCAGCTGTAAAAGTAAAAAACCCATCAGATTCCGATGGGTTTTTTTCTGCTAAGCAATAGCGATCATTTTTTTAATTTCCGCTTATAGCGATACCAGCCTGCACTCAACAATCCTAACAGACCAAACCAACTGATTGCACCACCACCGCCACTTGATGTCATCGTATTTTTAGCGGTGTTGTTTAAATAGATTTTTGCCCGATTGGAAGCCAAGCCCTCCGCATCAAAAACTGTATATTCAAGCACTTGATCAAAAGGACTATAATTACTTTTCACCTGTACCACCAAATCACTTGCATAACAGGTATCACGCATAGCACTGCCAGGGCAAGGTCCATGAGGTACAGAAGGATCAACCATCATTGCACTGGGCAAACTATCTAGGCGAATCGCCAATTCCTGCCCAGCTTCATTATGATAGAAATCAGACTTGTTGAGCCCTGAAATACTGGTTTTCGGTCCATCATCATCAAAATCATTGTCTAGTGGATGCAATGCTATTTTCTGGTTCGTACCATATTCCAAACGATAGGTGTCTTCTTTAGCAATTGGTGCGATGTTGGAAAAACTGGCACTCATCAAACCGATGGTCGTTTTAGATACATCGCTTTTTGAAGTAATGCTATAAGTACAAAATGCATTTTCACCAATCGTCGATAAATGATCATCTAAACGATAAAACATGATGCGTTTTAACTCAGGAACCCATTCACATTTTAACTTCGCATCTTGATCACCGATAAACTGAAAACTGCTCCCTTCACCAGAATAGCTCCCAACCCCTAAAACTTGGATCTGAATCGTATAATTCTCTACATTCAAAGCCTGAACTTGGGATTGATTGTTGACCCATATTTCATCTGGCAAGGCTAAAGCAAAAGGATCAATGTAAATCGCGCGGTACTTGGCATATTTCTCGGTATAGGTTTTTAAATCCTGAAAAGCTTGCAACTCTGCGGTGTACTGCGGTAAATATTTTGGATTGGTCGATGTAGCATTGATTCTGGCTTGATACAAATCAATCGCCTGCTGATAATCGTCAATCATCTGGGAATAAGATGTATTTTTTAAATTGATGATATCTGCAGCGGTTAAACGCATAAGCTCAACCGAGCCAATATCACAGGTATTTTTCAGATTTGGATTTAAAATTAAGGTTGCATCAGTAATGCGGCTAAATCCACGCTGGTCCAGCTCACTACAACCAATTGCACCCACATTCACCAAATCATTGGCGGTTTGATTATCTCTTGGATAATACAGCGGCAAAAATTCAGTGTTTGCATTGGCTTCGGTATAACTCGACAGTAAGCTACTGATTGAAATATTACTCACATCAATATTTGAATTGCTGCCCGAAGCATTATTTACATAAGCACTATTAGGTAAATTACACTGCCCTACGACGGCTCCCAATTGCAGTGCGTTATGCATGGCAACCACATTTAACTTGGCATCGGCAACATTGCCATTATTTAATGCATATCGACAGGATTGCCCTGAATTATAGGCCAGCACATTAAATGAAATATTTTTACTGCCCAGCTGATCATACAGCAAGGTGCTGGCTGCTTGGTTTTCGACAATAGTATTACTAAGTAAAATCAGGCTACTATTTTCACTTAAATTGGCTTGTGCCGCATTTGAAGAAATCGTTTTAATAATTGCGCCTGTACTGGCATTGGCTTGGTTCTGGGCTATGGTATTGGTTTGGAACTGGCTTGCGGCTGCACCACATAACTCAACAATACTTTGACTGCTTGTATTCCCATTTTTAACAAGACTACTGTTTTGCACTAGAATATTTGGTTTAGTAAACAAGAGGTTATTCTGGCAAGTCATGGCTAAGATACTACCTTTATTCGCCTGATTGCCCTGCATAAGACCATGGTCCATGGTGAGTGCGATATCCCCATCCAGATAAATTGCCCCGCCTTCGGCTGCTTTCGCGTTCACAATCGCCACATTAGATAAATTAATATCTGCACCCGCATAAATTGCACCACCCAATCCAGCCGAGACACCATTAGCCAAAGTCAAATTCTTAAATGTAGTTCCATATTTAGAAAAAGAGCTATTAAAAATTCGAGTTTGATTTTCACCACTAATGATAGTTTTAATGGCCGTGGTTGCAGGGTAAGTATGCGTTAATACATGTTTACTGGAATAATCTAAAGGTTCAGCCCCATAGATTTCGAGCACCGATTGCGGAACCAATTCACGCTTGAGTTTATAAGTGCCTTCTTTCAGCTGAATTCGATCTTTTTGTCCTAGGCGAGTATCTCCTGCATTACATCCTCCATAAGATTTATTCTCTGCAGCAGTTTTAATTGCTTCACGTAATGAGCACTGATTGAGGTTTTCACCATCCTCATCATCAAAAGTTGTCACATAAATAAAAGTATCTTCTGCTGCCATCAGCGACATCGCTGAAAGTACCATTAACGTCAGTAAACCTTTTTTATAATTTTTCACGGTCATTTCCCTTGCTTATTTCTTGCAGCGACGCAATCCAATCAGGCTCAAAAGCCCCAATAAACTCCACATCCCAAGACTGCCTCCAGACGTCTTGACTTTACTGCTCTCCATTTGTCCTGCGGGAGCTTGAGTGACCTGTACTTTAATTTCTAGATAGGGATTTTCAGAATCATTAAAGCGCGTTGTCGTTGTAACTAAACGGATTTTAAAAATATCTGCGCCATGCCAATTTCCATTTGGGGTGTACTGCAAATTACCTTCTTCATCGATGGCAAGTGTGCCTTTAGGCTGAGTAATGGTGGGCACGACTTGTAAACAGCCATCTTGCCACCCTTCCCCTGTCGAGTTCTTGCCAAGTAATGCTTCACATTGATCTTTCGGTAAAAGCTCGCCATCGCCAAGTAATTCAGCAACCGACATCTTCGCCACTTCACCATAGTTAATGTCTTCACCTACCAAGGAAATGGTCGTCGGAAACACCAATTCAACCGCACCTCGGTCACACAATACATTATTGGAGTCACGGACTTGACCACGCTGGTCACTCGACTCACATTCCACAAGGACCGTATCAGAACCTGTCGACTGTTTACCTTTATTGACAATGAGTGAATCACTCAGCTGTTGATAAGTGACCAATAAACGTGGCTTAAAATATCCTAAAAATAAATGAGTTCCCTGTGTAAATGGGCAGAATAGACTTTGCCGATCAGCATTGGCTGTTGCACACTTGCCCTCTAAGCTTGTCCCTGCAATTAAGGCATTCTGTGTCAAAATATCATTAGGATATTCTACCGAACCCTGCCCACAACCAGCGGACACAAGGTTATTTTGCAAAATACTCTGATCTTCGGCATCAAAACTACAATCTGCTTGGTGAGTTACTGGATAGGGGTTACCGACTAAAATACTGTTGGCTAGAAAAGCTTTGCCTTGTGGTGCCGAAAATTTAACGCCTTGTGCATTGCCCAGTAGGGTCAAGTTATTTAAGCCAATACCATCGCGTAAATTAATCAACATCCCTTTATTCTGTAAAAATGTACTATTTTTAATATAATTCGCCACGCTTAACACTGTACTGGGCAATTGGTTTATAGAAAAAGCCGTAGAAGAATAAATATTGGCTGAAGCGGCATTACTCGTTTCATTGTTCCGAATCACACTATTCAGTATTTTAAATGCTGGGCGATGGGTATAAAAAACAGCCCCTTCAGGCGCGGCATTGTTCTGTAATAGACTATTTTGGATGACCACCAGACTGTCACTGGTATTTTCCAAAGTCGCATTCCCAACATTATAAATAGCGCCGCCTTGTGCCGCATACCCTCCAGATAAAGCGGTATAACTCAGTTGCAGATACTCATTGTTATAAATCAGTCCACCTTGCTGTGCACACTGGATCTGATTACAGCCTTGTAAACTGACTTCATACAATACGACGCTCAAGAGCTTCTCTTGTAAACCGTCATCTATACGCAGGATGTTATCTTTCGCTTGCATTTGCAGCACAGCATTGTTGCTACCCAATACAGGCGTTTCATTAAAATCCACCTCATAATTGGTCTTGATGGTGAGTTCACGTTGAACTTTCAAATGTGAATTAAGTTTATAAATCTTCTGTTTTTCTAATAAAATAACAGGGCTAGCATCTTCCCCACCACAACCAAAGTAGCCAGCTTTAGGTAGATCTTGGTTAATATATTCGACTGCTTCACGAAGAGAACATTCTTGGTCATCTTTAACGATATCTTCTGTGGTCGTGACACTAATATTTGCACTATAAGCATGCCCTGCCAGACACAACATTCCCACACCAATGCTCTGCTTGAGCATACTTCTCTCCTTCATTTTTTTATCTTGTTTTTCTAAATTGCGTCATGCATATAGCAGTCGAAAAAATACGACTCTATCCTTGGTCCTTAAGACTAAAAGAAGCGAATAAAAATATAATTGACTAATCTGCCAGATTATCTCGGCATTAATGCGAATCAAAAGTATGACAAGTACTCTTGAGATCAAAGAAGAGAGCAACTTTTTGTTGGATACGACAATTCTTCATGCCATGAAATAGCATCATGTTCTCCCTAACTGGTCTTTGTATTATTTTTTTATGACCGCAAATCCATGCGATACAAATTTCTGAGTAATTTGTTACAGCTTTTTAAATTACTCAAGTACTTTTAATGTTTACTGATATTCGTCAATCAACGCATAAATTTGTCGCAAGGTGGCATGACTCAGTTTGGTCTTTTCACCTTTAAGCAATTGAATAAGCTGCTCTAATGTCTGTAATAAAATTGAAGCTTGATGAGGACCATGCGCCAATAGATAATCAATAATCTGTTGATCAATATGAATACCGCGTCGTGCCAGCACTGAACTGACTAAGATTTGACGGTCGGCATATAGACTGCCGTTTGGAACCTTGACACTGACTGCTTGGGTCAAACGGGACTGTAAGTCAGGCAATTCTAGTTTTAATTCTATCGGCGCCACTCTCGAAGAGAAAACCAGCTGCCCTCCCACTTCATTATTATAATTGATTAGATGAAATACGGCTTTTTGCCAATGTGGAACACCACAAATCGCTTCGATATCATCCAAAGCTACCAAATCATAACGTTCTAGTGACGTAATAGCTTCTGTGGGTGCATCGAGCAGTTCAAGCAAGGATACCTTAATTGCTGACTTACCGACATCCAGATACGAGTCACAGATGGCAGAGAGTAAATGACTTTTGCCAGTACCTGCACCGCCATAAACATAAAAACGATTCATCAATCCTGCATGAAGCTGGCGAATCGCATCAATGACATGCCCCCAACCCGGACCAGAAAAGTCACTGATTCGGGCATCGAGTTGAGGTTCAATATCTAATTGGAGTTGACGCATATTCGTGATTAAGCCTTATACGCTTTATGTTTTCGGTTCAATGTTACTCGAATTTTCAGCAACTTGCTGATCTTTCGAGGCTTGGTCTTTAATTTCAATATCTACATCAACCTGAGAGGTTTCTATACTAATAGAGTTAGTATCTGCAAAGGAAGTAATAACTGTTTGCGGACCATACAACTGACTCTGTTCGTACCATTCTCGTGCATGTTTTAACAGCACAACAATGACAGCAGCGACAGGTAACGCGATTAACATACCCAAGAAACCACCCAGTTGTGCACCTGCCAAAACAGCAAATACTACCGCAACAGGAGAAAGTCCAATCTTATCGCCCAGTAAAAATGGTTGCAGGATATACCCTTCTACGGCCTGCCCAATCATGAAAACCACACCGACTAAAGCCAACTGCATCCAGTCGATACCAAACTGGAATAAGGTTGCGATGACCGCAGCAATAATACCAACCGCAAAGCCCAAATAAGGAATAATACTGGCCAAACCTGCGACCATGCCAATAATTAGCCCCACTTCAAGCCCAATCAGCTGTAAACCCATGGCATAAACAATGCCCAGCAACAGCATAACCAAGAACTGCCCTTTGACAAATGCCCCCAATACACTGTGACATTCACCGACAATTTTGAGCGTCGATGCTTCATATCGTCGTGGAATTAAGCGACGCATACTGTCTAGCATACGATCCCAGTCGAGCAAGAAATAAAAGGCAATCACAGGGATTAAAACCACCGTACCACCAATTTGAATAAAGCTTAGGCCAGATTGCGCAATTTTAAGCGCCATGGCTTGAAGACTATCTGCACTATAATTGGTCTGGATATAATCCATAATTGAAGTCGATAACTGTTCTGTATCAATTTCCATTTGTACCAGATTAAATGTCTTCGACGTCCACGGTAAAAAGGTGTAATTTAGCCAGTGAATCCCTGCGGGAATACTGCTTTTGGCATACATTAACTGTTGCCAAACCAGAGGGGCTAAATAAGAAACGGCCAAGGTTAAAATAACACCAATGCCAATGAACACCACACTAATCGACAACCAACGCGGAAATCCGATTTTATGGAATTTTTCGACCAACGGATTAAATAAATAAGCGATTAAAAATGCGACAATAAATGGCAATACTACAGGTTTCAATAGATATAAAACCCAAAGAATAATGACAATACCCGTAAGAATAAAAATGCGACGCAAGGTTCGATCGACCATATAAACCCGCCTTTTTCAATTTAATCGTTATAAAAAGTAAAATATTTAAGTAAAGATAGCATTTTAGCGCATAAATAACATAAGAGTTTCGTATATTCGGGTTATAATCCCCGCGCAAATGCGGAGACTTCACTATGAGCAACTCAACTTCTACCCCAAACACTGGTTTAAGCTATAAAGATGCAGGTGTCGATATTGAAGCGGGCGACGCACTTGTCGATCGAATCAAATCTGTCGCTAAGCGCACAACTCGTCCTGAAGTGATGGGCGGATTAGGTGGCTTTGGCGCACTATGTAAAATTCCGAAAGGCTATGAAGAGCCTGTTCTTGTATCTGGCACAGATGGTGTTGGTACAAAATTACGTTTAGCCTTGAACTTAAACCGTCATGACACCATTGGTCAAGACTTAGTTGCAATGTGTGTAAACGACCTTCTGGTGTGTGGTGCAGAACCTTTATTCTTCCTTGATTACTATGCAACAGGTCACTTAAATGTTGATGTTGCTGCTGACGTTGTTACAGGTATTGGTAAAGGCTGTGAGCTTGCAGGTTGTGCATTAGTCGGCGGTGAAACTGCTGAAATGCCTGGCATGTATGAAGGCGAAGATTACGATCTTGCAGGTTTCTGCGTAGGTGTAGTTGAGCAAAGCAAAATCATTGATGGCTCTAAAGTGAAAGCGGGTGATGTCTTGATTGGTGTTGCATCAAGCGGCGCACATTCAAATGGTTACTCTTTACTTCGCAAAATCTTAGATGTGAAAAACGTAGATCTTACTCAAATCGTAGATGGTCGCCCACTTGCTGATACGGCAATGGAACCAACACGTATTTATGTAAAACCGATTCTTGAGCTTTGCAAACAAGTGGATGTCCATGCAATGGCACACATCACAGGTGGTGGTTTACCGGGTAATTTACCTCGTGTACTTCCAAACGGTGCGCAAGCAATTATTAATGAATCTTCTTGGGAATGGCCAGAATTGTTCAAACTTCTTCAAAAAGAAGGTGGTGTTGAACAGTTTGAAATGTACCGCACCTTTAACTGTGGCGTTGGTATGGTCATTGCCGTAGATCCAGCAGATGCAGAAAAAACCATTGTGCTTTTAACTGAACAAGGTGAAAAGGCATGGGCGATGGGTCATATCGTTGACAACGCAGAATCTGTTGAAGGCGCTGACGAGAAAATTCGCGTAATCTTTGCATAATGAAAATCGCTGTCCTTGTTTCAGGCAGTGGCAGTAACTTACAAGCCCTGATAGACGCCCGTCTATCAGGTGAAATTGTTGGAGTTATCTGCAATAAACCTGAAGCGTACGCACTCGAACGTGCCCGTCAAGCTGGCATTCAAACTGCTGTGATTGAGCACAAACAGTATCCGACACGCGAATTGTTTGATCAAGCAATGCATCAGCAACTGCTCGCATGGGATGTAGAGTTAGTGGTTTTAGCCGGTTTCATGCGTATTCTCAGTGCTCAGTTTGTACGTGCTTGGGAAGGTAAAATGTTAAACATTCATCCTTCTTTATTGCCACATTACAAAGGCATGCATACCCATCAACGTGTGCTAAATACGGGTGATGTCTATCACGGCTGTACCGTACATTATGTCACTGCCGAACTAGATGCAGGTCAATCACTGGTTCAAGGTGTATTAAAAGTTGGGCGCGATGAAAATGCCGACACTCTGGCGCAACGCGTACATGTCCTTGAGCATTTGATTTACCCTCAAGTCGTGGAATGGATTTGTACTGGTGTATTGCAATACCAAGATGCCAATACTGTGTTCTATCGGAATCAACCGTTACAGGCTCCGATCCAGTTTTGCCAACTGTGATCCACTAAATTCAGATATAAAAAATGCATCCTCGGATGCATTTTTTATTGTATTTTTATTGCTGAATCAGCTGCTTAATTAATTCTACCGTAGCTTCAGGACGTTCCAACGGGAACATATGTCCGCCCTCAGCTACACTAAATGGAATGCCCACTTTTTTCTTGGCAACTTGCGGAAAACCGTGTTTTAAGAACTCACTCTGATCGCCGACCAACAAGTGTATCGGGACTTTTGGTTTCGACATAGGCAACCACCACCAAGATGGCATATTGCGGAAAATAGCAACTTCGGCAGCTTTCGGAATGGTCAAGGTTACCCCACCGCGTTCTGCATCTTCAGTTAAGGCATGATCTAAATACGCTTGAAAACACTCGGGATCAAACTGCTGATACAGCCCTTTCGGTCTCAACATTTCACCAGCCTGTTGACGAGATTCCCAATGATCACGGCGACGTTTACTCAGACCTGCGGGGGTCATACGATCCACAAGTTTAGGGTGAAACATTTTCGCAGCATGAAACAGTAAAGAAGCTTTCCCCATAATTAAGGGTGGATCCAGCATAATCACTTGCTGGAATAATTCAGGACGTTTATAAGCTGTCATCATGGTCAAGACAGAGCCTAAGGAGTGCCCGAGTCCAATCACAGGTCGCCCGTGTGCTTGACGTACAATACTGTCGGTCACTTGATCCACCAAGCGTGGCCAATGATTGGTCACAGGATAGCGTTGGTCGGTTCCAATGACTGGAACATACACTATATCGTAATCATCCCGGAGTAAATGAAAGAGTTTTTCATAGACTTTGGATGGCACGCCATTGGCATGCGCAAAGTGGATTAATGGTTTCATTGTAATTGGGTCGTTTGCTCTGCTTGAACCTGTTCTTTCAGCGAAGTAGCAAAACCTTGTCCAATTGAGCTACCCATACGTCCTAAAACAGAATCCAATGGATTATATTGAATGGTATAGTCCACTGTTTTATCGAGTTTCAATTCACGTTTCAAGCTATTTAGGCTACCTGTACGGTCAGCAATTCCTAATTTTACAGCCTGCTCTCCTGTCCAGAACAAACCAGAGAAAATTGCAGGATCTTGTGATTTAAGTTTATTACCCCGACCTTGTTTCACAGCTTGAATAAAATGATCATGTACATTATCCAAAACAGCCTGAACATGTGCTTTTTGCTCGGCATCTACTGGTTGAGTCATGGACAAGATCGCTTTATTCTCACCTGACGTCATGGTGCGGTCTTCTACCCCTAGTTTTTGCATCAATCCGTTCACACCATAATTCGGCATAATGACCCCAATTGACCCCACCAAACTAGAAGGATTGACAATAATTTCATCGGCTGCCGAAGCAATGTAGTAAGCGCCTGAAGCCCCGGTGTCACCAATAATGGCATAGAGTTTTTTATCTTTATGTTGTTGCTTTAAATATTGAATTTCTTGCCAAATTTCATCTGATTGGACCGGTGAGCCGCCTGGTGAGTTAATATTCAACACGACTGCCTTACTGCTGTGATTCTCAAATGCTTTCTTTAACGACTTAATGGTGTCTTGACTGTTGACACTTTGTTTGTCCGCTGCAATTGTCCCAATAATATCAACCACGGCAATATGCGAGCCTGAGGTTGTACTGACATCTGTTGTTGTGGTACTACAGCCTTTCCCCAAAGCAACCAAAATAAATAAGATATAAGCAAAAGTGAGCAGTTTGAAAAAAATACTCCAACGACGTGCGCGGCGCTGTTCTTCTACAGAAGCTAATACTGCTTTTTCAAGAATTTGCCATTCTTTGCCAGTATGCTTTTCTAAGTTTTGTTGTGCAGGTTGACTTTCGTTTTGTGGTTTTGGTGGCCAATCGGACATATAGGAAGATCCAATAATGAATAAAATTACCCTCATTATATACATGGAATCGCAATAAACTGTTTAATCACCGTGTTTTCGCCTATAATAATCGCTGTTTTATATTTCTTATATCCACATCCATTAGGCAATGACTGATAAAACTTCTAAAACAACGACTGATCGCTTACTCCATTTTGCAAGTCGACAACCCATTCAAATTTCTCGGTTAATTGCCCGTTCACTGGCTGGATTAGTGAACCTATTAAAAATTTCTAAAACTTCACAAACAATCCGTCTAAATCTTGAAATTGCTTTACCTGAATTAAACGTTGCTCAACGGGAAAACATTACCCGCCAAGCCATTCGTAATGAACTGACCTCTTATTTTGAATTCTTTAGTATTTGGGGTTCAGAAAATCAAAAAAATATTTCGCGGATTCACACTATTACTGGCGAACAATATTTACATGATGCCCTCGCTGAGCAAAAAGGTGTGGTTCTGATTGTTCCGCATTTTGGGACTTGGGAAGTCATGAATGCCTGGGTGGCTCAGTTCACCCAGATGACCATTCTCTATAAACCAGTAAAAAACCCTGCGGCTGATAATTTTGTCCGTAGTGCACGTAGCCGTGAACAGGCTAACTTGGTTCCAACTGATGAATCCGGTGTTCGGCAAATTTTTAAAGCCCTCAAACAAGGGGGGACGACTGTTATTCTCCCTGACCATACGCCCAATGTCGGTGGTGAGTTGGTTCCCTTGTTTGGTTTACCCTTAGAATCCAGTAATCTCAGTGCGAAATTAATTCAAAAAACTAAAGCCAAAGCCCTATTTCTTTATGCCATTCGTAATGAACAGCATGGCTTTGATATGTATATCGAGCCAATGTCTGACGAAATTTATCAAGGGACAGCCAATGATGGCACTTTGGTGATTCACCATGCGATTGAAAAGCTGATTCAACGTTTTCCAGAGCATTATCACTGGAGCTATAAACGTTTTAAAGCCAATCCCGAATTGCGCGGTTTATATAGTCTTCCAGATGATCAAGCCATGCAGTTGGTTACTAAGATCCGTCAGCAGCAGGCACATGTCTGAGCCAACTCAACTGCTCTCGATACAAATGTAATTGCATGCGGCCATCTTTGGCTTGAATAAATTGTACGCTGCCATGATTGGCTGTTGAAAATAACGGGATGTTTAATGCTTTTAAACGACGTTGAGTGTATAGACTTGGATGCCCATAACGATTATTGAATCCTGCGGAAGCAATAGTGAGCTTAGGGTTCAGTCGCTTGAGGAAGTCATAAGCAGAGCCGTGTTTGCTACCATGATGTCCAAGAACCAAAACATCCACTTTTAAATTTGGATAATCCTTCAACAAGCGATATTCAGTTTCCCAACCCGCATCGCCCATAATTAAAAAATTGGCATAAGGATACGCATTGGCAACTTGAATGTAGACCACACAAGAATACTCATTCTGATTTGTCGCAACTTGGGATAATTGTGCTGGTCGTGGAGAAAGCACCTCAATTTTTCCCCCCTCCCATTGCCACACTTGTCCTGTATGACAATAATCAAACTGTGATCCAGACGGGACTTGCACCTGTTGATTGCTATAAATGGATTGAATGGGTAACAATGATTGCAAGGACATATAGCCACCGCTATGGTCCTGATCTAAATGAGTCAAGATCAGTTGATCTAAATGCTTAATTCCCTTTTGATTTAAAAATGGCAGAATTAATTGCCGACCTACACTGAATTTGTCTTCGTCATAATTTCCACCCATATCGATCATCATCTGCTGATCACCTTGCTGTACAAAAATGGCTTGCCCTTGTCCAACATCTAAGACCTGTAGTTCAAAAGGTTGCTGCGATTGATCCAACATAAAGATTGGTAAAAAGCACACAATCCCCCAAGTTTTAGGAATGACTCCGCGTGGTAGAAACAAGATGATTAATCCCACGATTAAACCCAAGACACCAATCCAGCTTATGGCCACATTTTGAACGCTAGAACCAAATAAAAGTTCTAACATCTGTAATAGACTTATTAAGCCAGACAGGCTGATATCATTCAGTTTGAACAGTAAAAGTCCAAATGCAGGACATAGCCATAGACACAAAGCCGCCAAGATACTTAAAGGTACCACCAAAATGCTCACCCACGGTAAGGCGATCAGATTACTCAATGGTGCAATCCAGACAATTTTCTGAAAAAAGATCAACATCAGTGGCGATAGAGCAAGAAAGATTTTCCATTGTGATTCAAAGAGCAATGCCAACTTTTGTTTGAACTGCCCATAACCTGATGGTATAGCTTGTACAGGGTGCTGCTGTAGAGTCTGGTAAATTCTGAACAAGATTAAACATGAGCCATAAGACAACCAAAACGCGGCCGATAAAATACTAAACGGATCGAAATACAGTAATAGTGCCGCACTCAGCAGCAAGACCTGCACAGGTCTTAAAGGCAACTGGAACAAAACAAATAACGCAATAAGGATACTGCTTAGCAATGTTCTTAGCGCCGGAATTTCAAATCCGACCAAAGCCGTATATAAGAACACCCCGAAACAGAAAGGAAGGATTAATAAATAAGGTTTAGGAACTCGCAAATACCATATTGGCATAAAACGGACGATGACGTGATGTAAAGCCCAACACAGCATCAAAGCAAAGATCAAGACATGTGGCCCAGAAATAGCCAATAAATGACTCAAGCCTAGACCTTGAAACAAATGCTCAACATCAGGGGTCAATAAACTTTCATCGCCGGTCAATAACGCCAATAGTAGCCCCGAATTTTGCAGCTTTGCTTGATGTAAAATATTGCGTAAATTTAATCTCTGCTGTTCAATCGCTAAAAAGAATTGGGCATACCATCGCTGTTGCGCTTTAACAAACGCCTGTTGCCCCAATAATTCCACTTGCTGCTTGGTCAACCGCTGTACCGCTTGCACTTGAAAAGCGGACATCAGGTTGCGTTGCAAGAACCATTTTTCTTGGTCAAAAACACCTTCCATCGCATAGCTATGTGCAGGCAGAATTTGCCCACGCAATCGATAATATTGCCCCAGTTCCAGTGGATGTTGGTCTTTAGAAGAAAGATAAGCTAACCATTGCACAGGTTGCTTTCGATTATTTAGTACGACGATCGGTTGTTGTATACGATGAGGCTGAATCTGATTCAAAGAGTGAACATAGACCACGACTTCAGTCTGTTTGGGCATCAACTCGCGCAGCGCCATTCTCTGATGTAGGGCATCATTGGCATGTAAATATGCCCAATTAAAGCTAAACAGGCTTAGAAATATAACCGAAGCAAAATGCGTAAACTGTGGTCGAAATCGAGAACATTTGTATTTAAAAGCATAGCAAAAGACCGTACATACTCCGAAGATCACACAACTCGAGTCCGTTAAAGCCCAGTCTTTTCCTATTGCTGCTGTACCTAAAATCCATGCGATCAGTGCAATATACATTTATTATTTTCATGATGTTTTTATATAAGGTGCACATGATAAAGCCCACCGTAGTGGGCTTCAAGTTAAAGACGATTATTCCAGTAAATCAAGCGTCAACCCAGATTCCATCTTGCATATGTAAGACTGAATCCGCAGCCCGAGCCAATTGCTCATCATGCGTCACAATCAGCATTGCCATATTGAATTCCTGTCGTAAATCACTCAACAATTCAAAAATTTTCACCGCCGTTTGACGATCTAAATTACCGGTTGGTTCATCGGCCATCATTAACGCAGGTTTAGCCACCAAAGCACGTGCAAGTGCAACCCGCTGACGCTCACCACCCGACAACTCACCCGGCTTATGGGTTAAACGATGAGACAGACCGACACGATTGAGTAGATATTCGGCTTGCTCTTTAACTTCTTTATAATTCGTGCCTGCACGCAACATCAAAGGCATAGCAACATTTTCCAATGCACTAAACTCAGGCAACAAATGATGAAACTGATAGACAAAACCTAAATACTGATTACGTAAATAACCGCGTTCAGCTTCACCCATATGATCGAAACGCTGACCATTCAGCCAAACCTGCCCTTCGGTCGGTCGGTCTAATCCGCCCAAGACATGCAGTAAGGTACTTTTACCTGAGCCACTTGAACCGACAATCGAAATAAACTCTCCTGCATGTACTTTCAGGGAAAGTCCTTTAATCACTTCGACCGTAGATTTTCCATCGGTAAAATGTTTCACGACATTTTTGGCTTCTAATACCACGTTATTCATAACGTAAAGCCTCCGCTGGTTGAATTTTTGCCGCACGTAAGGCTGGGTAAATGGTCGCCAGAAAACTCAAAATTAAAGACAAGCTGACAATAATCACCACATCTTGCCATCGCAGATATGACGGTAAATAGTTAATAAAATACGCATCAAATAAATGCAGACCTAATGCTGTATTGACCCAATCAATAAAGCCACTGATTCCAGTCGCAAAGATGATACCCAATACGGCACCCGCGAGCGTACCAACAACGCCAATGACTGTACCTTGCACCATAAAGATTTTGGTAATAGTGGCAGGTGAAGCACCCAAAGTCCGTAAAATTGCAATATCTGCTTTTTTATCCGTTACCACCATTACCAGTGAAGACACAATGTTGAATGCAGCCACTAAAACAATCAGGAAGAGCAACAGGCTCACCATGGCCTTTTCCATCTGAATGGCACTAAATAAATTACCGTGGGTATAGGTCCAATCTGAAGCGTAATAATTGCCCGGCAATTCACGCACAATATCATTGCTGACTTGTGGTGCCGCAAAAATATCATCCAATTTCAAGCGAATGCCCTGTGCACCATCCGGAAGGCGTAATAAGGTCGAAGCATCATTCAAGGCGATATAACCCATCATAGAATCAACTTCTGCCCCAATACTAAAGATGCCGACAATCTTAAACCGTTTAAAGCGTGGTACCACCCCCGCAGGCGATGGCGTTGCTTCTGGTAAAACCAAGGTCACACTATCATTCAAGCCCAAACCTAAGGCATCCGTTAATTGCTTACCTAAAACAATCCCGAATTCACCTTTTTTTAACTGGTCTATGTTACCTTCAACCATGTGGTCTTGAATAATCGAGACTTTTTTCTCGTATTCTGGCTCAATACCTGTCACCATAAGGCCAGAAACCTGACCATGCGCGGTGATCATGCCTTGTAATTGAGTAAACGGCGCAACACCTTTAACGTGTTCATGCTGCTCAACTTTTTTTGCAAGTTCAGGCCAATCTGTTAAAATTTGTGTTGATGAAACAGTGGCTTGAGGTATCATGCCCAGTACACGGTTTTTCAATTCGCGGTCAAAGCCATTCATTACAGATAAAACTGTAATCAGAACAGCCACACCTAAGGTGAGACCGATCATTGAGACCAGAGCAATAAAAGAAATAAAGTGGTTGCTACGCCGTGCGCGAGTATATCTTAACCCGATGTACAGCGAGATTGGTTTAAACATACCATCTAGTCCGAGGTAATACATTATGGAAAATTTACAGCATCAAAGCGCCTCAGCGGAACGTCGCGTAATGTCACGTATCGATGCTGCCTTGCGAATTAACTATCAGGTTATTTCTGATGATGTTGCTCTTAATGATCCTTACGATCCAAATTTTGTCTTGCCCCGCTATTTTCTACTACTCGCAGAATTAGATCAATTTGATCTGGCTTTAAACTACGAATTAGAACAATTAACTGAAAAAGATCAACAAATTGCTCGAATATTATCCTTATTCAACCAAAAATTAAACCTGATTACCGGTTCTTTATACGATGCAATTGTACAATCCATGTTACCTGTACCAGAACAGGTCAATTTTTCAGAAAGCGGATTAAGCTTTTATTGCGATCGCGAAATTCAAGAAGGCACTTATATTCATGTGACTTTAAGTCATCCTGAAAACTTCTTTCATATCGCGGCAACAGCGCAAGTGGTGTATAGCCGTGATGAAGGCAAAGGGAAATTCCGTACAGGCGCCTATTTTATTACCCTACATCCACAAGACCGGGTCAAACTAGCAGAATGTGTTAACCTCGAACAGGCTAAAGATTAAGGCTTGCCTGAATTTTTTTGTAATTTCAATTTAAGAGCGAGTTCTCGGCTCGCTTTTAAATCCCGATAAAAATAAATAAATAGTCCAAATAATAAAATAGCAGCACCTACAAAAACCATAAACGACAGCATTTCCTGATTGAGCAGTGCGCCAATTAACATTGCCAGAATCGGCGTCATGACCGTGGTTAATGAAATAGTTGTGGGTTGTAAGTTCTGCACCAGCTTAAAGTAACAGAACATCGCAACCAGTGATGCCATGATTA
Organism: Acinetobacter sp. GXMZU3951; assembly: GCF_054457875.1. NCBI lineage: Bacteria > Pseudomonadati > Pseudomonadota > Gammaproteobacteria > Moraxellales > Moraxellaceae > Acinetobacter > Acinetobacter sp. GXMZU3951. Next base: position 294,312 of record NZ_JBTLFO010000002.1, on the reverse strand, counting down.
CCGTATAAAACAAAGCCAAAAGTGATTTAAGCTGCGGAATATGCGTCGGTGCATATTGCCAAATAAAGGGAATAATACACACCGCTACCAGTGTAGAGATCACAATAGAACCTGAGGCTTGTGCAATTGGATTGAGTGGTGCATTGACTTTCTTCACCCAAAACATCGACAAAGCATAAATAAACACACTCAGCAGCATCAACAAAATACCGACTGGATGCACATGCTGTTGTCCACCCGTAAAGCAAATAATGGCCAGTCCAGTAACTGAGATCGTCATCCCTAACCATTGCAGACGATGCAAATGCTGGTGAAAAGCAAATCGCCCAATTAAGCCCGCCATAATCGGGGCCAAACCAAACATTAAAGCAATCATACCAGAGGACAAATATTGGGTCGCGAGATAGGTGAAAATTTGCGAACCAATAAAACTGCATGCCCCTGCCAGATAGCTATGTAAGCTGACACGATCGAAGGGAAATTTAACCTTTAGCGCATAAACCAGCAGCAGCGCCAATGGTAGCGCGATAAAAAATCGCAATACCAAGGCCCACAACAAATGTAAATCCGACACACTCCACACGATCGCCAAGGGTGTGGTCGCCCAAATAAATACCAATAAGGCATAGGTCGACATAAGATTGGCTTTGGAGGGCATATTGAAATCCAATTATTTGCTGGTTTTACGTTTTTGTTTCTGAATGGTTTGATCCAGACTACTAGAAAACTCACGCTTATCACGCTCAGAAATTGGCGGTGGTCCACCTGTTTGTACCCCTGCTCCACGCAAGGTGTCCATAAAATCACGTAAGTGCAGTCGAGCTTTAACATTGGCCGTCGTATAAATTTCACCGCGAGGATGAATTGCAATACCGCCTTTTTCAATGACTTGAGCTGCTAAAGGAATATCTTGCGTGATAACAATGTCATTCTCTTGCATGCGATCAACAATTTCTTGATCGGCCGCATCGGCACCACTCATGACTTGGATGGAATTAATCCGAACCGAAGGTGTAATACCGACATTTTGATTGGCAACAAAAGTAACTTCAAGTTGATAGCGATCCGAAGCACGTAGAATCACTTCACGTAAAATTTTTGGTAATGCATCCGCATCGACCCAAAGTTTAAATGGCAGCACACGCACCTTCATCATTCAAAATGGACAGCCCAGTGTAACAAAAACCGCAGCCTCACACGGAGCTAAATCAGAAATATACTTGAAAAGTATATTTTTATAGCGAAGAAACACAGCCACATAAAAGTCCAATTTTTTAACTCACTGACCTGAATTTCTCACGCTTCTGACTGAGCTTCAGTTTGATTCATTTACTTTTTATGCCTGTTTTCATTCAGATAGACTTGAAATATCAAAATAACCCTCGATTAAATAGAGTAAAGCCACTGAACATTCAAAATTGTGCTTATGAAAAATCAAAACAGACCTGAAATGATCACCATTGAAGATCAAAACTTCGGCAGCCATATCGAGCATTGGAATTTGCTCACAGAAAATCCAACCACTGAAGTTCCCAAATGGTTAGGTCTGGCACTCGATGCACCGATTATGCCAATGGGGCTTTGTCGTGACGAGTGCGATATGGATGACTCTGTATGGCTTATTCAAGGACCCAGCAAAGAGCAGGTGCAACTCTGCCAAGTAATTGCTGTAGAAAATAATAAACCGAAAGCAGTAAAAACCGCCTTTCCAAGTTTTGAGAGCCCGTATAAGGTTAAAGCCTCTATTGAACGCATCATTAGCTGCAAATCCAATACCCAAGCAGTGCTGCAATTAAACCTTGGGGAAAATAGTGTCGTGTATGCGTTTGATAGCTTATACAGTGTCAATCATGATCAATATCAAAAAGATCAGTCCTATTTAGTGCAACTGAATGCTTGGGCTTATGAGCTGGAAGCCGTATCTGAGCATGAGCAACTGGTGGTAGATGACCCTGCGTCAATTAAACACCATCGCGCTTTAAATGACATTTTGGCTGCCAATAATGGGATTGCACCAGCCAACCTCCAAGAACAGATTGATGCTTGGGAACCAAAATGTGAAGATGATAAAGCGCCTGTAACCGTTGATTTCTCGAAAATGGTGGCCTATTTGTATGGCGAGAAAATGGGACAAGAAGATGAAGCTTGGTTCCAAGGCAATATCGTCGGCAAAACCAGTCTGCAATTTATGGGACAAGAATATACGCTCTATGACGTCACGTTAATTCATGATGAAAATCAGGAAGCAACGCTAATTCGTATTGCCACGAAAGATGAACAATATAAACATTTTAATATTGGTCAATACATACGCGGCAACATTTGGGTGCAAGTGAGTATTCACACACAAAACTAGCTGGCGCTGTACCCAAGCACATGCAAACGGGATGAAGCTCACAAAGCTGTGACTTACATCCCATTTTTGTATTTTGAGGGTTTTAAAAATACGGTTTCAAATATTATTGCTTATATTTTATCCACAGTTTTTTATTTTAATTGTGTTTTTAAATTCAAATTATAATCGGTTATCCACAGTTTTAAATTTATTTAACCATCAATATCGATAGACAATAAAATATAAGTAAAAACAGTTTGTTATTATAATATTTATAAAAAATATCGTTTATCATTTATCACAACGAAGATTAAATTAAAAATCGGACTGATTTTTTCACTCATGACAATTAGTACTTTATTTAATCAATTTTTTATGCTTATAATATGAACAAGCCATAGGATTTAACGATAATATAGATCGGAACGAGATATCTATGAAAATCGTACAAGAAGAAAATTTACAGAGCGTTGAAACACAACTTGAACAACGCTACCAACTAGACACCATGTCATGCATTTTTTTTGTCTTCGGCATGATGACATCTGCTTATATTCTGCATCAGTTTATTCTTTAATTGCACAGTTAAAATAAAAAACCCATCTTATTCAGATGGGTTTTTTCACATATAGGGCTTAACCGTTGCGTTTGGCAAAGTCATCCATAAAGTTGACCAATGCCTGCACCCCTTCTAAAGGAACTGCATTATAAATACTTGCACGCATACCGCCCACTGAACGGTGACCTGCCAAATTCAATAAATGGTTTTCTTCCGCTTCTTTCAAGAATAATTTTTCCAAATCAGCATTGGCTAAAGTGAATGGCACATTCATGATTGAACGGTTAGCTTCTGCAATCGGGTTTGCATAAAAATCACTTGAATCGATATAGCCATACAGTAATTTTGCTTTTTGCAGATTCACTTGCTGCATGGCATCAACACCGCCATTTTCTAGCAACCATTCAAACACGAGACCAGACAAGTACCACGCATAAGTCGCTGGGGTATTCACCATCGAATCATTTTTCGCTTGAGCAGAATATTTTAGTAAACTTGGAATTTCAGGTTTCGCTTGATCGAGTAAATCATCACGAATAATCACCAAGGTTAAACCTGCTGGACCAATATTTTTCTGCGCACCCGCATAAATGAGACCAAACTTCGACACATCTAAAGGCGCAGATAAAATGCTTGATGAATAATCGCAAACTAAAGGCTTGTCGGTTTCTGGAATTGAAGCAAACTGTAAACCACCAATCGTTTCATTATCTGCATAATGAACATAAGCTGCATCAGCAGACAAATTCCATTCACTTTGCGCTGTAATAGCAAGCTTGCCATCAATTTTGGTACCGGCTTCAATGACATTAATATCGCCATAACGCTGTGCTTCTTGCAGCGCTTTTTCAGACCAGATGCCAGTATGGATATAGTCTGCTTTATTATTTTTACCCAATAAATTTAATGGAATGGCAGAAAACTGTAAGGATGCCCCACCCTGTAAAAACAACACTTTGTAGTTTTCAGGAATGTTCATAAGCTTGCGTAAATCCGCTTCTGCTTTTTCAGCAACCGCAACATAGTCCTTGCTACGGTGGCTCATTTCCATAATGGACAACCCTTTGCCATGCCAGTCCAACATTTCTTGTTGAGCTTTTTCTAAAACGGCAGTAGGTAATGCAGCAGGACCAGCACAGAAATTGTACGCGCGCATGATTTTTCCTTTCAGAGGTGAAACACAATAAAATGATGGCATTTAATCATATCTTGCTCAGGCTTGCAGTAAATTATCCTGAAAATATTTCAATGCTATCGGGTATTTAAAGTCAAAACATCAATAAAGATCGCTACGTCTTTTCGGCTGTATGGCTTTTATTAAAGATTCTCCAGCCACTAAGTAGCTGACTATACGTACAATTAACGCTGGAATAACCACCACGGCATGAATCAAAAAAGCCAGAAGTAAATAAATACAAAACTCCACGGTACGAATAAAGTGAGTTTTTTTCATGGAGGAATCTGCGAGATATTGGCTACGCAAATCGGTCAGCTGCGTATCGCCATGCACATCAATCCAGATACGCGTAGATGGCGCATATAAATTCCGGCTCCACACGCCCCGCTGAAAGGCCGACCACATTCGCTTCGGCTGCAAGAAAAAACCTGTGGAAAGCGCAATTAAATTCATCACCCCGAGTATGGGATGATTAAACATAGACCCCGTGCCCAACTCCCAGGCACTGACTTCGCTTTCACCTATTCGGCCCACACTATAGCCCGTTAAAATATGATGTAAGTCATGATATTTGAGATACCGATGCCTGACCCCAATATTTGGCAAAGGCACCAATAAACAGCCATTATAAACATGGACTGTACAGGGTTCTTGTTCGGGTAGTATCGGAGCAAAGCCATGATGCTGATAAAATAAATCTAATGCCTGATCAATGCTCATCTGTGCTGATGGCATTACAATATTGTATTGATGATTTGGAATATACTGAATCATTTGTATTTTTATCTAGGTCATTTTTTAAAAAGTATAAATTTGCCGTATTATAACTTTGCAGAATAACGAATCTAGCGTCCGTCAAAGTTAAAATGTAAACGCGGTCGTTTACCCCCATAAAATTAAGATCGGTATAATTGCTGATAACGATCATGCGAGTTTGATGAATGCCACAGCGTTTTCAATTAAAACCAAGAAAATTAACGCTTACCATGAAACCTGTTTTCCCGAGTTTTATCTGCCTGTGTACAGGTTTGTTATACCTGACTCCAAGTTATGCCCAACCACTCAGCTATACTGAAGCGGAACAGAGCATGCTGACGCAGTCCTATAACACACAAGCGGCTCAAGCCTTACAACAATCGGCACAATTGCAAGCTGAAGCAGTGAAAGGACTCGGCCTGCCACGTCTGGATTTGAATGTTCGTGCTTATGCCTTTCATAATGAAGTGGATGTGCCCCTAAATTCATTCAAAAACAATCTCGATCACACCCTGACTCAAGGGGTAAATAATCAAATTGATCAATGGCAAAATAATAGTGGAATCCCCAGTGGTGTTACGGACACATTAAAAGACGGGGTCGGTAGTGCCATAGATCGCGGGATTAGTTTAATTCCCAATGAAGCCACTATAAATTTAGATGATCAGGTGGTCCGTCCCACTGTATCCGTATTTATGCCGCTTTATACGGGTGGACTAACCTCAAGTGCCAAACAGATGGCAAAAATTCAGTCCGAACGGAGTGTCATCAATAATCAACAGCAACAAGACCTTCAGCGCTTCGAAATTATTCAGGCCTATTTTAATACCCAGCTACAACAGCAATTATTCAATGCAAGCCGTTTAAATTTTAAGGCGATGCAAACCCATTATCAAAATGCCCTGAAACTGGAACAACAAGGCTTCATCAGCAAAGGGCAACGCATGCAATTTGAAGTGGCAAAAAACAATGCTGATCGACTCATGCAAAATGCACAAGCCAATTTACGTACCAGCCTATTTCAGCTTAATAATTTATTACAACGTAGCCAAGTTACGGAACTTACGACCCCGCTGTTTGTGAATACAGTCAAAAATTATTCGATTGATCAATGGTTAGCAAGCTATCCCAAACAATCGTCACTGCTACAAAAACTACAAAAGGATACTGAGCTTGCAGGCGTCAAAGTCCAAGCGGAATCCGCAGCGAAAAAACCGACCCTGTTTGCCTTTGGTGAATATAGTTTAGATGAACATCAGAATTGGATTGTCGGGGTTGCGGCTCAATACAATTTATTTTCAGGAATTGATAAACAAAAAAATGTGCAAGCAGCTGAATTACAACGCTATGCCCTTGAGCTAAGCACTGCGCGGACCAAACAAGAAATCGAAAATATGATTTATCAATCATATAGTGAACTGGAATCTGCCCAGCACAGTCATCAACTCCTGCAACAGAATATGTTGGCTGCACAAGAAAATTTACGTATACAAATGCTGTCATTTAAAGAGGACATGGGCACTGCCACACAGGTGATTGATGCGCAAAATATGATTAGCGCATTAAAATCGGAAATGGCGTTGAATGCTTTCAAATATGTGATGTCATTGGCCACATTATTACAAAGCCACGGCTCAATTGCTGAGTTCCAAAGCTATGTCCATCAAAACAATACTCAATTTATTCGTTAACTTTAATGGGGAACCTACATGAATCAAGATCAATCAACACCTGATCAAGAAAGCAATGCCTCCTCATTAGAGCTGCCAACGCCACCACAGTCTGAACACGCTGAGCAGAGTAATCCCTCAGAAAATATGATGGAGCAACAACAGAGCAATACTGAAACACATGCCTCATCCACACCAAAGCCAGAACCTGCTCAAAACTCAAAATCGGCAAAAATTAAAATCGCGCTGAGTGTGGCAATCATCTTATTACTGGGTTTAATTGCCTTTGGCTTATGGCAAAGCTATCAACCGAAAATGGTTGAAATTCAGGGTCGTGTTGAAGCCGAAACACTACATATCAGTACCAAAATTCCGAGCCGCATTGAAGAAATTTACGTTCATGATGGGCAAAAAGTCGAGAAAAATCAGCCCTTAGTGCGTTTGTACAGTCCCGAAATTGATACGAAAAAACAACAGACACTGGCCAGCCTACAATCGGCTTTGGCCTTACAAGCCACAGCAGATCGTGGTTCACAACAGGAAAATATTGATACCCTGTATGCAAATTGGCAAGCCATGAAAGCCCAACAAAATTTAGCTGAAACAACGTATCAACGGGGTGCCAAACTGTATCAAGAAGGTGTCATCTCTCGCCAACGTCGTGACGAAATGCAGGCAGCAGCACAGTCAGCCAGTCAGCTGACTGAAGCAGCGTACCAGCAATATGCCCGTGCCAAACGTGGCAGTACCAGTGAACAAAAAACGACGGCTGATGCTCAAGTTGAAATTGCCAAAGCGGCAGTCGCAGAAGCCAACGCGCTGGAAGCAGAAACCCAATTATTTTCTCCAGTGAAAGGTACGGTTTCTAAAACCTACGGCAAAGTGTCTGAACTGGTCGCGATGGGTGTACCGGTCATGAGTATCATTCTGGATGATGAAAAATGGGTGAGTTTGAATGTTCGGGAAGATCAGTATGCCCAAGTCTATCAAGCCAAGACATTAGACGGTTACATTCCTGCTTTAAATAAAACTGCGCAGTTTAAAATCGAGAGTATTGATGCTGAAGGTGAATTTGCCACAATCAAAACCACCCGACAAACGAGTGGCTATGATATTCGGAGTTTCAAATTACACTTAACGCCGATCAGCCCGATTGCCGATCTTAGAGTCGGAATGAGTGTGATCTTTAAAGTCAAAGAGCAATCCTGATGTGGTCAGGTTTTTGGCGTGAACTGCGCTATTTAGCGACCCATAAGTGGGACTTGTGTTTAGTTACACTCGCCCCGCTGTTGGTGATTGTGTTATTTAGCTGCATGTTTGCGCAAGGCAAGCCTGAACATTTACCGATTGCCATTATTGATCAAGATCAAAGCAGTCTGAGTCGAAATATTGAAAAATATTTAACACACAATCAAAGCTTGTCCATTTATAGCATAAGCTCAGATACGCATCAGGTTGAGCAACTGCTCAATGAAACTAAAATTTGGGGTTATGTCCTGATTCCAGAAGGTGCTGAACAACGCCTAGTGAATGCCAAAGATGCCGAAATCGCGATTGCCTTCAATCAAAGTTATTTCAGTGTCGGCAATGCTATTTCATCAGCCATGCTCAGTAGTACTCTACAAGGCATGGCTAATTATATGGGGCAACATTATTTAGCCAATAGTCTCCCCTATATAGAACTTCCAACGCCGAATGTAAAAATTTCTCCGCTGTATAATCCTAGTTTAAGCTACGAATTCTATTTAGAACCGTTTGTCCTTCCTGCGGTTTTACATTTATTGCTTTGCTGTTGTGTTGCCTTTGCAATTGGACAAGAATTTCAATTTCAACCATCACGGCTCTGGTTAGATGTGCCTAATCTATGGACCGCTTTACTGAGTAAATTATTGACCTATGTCTTAATCTTTAGTTTCTGGACCTGGCTATGGATGTTCTGGTTAATCGAAATTCGTGGCTGGTTTATTGCAGGCAATTTAGCCCTATTGCTCCTTGCTCAGTTTCTCTTTTATTTTGCCTATGCCTGTATCAGCGCCACCGTGGTGCTTGCTACCAATAATCTATCAAAAACCTTTGGTTTTATTGCGGTTTATGGGGGATCATCCTTAAGCTTTGCTGGTGTAACACTACCATTAAACAATGCCCCTGTTTTTACCCAGTTTTGGGCCAATATTATTCCCTATACCCCTTATGCAAAATTACAAACAGAACAATGGGTGATTGGTAGTCCAGTACAACTTTCGCTATGGCCCTGTTTGATTTTGGCATTTTACTGCCTGTTTTATTATGCAGCCTCCCTCTTTTTACTCAAAAAGCGTCGTATTGAGGTGCAGGTATGAAGCACAGATTTAAACTATTTTTATCCTATTATCTGAAGACCTTTCGGGATATTGCCAAAAATAGTTCAATTTTAACTACGATGATTCTTTCGGTCTTTTTTTATAGCTTTTTTTATCCCACGGCGTATAAAGCACAACATGCCGAAGCTTTACCGATTGTCATTGTAGATGAAGAGCAAAGTGTACTGACTGCAAATATTATTAATGCGGCCAGTCATAGCCCCAATATTCAGGTACGTGCAGTAACAGGCAATTTTGCTGAAGCTGAAGCCATGATCAAACAGCAACACGCAGATGGTATTTTATTATTGCCTGACAATCTCTCCAATAGCCTACACCGCGGTGAAGTGGGCGGTGTAGGCTTATACCTGAGTGCCGCCTATTTTTTAAGAACCAAACAGATTGGCTTAGGACTCGCCACAGCAATTGAAAATACACTGGCTGAACACACGGAAAAGTTTGGGCAGATTTCGCATTTTCCCCCTGCCCTTTCGATTCACCAAATACCTTTGTTCAATACTCTGTCGGGTTATGGCAGTTACATTTTCCCAGCGATTGCACCATTAATCATTCATCAGACCATTGTTTTAGGTGTATGCATGTTGGTAGCGGGATATCGCAATAACGGTTGGAAAACTAAAAGCGTAGAGTTTTGGGGCTTATTTGCAGCCATCTTGACCATTGGCTGCCTCGGTTGTTTCTATTTATTTGGTTTTACCTTCTGGCTGTATGATTACCCTCGCGGTGGCAATTTCTTCGGCATGTTGCTTGCCGTACCCATCTACATGAGCTGTGTGATCGGGTTCAGCCTATTACTGGCCTCCTTTCTGGATATTCCTGAACGTGCTGGGCATGTGATTGTCTTTACCTCAATTCCTTTATTTTTGCTCTCAGGAGCAGCATGGCCACATGCAGCCATGCCGGAATGGATGAAACTGTTGGGTTTAAGCTTGCCTTCAACCCAAGCCATTCAAATGTTTATTCAACTCAATCAAATGGGAGTCCCAACGTCAATGGTGATCCCTAAACTGATTTATTTAGCCACATTTGCGGCAATTTGCTTACTCTTGAGCTATTGGCGGTTAAGCCGTAGCAAATGCTAAGCAAATCATGCGCCAGATCAACCAGCTAAGTCTATGGATCTATTAAAAGTACATACTTAGCAGCACAAAAATAAGCTGTTTAGTTGGTCGAAGCCCCAAAGACCTTCACATCAAATGCACGAATTTTAGTACTTCCGCCCGCTTGATCGAACCCGACATCATATTGCACTAGGTTTTTATTGCCATAAGCATACTCATAACTGACTTTATATAAACTGGGTTTATCTGTTTCCGTTTCAATTTTTTTGGAAACGATTTTTTGATTGGTTATGGCCTGCTGAGGAATCGTTTTGGCAAATTTACGCATATCATTTTCATGCTGCATAAAATCGGCTTTTAATTCAGGTTCAAAATAGCGATAAAGTTGGTCAAAATCAGCCTGCTTAAAAGCCTCGTAAGCTTGTTGTGCTGCTTTTTCTTGTTCAGGACTCGGATTCGGTATGGCATCTTGATTTTGTCCAAGTTCACATCCTGCCAGTGCCAACATGACGCTAAAACAGAGAAGCTTTGCTTTCATTTTCAACCTATGGGTTCAATTCACTGCGGCTAGTATATAAAAAGCAAAGTTCATACAGTTGTATAATTTTTATATCAAACTTGCTTTTGCTCATGAATTTCTCAATGACTCCATCATCATAAGCTCACAACATGAAGCTCTATTAGAATCTATGCACAAAAAAAGGACGCCGTAGCGTCCTTTTCTGAGAGATCAAACTTAGTCTTCTTCAGATTCATTCAAATCTGATTCATCCTGAGCTTCATCAAAAAGCGTTACATCATCCACTAAAGTTTCATTAGCAACTAACGATTCAACAGCTTCAATATCATCTTCTTCTACAGCATCAATTGCTTCAACACCCACCAATGTTTCATCCTCTCCTAAACGGATAAGACGAACACCTTGTGCATTACGACCTGTTTGTGCAACTTCAGAAGCGCGGGTACGGACTAGCGTACCACCATCCGAAATCAGCATCAGTTCTTTGGTTTCATCAATTGCCACTGCACCAACCAATTCACCATTACGTTCTGAGGTCTTAATGGCAATTACGCCTTTACCACCACGTTTCTTGGTTGGGAAGTCATCGACAGGTGTACGTTTGCCATAACCATTGGCTGAAGCACATAGCACTTCCCCTGTTTCAGGCACAACCACTAAAGAAACAATACGGCTAATAAAGCTGGCATCTATTGCATCATCTTCATCCGAATCCACTTCTTCAGCTTCTTCAGCCTGCGTTGAGCCTATCGTCACACGCATACCGCGCACGCCTTTGGCTGAACGCCCCATGGCACGAACATCCGTCTCAGCAAAACGAATGGCTTTACCTTCATTTGAGAACAACATAATTTGCTGTTCGCCATCGGTAATCGCCACACCAATCAAGGTATCTTCTTCGTTCAATTCAATTGCACGTAAGCCGTTTGAACGAACATTACTGAATTGTTCCAGCTCTACACGTTTGACTGTACCTGAAGCCGTTGCCATAAAGACAAAGAAGTTTTTACGCAGGTTTTCGACCAATTCCGCAAATTCGGCAACGATTTCATCATCTAAATCTGTTGCAGAAAGCTCTACGCCCAACTCTTTTAACTGCTTACGCAAGCCATCCGACAATTCATCAGCATCAGCGGCAAGCTCATCAAATGAGGCTTTTAAGGCTTCATAATGTGCTTCAATAACACTGTTTTCACGTAGTTTCACCACGTTGGCACGGACATAGGCTTTAAAGTCCGCTAAACGGTCTTTAAATTTCTTCGGTGCATCAATCACCGGTAAAATAGCGGTAATGGTTTCATCAGCTTCTAATGGTAACAAGTTCACCATTGGACGGCCTTTTGCCCCACGTGACGCCTGTGGAACTTCAAATACTTTCAAGCGATACACTTTACCGACATTGGTAAAGCACAACACTGTTGCATGGTTCGAAGTCACAATCAGATGTTGAATGTAATCATCTTCTTTCATCGAAGTTGCAGATTTACCACGTCCGCCGCGACGTTGTGCCGCATAGTCAGACAACGGCTGCGTTTTTGCATAACCAGTTTGTGAAACGGTTAATACCACTTGCTCTTCAGGAATCAAGTCTTCACGACAGAAGTCAACGCGTGATTCCACGATTTCAGTACGACGTGCATCGCCATATTGTTGCAGAATTAACGCCAATTCTTCTTTAATGACTGTCATCAGCAAGTTAAAGTCATTCAGAATGGCTGTATATTCAGCAATTTGTCCCAGAATCTCTGTGTATTCGGCATGCAGTTTGTCTTGCTCAAGACCCGTTAAACGATGTAAACGTAGCTCTAGAATCGCCCCCACCTGAGTTGGCGACAAACGATACACTTGACCATCTAAACCAAATGGACGATTTAGATCTTCACCTTCAATTTCGTCTGGACGGATAGAAATTGAACCTGCTTTTTCGAGCAAGGCCACCACACTACCCGCTGCCCACTCACCCGCTTGTAAACGCTCACGCGCTTCTGCAGGATTGGCAGAAGTTTTAATGGTTTCAATAATTTGATCGATATTGGCTAGCGCAACCGTCAAACCTTCTAAGATATGGCCACGTTCGCGTGCTTTACGCAATTCAAACATGGTACGGCGTGTCACCACTTCTTGGCGATGACGGATAAATGCCGCAATGATATCTTTAAGATTCATTAACTTTGGTTGCCCATTGTCTAGGCAGACCATGTTAATGCTGAAGGAATTTTCAAGTTGGGTATGCAAGAACAAGTTGTTCACCACAACTTCAGCATTTTCACCACGTTTTAAATCAATGGCGATACGCATCCCTTCTTTATCTGATTCGTCACGAAGCTCAGAGATACCTTCCAGTTTTTTCTCTTTCACCAATTCAGCAATACGCTCAATGGTTCTCGCCTTGTTCACCTGATAAGGAATTTCAGTAAAGACAATCGTGATGCGACCGGTTTTCTCATCTTCTTCAAAATGATACTTACCACGAATATGCAAACGCCCCTTACCAGTACGGTAAGCATCAACAATGCCTGATTTACCGTAGATAATGCCGCCTGTAGGGAAGTCTGGACCCGAAATATGCTGCATCAAACCTTCAATGCTAATATTGGGGTCATCAGCATACGCCAGACAAGCATTCACGACTTCGGTCATGTTATGTGGCGCCATATTGGTCGCCATACCTACCGCAATACCGGTTGCACCATTAATCAGCAAATTCGGGATGCGGGTTGGCATTACTTGAGGAATGCGCTCAGAACCGTCGTAGTTATCTTCCCAGTCAACGGTATCTTTTTCTAAATCCGCCAAAATCTCATGGGTCAATTTTTGCATACGTACTTCGGTATAACGCATCGCAGCAGCGCTATCGCCATCTACAGAACCGAAGTTACCTTGACCATCAACCAACATGTAACGCAAACTAAAGTCTTGCGCCATACGAACAATAGTTTCATAAACAGCAGAGTCACCATGTGGGTGATATTTACCGATTACGTCACCTACAACACGGGCAGACTTTTTGTACGCTTTGTTGTAGTCATTACCCAATTCGTGCATTGCATAAAGCACACGACGATGAACAGGTTTTAGACCATCTCGTACATCAGGTAAAGCGCGCGATACAATCACGCTCATTGCATAGTCCAAATACGAGTGCTTGAGTTCATCCTCAATGGCAATCGGTCTAATTTCCGATACGCTCATGCATACTCCTTGTTATACAAGCAGATGTTCTGCCCGCATTTATATATCTTAAATCTTGCAAAAATTTAACTCAGGAAATTGAGCTAAAAAACTAAAATACAGCCGTAAATTTTAGCATATTTTATCACTTTTAGGTGGTGAATTAGATGAGTTAATTTCGTTAGTTTTCCTTTATTTATCGTATTTTTTTTAAACAATAAGTGGCGTTAATTTAAGTGGAAAATTAAGCTAAAGTTTCATGCGGTGTGCCGCGTTGTGTAAAAAGATTTAAATGCTTGTTTTATATAAGTTATAAGAAGGAAAAATGAAGATTTCATGTTTGAAGCGGCTTGATTTATCACAGGTCGTAACTTTCAAGCTGGCAAAAAGCAGCACGAATACCATCACTACTGAGGCATCAATATAAAAAAACGCCCTGTAAAGGGCGTTTTTTAAACTACAGCAGTTCAGTTATTAGATTTTAGATACTAATTCTGGCACTACAGTGTTTAAGTCACCCACTAACCAGTAGTCAGCAACCGCGTTAATTGGCGCTTCTTCATCTTTGTTGATCGCAACGATCACTTTAGAGTCTTTCATACCCGCCAAGTGCTGAATCGCACCAGAGATACCGACAGCGATATACAAGTCAGGAGCAACGATTTTACCTGTTTGACCCACTTGCATGTCGTTAGGAACGAAGCCAGCGTCTACCGCAGCACGTGAAGCACCTTGAGCAGCACCAAGCTTGTCTGCTAATGGGTCAAGTACTTTGTGGTAGTTCTCGCCAGAACCCACACCACGACCACCAGAAACTACAATACGCGCAGCTGTTAATTCTGGACGTTCAGATTTTACGATCTCTTCAGCAACAAACTTAGAGATACCCGCATCTTTAACTTCACTTACAGCTTCAACCGCTGCAGCACCACCTTCAGCAGCAACAGCATCAAACGCTGTACCACGGATCGTACCAACAATGATCGCTTCGTCAGATTGAACAGTCGCAATCGCGTTACCCGCATAGATTGGACGCTTGAATGTATTTGCAGATTCAACAGCAATAATGTCTGTGATCATGCTGACGTCAAGAAGTGCAGCTACGCGTGGAAGAATGTTCTTGCCGGTGGTGGTAGAAGCCGCCAATACGTGTTTGAAACCACCTTTAGCAATGTCAGCCACTAAAGCAGCAACATTTTCAGCCAATTGGTTTGCATAAACAGCGTTGTCAGCAAGTAATACTTTGCTTACGCCTGCAACTTTTGCAGCAGCATCCGCAACAGCTTGTGCACCAGCACCAGCTACCAATACAGTGATATCACCACCAATTTTTTGTGCAGCAGCAACAACGTTTAAAGTTGCACCGTTAAGTGTCTTGTTGTCGTGCTCAGCGATAACTAAAATACTCATGATTTTATCCTTCTGTATTAGATCACTTTCGCTTCATTTTTCAATTTTTCAACAAGCTCATCTACAGATTTCACTTGTACGCCAGCTTTACGGTCAGCAGGTGGTTCAACTTTAACTGTTTTAAGTTTAGTTGTCGTTGTAACACCAAAATCAGCTGGAGACTTAGTATCAAGCGGTTTTTTACGCGCTTTCATGATGTTTGGAAGAGCAGCATAACGTGGCTCGTTCAAACGTAAGTCCGTAGTGATGATTGCTGGAAGTGATAATTCAACAGTTTGTAAACCGCCATCAACTTCACGAGTTACTTGTACTTTGTCGCCATCAACTTTAACTTCTGATGCGAACGTACCTTGACCTGCACCTAAAAGTGCGCCAAGCATTTGACCAACTTGGTTAGAGTCGTCATCAATCGCTTGTTTACCCAGAAGAATTAATTGTGGTTGTTCAGCTTCAACAACACCTTTCAGGATTTTAGCAACTTCTAGAGCACCAAGTTGGCTGTCATCAGCTTCAACTAGGATACCGCGGTCAGCGCCAAGTGCCATTGCAGAACGAATTTGTTCTTGAGCTTCTTTAGGACCAATAGAAACAACAACGATTTCTGAAACAGTTCCTTTTTCTTTTAAGCGAACCGCTTCTTCCACTGCGATTTCACAGAATGGGTTAATTGACATCTTAACGTTAGTAAGGTCTACCCCACTATTGTCCGGTTTAACGCGAACTTTAACGTTGGCATCAACCACACGTTTTACAGCAACAAGAGCCTTCATGTAATCCTCGGCTGTTTTAGCAAAAGTAAATGTTGAGAAAAGTTAAACTAACTCTTCACTTAAAATTTTTTAGGTGTCCTATCTTGCAATGCGTATGGCATTTCGGTCAAGTCACAATTGCCGAATCAAGAGTAAAAATGCGTAAAAATGGCTGAACGCAGCGTTCAAAGTTTTATTTGCATCCAATTTCATTTTAAAACCCAGCTGGGTTCGTACTATTTTTATGCATTGATTTTTATTATTTTTTTACTTTATTTAGCTCATAATTATTTCTGATCAATTCTGAAAATTCTTAAGTTGATTGGCGCTATATACGACATTCTCATGGGAGTTAAAACTGTATTGATCTTGTCATTTTTGACAGCAAAGTGATGTTTGAAAGATCCAGTTCAAATTTTTAAGCTTGCTGTTCAACAGCATGAATATCCGATCGGCATGACGCTAAGATTTTCTGCAAAACAAGCATGCTATGAATCACAGCATGCTTGTTCGACTTAATGCGCAATTAACCATGTTGCAGCCAGCATCAATAAACCGCCTGAACCTGCATCGACCCATTTTTGTTTTTTGGCATCTAATTGAGCATTTGCCGTAATTTTAGCAATCACAAAACTTAAAGCGGTATACACCACAAGGCATAAGCCTATGAAAATAAAAGATAAGATTAATCCTTGTGTCACGGTATTTTCTGCATTGCGCATAAACTGCGGCAAAATGGCAAAATAAATCAGCATGCCTTTCGGGTTCAGCAACGAAGTTAAAAATCCTTTAGCAATCGGACTCCCTGCTTGTGCTTTAGGCACATGCAAGGCTTTGCTGTTAAAGACTGCGCGAAACAAACTAAAAGCAAGATATAAAAGATAGGCAATCCCTAACCAGCGAATTGTTTCAAATAGCATCGGAAAAGAAACCAGAATTGCTGCAATCCCCAAGGCAACTAAGACCGAATGCACCATATATCCCATACACACGCCCCAAGTCGCCATAATGCCGGCCTTTAATCCTTTCGCCATGACTTGCGAAAAAATAAACAGCATGTCAGGTCCTGGGGTACACACTAGTGGTAAAACGGTCAACGCAAAGAGTAAATATACAGACATATCCTTTTCCCTTTCCCAGATAGACTGAAAGTGAAAATTAGTATCTGCGAATTTATATAAAATAGGATTGCAAATATTCTATAATTAGATTTATTTTTCGAATTTAATTCTACTTTATGAAACCATCTTCCAAGAATATTTTAATCAAGCTAGATCGCATTGATAAAAGTATCATTCAAGCATTGCAACAAAATGGTCGGATTCAAAATAATGATTTAGCTAAAGAAGTCGGACTTTCCCCATCTTCTTGTTTACGTCGAGTCAAACTGTTAGAAGAAGCAGGAGTGATCCAGAACTACACCACGGTAGTTGATCCACAAAAAATTGGTTTTCAACTGATTTTATTTTCACGCATTTGGCTGGTCGGTCAGGATGCTGAAACCATTGACTGTTTTATTGAAGCCATGAAGGAACTGCCTCAGGTCATGGAATGCTATATTATTTTAGGTGAATGTGATGCCATGCTGAAAGTGGTGGTGCCAGACCTAGAAAGCTATCGCAAATTTCAGTCGACTCATTTAACCAAGAAAAATGGCATTACCAGCGTTAAGACCGATTTACCAAGCCAAATTATTAAACAAAGCTTTCAGTTGCCTTTAGAAGATTTATAAGGGACTTGATGCAGATGCAACTTGAAAGTAGCCGCTTGATTTTACGGCCTTGGCAAGAATCGGATCGTTTGCCCTTTTATCAGCTCAATGCCGATCCAGCCGTGATGCGTTATTTCCCCAAATGTTTATCTCGGGCTGAAAGTGATCAACTCATTGATAAGTTACAAGCTTTAATTACAGCACAAGGCTGGGGTTTTTGGGCGGTAGAATTGAAATCGGCATGACAGGATTGCATTATCAGCCCGATCAATTTTGCTTTTCCCCGTGTACTGAAATGGGTTGGCGTTTCGCTCAAGAGTATTGGGGCTATGGCTATGCCACTGAAGCAGCACAACTTACACTGAATTTTGCATTTCAAACACTGCATCTTCATGAAGTTGTGGCTTTCACTGCATCAATAAACCATCCCTCTCAAGCTGTAATACAGCGTCTAGGTATGCAGTATCAACAGGAATTCTTACATCCTGCCCTGCCAGCAGACAGTAGCTTGCAAAAACATGTCCTTTATTCCATTCGGCGCAGTAGATTGCGCTCAAACATGGGCATGACCTAAAAAATCTCGATGAACATGACTGAGTTCAATCAACTCATAATTGGACAAAGTAAAAATTTCCCAGACCGATTGAAAATTTTGTGTCGTATCCATAATCGGTAGATGGCTGGCAGAAACATCCCATGTCGTGCCATTCCAGACATAGCACTTTTGCGTGTCTTGTTGCGTGGCTTGAACCATACCTGAGGTATTAATACCATCAATCACTGAGTTTTCAGGCAACAGCGGTTGAACTTCTGGTAAGCAATATTCAATAAAATGCTTAATTTGACGCAAACCATAGCCTGCAAAAATCTCCTTTTGCACTTCGTTCAGCTGCTCATATTTTTCTTGTATGTTGGCAATCATGGTCTGCAATCCTCTACCCTTTAAAATTAAACCAAGCCGTGTGCATCAATTTCTGTTATCACACGACACTTATACGTTATCTTCTGGTTTTTTATTATTCTACAATAGTACAAAAACCTCCCATGCGGCTCTAACTTGTATTTAGCAAGTTTTGTACCAAAGCCCTTGCAACATTGGAGAGGTTTTTTTCGATAGCATAGCTGCAAATTATGTCTGATTTTTGAATTGCGCTCGAGGATGAGCCTGATCATATACGTTAGCTAAACGGTCAAAATCGACATGAGTATAAATTTGCGTGGTACTTAAATTACTATGTCCCAACATTTCCTGTACTGCCCGCAAATCTCCACTATTCGACAACATATGACTGGCAAAACAGTGTCGCAACAAGTGTGGATGTAAATCGACATTTACGCCTGCCCGTTGAGCCTGAAATTTGACCCGATTTTCAATTTGTCGTGCACCTAGCGGATTACCTTTACGGGTAATAAACACCTGTGCATCCGGTACAAAATCACCCTGCCATTGGGGATACAAGGCCAACCAGTCCATGAGTGCTGTTTTCGCTTTAGAGCCAAACGGAACCACACGAGTTTTATTGCCTTTACCCGTAATGCGTAATAATTGACGATTAAAATCAATATCTTTAATTTTTATACTTTGAATCTCTGCCAAGCGTAAACCACTGGAATAAAGCAGCTCTAAAATGGCTCGATCACGTCGCCATAATTCCTTATCGGATTCCTTTTCAGGTTCAGCCTGATCTAAAATCTGTTGAATCGTTTCAATATCAATCATTCCGGGGAGTGGGCGTGGCTGACGTTTTAGCTGAAAATCATCGGAAGGGTTCATGGTCAGATATTGCCCTTCCTGCGCCCATTTCATAAATTGGCGTATAGCCGACAGCAGTCGTTGCAAGCTACTAGAACTCAACTGCTGATGCTCAACTTTCACCGCCAAATATTCGCGTAAATCTGCGGTTTCTACATCTTGCAGCATTAATTTCTTTTGCGCACAAAATTGTAAAAAGTCCCCCACATCTCGCTCATAAGCCAATAAGGTCAATTGAGATTGATTTTGGATTTCGCGCGCTTTCAACCACATGGCTAAAAGCTGCTGAGCGTCCTCAACCATGGCACTGCTCCTTATGATCTTAAGTCAAATTGAATAAGTAAGGCTTTAAATGTTCAGCAACCACGGCCGCATACTGTGCGGCAAAGGCATGATCACCCCCGTCAATAATATGCAGTTCTGCTTGCGGTAATTTTTGCTGCAAGGCTTGACCGACTGCCACGGAACTAATCAGGTCTTGATTGCCCCATAGCAACAGCGTGGGCAACTTAATTTTTTCAAATTGCGGAGATAAATCAATTTGGGTCGTGACAAACCAGTCTGGATAATTGACATACTGATGCTGATAGTCAGTTCGCCAGTCTTGCAACTGAAAACGTGATAAATCGATTCCGCCTGAGGTTGCCATGAGTACCAAGCCTTTAACCAAATCTGGACGGGCTAACGCGGCCTGTACGGCAAAAATCCCTCCCATGGATTGGGCAATCAAAATACATTCATCCTGAATCTGATTCAGAACAAAATCGGACAAACTGGCAAAGTCAAAAACCGACTGCTGGCTTGGCTCTTCAGCAAAACCCGGATACGCAATCACCTGTTTCGGATGCTGATTTTCAAGAGCTTGAATTAATGGCGTCCAAAAAGTTGTACTTCCAGATGCGCCGGGGAGAAAAATTAATTTTGGCATGCACTTATAGTCAAGAATAGATTGATCTTTTAACTCAGCATAGCCGATTTTCATCCATAAAAAAGCACCATCTTATTGATAGTGCTTTTTTCTTTCAAAATAAACTTAGCCTTGGAAATAGCGTAAATCGATACGGCCTTCATAGACATTTGCTGTTGGACCCGTCATCCAGACCACATCGCCATCGCGCCATTCAATTTGCAACTTGCCACCCGCCAGTTCAATTTCAACTTGATTCGCTAACAAACCACGGCGGATACCCGATACAGCAGCAGCACACGCTCCTGTACCACAGGCCAAAGTCTCACCCACACCCCGCTCAAACACGCGTAAACGTGCATGTTTTTCATCAATGATTTGCATGAAACCCGCATTTACACGCGCTGGAAAACGAGCATGTGACTCGACTTGTGGCCCCATCGTTGCCACATCAGCCGTAATGACGTCTGGCACAATGGTCACCGCATGTGGGTTACCCATATTGACCACGTCAATTGTAATCTGCTGCTGATTTGCCAATTCGAGATCATACAAGTTTTCAGCTTGATCGGCTAAAAATGGAATGTCCTGTGGCAAAAATTTCGGGTAACCCATGTTTACGCGCACCCAGCCATTCGGACCCAATTCCGGCTCGACGATGCCCGCTTTGGTTTGTACCTTAATTTTGGTTTTAGTGGTTAACTGGCGCTCATGCACAAAACGTGCAAAACAGCGTACCCCATTACCACATTGCTCAACTTCCGAACCATCGGCATTAAAAATACGATATTTGAAATCGGCCTCAGGTACATCGGGTGGTTCAACAATCAATAACTGATCAAAACCAATGCCAAAATGACGGTCAGCCAGACGTTGAATGGTAACGCTATCTAAATAAGCACGTTGACTAATTAAATCAATCACCATGAAGTCATTACCCAGACCATGCATTTTAGTAAATTCTAAAAACATTCCCTGACTCCTTAAGGCAACAAGTGTTCGTTTGCCCAAAGTGACTCAACTGTTTCACGCTCACGAATGAGATGTGACTCAGCAGCATCGACCATAACTTCAGCAGCACGACCACGGGTATTGTAGTTTGAACTCATCACAAATCCGTATGCACCAGCACCCAAGACCGCCAAAGTATCCTGTTCACGCAGGGCTAAATCACGCTCTTTCCCCAAGAAATCGCCGGTTTCACAAATGGCACCCACCACATCCCACTGTAGTGTTTCAACATCGCTACGCGGAGTCACAGGTTGAATATCCATCCATGCTTCATATAGCGCAGGACGGATCAAATCGTTCATCGCTGCATCAATAATGGCAAAGTTACGGTGATTGGTTGGTTTTAATAAATCCACCTTAGTCACCAATACACCTGCATTAGCAGAAATACTACGTCCCGGTTCCATATACACTTTTAGGCCCAATTTTTCTAAAGCGGGCTTCATTGCATTGGCATATTCAAAAACGGTAGGCGGCACTTCATCTTTATAGGTCACACCTAAACCACCACCAATGTCGATATGTTTGAGCTGAATTCCCAATTCTTTGAGTTTTTCAATCATCAACATGACGCGATCAAGGGCATCCACAAACGGTTTCGTTTCGGTTAATTGCGAACCGATATGGCAGTCAATCCCGATGATCTCTAAATTGGGTAAACTTGCCGCATATTGATAGGTTTCAAATACCGTATCAGATGGAATACCAAATTTGTTTTCTTTTAAACCTGTCGAAATATAAGGATGGGTTTTTGCATCCACGTCTGGATTGACACGCAATGAAATCGGGGCTTTTTTACCCAATGCCGCAGCCACTTTCTGAATTCGGTCTAATTCGGCATAAGACTCGACATTAAAGCAGGCAATGCCAACTTCTAATGACTTTTGAATATCCGCTTCAGTTTTACCTAAACCAGAAAATACCACTTTGGAGGCATCACCACCCGCAGCCAAAACACGCGCCAACTCACCGCCAGTCACAATATCAAAGCCACAGCCGAGTTTGGCCAATACATTCAGTACCGCAATGTTGGAGTTCGACTTTACCGCAAAACAAATTTGATGATCGATAAACTCAAAAGCACGATCCATGTCTAAGAAATGCTTTTCAAAAGCTGCTTTTGAATACACATACAGTGGCGTGCCGTATTGCTGTGCAAGCTGTTCAAGAGAACACTGCTCTGCATGCAATACCCCATTAATGCGGGTAAAACTCATGAAGATGTCCTTTCAGTGACAAGTTAAGGTGTAGATGATTGATTTTGTGTAGCAGGTTGCTGATCTGCTGGTTGGGTCGATTCAACTTGCTCAGTTTTTTGACCAGACTCTACATTTGGATATAACAAATATTTTGCACGTTTGTCATAATTTGAATCGCTTGGTAATTGCAATGCACCCGATTGACCACAACCGATTAATGAAGAGCCCAAGACCAATACACTTATGCAGCAAATGACGCGACGCATCTGACCACCTATCTCAAATTTTAACGAAGTATAACCCGATCAACGCATTGACCAAAGCATTAAACGCTAGAGATTATCGCCAGACATAAAAAAACGCCAGTTTTAAACTGACGTTTTTACAAACACAAATTGATTATTTATGTTTAGGTTTATAAAAACCAAAATAACCAATTGCGAGAATAACCAGCCAAATCGGACTGACCATCAGGGCTTTCATGGTGTCTGGTTCAAGTGATAACACGTAAATCATACCAATAAAAAATACGATTCCGATCCAGCAGGTCAATGGTCCACCCGGTAATTTAAAGGTCGACTTGGCATGTAAATCTGGACGTGTTTTGTAGTACACCAGATAGCTCCACAAAATCATTAACCACACCAAAATAAACAGAATGGTCGACAAGGTGGTGGCCAGCGTAAAGGCTTCAACAGTGTTCGGAACAAAATACTGTAATGCTGCGCCTGCCAACAAGCAGATTGCTGAGAAATACAAGGCATTGGCCGGAACAGCTCGCTTGTTCAAATGACCAAATGCTTCTGGTCCTTGTTTCTCACGAGATAAACCAAACAACATACGACTGGTGGAGAATACACCACTGTTCATCGATGACATCACCGAAGACAACACCACCAAGTTCATAATAATTGCTGCTGCCGCAATACCCGCTTGACTGAACAAGTTAACGAATGGGCTCACGTCTGGGTTGATCTTATTCCATGGCGTCACCGACATCACAATAATCAGTGCAAATACATAGAAAATAATAATACGAACGGGAATTGAGTTAACTGCTTTTGGCAAGTTGCGCTCTGGATCTTTGGTTTCTGCTGCTGTCGTTCCGACCAGTTCCACCCCGACAAAGGCAAAAATGGCAATTTGGAAACCAGCAAGGAAACCTTCCATACCTGTCGGGAACATCCCACCATTGGCCCATAAATGCGTAAATGACGCTACTTCGCCTGAAGTTGAAGTAAAGCCCGTGAAAATCATCCACAAACCAACAGCAATCAGTACCACAATCGCAATAATTTTGACCAAGGCAAACCAGAATTCAAGCTCACCAAACAGTTTTACCGTCATTAGGTTGAGCCCCATAATGAAGATAATCGCTGCGACGCTAATCATTGCCCCTTCAACTGGGCTAAAAGGCAGTCCATTATTGAAAAATTGCAAATAGTAGATAATCGCGGATAAGTCAGCGATACCAATCGTGATCCAGCACAGCCAGTAGGTCCAACCGACAAAATAGCCCGCCCAAGGACCGATAAGATCCGTGGAAAAATCAATGAATGACTTATATTTCAGATTTGATAATAGTAGTTCTCCTAATGCACGCATTACGAAAAACACCATTAAACCAATAATCGTGTAGATAAATAAGATCGAAGGACCCGCCAAACTAATGGTTTTTCCCGATCCCATGAACAAGCCTGTACCAATTGCCCCACCAATCGCAATCAGTTGTAGATGTCGATTCGACAAACTACGATGGAGTTCGCCTTGCGCAGCGGACTCATTCGAGTTTTGATTTAACATCGTGATAGAAACTCTCTAATAATCCTTTAAGATTTTTTAACCAAATTAATCCAAATTACACATTTGCACTATTTTTAAGCATGCCTTCGCTATGTAAGTTTTTGGGTCAATCTAAGCTAAACAACTATATCTGTATCGTTCAGCATTCACGCCTTATACAATTAGCGCCGATAATACGCACTAGATTGATGCAACACAATGCACTTTTTTGATACGTTAGTTCTAGATTTTCTACAATTGTTCGTAAAAAAAGCAGCCGATTCGGCTGCTTCTTTTAAGTTTTACTAAATGTTCGTGAGCTAACTTTCTATTGGTTGTTCTGTTTTTTCTTTAAACGTTCTTCCCAATAGGTTGCATTACGAATGCCGAGTTTGACTGGATCAAAAGTGAACTCTTTCACGCCTGCCTTTTGCTGCTGCTCGTAATCTTTCAACGCTTTCATGGTTGGTTTCCAGACAAAGTAAGTCAAGATAATCCCAATAATGTTAATCCATGCCATTAAACCTACACCAATATCACCAACGCCCCAGATATAACCTGTTGCACTGATTACACCATAAGCAACCGAAATCATGATGAAACACTTGGTGATGAATAATAGTGAAGGTGTTCTGGTGATGTAGCTTAAATAAGCAATGTTGGTTTCTGCAATATAGTAGTAGGCAACAATCGTAGTGAAAGCAAAGAAGAACACCGCTAAAGCCACAAAGATTTGACCAAAGCCACCGAATACTGTGCTCACTGCCATTTGGGTGAATGCTGGTGAACCAATTTCAACCGTTGCACCAATGTTTTGAACAATAAATTGACCCGCTTCTAAAGTACCTTGTACGTTATACATACCGGTAATTAAAATCATGAAGGCTGTAGCAGAACAAACAAATAAGGTATCGACATACACCGAAAATGCTTGTACAAAACCTTGCTGTGCAGGATGTTGCACTTCTGCTGCTGCCGCTGCGTGTGGACCTGTACCCTGACCTGCTTCGTTGGAATAAACACCACGCTTAACCCCCCAACCAATGGCTGCACCAATACCCGCCATTGGGGTGAACGCATCTGTAAAGATCAGTTTAATCACACCCGGAAGTTCGTGAATATTCATTCCGACAATGACAAGCGCCATTAAAATGTAGCCTGCCGCCATGAATGGCACAACAAACTCAGCAAAACGCGCAATACGTTTAATACCACCAAAAATGATGACCGCCAATAAAGTCAGAATCACCACCAAAGCAACGAGTTTAAATGTTCCGACATTACCAAAAACAATTGAACCTTCACCTGTAATTTGGGTAAAGGCATTGCCGACCGCATTGGCTTGAATCCCCGGTAGGAACAAACCACAAGATACAATCGCTGCAATGGCGAATAAAATACCTAACCAGCGTTGTCCTAGGCCTCTATCAAAATAAAATGCTGGGCCACCACGGTATTGACCTTGATATTCAACTTTATAAATTTGACCTAAGGTTGATTCCACATAGGCGGTACTCGCACCTAAAAATGCCACCACCCACATCCAAAACACAGCACCTGGACCACCAAAGCCAATTGCGGCAGCAACACCCGCAATGTTACCTACACCAACACGTCCCGAAAGTGAAACGGCAAGTGCCTGAAACGAGGAAATCCCTTGCTCGGAGGAAGAACCACTAAATAGTAATCTCGCCATCTCTTTCATCTGACGCACTTGTACAAAGCGCGTCAAAATAGAGAAGAATAAGCCTGCCCCTAAACATAAATAAATAAGAGCCTTGCTCCAAATAATACCATTTACCCAATCAACAATTTCTGCTGCACTCATAGACATCAACCTTTTTATATAATTTGAAAATAGAGCAACCGCTAAATTTTCATTTGTTTGAGCAGGAGCAATATCTATGCCATTCTAAAACTAAGTTATGACAATAAATAAGCAAACACCCAAACACCTTCCTTGGAAAAAGTGAACTCAACAAATATATTGACTCAAAAACACAGTGTTTCTTACTTGTAAAAGTCCTATATCATGTTATTTTTCTGAGCACTTCCCTTTAACCAGTGAATTACGAACCTTGTCTTTCCTTCTTAATCCTTAAGAAATACTACAGACGCTTTTAATTGTATTCGTAATAACTCTTTTTTATCTAATTTATACAAAATTTTCAATTTTATTTATGGCAAAAATTAAAACTGTTTACCGCTGCGAGCAATGCGGTGCCGACCATCCGAAGTGGGCAGGACAATGTTCTGAATGTGGCGAGTGGAATAGTCTGGTTGAAATAAAGGTTGAACCGGTTGTGACACATCGCGCTCAACCTAAAATTGGAGGCGGCTACGCAGGGCAAGCTGCCAGCATCACTACATTAAATCAAGTGTCTGTTTCGCATGAAACTCGTCTTGCCACAGGTATTGGTGAATTTGACCGCGTACTCGGTGGCGGCTTAGTCACAGGCTCCGTGGTTTTAATTGGTGGTGACCCGGGTATTGGTAAATCCACCATTCTTTTACAAACTGCAACTTATATGGCAGCAGCGAAAAGTTCTGCACTCTATGTCACAGGTGAAGAATCTTTATCCCAAGTCGCACTTCGTGCACAGCGTCTCGATTTGCCAACGGATCAACTTAAAGTCATGGCGGAAACCTGCGTCGAGCGCATCTGCGAGGTACTGGCACAGGAACGCCCCGCGGTTGCGATTCTGGATTCCATTCAAACCCTCTATACGGAAACCTTACAGTCTGCCCCGGGTGGTGTTTCGCAAATTCGCGAATCTGCGGCCTTGCTAACCCGTTTTGCTAAAAATAGTGGCACTGCACTATTTCTTGTAGGCCATGTTACCAAAGAGGGGGCTTTGGCAGGACCGCGTGTACTTGAGCATATGGTGGACTGTGTACTTTATTTTGAAGGTCAGTCTGACTCAAGATATCGCATGATTCGTGCCGTAAAAAACCGTTTTGGTGCAGTTAATGAGCTCGGTGTCTTTGGTATGACCGATAAAGGATTACGTGAAGTCGCCAATCCTTCAGCCATTTTCTTAAGCCGTTATGATGAAGCCATTCCGGGTTCTATTGTCATGATCAGCCGTGAAGGTACACGCCCCCTCTTGGTCGAAGTACAGGCTTTGGTCGATGATGCACATGGACAACCTCGTCGTGTAGCACTCGGACTAGAACAAAACCGTTTAAACATGTTATTGGCTGTGATGCATCGTCATGGTGGGGTACAAACCTCTGGGCAAGATGTTTATGTGAATGTCGTGGGCGGTTTAAAAATTACCGAAACAGGCTCAGACTTAGCGGTACTCTTGGCTTGTGCTTCCAGCCTCCGTGGCAAAGCTCTTCCACAGCAGCTGGCTGTATTTGGTGAAGTCGGACTGTCCGGTGAAATTCGCCCAGTACCGAATGGTCAGGAACGCCTAAAAGAAGCCATTAAACATGGGTTTAAATATATTATTGTGCCACGCGCTAATGCACCGCAAAAAGCCATTGCTGGGGTGCAGATCATTGCAGTTGCCCGATTACATGAAGCCTTGACTGAAGCCATGAATCTCGCAGAGTAAGTCTGCAGGTCATAAAAATTTAACTGTGCAAATTTAAACAAAAAAATTGTGTTTTCTTATTGAAAAATGCAACAAAAGCCTGCATAAATACAACGCTAATTTTTATTTTTATAGGAAAATTGAATGGAAGTTCGACAGCGTAGTTTAGTTGCAGGTATTTTAGCAGCGATGTTATTGGTTGCACCTTTAGCAGAAGCTAAACGTGCTGGTAGTGGTAAAAGTCATGGCATGAGCCGTTCTACAACCTCCAGCCAGTCTTATCAACAACCTCGTCAAGCCACTCCTGCACAACAACCTGTTGCCCCTGCAACTGCACCGCAAAAATCTGGTCCAGGTGTTGGTACTATGGTTGCTGCTGGTGTAGCGGGTGCTGCTGTTGGTGCTGTTGCTGCCAATGCGCTTGCAGATGATCGTTCAGCAAGTCAAGCTGAAGCCGCTCAAGAAGAGAAAGGCGGAATTCCTGGCTGGATCTGGATCTTACTTGCTGCTGCTGTTGCCTTCTTCATTTTCCGCAAGATGGGCGCAAAAAAAAAACTAAGCTCTACTAATCCGTATGCACCGAATAATGGCGGTCAACCTGCATCGCCATTTGGTCAAGCCAATGCCGCACCACGTACCGCAGCAGATAACACCAATATTTTTGGTCAATCCGTCGGTGGTGGTGCTGCAACTCAAGCACCTGTAAGCAATGCTCCGTTTGGCACAGCCTATACCAACAGTGGTAATCAGCTTCCAGATGGTACTGAACCTGCTGCTTTCTTACGTATTGCACGTCAACGCTTTAATCATATTCAATCGATGAATACCGCGAGCAATATTGAAGAAATTCGCCGTTATCTAACACCTGATCTTTATCAGTCGATGTATAACGACATTATGGCAAATCGTGATCAAGATGTAGCTGAGTTTTCTAACTTGAATGCTATGGTGACGGATTCTGCAACTGAAAATGGTCAACATGTGGTCAGCGTTCGCTTTACTGGTACTGTGAGCGAAGATCTTAATAGCTTGCCACAACCCTTTACCGAAATCTGGCACTTTGTTAAACCTGCGGGCTCAAGCCAAGACTGGTTGGTTGCAGGTATTCAACAAGCTTAATGATGTGAATAATTTAAAACAGCGACTTCGGTCGCTGTTTTTATTTTTAGCGGCATCACGCTAATATCAGATTGAGAACATCATTCAAAATAATTTTTTGCTGAGTTAAAGCTCGGAATATAAGGATGCCTATATGCAAGCACTGCTGTGTTATAAATCACTGCCTATTTGGAAGCACGACACCATTCCACCCGCTTTTCAGCAAGCTCACAACACCAAACCTGGCACATGGGCAAGACTCCATATTTTAAAAGGTGAACTCGATTTCGCTATACTCAGTGAGCAGGGTGATGTGATATCCAATCAACATTTTAGCGTAACTGAACAACCCCCTTTCATCGAACCCCAAGTCTGGCATCGCATTGTCTCATTTAGCCCCGATATTGAATGCCAACTCAGCTTTTATTGCCATGCAGATGAATTATTCACACAAAAATATCAGCTCGCCCCCACTCATTCAGAAATAATAGCAGCCCTCCCTGCTTTGCAAGGCGGTAAAGCCCTAGATGTCGGCTGCGGCTCGGGACGTAATGCCCTATTTTTAAGTCAGCATGGCTTTGAAGTGGATGCTTGGGATGTGAATCCGCAAAGTATGCAACATTTAGAGCAAATTATTCAGGCGGAGCAGATTCGTAATATTCATACTCAACTGCGGGATTTGAATCTAAATCAACAGATTCAAAAGCAATATGATTTTATTTATTGCACCGTGGTCATGATGTTTTTACAAGCCAAAACAATTCCACCTTTGATTGCTCAAATGCAGCAAGCCACAAAATCAGGCGGATATAACTTAATTGTCTGCGCCATGGACAGTGATGATTATCCGGTCCAGCCTGATTTCCCTTTTAGCTTCAAAGCGGGTGAATTGGAAGCACATTATCAAGATTGGACAATTCTAAAATACAATGAAAATGTTGGTGAACTGCATCGTACCGATGAACAGGGTCAACGCATTAAACAGCGCTTTGCCACACTCTTCGCTCAAAAAATTGATTAAATAAGCTGCAGTTCAGCACATAAAAAACCCGCCATTTGGCGGGTTTTTTAGCATTGGATCTTATAAACGAACCAATTTCACAATTTGCTCTGCCAGTTCTTCCGCTTGTTCAGCAGTAAAACTCACATCAGTTGTATCAGCGAGGTCAGTAATGATTACTACACCTGTTTCACGCAACAACGCCACTTGTTCAGCCGTTAAGCCTGCTTTGGCAATTGCAACCACACCTTGCTGAATCAGCAAGCTTTCCAAGACTTGAGCTTGCTCAAGCGCTTTTGCAGTTACAGTGACGGTCGCAGGTTTTTGACCCAAACGAGCTGCACGGTCTTCAGCAGACACAGGATTTGCATGTGCAGTCCATTCAACCGCTGCTTCCACCATACCTGCACCAACCGTGACATTGCTTAAACGGTCAATAAAGATAAATGAACCGGTATAACGGCTGTCTTGATAACGGTCAAACACCACTGGCGCATCAAATTCAACGGTTAAGTCTGCAATTGCATTCAGCTCTAACTGTTCCACTTGAGTATGTTCAAGCGTATTCACATTCACGCGATAGTTAATAGCGGTGACTTTGGCTGGAACTGTTTGCGTACCAATCTTAACGTTGTACAACTTACCTTTGACAAGCGGCTGGTCATTCATCCAAACCACTGTAGCACGTACGCTACGTGACAAAGATGGCTCTTCACCAGCTTTAACCAACACGTTACCACGCGAAATATCAATTTCATCGTTCAACGTTAAAGTCACTGCCTGACCCGCAATTGCATGCTCTAAGTTACCGTCATAAGTCACGATTTCTTTTACTGTAGACTTTTTACCTGAAGGTAACGCTACAATTTCATCGCCTACGTGTACTTCACCTAAAGCAATCGTTCCGCAGAAACCACGGAAATCGAGGTTCGGACGGTTCACATACTGCACAGGGAAACGGAATTCGCTCTTGCTTGAATCACGGGTAATTTCGACAGATTCCAAAATACTCATCAAGGTTTGACCTTGATACCATGGTGTATTTGCAGATGCATTCACCACGTTGTCGCCATTCAGAGCTGAAATTGGTACGAACAGAATATTGCTTGGTTTACGATCCAATTGCGCTACAAACTGTTGGTATTCTGCTTGAATTTCGCCAAAGCGCGTTTCAGAGAATTCCACTAAGTCCATTTTGTTAATCGCAACAACAATGTTCTTAATTCCCAACAAGCTCGCGATATAGGTATGACGACGCGTTTGCGTTTGTACGCCATAACGCGCATCAATCAAGATAATCGCCAGGTCAGCGGTGGACGCACCCGTAGCCATGTTACGTGTATATTGCTCATGCCCTGGGGTATCTGCAATGATAAACTTACGCTTTTCAGTAGAGAAATAACGATAAGCCACATCAATGGTAATACCCTGCTCACGCTCGGCTTGCAGACCATCGACCAATAAGGCAAGGTCAGGTGCATCACCGGTTGTGCCGACTTTTTTACTGTCGCGCGTAACCGCTTGTAATTGATCTTCATAGATCAATTTTGAATCATAAAGTAAACGTCCGATTAAAGTACTCTTACCATCATCGACGTTACCGCAGGTCAAAAAGCGCAATAAGTCTTTCTGTTCATGCTGTTTTAAGTAAGCCAAAATATCTTGGCTAATTAATTCTGATTGATGAGACATTGCTCAAACTCCACAAATGCTTTGAAACCGAATGCTGAGTAACGCTTAGAAATAGCCTTCTTGCTTTTTCTTTTCCATCGAGCCAGCTTCATCATGGTCAATCATACGACCTTGACGTTCTGAGCTTGTCGCGAGCAACATTTCTTGAATAATTTCAGGTAAGGTATTCGCTTCTGACTCAACTGCACCAGTCAATGGGTAACAGCCTAAAGTACGGAAACGTACCGATTTCATTTGTGGAACTTCGCCTTCGTGTAAACGCATACGTTCATCATCAACCATGATGAGTGTACCGCTACGCTCAACCACTGGACGTTCAGCAGCAAAATACAATGGAACAATTGGAATCTGCTCTAAATAGATGTATTGCCAGATGTCCAACTCGGTCCAGTTGGATAATGGGAACACACGAATACTTTCGCCCTTGTTCACTTTACCGTTATATAAGTTCCATAACTCTGGTCGTTGGTTTTTAGGATCCCAACGGTGTTTATTGTCACGGAAAGAATAGACACGCTCTTTGGCACGAGATTTCTCTTCGTCACGACGTGCGCCACCAAAAGCAGCATCGAAACCATACTTATCCAGTGCTTGTTTTAAGCCCTGAGTTTTCATGATATCCGTATATTTTGAGCTACCGTGGTCAAATGGGTTAATACCCGCATCACGACCTTCTTTGTTTTGATGTACGATCAAATCAAAGCCATGGGTTTTCGCCATGTTGTCACGGAATTGAATCATTTCCTTAAACTTCCAGCCGGTATCGACATGCAGAAGTGGAAACGGAAGTTTGGCAGGATAGAACGCTTTCAAGGCAAGATGCAGCATGACAGCTGAGTCTTTACCAATGGAATATAACATTACCGGATTTTCGAATTCGGCAGCTACTTCACGAATAATGTGAATACTCTCAGCTTCAAGCTGTTTAAGATGAGTAAGTCTTTCCTCATTTATTGACATCGACAACACCGATTTACTAATTCGTGCTAATTACACATTCAACAATTGATATTCATTATAGAGATTTACTATTCACAGTTATTGCTTGTTTTATTATATTGATATGCAAAATAATCATATAGAGCATAACTAATAATAAGTATAAGTTTTCAAGCTATAGTCAATCTCAACCCTTTTTTTAAAAACCTATTGCAAAAACTGAAAGGATTTATGCCTACTCGCTTTTTGCTTGTGAAGCAGCTTCTTGCTGCTGCCTTAACTCAACCCGCTTTTGAATTTCTGCACGTTCTAGATCATATTGCTTTTTATTCTCTGCATCGCTCTTTGCTGCTAAAAACGCCATTCCAATCACAAACATTGGAATGAGTAGACCCAATACCATTAATTTCCAAGGCAACGCTTTTTTAGTCACTTCAGGTTGGCTCATACAAGATTACTCAAATCTAAAATCTTTAAATGCGCAACAATATAACAAAAAAGAGCCTCAATGATGAGACTCTTTTTCAACTAAGCATTTATCTGAAAACAACTTAGAAATTCCCTGTACATTGCGGATTGGTACTGGCATCTTTCTGAGCATCAGTTAAGACAATTCCAGTAGCCGCAGGCATATTGCTCTGAATAAAATCTACAGCTGCGGCATTTCTACACACAATGGCTTGGGTATGCGTTGCATTAGGAACTATCGTCAGTTGATATCCATCTGCATAAGCATTTTGCGGGAAATACTTGGTCGCATTCGTTCTCATATTCGCAAACAAAGCTTGAGTCACGACAGGTAATACCGCCTGATCTTTCTCCCCTTGGATAATAAACACAGGAGTTTTTATGACTTTTTCAGCAGTTGCATTGGTTGCAGGCTGATTATCAAGCAAAAACTTCTGAACCACTGGATCCGTTTTAATTTTATTTAAATCAATACCATATTGCGCAATAAGATGTGTCGGATCTTGCAAGAAAGCCAGAACACCGACTTTAAATTGTTCTTGCAGGCCATTTGCACGATCAGGGTCTGCATAGCTTAAACATGCCCCATCTTCGCCTGTACGACCGTAGGCTTTTTCTGCAATATCAGCTGCACCAGCAGTAAAAATAGTTTTTAAATCATAATCTGGCTGATAAGCTTTAATCCCTGAGCTCGCCAATGCAGCATATGCTAATAGTTCCGCATAACCATCAGCAATTTGATCAATCATCGCTTGACCTTGTTCTGCTGTGATTACGCTATTTGCAACCGCATAACGGACTTGTTGCAATTTCTCATCTAAAATATTTAGACCACTGGCTTTAGGTTGACCATTTGCATCTAAATTAAATTGAGGATCAATATAAATTTGAATAATTTGACCTAAACTTGATGCTGGCGCAGCAGCTACAGCCCCTTTATAACTTGTATCAGTGTTGGCAAATTCAGCAGTCCCCAATGATGCATGACCACCCTGTGATTGACCAATTGACATCCATACACCATTTAATTGAGTGCCATAATGGTCTTTTGCTGCTTTCACCGCGGCTATTGCAGAATTCGCTTGGCTCGATAAATTCAAATAAGGATGCACACCAGGTGTTCCTAGGCCTTCATAATCTGGCGCAACCACCACATAACCTGCGGCTAATAAAGTATCCGCTAGAATCTTAAAGCGAGGATTCAGTAAATTTTTACTTGGTGCACAACCATCACCTCCCCCCACTGTACCGTGCTCCCATACCACAACACGATAACCATCTTTAGGTTGAATGGCTTTTGGAAACAATACCATGGCAGTGGCTGTTGCCGTTTTCCCTTGCAGATTCGTCATATTGTAAGTCATGACTTTAATCGATGAAGAATTATCTATGGTGTCTAATGAATAATTGCCTTCATATAAGTAAGTTTTTTGAGTGTCCTGCGCAGTATTATCATCATCGTCATGGCAAGCCGTTAAGAACAGACTCGAAAATGCAAATGTCAGTGCCAACGCTATTTTTGTGCGCTTCATAAAGTATCCTTTTCATCTTTGTTGTTGTCCGCATGAAACTACATGCAAATTGATTAAGGCATAAAAAAAGTGCCCTGTATAGGACACTCTTTTAACCACATAGTCATTTTAAACAGTTAATTCTAAAAAGATTCCTATAAAAATCAGCATTCCCACCCAGCGATTGTGACGGAATGCCCAAAAACAGATTTGTGGATTTCGATCTTTGGTTTTGACGGTTTGATATATAAAATCACCTGCAACCATCAGCAAAGCCAATAAACCAAATGGCATCAATAGCTGCTGTAAATACAGAGCACTACCGATTAAAACTAGACTCAAAACCTGCAACAACGCAATAATTTGAATATCATATCGCCCAAACAATATCGCGGTAGATTTAACCCCAATCTTTAAATCATACTCACGGTCAGTAATGGCATATTGCGTATCATACGCCACCGTCCAAGCCAGATTACCGAAATAAAGTAGCCAACAGGTTAAATCTGGCGTTACCCCGACTGCGGTATACGCCATTGGAATTGACCATGAAAATGCCGCACCCAAAAATACTTGCGGTAAGTGGGTATAACGTTTCATGAACGGATAAATAAAGGCAAGAAACAAAGCACCAAAAGACCAATAAAAGGTTTCTATGGGTAAAAACAACAACATACCTGCACTGGCCAAAACCAAGACTAGAAACACATATACCGCTTCTTTCGCACTAATGATGCCTGTTGCCAAAGGTCGTGTTTTGGTTCGTTCGACATGGGCATCCACTTTGCGATCTGCAAAATCATTAATTGCGCAGCCTGCTGCACGCATAAAAATAGTACCCAAAATCATGGGGATAAGGATACTTAAGCTTGGCATACCGCTATTGGCAATCCACAGTGCCCACATGGTTGGCCAAAAAACCAATTCAGTACCAATCGGCTTATCAAAACGACATAAATAATAATAAGCTTCTAAGCGTTCACGCCAAGTAATCTGTTGCACCGTAGCCATGAAAATCCTTCAAAAATTTCACAATTTGGTTTTGCGAAGATACTGCAGAAAAGCAGGTAAAAATGTCTCTTGCACAATAAATTTGCAACCGTGCCAAGTATAACAACTTTGTCGGGTCCAGCCTTCATCCAGCCAAATCACTCGGCGCTCACATTTCGGTTCAGTTCGATCAAACAAGAACCAACCAATCGGTTTTGTACCGATATGCTTAAAAATTCTGGCACGGCGCTGCAGACTTTGAATCGGGAAAATACTTTTGGCTTTGACCCACGGCTGCTGTTCACATCCATACAGATAGCTTTCACGCACCCACGAGGTGTGATGGAATGGCACTTGCATCCATGTCGCATCAATAAAATTCAAGCGCTGAAAATGCTCTTTTACCGGCTTAACACTGAACTGACCCTGCGCAACATCAGTTAATTGCTGAGTTAATGAACCAGAGGCTTGTAGCCATGTTTTTAGCTCAGCTGGAATTTGCTGCATAAATTTACCTACGCAATCACGCTGTGTAACTTGTAAAGATTAATCGAATTAAGTGAATACAGAATTATTTAACAATTATCGGTCTTGGCAATGATTTCAAACTGCCCATTAGGCAACTTTTGTAAAATAAAACCTTCCGTACTGATATAAAAACTTTGCGGATAGTCATAATCCAAAGCCATTTCAGGACTTTTTAAACCTACAAACTCTACCTGCTTATACCCCTCAGCTGTACGTGCGACCTCTATATACACGACGGGTGAAAAGTTTAATTTAAAACCTTTAGTGTGATCTTTGACATCGACCCAAGGATAAAAGCCGGTCTGTTTTTTCCGCTGTGCCATAAATTTGAAGACTAAATTTCTATGTGCAACCATGATACAAAAAAAACCCGCACGAGGCGGGTTTTTTTACAGTCATTCTTCTTAAAAGAATTACAAGCTGTAGTACATGTCGAATTCAACTGGGTGAGTTGTCGTGTTAAGACGACGTACATCTTCAGTTTTAAGTTCGATGTAAGCATCAAGCATTTCTTTAGTGAATACACCGCCTTTTAATAAGAAGTCGTGATCCGCTTGAAGTGCTTCAAGAGCCATATCTA
The DNA here is from genome assembly GCF_054457875.1 of Acinetobacter sp. GXMZU3951. Lineage (NCBI taxonomy): Bacteria > Pseudomonadati > Pseudomonadota > Gammaproteobacteria > Moraxellales > Moraxellaceae > Acinetobacter > Acinetobacter sp. GXMZU3951. The sequence continues at coordinate 257,833 of NZ_JBTLFO010000002.1, read as the reverse complement.
GGCTATGCGCAACTGTAGGGATTTTTGCTTCTTCTTCAGGAGGAAGGTCATACAAGTTCTTGTCTGCAGCTTCACCTGGGTGAATCTTGTTTTGAATACCGTCGATACCCGCCATTAACAATGCCGCGAAACCTAAGTACGGGTTCATCATTGGATCTGGGAAACGAGCTTCAATACGCTTGCCTTTAGGGCTAGAAACGTAAGGAATACGGATAGAAGCAGAACGGTTACGTGCTGAGTAAGCAAGCATAATTGGTGCTTCAAAGTGTGGTACTAAACGCTTGTACGAGTTCGTAGAAGGGTTAGTAATGGCATTCAATGCACGAGCGTGCTTGATGATACCACCGATGAAGTAAAGCGCCATTTCAGAAAGACCAGCGTATTCATCACCTGCAAACAAGTTCTTGCCGTCTTTAGAGATCGACATATGAACGTGCATACCTGAACCGTTGTCACCAACCATTGGCTTAGGCATAAAAGTAGCTGTTTTAGCATATTGGTGCGCAACGTTCCAAACTGCGTATTTGAACTGTTGTACTTCGTCAGCTTTACGTACCATTGTGTTGAAGCTTACACCAATTTCTAATTGGCAAGATGCAACTTCGTGGTGATGTACTTCTACACGACCTGGCCCCATGATGTCTTCAATTTTTGCACACATGTCTGCACGCATATCGTGTGAAGAATCTACAGGAGGAACTGGGAAGTAACCACCTTTAACACGTGGACGGTGACCAGAGTTACCTGATTCATAGTCTTTACCCGTAGACCATGCTGCTTCTTCAGCGATCAATGTATGGCGAGCGCCAGACATGTCGATGTCCCACTTCACTTCGTCAAATACGAAGAATTCTGGTTCTGGACCAAAGAATGCAGTATCACCAATCCCTGTAGATTTTAGGTATTCTTCTGCACGACGTGCAATCGAGCGCGGGTCACGGTCATAACCTTGACCAGTTGATGGCTCAATAACGTCACAAGTAACAACTACTGTAGGCTCAGCAAAGAACGGGTCGAGGAAACAAGTTTCAGCATCTGGGCGTAAGATCATGTCTGACGCTTCAATACCCTTCCAACCAGCGATAGAAGAACCATCAAACATTTTACCATCTTCAAATGTATCTTCGTCGATAGTATCTGCTGGGTAAGTTACGTGTTGTTCCTTACCTTTAGTATCAGTAAAGCGGAAATCGACCCATTTTGCGCCACTTTCTTGGATGAGTTGTAGGACCTTGTTCGCCATGCTCATTTTGCTCCGATGATTTTTTGTTGCACCCGTGGAGTGCGTGTTAGTAGTTGGCAGTTATAAAGCAATTCTCATACCAACTTTCAAAAAGCAAAGCTAAAACATTGAATTATTTATCAGAATACAAAATTTTCAAACTTTGCTTTGACCCTATTATACTGTTAGAAAAATGAAATGCACCATATTCAAACATTTTCATTATTCGGTTTAAAACCATGACACAAAAAGAACCAAAATAGTGCAAATTAATGTGAATGACATAATGCGGTGCATTTTTAAGATTAAAATACAGACGATATTTTGATTTAATAATAATGCTCTCCGCTACTTATCATTTTTTCTGATATTTAATATTTAATTACATCGACCAAATGCATATTTCACTCAATTTTTTGGGCTGTGAAGCCCCAATCCACTATGCCTTCACTGTATCGGACCATCCTCTATCCCAATAATGCACCACTTTATGACAATTAAAACCGGACATGCAAAAAACAAGAATTGTCTCAATCAGCCCCATCTAGACTTGGCCAAAGAAAGCTTAACAACACTTAGGCTGTTGATAAAAATTCGCTGAAATTATAGACATGATTAGAAATTTGACCAATACTACAAAAATGGATGGCAACTACATCTCCTTATCATAACAAGACGTATATTCAAGGTAGGAAGCAAACATCTAGAGAAATAAATGTTGCTAATAAATAACTTCAGAACCTGTAAAACAGGAACATTAACAAAAATTGATACAGCTTAAAATTTACATCTAATCGTCATACTTGAAAACAATGTAATACCAGCTGATCACCCAGAGGTAGATTATGAAAAAAAGTATATGTTTTGGTATTTGTACTCTTCTTACCGCAACTAGTTATGCCGCAGATACGGCGGATCTGGCCAAACAATTATCCAATCCCGTCGCCAATATGGTAAGTGTGCCTTTTCAGTTTAACTATGATGAAAAAATCGGTGCAAATGAAGACATAGAACGCTATCAACTCAACATTCAGCCCGTTATTCCGATTAGTTTGAATGAAGACTGGAATTTGATTTCACGTACTGTGCTGCCTGTTGTGGTGCAAACGTATGGCGATAGTGCTAAAGATGATGATTGGGGAACGGGTGATACGGTACAAAGTTTATTCATTTCCCCTGCTGAACCCGGTCCTGGTGGCATTATTTGGGGGGTGGGTCCTGCCATGCTATTTCCGACTGCTTCCGAAAAGACCTTGGGCGCAGATCAATGGGGTCTTGGACCGACAGCCGTCGTGTTAAAACAAATAGAAGGCTGGACATTAGGCACACTTGTCAATCATATTTGGGCGGTTGAACATAAAGACAATGCCGAAGGGGTCAACAGTACTTTTATTCAACCTTTCGTCAGCTACACTTACCCAAGCAGTTTGACACTGACACTGAACACTGAAACCACTTACGATTGGAACAGTGAAGATGCAGTGGTCCCGATTAATATGACTGCAACTAAAATTGTGAATTTGAATGGACAATTGATCAGTATCGGTGGTGGTGTACGTTACTGGGCTGATGACACAACTGGTAGCGCTAAAGAATGGGGTGGTCGTTTAATTGCCTCCTTTATTTTCCCCAAATAACATCGTCCCTATTTCGGCATAATCAAAAAAAAGGAGATCAAGCATCTCCTTTTTCTATGTGCGAATTCGGGTCGCCCACCAACATAAAAATGAACCACAGCAGACCAAAACTGCCCCCTGCCAAAAAGACCAAGTCAGTTCTAAATTGAGTAAATGCATCGCAATCAGCGATGAAATAATCGGGGTAAAATAGGACGCAGCAGTCAGCAGCTGGATATTGCCATGCAAAATGCCTACATTCCAAGCGGCATAACCCAATCCGAATGCCGCAGCACTCAAAAATAAATATATTAGGGTATGCAATTGCACATCAGGAATTTCGAAATTCCCGATCCATATAAATTTAAGCCACAAAGCCACAGAGGTCAGGCAGAAAAACAAGGCTATGGCATTTTGACCGTTACCCAATTTCTTGGTGACTACACAATAGCTAGCCCAAATAAAAGCCCCGATAAAGGCCAGAACATAGCTGATAGGATTCGAGGCGATGTTGTATGTAAGCTGATGAAAACTAAACTCGCCATTCCCCACTTGGACTTGAATAATGCCAAATAAAGTCAGCACTATTCCCAATAGCACTAAAGGATGAAATTTTTGCTCGCGAGTCAAGATTAAAAGCAAGACCGTGAGGCTGGGCCATAAATAATTAATAATACTGACTTCAACAGCTTGCTGACTGTTTTGCGCAAAAGCCAAAGACAGTGACAAACATAACTCATAAGAAACAAACAAGCCTGAACCCAAAAGCAAATATTTTTTTGGAAATGCACTGAATTGAGGAGGTCTAAATAAAATCAATAAGATGATTGAACTCAAGGTATAGATTAAGCAAACCCCAAGTATTGCACCAAAGCCCTCAGTGACCTGTCTTAATAATCCTACAATAGAAGCCCAGAACAAAATGGCACATAAGCCAATCGCTGTGGCTAAACGCGGCGACATATAGCTCAACTTAGTCTTGGTAAAATTCAGCTGAATGTAACAATAGACAATGCTGCTTACAACTGTATTTAAAATTATTCAACTTTTTCAAAAATTTTACGCATCACCTTTATCGGACAGATACAGGGCTGATTGACATAATTGTTGATTTTTACTCAATAATGTTTTGCAGATTCATTACTTTTTCAAACTTAATCTCATTTTTATACTCACGCCTAAATTGCAACATAACACTTAGGTCTTTTCATGCAGAATATTTTGATTGTGAATGGCGCAAAACAATTTGCACATTCAAATGGTGAACTGAACAATACCCTGACTACGTTTGCTTTATCACATCTTGCACAACACGGTTATACGGTGAAAGTGACTCGTACAGATGCTGACTATGATATTCAGCAAGAAATTAGCAACTATGTTTGGGCAGATGTGATCATTTACCAAATGCCAGGCTGGTGGATGGGCGCTCCATGGACCATGAAAAAGTATATTGATGATGTTTTTACTTTAGGTCATGGCACTTTATATGCCAATGATGGTCGCTCCCGTAGTGATGTACACAAGAAATATGGTTCAGGCGGACTCATTCACAATAAAAAATATATGTTATCGCTCACTTGGAATGCCCCCCTTGAAGCCTTTCAAGATCAAGCACAATTCTTTGAAGGTGTGGGTGTGGATGGCGTCTATCTGCCTTTTCATAAGGCCAATCAATTTTTGGGCATGCAAGCTTTAGAAACCTTTATTGTCAATGACGTCATTAAAGCCCCGAACGTCCCGCAATATTTAGCCGCTTATCGCGCACATTTAGATAGACATTTTGCAGTATAAAGGACTTCATGATGCTGACCGTGATTGCAGAAATTCAAATTAAAGACCGTGCTGAACATTTTGACACTGTGCTAAATGCTTTTAGAAAAGTAACGCCATTGGTGTTAAAGGAGTCCGGCTGTTATGGATATGAGCTTTATAAGGATCTAGATAACAAAGCTCATTTTCAGTACACGCCTAGCAATTCGATTATTATGTTTGAAAAATGGCAGTCTTTAAGCCATTTGGAACAGCATATGCAAACCGCACATATGCAAGAATTTCAAGCGATGGTCAAAGATGCGATTCAGGACACCAAAATTAGAATCATGCAATGCGGTTTACCCCACATTTAACGCGATTCTCGTTTAGTCATGATGCAGAAATGTCCCCTACATCCTGTAAAAAACAAATAAACAGCCTGCACCTAGCAGGCTTTTCGATAATAAATATTTTGGGTCATGTCCTGTGCACAAGATCAGAAATTTTGAGAAAAAAAACTCAGCTTTAAAAATAGGATAATCAGCTCAAAAATAATGCAAGATTAAAAAAAAATATGATATAAAAAAAGTCTACCAGCGCTCTTAATAATTAATACACAACAATGCACCTAACACTGGAGTATAACTATGAAAATTAGAAATGAGAAACTTCTATTAGGACTACTAACAGCAACTTCTCTATTTGTCAGTGCAGACGCTTTTGCTGAAGGGACAGCATCAGCAGCAACAATAAAAGCCAATAAAGAGGTATTAAACTCCTTACCTTTTAACGACACCGAAGATTTTAAAAATGCAACCCGTGGTTTTATTGACAAACCAGCATCATTAGTTATTAAAGATACGAAGGGTAATATCGTTTGGGACATGGATAGTTACACCAAATTTATTAGTATAGATAAACCCGCCCCTGCTACAGTCAATCCCAGCCTATGGCGTAATGCACAATTAAACGTACAGTATGGCTTATTCAAAGTTACAGATAATATTTATCAAGTCCGTGGTTATGACCTTTCCAATATTACATTTATTAAAGGTAAAACTGGCTGGATTGTATTTGACACCGGCATTTCTGCTGAAACAGCAAAAGCTGCGTATGAATTAGTGACCAAAAATTTAGGAAAAAGACCTGTGGTAGGCGTGATAAGGGCTGACACGTTCTGCTGGTCCAATCACATCGCCTGAGCGACTAATGCGGTTGACCGTTGCATATAAAACCATCAGGCTATTGGGTAATGCAACGGGTGCATCATGGTGTTGTGTAAAGATCATGCCTTTATTTAAAGCTGTTTGCCCTGGAGAGATGCGATATGCGCGTTCTTTGCCAAAGGTAACATCACGATGCCAATCTCCCCAGTAATAGGTATGCATTGCAAAGAATGAAGGAATGATCTGCAATTGCTTCATACGATCTAACTGGTCAAACCGAGCCGTCTGGGCATGAATGGCAACGCTTCTTCTGTCGTTATTACCATATTTTCGAGCGGCTTTGTCCACGGCACTGAGATATTCATCTAAGGCTGCATCCCCATTGGTATGCGCTAAGATCTGCCAATTATTTTTATAGGCCGTTGCAACCAATTGATCAACTTTACTTTCATCTGGAATTGCAGGGTAACCTACATATGTTTTCGGCTGCCCTTCTGGCGGAATCAAATAGGGCTGAGTTAGCCATGCAGTTCGCCCTTGGGGTGAACCATCCAAAGAAAGTTTGGCGCCCGCGATCCGAAAATGCTTGCTATAAGATTTTTGTGTTCCATGGCTCTCTAAATAAGGCTGTTGCGCCTGAATATCCGGATAACAAGCGATATCTACCGTTAAACGATTTTGTTGCCCCAAATCCTTCCATGTTTCGCAAATATCGGCTGTGGCTCGTCCTTCTTGCAAGGTTGTATATCCAAAGCGGAGATAGGCATTAATACCGGCAAGGGCAATTTTTTCATTTGCATCTTTATCGTATTTCGCCATGATTGCGAATAAGGGCTGAAACATTGCCATTTCTTCTAGCACACCATTTGGCACATTCGAATTTTTCTCACGACGAATGACACCACCAGCTGGATCCTTCGTATCAGCCGTATAGCCTGCCAACTCTAGCGCTTTATGATTCATCGCCCCCAGATGCCCTGATTGATGAATAACTAAGACAGGATCCTCTTTCGAGACTTTATCCAATTCATCCGCAGTAGGATGACGCAGTTCTTTTAATTGCGCATCGTCATAACCAAATCCAATAATCCACTTATATTTACCGACAATGTTCTTTTTATCGGTTTTCCATTGCCTTAAGTTTTGAATAAGTGAATCAATGTTATTTACATTACCATCTGGTGGTGCAAGTAAATTAGCAGCGATCGCCTGAAATCCTGCATTATAAGCATGTCCATGCGCATCAATAAAACCTGGCAGCAGCGTTTTACCATCCAGATTAATTTCACGGCTTTGAGGTGCAATTTTCCGAGCATCGGCCACATCGCCAACAAAACTAATTTTACCTCCCTGAACAAGAATCGCTTGTACATATTGAGGTTGATCTCCCACCATCGTCACAATATCGCCATTAAAATAGAGTTGCGATTGTTGAACTGGTGGAGATGACATACACGCGACCAATGGGAAGATCAAAGGCATTGTTATTAATAATTTTTTCATTATTTTATAGTGTCTATTGTTGAATCAAAAATAGTTTATACCAGATTGCTAACGGAATATAGCGCCTATTTTTTACACACAAGATGTATATTTAACAAACGCCTTACCCTCCCCTAATCCGCCCAGCAGATTCAATTATCTTAGCCAACTTTAGCTAAGAACAACCCAGCCATCATCCCAATCAGCGAATATAGTACGCAGCCTTGATGATCTCTTCGGTTTCTGTCTATTGATAGTATTATATATCTGATTAAATTATATTTTTTCATGATAAACCAAGGAAAAACGAGCACAAGTAAGTGAAAGTTTGAGGTCGCTTACTTAGTTACTTTGGTTAATGTTGCTTTCGAAATTTTCGAGGGTCTATGAATACTATTAACCAGTACTCAACACACAGCGAAAGAACAAGATGGATTGAATACAAGGATTTTCCCCGATCCTGAATATCCCCCAAGAGCTCAATAGGTGAATGCATGCTGAACAATATTACAAACTATTTTAAGAAGGTTCAAAGCGTGACTGCCCACTTTCTTATGTTCAGTCAGTTGTCACAAACCCATCAGAATCTGCTACAGTAGCCGCTTAAGAAAGCGGCTTTATTTTGTTCATTAAATAAGGGAGCTTTCTTCATATTGAGTATTCAATTGAGTACCCAAATAGTAATTTTTAAATACTTGCATAAATTTCAAAAGGTTGCAGAAAAAATGCTTCTCATGATCGACAATTATGACTCTTTTACTTACAACATCGTCCAGTATTTTGGCGAGTTGAACCAAGAAGTGAAAGTTGTCCGTAATGATGCCGTGACCTTGGAGGACATTGAACGATGGCAACCGAAGTATTTGGTTATTGGTCCAGGCCCTTGCTCACCGAGTGAAGCAGGTATTTCTATTCCTGCCATTCAACATTTTGCAGGCAAAATTCCCTTGCTTGGAGTGTGTCTAGGCCATCAAAGTATTGGGCAAGCTTTTGGCGGCAAGATTGTTCGTGCCAAAACCGTTATGCATGGTCGTTTGTCGGACATGTATCACAGTGATAAAGGCATTTTTAGCAATCTACCTTCGCCATTTTCAGCAACACGCTATCACTCTTTGGTGATTGATCAAGCCAGCTTACCAGATTGCCTTGAAGTGACTTGCTGGACTCAAGAAGCCGATGGATCAATGGAAGAAATTATGGGGGTTAAACATAAGACGCTGCCTGTTGAAGGCGTGCAGTTCCACCCTGAATCGATCCTCAGCCAACACGGACACCAAATCTTCAAAAACTTTTTAGAGATTTATGCATAAATGAATATTCAACAAGCTTTAAATCATATTACCAAAAACATCCATCTGACCCAGCCACAAATGGAAGAAGTCATGCGTACCATCATGAGTGGCGAAGCCACAGATGCACAAATTGGTGCACTCATGATGGGATTGCGCTTAAAAGGCGAAAGCATTGATGAAATTACGGCCGCTGCGCGTGTGATGCGTGAGTTTGCCACAAAAATTGATGTCAGCGATGTCCCTAATCTAATTGATATTGTGGGCACAGGTGGTGATGGTCAAAACTTATTTAATGTCTCCACTGCTTCTGCTTTTGTGATTGCAGCAGCCGGGGCGACGATTGCCAAACACGGTAACCGCGGTGTTTCAACCAAATCTGGTTCTTCTGACTTATTAGAACAAGCAGGTATTAATCTTGATTTAAACATGCAACAAACTGAACGTTGCATCCGTGAAATTGGGGTTGGTTTCCTGTTTGCACCGAACCACCACAAAGCCATGAAATATGCAGTCGGTCCACGTAAAGAACTCGGTATTCGTAGCATCTTCAACTTACTCGGCCCGCTTACGAATCCGGCTGGAGTAAAGCGTTTGGTCATTGGCGTGTTCTCCAATGAACTGTGCCGCCCTATCGCAGAAGTGATGAAGCAACTCGGTGCAGAACACGTGATGGTGGTGCACTCGAAAGATGGGTTAGATGAAATTAGCCTTGCCTCTTCAACCTATGTGGCTGAACTAAAAGATGGCGAAGTGACTGAATGGGTGATTCATCCTGAAGAGGTCAATATTGAATCACAAACTTTAAATGGTTTGATCATTGAAGATTCTGCTGAAAGTTTAGCGCTGATTAAAGATGCCTTAGGTCGTAATAAATCTGATCGTGGTGCCAAAGCGGCGGACATGATTGCCTTGAATGCAGGTGCAGGCATCTATGTGTCTGGTTTAGCCAGAAGCTACAAACAAGGCGTGGCGTTGGCACATGACATCATTTATGGCGGACAGGCTTTAGAAAAAATGAGTGTACTGTCTGAATTCACAAAAACACTCAAACAATACGAAGCTTAAGGAAGATTGCCCTCATGGTGGATATCGCAAACACGATTTTAGGTAAAATTGTAGATCGTAAACATGAAGAACTGGCTGATCGCCTTAAGCAACGTAGCTTGCATGATGTTGAACAATGGGCACAAGCCGCTACGCCTGTGCGTGGTTTTGCTCAGGCCCTCATGCACAAACGCCCTGGCGTAATTGCAGAGATTAAAAAAGCCTCGCCATCTAAAGGGATTATTCGTGAAAACTTTAATCCTGCCGAAATTGCAGCGCAATATGAGCAAGCAGGTGCAGCATGTCTATCTGTATTGACCGATGTGGATTTTTTCCAAGGTGCAGATGAAAATATTCAAATTGCACGCACGCACTGTGCATTGCCTGCATTGCGTAAAGATTTTCTGGTTGACCCGTACAATGTCATAGAAGCACGTGCACTTCATGCCGACTGTATTTTGTTGATTGTGGCGTGTTTGTCTGATCAGCAACTCGAAGAAATGTCTAAAACAGCGTTCGAACACAATCTAGATGTCTTGGTTGAAGTGCATGACGAAGCAGAACTGGAACGCGCGCTGCAACTGTCTGATCGTTGCTTATTGGGCGTAAATAACCGCAACCTGAAAACCTTTGACGTAGACTTAGACACGTCTATTCGTTTGAAGAAGCTGCTTGATCCTTCGCGTCTACTGATCACTGAAAGCGGTATTGCCACCCCAGAAGATGTGCGTATGATGCAGGAACATGATATTCATAGCTTCCTCGTGGGTGAGAGCTTTATGAAGCAGCCTCGTCCAGATCAAGCTTTTACTGCTCTGTTTGGTCAACCTAAAGACATTTAAGACTGACATTAAAAAGGGTAAAACAGTGTTTTACCCTTTTTATAATTAAACTGATACTGGCAAACTTAGAAAAAAACTTTTCTTATAATCACTAAAATAAAATGCTTTATCTCATTTCAATCATTTTTCTGACCTGTATCATCTTGTACTATCGGCTTGATTGCACACGCTCAAGTTCTAGCGAATTTATTTTATATTGACTAATTATGGTTTTGTTGACCTTAATTACCAAAATATGGCGTACCTTATAAACGCCTCCAATCTCTATCGCTAGAATGCATTAAATTTAAAAATCATTCTCAAACTAAAGCGACAATCCCTCTCCCTCTTGGCATAAATGTAATTTAGTTCAATTCAGCGCAAATTCAGACTATAATTACTGCTTAAACCTTATCTTGCAGTTATTTCTGAAATTATGAGCAAACATGATTCATCGCTTTCTAAAGATCAGTACAACCTACTGAAAGCCTTTAAAAAGCAAATCAATCATCCCCATTCAACGTCGGTTGCCCAGCAGGCTGAAGCTAAAAAGCAAGCTGAAGCAACAGAGCCTGATGATGCCGAATTGTTTCTTAAATCCATGCAAGGCGTACAGAAAATTGATACGGGCAATACGGCACACATAACCAAAACTCCCAAAAAGAAATTGGATGCCCAAGTTCTAGCAAAACGTGCAGCTGCAGTTGGTCCCACAGAGTCAGAAATGACTGAACTGTCGGATACCCAAGCCATGCTCAACCCTGTGGCCAGTCAAGCAAACCTGAGCTACCGTATTGCTACTTTGCAACACAAAGTCTTTGAAGATTTAAAAGCCGGTAAATTGCGCTGGTTTGAAGCCGTAGACTTGCATGGTTGTACCATCGAACAGGCGCGTAGTGCGGTACTACAAATTATTCAAATGGCAAAAGATGAAAATCAGAATGTCATTAAAATTGTCCATGGCAAAGGACCTGAAGCCATTTTAAAAACCTATGTAAATGGCTGGTTACGTCAGCATCGTGATGTGCTCGCCTTTGTCAGTGCGCCCGATAATCAGGGTGGTACAGGTGCGGTTTTAGTTTTACTAAAACGTACAGAAAAAAATCCAAAGTACAAACAGTAATCGGATTTTAATATTAAACACGGCATTGTTTGGGTTTTCTGATACAATGCCGTCCTTGTTCAATATAAGAGTAAGTGAAAACGTCTTATGTCTATGCAGCAATCCTACGCAAACATTTTAACTGCCGTTGGTGAAGACCTGAATCGTCCAGGTTTGGTTGATACACCTGTGCGTGCTGCTAAAGCGTTTTCGTATTTAACGTCTGGTTATAGTAAGACGCTAGAAGAAGTCACCAATAAAGCGGTATTCCCGTCGGATAACCGTGAAATGGTTCTGGTGAAAAATATTGAATTTTATTCGCTTTGCGAACACCATCTCCTTCCTTTCTATGGTCGCGTACATATTGCCTATTTACCAGAAGGCCATGTCCTCGGCTTATCTAAATTTGCACGTATTACTGAAATGTTTGCCCGTCGTTTGCAAATTCAAGAAAATTTGACGCAGCAAATTGCAGAAGCAGTTGCTGAAGTGACTCAAGCACGCGGTGTCGCTGTAGTGATCGATTCAGCACATATGTGCATGATGATGCGCGGTGTAGGAAAACAAGAATCCACGACCCGTACTGTTTCATTTATCGGCGAGTTTAAAACCGATAAAGAATCACGTCGTGAATTTCTCAGTGCAGTGCCAGAAAGCTACTAATTGATTTCAATGCATGACCAAAAATAAACCCCGACAGATTCGGGGTTTATTTTTATCTTATTGCGAACGTTGATTCACACGCTTCGATAGCTGCTCTGCGCTTTCAACCCGTTCAGAATAACGATCGGTCAGATAGGCGGATTGTCCACGCGTCAGCAGCGTAAATTTGTATAACTCTTCCATCACATCCACAATGCGGGTGTAGAAAGATGAATCTTTCATTGAGCCATCTTCTTCAAATTCTAAGAATGCTTTTGGAATCGAAGACTGATTAGGGATGGTAATCATGCGCATCCAACGCCCCAAGATACGCATTTGATTAACGGCATTAAACGATTGCGAGCCACCGCAAACCTGCATCAATGCCAAGGTTTTACCCTGCGTGGCACGAATAGCACCTCCCGCCAGCGGAATCCAGTCAATTTGCGCTTTAAAAATCGAGCTCATGGAACCATGTCGTTCTGGTGAACACCACACCATTCCTTCTGACCATGCCAGCAACTCATGTAACTCTTTAACTTTGGCATGCTCGAGGTCGACATCTTCTGGCAAAGGCAGGCCTTTAGGATGGAAAATTCGGACTTCCGCACCAAAATATTCCAGAATTCGCCCTGCTTCTTGTACCGCCAAACGGCTATAAGAACGCTCTCGATTAGAACCGTACAACAGTAAAATTCGAGGCGGATGTTCGATGGATTTGGCTTGTACCTGTTCCATGGTTGGTTTAGGCAGTAAATCTAAATCAATATGGGCAAAACTCATCCCAACACCTCAGTTTTAAAATATTTTTTTCTTAACCACAACGACACGCTGACCAAAGCAATTAACACTGGAACTTCCACCAAGGGACCAATCACTGTGGTAAACGCAACTGGTGAAGCCAAACCGAAGGTTGCAATCGCTACAGCCAATGCCAGTTCAAAATTATTACCTGCTGCGGTAAAGGAAATCGCCGTGGTACGTGCATAGTTATTGCCCATCCATTTGCTCATAAAGAAGCTAATAAAGAACATCACCACAAAATAAATCGTCAATGGAATCGCGATACGCAACACATCCAGCGGTAAGCTCACCACTTCCCCACCTTTAAGGCTAAACATCGCCACAATGGTGAATAACAATGCCATCAGACTAAGAGGACCAATTTTAGGTAGGAAATGGGTTTGGTACCATGCCATGCCTTTTTGTTTGACTAAAATGAGTCGGGTTAAAAAACCTAACAAGAATGGAATGCCCAAATAGATTAAAACCGCTTGGGTAATCATCCAGAAACTGACCTGAATAACTTGCGCTTCCACTCCGAAATACGGGGGTAAAAAGCTCAAAAACAACCACGCATAGCTACTAAAAAACAAAATCTGGAAAATACTGTTAAAGGCAACTAAGGCGGCAACGTATTGGTTATCTCCGCAAGCCAGATCATTCCAAACCAAAACCATGGCAATACAACGGGCCAAACCAATTAAAATCAAGCCTGTCATATATTCTGGATAAGACTGTAAAAAAACAATTGCCAGTACAAACATCAAACAGGGTGCAATCAGCCAATTTTGTAGCAAGGACAAAGTCAGCGTGCGTTTATCTTTAAAGACTTCAGGCAAGGCGGCATAATCCACCTTGGCCAAAGGCGGATACATCATGACGATCAAACCAATCGCGATGGGAATGTTGACACTTCCAACATGCATTTGGTTTAAAGCCACCGAAGCTTGAGGAATAAAGACCCCAATGGCCACCCCAAGTGCCATAGCAATAAAAATCCACAACGTCAGGTTGCGGTCTAAAAAAGAAAGTCTGGAAGAAGCCATGAGATTACTCAATCTAGGAGATTTTATTCATTGTCCGAATGGGGCAATTTGCGCGGTCTTTTAATCCGCCTAAAACAAACTCAAACAGAGATTACGAATGATCACAAAATGAATCAGGCATATCGCATACCTGAACACTCATTTTCAATCAAAAATCAGCATGAAAATGCGTCGTCCCCGAGCAGCTCTTCATTTCTAATTTCAGCAGATCAATCGCAGTGAACGTTCAGCACTCCATCCATATAAGACGAGTGCATCTCGGTTTGTGCTGATTGTGCAATAATCAATAACACCGCCTTGGCCCATTCTGGTAAGTCTGGATTCACACGGTAATAGACCCATTGCCCCTGGCGCTGGTCTAATAAAACCGACAGATTTCTTAACAATGCCAAATGTCGTGAAATTTTCGGCTGACTTAACTGCAACAACTCAGTCAGTTCACAGACACAGACATTTTCTCGAGCCAGAACCCATTTGATAATCGCCAAACGAGTGGGGTCGGAGAGACATTTAAAAAAATCAGTTTGATCCATTGTGCAGCCCAAATTTAATGATTGCAAATATACGGATATCCATATATAAATGCAACAAAGTTTATTTTAACCAAATAAAGATGTCGAAATGATTAAGATCTATCATAATCCTGCTTGTGGTACGTCCAGAAATACCCTTGCACTGATACAAAACACTGGTCAAGAACCAGAAATTATTGAATATCTCGAAACCCCGCCTACTAAACAGGAATTGATCGATTTAATCAAGCATTCTGGTCTTTCTGTGCGTGAAGTCATACGAAAAAATGTGCCACCTTATACAGAACTTCAGCTTGAAAATTCAGTACATACTGATGATCAACTTATTGATTTTATGCTGCAATATCCAATTTTGATCAATCGTCCTTTCGTCGTAACTGAATTAGGCGTACGCTTGTGCCGTCCTTCTGAAGTGGTTTTAGAAATTTTATCCGCACCGCAACGTGGTAGTTTTTGCAAAGAAGATGGCGAACTATTAATCGATGAACACGGTCAATTAGTCAAAAAATAAATTCCATAAAAAAGGCACTTCCCAAAGTGCCTTTTTTATCTGCTCAAACTTAAAAGAACCTCACATAACCCAGGCTAAACTTATTCCAGTCCTGATGGTCTTGACTTTGATATTCCCAAGCAACTCGAACCGCATTTTGCGTATTAAATGCATATTGTAATTGTGAATTAAGCCGAAGCTGCCATGCGTGGGCATCTTCCCAATATGGTAACTCGACTTGCACAATAGAATTTATACGCTCAGTCCAAATATTCTGACAGCCTAGGGTTGGACCCAAGCCTATTCGCCAGCCCTTATCCAATGATTTTCCACCTTGTAGATAGGTTTGCATCTGTGCGTAACATAAATTTTCACGTTTGGCATCTGCATAGCTATACCCCATTTGAGTTTTTAAACTCACCACGCCATGCTGATCATCTGAGCTAAACTGACCTGATGATGTGAGGGCTTCTTGTTGCCACCCCAGATTAAATCCCCAAGTTAAAGGTGTTTTAAAAGCCGTAATCGGGTTGTACGAATTTACTGTAAGAAAATCAAAATGCTCTAATTTCAATTCATCATCACGGACTTGAACAGCACCATCCCAAAACAGTAATTGCGTGCCAACACGATAACCACCTTGGGGATCAATTAAGTCATGGTAAGCCTGACGATGGCTCAATTCTATAAAGTTATCGCCCTGAACCTGCCCCGCTTTAAGACTAAAATTGCGGGCATCATGCGACTGTGTTGGATCCATGCGCGGACGTTCAGGCGCTTGACGCTGTTTATCCAAATCAATCGCACTGCGCAGTGTTAACAGTTCACGTAAATTTGGCTGCGCAAAACTGACATCAACTTTTCGGGCAACAAATTGTAGATATAAATCGTCATAGGCCATTTCTAAAATTTTGGCACGATCAATTTCAGTATATGGCGCTAAAATTTCTGCTCTTTGCTTTTGCTCAGCAAATGCCACCTGATGAGCTGTTTTCGCCAAGGCTTGACCATGTTGTCGAGCTTGAGCCAATAATTGCGTTTCTAAGGCGGGACGATACACTGTTTCACTCACGATCCCCTGCTGATCAATAGCCTTAATGGTCTGCATCGGAATGGCTGCAACTTTAAATTGCTGCTTGAGATTGAGCTCTGGTCTGACCAAATCAATCAGCCCCAATAGACGGTATGCGCAATTATCACTGACAAAGTAGTAAGGAAAACTTACATGCTGCATTTCCCAAATATGCTGAACCAAAAACCGGGTTTCATCAGGATTTAAATTCAGCTCATATTCCCATAAATCACGGCTTTCTAGGTCGCCATATTCTTTTACTTTTCGATAATACGGCATTAATGAATATTCGCCAGGATATTGCCCAGTTAAGCCTTTCCACGCAAATGACCAACCATCAGCCCCAGCAACCGTGGCCGCATAATTGACTGCATAAGAAACCAAATTCAGTTGTTTTTGATCTTTAGGGTCGAGTCGCAATAAAGTGTGTCCAAACATTGAGCTTGGATTACCCATAAAGTCAGTGGCATAAATTAATGTGGCTTTATAGGGTTTGATTTCACCCAGCCATTTATCCAACTCTGGACACTCAACATTCGGCAGTGCCGTATTCGGAATATTTAACTGCTTGATCAGCCATTGACTGCGAGCAGGAAAACGACAACGAACGGATTGATTGGCTGCGGCGGGTTCAAATAAGGCAGCGACATTGGCATTTAATTCTGCCTGCAAATGCTTGCCACCCTCAGGAGTCAAGAAATAACCTGCGTAACTGACCTCACTTTGCCCCTTGGCGTCTGCATACATCAGCCGTTGCCAAGTCGTCTGCTGCGCCAATTGCTTTTGCTTTGCCAGTTGTATAGCGGAAATGGAAGATGTTGGCTCTACAGCATACGCTATGCTCGAACCTAAAATAGCCGTAAATAATGCAATCTTTTTCATTCAAATTTAATTTTTTTCATATAAAAAACCCTGCCGAATTGACAGGGTTTAGCAGCTATCGATTAAACGTAAGCTTTGAGTACGGTGTCTTTCGCCATGACAGCTTGTAAAGACGTTAAAACTTGATAAGAATCTTTATTCTCAGTTGAATAGATTTCAGCAAAGTTTTGTTTAGATACCGCGAAGAAATGTGCTTTATCTTCTGCTTTAATGTTGAGTAATTCCGCAAGTACATTCAAGCTTTCGCCTTGACCGACTGCCATATCACGCGCCAAAGATTCCGCATTTTCATTGGTAAAAGTTACAACTTGAGCAGTGACTGTACCTGAACCACTACAGCCGAGCGTACCAAATGTAATACCGAATAATTGGTTAGCGAAAAGACCATTTGTTGTTGCGGCAAGGAGTTTTGCCACTTTACCTGATTGACCAGCCCAAATCTCAGAACCGATACCACAACCTGCATCGTTATCTGCAAATGCTGCTGTAGAACCTATTGCCAATACTGCTTTTTTTTAACATTGCACTTCTCCAGAATTATTCTCTGAGTGTTCTAATTATTTACATGTAATGTTGGATTACACAAACTTAGATTATCCGTATATCTCTAATAACGCAAAACAATTTATACTAAAGTTATAAAATTTAATATAAGTTATTAAAATAACTAATTATTTAGCTTCCAATAACCATATAAATCACGTGTTCCAAGTATTTTCAGCACCAAGACTAAACTTAACAATAACAATAAGTACCATGAACCCAGTTTGCCCCAGCCGACCATGTGCCACGCATCCACCTGACTCGGATAAAGCCAAATTTTATAGAAGGTACTGACATTCTCCGCAATCCAGATAATAAAAGCTAAAACCCATAAAATAGGTAACATCGGCAGTTGAACGCTGTGATGTTGCAACTCAAAACTGATTTTGGTTTTCCAGAACATCCACACACTCCAAGCAAACAATACATAGCGGATATCTGGAACAAAGAATTTGCTAATAAAGTTGATATAGGACAAGACGGCCAAGGTCAACATATGGCCAAATTTCGGTAAAAACTCAAAAGATACATTATAAAGTCGTAAAGATCGGGCAAAGAAACTTCCTACGGCGGAATACATAAAGCCCGCGAATAATGGCACCGTCCAAATTTTAAACCAAGCAGGTTGCGGATATTGCCAAGACGCAATTGCTGGATGGGTCAGAAAAATTTCCATCGCCATGGCCATAATATGGAATAAAGCAATCACTTTGGCTTCTGCCCAAGATTCTAGCTTTAAATACAACAAACAAAATTGGATAACTAAGGCATAAAAGAGCAAATAATCGTAACGATAGAAGCCATAATGCTGTTCATAGCCCAGTGGTGCGGTCAGTACGAATGCGATTAACAATAAAATTCCAAATAAGGCAGCCGAAGCTGCCTTATAAGAAAATTCAACACAAGATTTTGCGACATTTAACACGTTAAGACTGCACCTTCTACTTAGAGGTACTTGGCGCTATATTCATGCACGGTATCAATAAATACCTTCGGATGATCGGGATTGACCCATTGGGTAATGCCGTGTCCTAAATTCGCCACATAGCCAGTTTTTTCACCATTTGCGTAGGCATCATCTAACATTGCATGTGTCGCTTTTTGAATTGCTTGCGCTGAACCATATAACGTTGCAGGATCTAGATTACCTTGCAATGCTGCCCGCCCATTCACCACTTGTCTTGCTACAGATAAGTGTGTGGTCCAATCCAGACCCAAGGCATCAGCACCTGTAGCCACCATCGGCTCTAACCATTGACCACCACCTTTAGTGAATAAAATCACTGGAATTTTACGTCCATCTTTTTCACGTTTTAAACCGCACACAATTTTCTGCATGTAGTTCAATGAAAATTCGATATATTCACGGTGTGCCAATGCCCCGCCCCAACTATCAAAGATTTGAACAGCTTGAGCACCTGCATCAATTTGTGCATTTAAATAGTCAATCACGGCAATCGCCAATCGATCCAGTAAAGCATGCAATACTTCAGGCTGGGCATACATCATATGCTTGGTATATCGGAAATCTTTACTTGAACCACCTTCAACCATATAGGTGGCAAGCGTCCACGGACTACCCGAAAAACCAATCAACGGGACTTGACCACCCAAAGCAGAGCGAATCGTGGATACGGCATTCATTACATAATCAAGATCGGATTTTGCATTAAATGTTGGCAAATTCATGACATCCTGTTCAGTGCGAACAGTTTTATGGAACTTAGGCCCTTCACCAGCTTCAAAATATAACCCTAAACCCAAAGCATCAGGCACGGTTAAAATATCGGAAAATAAAATAGCCGCATCCAAGTCATAACGACGCAATGGCTGCAAAGTTACTTCGCAAGCAAATTCAGTATTTTTACATAAAGAGAGGAAATCACCAGCCTTGGCACGTGTTTCACGGTACTCTGGTAGATAACGACCTGCCTGACGCATCATCCATACAGGCGTTGTATCAACAGGCTCACGTAATAAGGCACGCAGAAAACGATCATTTTTTAAGGTCGTCATTGACTTTCCTAGCTTCATTTAATCTATGCAGCATCATAACAAAAAGGACTAAATTTTAATAACTTCTCTCGCTATTAAAATTTATTTTCAGGTGACATAGAAACGCATATTTACACAAAACAAATACTGCATCTACCCAGTTTTTCTGCAATACTTGCGTAGTTTTGTCACTTAGTAAATGAATAATTCTTAAGGTTGAATTACATGTTCGTTCGCACAATACTCGCAATGAGTTTAAGTTGCATTTTTGCTGGCACTGCATTTGCCACAGCTACTACTGCTGAACAACCCTTAAATCCGAAGGTCATTGCGAATACTGCTATTGAAGATCCGATCAATCCTCTTGCAACTGGCTCAGCTTCAGCGGCACAAGATGTCAATGCTGATGCGCAAATTACGCCACAAGAACAACAGGACTTAAATAAAGCTTCGCAAACTTTGCAAAATCTCCAACAAACTGAAGATAATACTGCTGATATTGGTACAGCGCCTGCTAGTGCAGCAGTTGCTACCTCAACAACACCAGCAGCAGCGACTTCTCCAGCCGTTAAAGCATCTTGGACACTTGATGGCTTAAACAATGCCATGTGGTCTGACAATATTGGCAAAGGACAATTCCCTGTCTATGCTCGCACTCAAGTGATGTTGAATAATTCACATGCTTCACCAGGTGCGATTGATGGTACCAGCGGTAAAAATACCTTAAAAGCCCTAGCCACTTTTCAGCAAATGAATGGTTTAAAACCTACAGGCACGCTCACTCAAGAAACTTGGGATAAACTGGTTTCTCTGCAAGGCAACCGACCTGTTTTTGTGGAATACACCATTACTGATGCTGATCTTCAAGGTCCATATGCACCATCTATTCCACACGACTATGCATTACAAGCGAAAATGAAAGGCTTGTACTACACTCGTGTGACTGAAATGTTGGGTGAAAAATTCCATATGGATGAAGATTTCTTAAAGAAACTTAATCCGAAAGCAACATTTAAAAAAGCAGGCGAAAAAATCATTGTGACCAATATTCGCAATGAATTACCTGAAGATATTCATTTGATCGTTGCGCATAAAGGTGCAAAACAACTGTATCTATTTAACAGTCGCAACCAAATGATTGCATCTTTCCCTGCAACCATTGGTAGCTCTGACACACCTTCTCCGGAAGGCACTTACAAAGTAACGGGTGTCGCACCAAATCCATGGTATAGCTATTCACCAAGTAACTTTATTCAGGGTAAAAACTTAAAACCATTGTCTTTACCACCAGGTCCTAACGGTCCTGTAGGGAATATCTGGATTGGATTAAGTAAAAAATCTTTTGGTATTCACGGCACACCAAACCCTTCTGCGATTTCCAAAACAGCATCGCATGGCTGTATTCGTTTAACCAACTGGGATGCCAATGATTTAGGTAAAAAAGTCCGTTCTGGCGTGACCGTTAAATTCTTAGAATAATCTTAAATTCTATACAAATAGCCTGCTCATGCAGGCTATTTTTTTGCTAAAAAACAGGCTAAGTTTTCAGTTTTGTTGCATAAATAGGATGATCTGTCGCTTAAATTCAGTTTAATCAACACTATTACAACACTAAGATAAGCTCATGAAGTTATTAGAAATAGGCTGATGATCATGCAAAGTTTTGTCCATCATAGTGAAAACCGAGGTCACGTAAAAGCGGGATGGTTAGAATCCAAACATAGTTTTTCATTTGGTCAATGGTATAACCCTAAGTATATGGGGGTGAGCGTGTTACGCGTCATCAATGATGATGTGATTGCTGCGCATAATGGTTTTGGTACGCATCCCCATGACAATATGGAAATTTTAACCTGTGTCCTAGCAGGCACCATCTCGCATCGTGACAGTATAGGCAACGAACGTCACATCCGTGCTGGTGAATGGCAACTCATGAGTGCCGGTACTGGTGTGCAACATAGTGAGATCAATCAGGGAGATACCCCTGTGCATATGTTGCAAATTTGGATTCAGCCTAATGTGCGTAATGCTGAACCCGATTACCAGCAAATCACATGTGATCCAAAGTTACAGCCAAATCAATGGCATCTGATTGCTGGTGCAAATTCGAATGCCGCCATGCATATTCGACAACAAAGTGAAGTAAAAACGGCCTTTTTACAAGCGTCTCATACTTTAGTGGTAAAAGCGGTGCATCAAGTCAATTATGTACACGTGATTACAGGTGAAATAGAGATCGAGGGTCAGCATTTAAAAGCAGGTGATGCGATGGCATTCGTAGAAGAAGCCTCCCTCAAGGCTTTAAGCGATAGCCAGTTTATCTGGTTCGATTTACCAGCTTAAAGCGTAAGCCCACTCATTTTTGTGTGGGCTTTATTGATTCTGAGACACATTTAAGATTGATTGACTCTATCTTGAGATAATCTTTATCTCAATCTAGCATGTTTATTCCTTGATCCAAGATCTAAACTCATCTGATCTTTTGGCGAGTCTTGATCTATGTTTGATCTTCACAACATAAAATCTAAATTACAACAGCAGCAACTGGCCTGACATATTCATCAATACCAAGGCATTCTAGTCTTACAGGAACCCAGCTTAGAAGATGGTATACCATTAAATGTCTTCGCACAGCATGAGTTCAGTGATGATCAGGTCGGATTACAATTCGGTCTTCAAATAACAGAGAATCAGCTGAATATGTTGGTCGGACTCACTTATAGCAATCAAAATCCATTGAATGAAATAGGCATCCATCAACTTAAGGGCGAACTACGTGCCTTTAATCTGCTTTATAGTTTTTATAATTACCCCAAAGCACTATTTTTAATAGAGTTTCCCCTATGTTCTAGCTCATCTTTTATTTTAGCGCACTTGGAAACTGTACTGCTGCATACGCAACAATTAAGTTTTATTGAAACCGCACTGAAAATTAATCCGATGGGTGAACCCGTTCAATGGATTAAACAATTTATTTTTCAGCAAATTTTATCTATGAAAATTAGGATTCAACAGGCGCTTCAAGCATAAAAAAAAGCCTCACATCAGTGAGGCTTTATATAATCTTAATTAATATCCCCATACTTTCGGGTCTAATGGTAAATCCACAGCAATAGAAAGCCCTGTATCATTCCCATGTAAATCTGAATCACTCACCCAACCATTTAATTTCAAAGGAATATCAGGTCGCATATAATGCGTCCAAGTTAAGTCGAGTGCTTTAATTTCATCTTTTTCCGCAAAGGCTTGATTAATATCTGAATTCGACTGATTCACTTTAGCCATTAAGATGCGCCCTGAGACTCTGTTTTTAGCATCAAAACGTATATTTCCGCCCATCGAATACATTTCTCCATCACCGCCCATGGCATGACCTAATGGGAAACCGTGTTGGTAATAGCCATCTGTATAAACATAATGATTATAAGAGATACCTTTTACATCACCATTGGTTCGTGTATCTGCCCATTCTGTATAGAGTTGAAATGGCATATTTTTATAGCTGGAAGAAACATCCATCCCAGCTAAATACATTTTTTTGGATGGCAGTAGCCCTGCTTCATCCTCACCGATATATTGGCCGTACAAACTGAATGGTACATTTAACCATTGGTTTAAATTTAAACGGGCATCAAAGCCTGCAAGTTGGTTTGACTTATCTTCATCAGAGCTATAAAAATTGTCATTTCCTTTAATTGCATTCCAGAAAGAATCCCAACTTTCAGAACGACCTTCCCCTCCCCATTGAAGCGTACGCGAAGCACCCAGTTCCAAATAAGGCAACGGTTGCGCAGTTAAACGAAATCCCAGTAATTTTGCATCAGGAATTGCATCATAATCATCGAGTTGTCCAGCAAAGGCTTGATATTGCCATGGTCCAATCCAAGATAACCATTTGCTTTCAAAGGCACTTTGATCTGCACGCTGCATTGTAAAACCATACACAGGGCGACTAGCATCCCCGCGAATCAAGCTACCATCATGACCTGGCCCCCAATATGTTGGGATTTGACCCGCGATTAACCACTGATTCCAAAGTTTACCCGCTAGATAAGAACCTTCTACATTAATGTCACGATCCTGACCATTATCAATCATTGGGTCTTGTTCGACATTAATCTTTAATTTTGCATCCCAATTTTCACTACCAGCATTTAATTCTAATGCGCCTACATATTGAGCTTTATTACTTTCAGCATAGGCTTGGGGGAATTGCTTTTCATCTGTTGCTGCAAATATGCTCACTTTAGCCATGTGATTATCTGCACTTAAACTGGCTAAAACAGAATCAATTACTTTTTGTTGTGCTGGTGCACTAACCTTTGCTTGTGACAATGCACGTTGAATCTCATCCCCACTCATTGGCCATGTGGAAGTACTGATTTGAATAACACCCTGTTGATTTAACCAATTCAAATCCGAACGTAAATCTTCATTATTCACGACAATCCCTTGCGCAAAACCCGATGACGCTGACAAGAGTAACAACGCCGAAACTAAAGATTTTTTTAAAAACATTATCGTGACTTTCTCGTTAGTTAATTCTGCCGACTACCATATTTTCTTTGATTCAAGATTGCAACCTGAGTATTGATTTTTGTTGTAAATCTGCAATAAAAAACCCGCCGAAGCGGGTTTTTAAAATGACGAATTTTAGCTTAGTCTTTACGACGCATATGTGGAAATAGAATCACATCACGAATACTTGGCGCATCAGCAAACAACATCACCAAACGGTCAATACCAATCCCTTCACCTGCAGTTGGCGGTAAACCATATTCCAAGGCTTCAACAAACTCGGCATCATAATGCATGGCTTCATCATCACCCGCATCTTTCTCTGCAACCTGTGCTTGGAAGCGTTCTGCTTGGTCAATTGGATCATTCAACTCAGAGAAGCCATTGGCTAGCTCGCGACCACCAATAAAGAACTCAAAACGGTCTGTAATATGCGGATTATGGTCATTACGGCGTGCTAAAGGCGATGTTTCCGCTGGATATTCAGTAATGAAGGTTGGTTGACGTAATTTAGTTTCAACGGTTTCTTCAAACACGATAGTTTGTAACTTACCTAAACCAAAACCAGGTTTCACTTCTTCTTTTAACACGTCTTTAGTGAATTTGGCCAAGAATTCACGATCATTCACATTTTCAGGGGTGAAGTCCGGATTGTTTTCAAGAATGGCATCAAACATTGAAATTTTCTTGAAAGGACCTTTAAAACTAAACACTTCGCCTTGGTATGGTACATCAGTGCTACCCAAAATATCCAAAGCCAGTTTTTCTAGCATGTTTTCAGTCAACGCCATCAAGTCTTTATAATCTGCATAGGCTTGATAGAATTCAATCATGGTGAATTCAGGATTGTGACGCGTCGACACACCTTCATTACGGAAGTTACGGTTGATTTCGAAAACACGCTCAAAGCCACCCACAACCAAACGCTTTAAATAAAGCTCTGGTGCAATACGCAAGAATAAAGGCATGTCCAACGCATTATGATGTGTTTCAAATGGACGCGCAGATGCACCACCAGGAATCACATGCATCATTGGCGTTTCAACTTCCATGAAACGTTCATTGTTTAAAAATTCACGAATACCTGCAACTACTTTGGCACGAATTTCAAAGGTCTTACGTGTTTCTTCATTCACGATCAGATCAAGATAGCGCTTACGGTATTTCACTTCGGTGTCATTCAGACCATGGAATTTATCTGGAAGTGGGCGTAAAGATTTAGTCAACAACTCAAAATGTTGAATGTGAACGTACAAATCACCTTTACCAGAACGGCCAATATAACCTTCAACCGCGATAATATCGCCTAAGTCTAAACCTTTAATGGTTGCCAATGTTGCTTCGTCTAATTCTTTACGCGCAACATACAGCTGAATACGACCTGTCATATCCTGAATCACAATGAAGGATCCACGGTTCAACATCACACGACCTGCAACCTTTACATGGACAGGCTCAGCAGCTTCGATCTGTTCTTTGGACTGATCTTGAAATTGTTCTTGTAAATCTTGCGCATAATGTTCGCGCTTAAATGAGTTAGGCCATGGGCTAACGCCCGTTTGTTTGGCTTGATCTTCAATTTGCTTCAATTTGGCATGACGCTGTGCAATTAAATCGTTTTCGGAAATGGGTTGTTCAGAAGTCGATTGAGCGTTGTTTTGCGTCATCTCTGCCTCGTAAAATTTACTAAAAAATGAAGTGCTATAGCATAGCAGATTACTTCATGATTTCGTATGATTTATCACAAACAAAAATATGGCTCACATTTGAGCTTTTTACCGAGGGACTGCAACTGCTATTGTTCAGCCAACTCTTTTACCCTTTTTAATCCATGCTCGAATGCCTGATCCATCATGTCCTTATAGGCATCAATCGTTTCCAGCTCTACCGTAAGCTGAGTTTTTCCATCAACCTCTTCCAAGTTATATTGCTCTAATGCACCTTGCCATTGTTGTACCTCAGGACTACTTAAATCCTCTATACCACCTTGCAATAAACCTTGATATTGAAAAATTACCGAGCTATTCGGGATGTACACTAAAATCGTGGTGATGAGACCATCGCCCTGCGTATCCAAAAATAACGCCCTAGCCCCAACCTTCCATTCGGTCTGTATTTTCGATCCCTCTGCAAAATAAACCGTCCATTCTGTATAGGTGTCGGGTGACCAAAGAATATCCCAGACTTTTTCAGGGCTTGCATCAATACTGATGCTATAACGAAGATGCTCTACCATTTTATTGTTCTCATGCTTTGTTCTTCTCTCCAAGTTACTGAATATTTTTAATAGATAGTAAAATAAATCGTTAAAAAATATTAACCCGATCTAATCAAGGTGAAGAAAAACAACAATAAATAGAGAAATTTTAAATATGCTATTTACAAATATTCAACAGGCCTTCAATGCTGTTAGACCAAAAGCTAAGATCAAACCCGTTTAAAGATTCGTACAATCAACTGCGTTTAAAAAAGTTGAAAAGTGAATATTTTTACTCACTCCATCTTCGTGAAAAGAGTCCGTATGAATGCAATAACAATGAATATAGATCACTCCAAAATTCTTTTCTTTCATGGCTTAGACTCGTCCAAAGAGTCGACTATATTTCATGCCATTGATTCCAATAAAAAATATTGTGTGGATGTCAATTACCGAAATCTCAGTTATTTAACTGTAGAAGAGTTTTATCACAATGCCCTCTCTGCCATTAAACCCGATCTATTAATTGGACATAGTCTTGGAGGATATTGGGCACTTAAGATGTCGTTGCAACATCACATCCCGTGTATTGTTGCAAATCCTAGCCTTGCTCCAGATTTTCGTGAAGATTATCCAACCCTTTCGGAACAAGACCTGGAGCATGATATCCCACAGATTGCCTATATTGAACTTGGGGATGAAGTACTGGATATGTATGCCACCACCAATTTTCTTGAACCCTACATGCAAGTGGAAGCTATTGAAGGTGGGCATCATCGTTTAGCCGCACCAGAACGCCTGAATGCTTTAATTGCTTATATGGAGCAAACCTTTATATTGCAAAAGCCATAAAAAAAGCCAATCAATAGATGACTGGCTTATATGGAATATCTAGCAATCTTGAAGCTTAAGCAACTGCTAAAGGTTTTGAACTTTCTTCTAATACTGTCCACACCTTAAAGCCTAAATCCTGATGCATCGTCGGTAAATCTAAAAAGATACTTGCGCCCAAGACTTGATGATGACATTTATCCATCAATTGTTTGACTGCTTTTAAGGTTCCACCGGTCGCCAGTACATCATCCACAATAATGACTTTTTGCGGTTGAATATCGGCTGCAATTTCTAAACGGTCGACACCATATTCAAGGCTATAACCCACACCTACCACTGGAGGCGGTAATTTACCTGCTTTACGGACCAGCAATAAGCCCTTGTTTAAACGCTGAGCCAACAAACTCGCAAGTACAAAACCACGTGCTTCAACAGCTACAAAACTTTCAACCTCTGCCAGCTGCTCTGCTGGAATGCTCGCAATCAACGCGTCAGCCAATGGACCAATATTGCTCATGAATAAAGGGGTTAAATCATAGAAGCAAATCCCTGGTTTTGGG
Organism: Acinetobacter sp. GXMZU3951; assembly: GCF_054457875.1. NCBI lineage: Bacteria > Pseudomonadati > Pseudomonadota > Gammaproteobacteria > Moraxellales > Moraxellaceae > Acinetobacter > Acinetobacter sp. GXMZU3951. The sequence goes on along the minus strand of NZ_JBTLFO010000002.1, from coordinate 230,238 downwards.
AAATCTTGGACAGTACGAATGTGTGACCACAACACAGCAGACAAATTTTTCATGGGAGAGGATTTTAAAACAAAAGGAATAGGTGAATTTTAACGCTTATTCAACTTTCTGAATAGTAAATATACAGCATTTCCCGCTTGTTTCGTTTTTCATGATTCTTACAAGATATTGAATTTAAAAAATAATTTTTATATAAAATATTAACTATAGAATAGGGTTATCCTAATATAACAATTTAAGCCTTTTAAATCTGCTCGACTTTAGTCGGATAATACACGACTCATCCATTTTTTGAGCCTACAACTTGAAATTGTCTAACAAAAATACACTGCGGTGTTTGAATTGATATATTTTGTCCTGCTCAGCCATTCTGATTCATCATTCTCCAATTAAAATCCGATATTTGCTTTACATTCGTCCTAGAACTGCGTAAAAATTTAGGCGAAAATAACGCTAGCAATTAGATCATTAGAGCCATGCGGTATATGAGTTATTGCTGATCTTAATTGACCCGATCAGAATTGGAGAATCAGATGAAAAAGTATCAATGCATCGTTTGTGGATGGATTTACGACGAAGCAGAGGGCTGGCCGCAAGACGGTATCGTGGCGGGCACCAAATGGGAAGATATTCCAGATGACTGGACTTGCCCTGACTGTGGTGTTTCTAAAGCCGACTTTGAAATGATTGAAATTTAATAAGAACAAAAAGACCCTGAGTGTGGTCTTTTTTTACAACCTATTTGGGAGAACAAAATGCATCCTATCGTTATCATTGGTTCGGGTATGGCTGGCTATACTGTAGCACGCGAGTTCCGTAAGCTAAATGCAGAGCAGGAACTGGTTATGATTACTGCAGATGAAGCCAGCAATTATGCCAAGCCAACGTTATCGAATGCGCTAGCGGGCAAAAAATCTCCTGAACAAATTGCATTAGGTGATGCAGAAAAGATGAGTGCTCAACTCAATATGCGGATTGAAACACATACTTGGGTGAAAGAAATTCGTAGCGAGCAACATCAAATTATTTTAGAAAAAGATGGGCAAGTGACCACACTCGACTATGCCAAACTGGTTCTGGCGATTGGTGCCAACCCTATTCGCCTTGCGATTGCGGGCGATGGCAGTGACGATATTCATGTTGTTAACTCTTTAAATGATTATAAATTATTCCGTAGCAATTTAGACAAACGCCAAGACAAACGCGTCGTGATTTTAGGTGCAGGTCTGATCGGTTGCGAATTTGCCAACGATTTACAAAATACAGGGCATCAAGCCACTGTGATTGATTTGGCTGCCCAACCTTTAGGTCGTCTATTGCCTGCCCATATTGCGACAGCGTTTCAAGAGAATTTAGAAGAAACCGGCATTCATTTTGTGTTGGGCACAACGGTAGAAAAAGTCTCCAAAGTCGACAATGGTGATTATCTTGTCACTTTAGCCAATGGACAATCTGTCATCGCTGATATAGTACTCTCCGCAGTGGGTTTACAGCCCAACATCAGTCTGGCCAAAACTGGGAATATCCATACCAGTCGTGGTGTCATCACCAACAGTCATCTGGAAACCAATCAGGCGGATGTCTATGCGGTAGGTGACTGTGCGGAAGTGAATGGCACATTACTGCCTTATGTCATGCCTATTATGCAGCAAGCCCGCGCCTTAGCAAAAACCTTGAATGGTGAGCATACTGCGGTCCATTACCCTGCTATGCCTGTAGCGGTAAAAACACCTGCTGCACCGCTGACGGTTCTCCCCGCGCCGATTGATGTGGAAGTGAACTGGGAAACAGAAGAATTTGATGATGGCATGCTTGCCAAAGCACTGGATAATTCAGGCACGCTGCGTGGATTTGTTTTACTCGGTGCCACTGCTGCAAAGCAACGTCTAGCACTAACAAAGTTAGTTCCAGACTTGATTCCTGTCACAGTTTAAGTTCAATATATAGAGGACATTCACATTTTGAGTGTCCTCTTTAGGGGAGCAAGAAGAATGAATAGCGTATTACAATTCAAAAATTCACCTTATACCCCGTTTATGCATGAAACCAAGGTAGACTTGGGGAATGGTATTGAATTACACGTTGAAGTCGGTGGACATCCTGAGCATCCCACCATTCTGTTAATTATGGGTTTAGGCGCTCAATTATTATTCTGGCCTGATTTCTTTTGTAAAACATTAATTGACCACGGTTATCGGGTGATTCGTTACGATAACCGCGATATTGGCTTATCTTCTAAAATTCGTCATCAAGGGCCACGGCTGAATACCATTAAATTAATGGGACGTTTTGCCCTCGGTTTAGAAAATCAAGGGGCCCCTTATAATCTGCATGATATGGCAGATGATGCTGCGTTATTAATTGAACGCATGGGACTCGAGAACGTATTTGTGTTGGGTGCCTCCATGGGCGGAATGATTGCCCAAATTCTGGCGGCAAAAAATCCAGACAAGGTCAGTAAATTAGGGTTGGTCTTTACCAGTAATAATCAACCGTTATTACCCCCTCCTTTTCCCAAACAACTGTTCAGCTTAATTGGAAGACCTGATTCGAATGATGAAGAAGGCATTATCAACCACAGTTTGAAAGTGTTTAACATGATTGGCTCGCCAGGTTATATCAACCAACTCGAGACCATGCAAACAGCACGTAAATTATATCAACGAAGTTATTACCCAGCGGGTGTACTTCAACAGTTTTTAGCAATATTATGTACAGGCTCCTTGCTACAACTGGACAAGCAGATTCAACAACCGACCCTCGTGGTGCATGGTTCACGCGATCGCTTGCTCCCACCTAGCCATGGTAAGGCTGTTGCAAAAGCAATTACAGGCGCTAAGTTTGAATTAATTGATGGAATGGGGCATGATATGCCTCCGCATTTCATTCCTCATCTTAGCGGATTATTTGCTCACCACTTTAAATCTTAAACATTAGGACACTATGGCTGCATTACCATCCCTGAGACAGCTGTCATACCTTGTAACACTGTCGGAAACGCTGCACTTTACTGAAGCAGCGCGTCGTTCGTTCGTGACCCAATCTACTCTTTCAGGTGGGATCATGGAGCTTGAACGCTTACTGGGTGGCGTACTCGTTGAACGTGACCGCCAAAATGTACGTTTAACCCCACTTGGCGAACAAGTGGTCGCCCGAGCCCGTGTTCTACTTGCCGATGCTCAAGACTTAATGCGTTTAAGTCGTGAAATGAGTGAGCCTTTAACAGGTGACTTGCATTTAGGGGTCATTCCAACAATTGCTCCATTTATTTTGTCGCAGTTACTTGAAGAAGTGCATAAACAACTGCCAAAAATTCAGTTGCATTTGCATGAAGCACAAAGTGAAAAGATTGTTGAAAAACTTGAACATGGCAATCTAGACATGGTGTTGCTGGCGCTGCCGTTCGACACGCGTGGTTTAAAAGTTGCTGAAATTGCCAAAGAAGACTTGTTCTTGGTGTGTCACAAATCTGATCAGCGTTCAGCGCAGGCTGCGACACTGGAAGATCTGGATTTATCCCGTTTGATGTTACTTGAAGAAGGACATTGTTTACGTGATCACGCTTTAAGTGCTTGCCCGATTGGTGAACGTAAAAATGACCATCGCTTAAAAGCCAGTTCATTACCGACACTGATTGAAATGGTCTCAGCAAACTTAGGTTTTACCCTGTTGCCTGAAATTGCATTACATACCAATATGATTAAAGCCAATCCTGATTTGGTGGTAAAACCGATTGAGGATGCACCAAGTCGCACCTTGGCTTTAATTACCCGTAAAAGCACCCCACTTCAAAGCGAATTTGATGTGCTGTTACAAATTCTGCAAAAGATTACCTAAATCTTGGATCTTTAGCTCCACGATTAAAAAGACCAGTCATCATACTGGTCTTTTTTATGGCTGATTTTTTCAGGTAACTGATCCCCCCTCAAATACAGCCAAATTTTTTAGTATTGGATTGTGTTTTTTCTGTATACATCATGAGAAAAAACACATTTTTTTAAGAAAACTTTCAGCTTCAGTGTCTATAAATGCGCGATGAACAAAAGACCTTAGTCGGCTCTCAGAAATAAATACAAATTTGAGTTTTTGTGGTCACTAATCTCCCGTAAAAAATCGCATTTAGAAGATATCCATATGCTGACTCGTTTTGCATCTCCTTTGTTGCCGTTGTGCTTAGCCGTGTTATCTGCATTCAGTGCCACTCTCAGCACCGCAGCAGAACCCACAAAAATTGATCCCTCAACCCTGACCATTATTGGCTACCATGAAATCACGGATAGCAAAGATGCACTGATTCCAGCCTATGCTGTAACGCCACAACAATTTAGTCAGCACATGGATTGGCTCATCAAAAATGGCTTTCACTTTGTCAATGTCGAGCAATTGATTCAGGCACATCAAGGTAAATACCACTTACCGACCAAGCCCGTCTTACTCACTGTAGATGATGGCTATCAATCTTTTTATACCCTTGCCTACCCGATTATAAAAGCCAAACATATTCCCGTGGTGCTAGCGGTGGTCGGTTCGTGGCTCACGCCAAAAACAACTCAACCCGTGCATTTTGGTGATGATGTGATTAGCCGAGACAAGATTCTGACTTGGTCAGAACTCAAAGAAATGCAAGACAGTGGTTGGGTTGAAATTGGCAATCACAGTTTTAATTTACATCGCGGCATCAATGCCAATCCGCAAGGCAACTCTGAACCCGCTGCCATTACCCGCGAATATGATGCCCAGCATCGGCGTTATGAAAGCGATCAACAATATACCGCACGAATTACCCGTGACCTAAAAACTAATAATCAGCTCCTCAGCGCCCATGGGCTAAAAGCACCACGCGTCATGGTTTGGCCTTATGGCCGCTACAACATGCAGGATGTGCAGATTGCCAAACAATTAGGCATGCCGATTACTATCACTTTGGATGATGGACCCGATCATGTCCGTGGTTCATTACAAACCTTAAATCGCATCTTGATTGAAGGCAATATGACCACTGCCGATCTTGCTCAAGAAATCAAAAATCGCGAGATGAACTTGGGGGATAATAATCGTGCACAAAAAATCATGCACATTGATTTGGACTATATCTACGACCCAAACCCCGAGCAGCAAGAACGTAATTTGGGGATTTTATTAGATCGTATTCGTGCCATGGGCGTAAATACCGTCTATTTACAAGCCTTCTCTGACCCCGATGGTGATGGTTCTGCGGATATGGTATATTTCCCGAATCGCCATGTGCCTATGCGCGCTGATTTATTTAATCACGTGGCATGGCAGATTCAAACCCGCACCCAAGTCAGCCGGATTTACGCTTGGATGCCTTTATTGGCATGGGATTTACCAAAAAACAATCCTGTGAGTAAAGATGTAGTGGTGACTGAACAAGTCAGCGCGGATCACTTGAATATGGGCTATTTACGTTTATCCCCCTATTCTGCTCAAGCACGCCAAACCATCAGAGATATTTATCAAGATTTGGCCAAGTCCACACCATTTAACGGCATTTTATTCCATGACGATACCACCTTGTCCGATTATGAAGATGCTAGCCCAAATGCCTTAAAAGCTTATGCTGCACAAGGCTTACCGACAAATTTAGCGCAAATTCGTGCGGACGATGCGCTATTACAAAAATGGACCGCGTATAAAACCAAAAGCATTGATGATTTTGCCATGCAGCTTGCCAGCCAAGTTCGTCAATACGAGCCTTTCTTGCTCACAGCACGCAATCTGTATGCACAAGTGGCACTCAAACCTTATTCAGAAAACTGGTATTCGCAGTCTTTAGAGCAGTCATTACAACGTTATGATTTCACCGCCATTATGGCCATGCCTTATATGGAACAGGCCACTGATGCAGATCAGTTTTATCGTGACATTCTGCAACGGGTCAAAAGCTATCCGAACGGCATAAAGAAAACCGTATTTGAACTACAAGCTACCAACTGGCGCACCAATCAAAAAATTCCATCTCAAGAGCTAGCTTCAACCATTCAAGATTTGTATGCACATGGGGTCATGCATGTTGCCTATTATCCGGACGACCCCATTCAAGGACATCCTGATGCAAACGTGATGCATGATGTTTTTGCGACCAAATCTTCTCAATTAGTGCCTTAACAGGAGTTACGCATGTACCCGTATTTTACTCAAGGCTTGCGTCATGCACTCAACTTTGTATTTTATTATCCGCTGTTTATGTCTTATCTCTGGATGTTAGGGGCACTAATTTTCTATGCCAAAGAACGTAAGCAACCCGCCTATCAGCAGCCAGCAACCTTAAACCATTATCCCTTGGTTGCTGTACTTATCCCCTGTTTTAATGAGGGAGATAATGCTGAAGAGACCATCAGCCATGCTTTAAAACTCGACTATCCGAATTTTGAGGTAATTGCGATTAATGATGGCAGCTCCGACAATACTGCTGAAGTACTGAATCGATTGGCACACCAGCATGAACGCTTACGCGTGGTACATCTGGCGCAAAACCAAGGCAAAGCCATGGCTCTACAAGCAGGTAGTCTTGTGACAGAAGCAGAATTTCTGTTAGGGATTGATGGCGATGCCCTGCTTGATCCACATGCGGCAACATGGATGATGCGACATTTTATTCAAAACCCGAATATTGCAGCGGTGACAGGCAATCCCCGCATTCGTACCCGTTCGACACTATTGGGGCGAATTCAAGTCGGTGAGTTCTCCTCCATTGTGGGGATGATTAAGCGTGCGCAGCGTAGTTTTGGACGGCTATTTACCGTTTCTGGCGTGATTACCGCATTTCGTAAAAGTGCAGTGCATCAAGTGGGGTACTGGTCGCCCAATATGCTCACCGAGGATATTGATATTACTTGGAAGCTACAACGTGCAGGCTGGGACATTCAATTTGAGCCGAATGCCTTGGTCTGGATTTTAATGCCTGAAACGCTATCGGGACTTTGGAAACAGCGGTTACGCTGGGCCATGGGCGGTGCACAGGTGCTGATTAAAAATCTGGATGTATTGTTAAAGCCACAGTTAAATTTTTTATGGCCTTTGATGCTAGAGCTATGCCTGACCTTGGTCTGGTCCTATTTGATGCTCATCCTCGCCATCTTTTGGTTCATCCATTTCATTTTCCCAATCACAGCACTGAATGGCATTAGCTCCCCTTTCCTGCCTTATGGCAGTGGTGTCTTGCTGGGAGCCACCTGCCTGATTCAGTTTGCTTTAAGCAAATGGATGGATAGTCGATATGAACCAAACCTGGGGAAAAATTACTTCTGGATGATTTGGTATCCCTTTGTATTTTGGCTGATCACCCTCAGTGCCACCATTATGGCCTTCCCTAAAGTTTTACTACGTGGCGAAGATAAACGCGCCCGTTGGGTCAGCCCTGATCGTGGTATTCGTTTATAACGTTTTACATATTTAGAGTAACTTCAAATGAAATCACAACATGATTTAGTGATTGATTTACGCCAGCATTTACCATGGCATAAACGCTATGTGTCGAATACTAGCACCGCTTTAATGTGGGGGGCTTGGCTGATGCTGTGGCGTCCCTTTTTGCTGGTGTGGATTTTGATTCAATTACAAAAGAGTGCCGCAGTCCATCATCTCCTGAATGCCCTGAGTCTAAGTCTTGAATATGGCGGGCTAGAGTTACTGCTGTGTAGTGTGGGTTTATTGCTTTGGAGTCGATTTATGCCATCTGCAAGTGTGAAGACCGAATCACATGCGCAGCCTATAGCGACCCAGCAATATGCCGATTATTTTGCGCTGGATAACCAGAAAATTGAACAGTCACGGCAGCATAAAATCACCACCGTGCATCATAATGCCCATGGGCAAATTATCGATTTAGAATAAACAAATAAAGAAACAGCCTAGTCTAAGTACAAATAATTAACCTCAAGTTCCGCTTGAGGTTTTTTTATCTGTATACCATTTGAGACTCACCAAGTCCTTTAAATGGCTCCAGCATTCGGTTCAATCCTCTAGATCAAATCTCATTCTTGGCTCATAACCAGATCCTCTATCCAGCTATGTACTTCAATCATTGCACACTTCTCAGCTGCACGAGACTGATTGTCTGATTTAGACTCTGAAAGTCTATACCACACGATCCCACAATACTTTGCATAGCATTCTTGCAACCAATCCAGCATTCGATAATTTCACAAGCATAAAAAAGCGCTGACAGATGCAGCGCTTTTATTTCATTTCTTGAGCCTAGAAATATACTTAAGAAACGAACTGGAGGAATAACCAGTATAAACCGCCAGATAAACAGATAGTGGCAGGAAGTGTAAAAATCCATGCCGAAAGAATCGTCTTCACTGTAGCCAAGTTCAAGCCTGACTTATTGGCCACCATCGTACCTGCCACCGCACTATTTAATACGTGCGTGGTTGATACTGGCATACCAAAGCCATCTGCTGCTGCAATGGTAGACATCGCAACAAGTTCAGCCGACATACCTTGACCATAAGTCATGTGATGTTTACCAATACGTTCACCCACAGTCACTACAATACGCTTCCAGCCGACCATAGTTCCCAGACCAAGCGCCAAGGCAACTGCTACTTTGACCCATGTCGGGATGTATTGTAAGAAACCATCGAGATTGCTGCGGTATTCTTTCACGACTTTTTTGTCTGCCTCAGACATTGCAGGTAACTGATCTGCTTTGTCTAAGCGCTTGAATGCAGTCGTGCTTAAATACATGTCATTACGAATAGAAGAAACCGCTTCTTCAGGAATGTTCTTTAAGTCACCATATTCAGCAACACGGTCACCCAAATGATCAGTCAAACTTGCCAAAGCTGGTACTACAGCTGGCGTCATTTCTTTGGTTTGAATGTACGTGGTAATGGTCTGGCGCGCTTGTTCATCTGGAATATCCGCATGAGCAGGATAAATGGCTACTGCCGCTTGAGATGACAATTGCTCAAATGACTGGATATGCGCTTGATCAAGGTTTTTATTCAATGAATAAGCCAATGGCACCAAACCAATCAAGATCAACATGATTAAGCCCATGCCTTTTTGACCATCATTTGAACCATGTGCAAAACTCACACCGGTACAGGTAAAGATCAAAATGGCACGAATCATTGGTGGTGGTGGCTTATTGCCTTCAGGTGGTTGGAACAATTCCAGCTGACGCTTGAAGATTTTCTTCACCAACAAAAATACGATCGCAGCAAATGCAAAACCGATTAATGGAGAAAACAACAGCGCTTTACCCACTTTCATGACTTGGTCCATATCGACACCGCTGGCGCCACTGCCTGAATGCAACAGGTAATTCATTACCCCTACACCCAAAATAGAACCAATTAAAGTGTGCGAACTCGATGCTGGAATACCCAAGAACCAAGTGCCCAAATTCCATAGAATTGCCGCAATCAGCATGGCAAAGACCATCGCGAAGCCTGCACCCGAACTCACATTCATAATGAGTTCGACAGGCAGCAAGGCGATGATGCCGTAAGCAACTGCACCGCTGGCAACCATTACCCCAAGGAAATTACAAAAACCAGCCCACATGACCGCAACAGGTGCAGACAATGCGTTGGTATAAATAACAGTTGCAACTGCATTGGCTGTGTCATGGAAACCATTCACAAACTCAAAGCCTAAAGCAATCAGTAATGCCGTCGCTAAAAGAATAACTGAATACAAACTTAACGGTGGCACATGCGACAAATCAGCAGAAACCTGAAATCCGATATAAATCAGAGTCGCAATAATGACCGTAAAAAACACCGGCATAAAAAATTTCGGTGTTGGAACATGCACATTCGTCGATTTGTTCGATGCCGAATGCATACGATCTTGGACGGGAGGAATTTTTGAATTCATGCAGACGGTTTAAGAGGATAATAAAATCCCCTTATTGTTAAATTAAATTATGACAATTATATGACAAACAGGTGCCATATAAAGCCAAATTTTTAACAATTGACCTGTTTTAAATCATTCTGCCCTAACTTGGTGATGATTTTTTGTTGTAAATCAGTTTTTTTCAAATACTTATAACAAAAAAATATTTCATGCAAAAAAGTAAATGAAATTCTGAATTGTAAAAAAATTTATCGCCTATCGATGTGCTTTCACCTTGAATTCGAAACGGATTCATCTTGCCTGTGTAATATTTCATTTCTATGAAAACAACCGATAAAGCCATTTTTTTGCATGAATCCTGCTAACTCGCCAGTCGAAAAGCTGAATTAAACTCAAAATAAGCCTGAGTTCTGCTAAAATATGCGCCATTTCAAGAATTGTCGTGTATTGGGGTTATTTATGTCCACGCTTACCACCCTTAGAGAACTTCTCGCCGAGCGTATATTGATTATTGATGGTGCAATGGGCACCATGATTCAGCGCCACAAGTTAGAAGAAGAAGATTATCGTGGTGAGCGTTTTGCAGATTGGGCACACGATCTGAAAGGCAACAATGACCTCTTGGTACTTACTCAGCCGCAAATTATTCAAGGCATTCACGAAGCTTACCTCGATGCCGGTGCAGACATTATTGAAACCAACAGCTTTAACGGCACACGGGTTTCCATGTCTGACTACCACATGGAAGATCTGGTTCCTGAAATTAACCGTGAAGCAGCACGTTTGGCCAAAGCGGCTTGTGAGAAATACTCAACGCCTGAAAAGCCTCGTTTTGTGGCGGGTGTATTGGGACCAACCTCACGAACCTGCTCGATTTCACCCAATGTAAACGACCCTGCGTTCCGTAACATTACTTTTGATGAACTGAAAGAAAACTACATTGAAGCGACGCATGCGTTGATTGAAGGTGGTGCAGACATCATCCTGATTGAAACGGTATTTGATACCCTGAACTGTAAAGCGGCAATCTTTGCCGTGAAAGAAGTGTTCAAACAACTTGGTCGTGAACTGCCCATCATGATTTCAGGCACCATTACCGATGCTTCAGGTCGTACCTTAACCGGTCAAACTGCGGAAGCGTTCTGGAACTCGGTACGTCATGCCGACTTGCTCTCGATTGGTTTTAACTGTGCGCTGGGTGCCGATGCCATGCGTCCCCACGTGAAAACCATTGCTGATGTGGCGGATACCTTTGTTTCTGCCCATCCCAACGCAGGCTTGCCAAATGCCTTTGGTGAATATGACGAAACACCTGAACAAACTGCGGCATTCATCCAAGAGTTTGCTGAAAGCGGGTTGATTAACATTACCGGTGGTTGCTGTGGTACCACGCCAGATCATATTCGTGCCATTTACAATGCCGTGAAAGACATTAAGCCACGCCAAGTGCCTGAAACCGTACCTGCGTGTCGTCTCAGTGGTCTAGAACCGTTTAACATTTATGATCACTCACTCTTTGTAAACGTGGGCGAACGTACCAACGTTACTGGATCGAAAAAGTTTCTGCGCTTAATCCGTGAAGAAAACTTTGCCGAAGCCTTAGAAGTTGCACAGCAACAGGTTGAGGCCGGTGCACAGATCATCGACATCAACATGGATGAAGGCATGCTCGATTCGCAAAATGCGATGGTGCACTTCCTGAATCTGGTGGCATCTGAGCCTGATATTTCCCGTGTGCCAATTATGATTGACTCATCAAAATGGGAAATCATTGAAGCGGGTTTGAAATGCGTACAAGGTAAGCCTGTCGTCAACTCGATTTCCTTAAAAGAAGGTTATGACGAGTTTGTCGAAAAGGCCCGTTTATGCCGTCAGTACGGTGCTGCGATTATTGTCATGGCTTTTGACGAAGTCGGTCAGGCAGATACCGCTGCGCGTAAGCGTGAAATCTGTAAACGTTCTTATGAAATTCTGGTGAATGAAGTTGGCTTCCCTGCTGAAGACATTATTTTTGACCCGAACGTGTTTGCGGTGGCAACGGGGATTGAAGAACACAACAACTATGCTGTGGATTTTATTGAAGCCACAGGCTGGATTAAACAAAACTTGCCACATGCCATGATTTCAGGTGGTGTATCGAACGTTTCGTTCTCATTCCGTGGCAATGAGCCTGTGCGTGAAGCGATTCACTCGGTATTCCTCTACCATGCCATTAAACAAGGCATGACCATGGGGATTGTGAACGCTGGTCAAATGGCGATTTACGACGATATTCCACAAGAGCTGAAAGACGCGGTTGAAGATGTTGTTTTAAACCAGAACCAAGGTGAATCTGGTCAACTTGCGACAGAGAAACTGCTTGAAGTCGCTGAAAAATACCGTGGTCAAGGCGGTGCAGCAAAAGAAGCGGAAAATCTGGAATGGCGGAATGAATCGGTTGAAAAGCGTCTGGAATATGCCCTCGTTAAAGGCATCACCACTTATATTGACCAAGATACTGAAGAAGCACGCTTAAAAGCTAAACGTCCACTCGATGTAATTGAAGGTGCTTTGATGGATGGTATGAACGTGGTCGGCGACTTGTTCGGTTCGGGCAAAATGTTCTTACCACAAGTGGTGAAATCTGCACGTGTAATGAAACAGGCCGTGGCTTGGCTCAACCCGTACATTGAAGCTGAAAAAACCGGTAGCCAATCTAAAGGTAAAGTGTTGATGGCGACCGTAAAAGGCGACGTACACGATATTGGTAAAAACATCGTGGGCGTCGTCCTTGGCTGTAATGGTTACGACATTGTTGACCTTGGCGTGATGGTACCGTGTGAGAAAATTCTACAAACTGCGATTGATGAGAAATGTGACATCATCGGGTTGTCGGGTTTGATTACCCCATCTTTAGATGAAATGGTGTTTGTAGCCAAAGAAATGCAACGTAAAGGCTTCAACATTCCATTGCTGATTGGGGGGGCAACCACCTCTAAAGCACATACCGCAGTGAAAATTGACCCGCAATATTCCAATGATGCGGTGATTTATGTGGCCGATGCTTCACGTGCTGTGGGTGTGGCAACCACGCTGCTGTCTAAAGAAATGCGTGGCAACTTTATTGCCGAGCATCGTGCTGAATATGCCAAAATTCGTGAGCGTTTAGCCAACAAGCAACCAAAAGCAGCGAAACTCAGCTATACAGAATCGGTTGAGAATGGCTTTAAGATTGATGACAACTATGTACCACCAAAGCCAAATGCTTTGGGTACACAAGTGATCACCAACTATCCTTTAGCAACGCTGGTTGAATATTTCGACTGGACACCATTCTTTATTTCTTGGAGCTTGGCGGGTAAATTCCCGAAAATTCTAGAAGATGAAGTGGTGGGTGAAGCAGCGACAGATTTGTATAACCAAGCGCAAGCGATGCTGAAAGACATTATCGATAACAATCGTTTTGATGCACGTGCTGTGTTCGGTTTATACCCTGCACAACGTACCGGAGCGGATACGGTCAGCGTGTTTGATGAAGCTGGGCAAACCGTTACTCATACCTTTGAGCATTTACGTCAGCAGTCGGACAAAGTGACAGGTAAACCAAACTTGTCTTTGGCGGACTATATTAAGCCGACGACAACCCAGCAAGATTATTTAGGCGGCTTTACTGTGTCGATTTTCGGTGCGGAAGAGTTGGCGAATGAATATAAAGCCAAAGGTGATGACTATTCAGCGATCTTGGTTCAGTCTTTAGCAGATCGTTTTGCCGAAGCTTTTGCCGAACACTTACACGAGCGTATTCGTAAAGAGTTCTGGGGTTATAAAGCCGATGAAACGCTGAGTAATGAAGAACTGATTAAAGAGAAGTATGTCGGTATTCGTCCTGCGCCAGGCTACCCTGCTTGCCCAGAACATTCTGAAAAAGCGGCATTGTTCGACTGGTTAGGTTCTGAAGCGAAGATTGGTACCAAGTTGACTGAACACTTTGCGATGATGCCGCCTTCTTCTGTGAGTGGTTTCTATTACTCGCACCCTGAAAGTGAATACTTTAACGTGGGCAAAATTTCTCAAGATCAGCTTGAAGATTATGCAAAGCGTAAGGGTTGGTCTCTAGATGTCGCGAAGCGTTGGTTAGCACCGAATTTAGATGATTCGATTGTTTAATTAATCTCCCCTAACCCCTCTTTAAAAAGAGGGGGATGTCATGTGATTCAATTTGTTTCGTGACTGCTCCTCCCTTTTTCAAAGGGAGGTTGGGAGGGATTAAATCCAGTCCGTTGATTCTTTCATTCTTGGATGAGAGATATATTCAATCTCAGTTGTAATTGCTATTGATTTAACTTGTGAAATACTTAAACCAAGCCTTGATTCCTTATTCCATGAAAAATACATATTGTTATTCCCTTCTGAAAAAGAGGTATCTATTCCATCATCTGTAACCTCAGGAAATAAAATAATATTATCAGCAGTAGGTAATTGAACTGATTTCAAAAAAACCCCATGAATCTGATCTCCGAATTTCACTCTCAAGTACTCAAAAAAGTATTGGCTTACCAAATAATCAAATTTTCCACTCTCAAGTTTGGGTTTTGACACACTTGCTATAAGTTTTTTGAAAAATACATAAACATCCAATTTTTCCAAATAATTTTCATCTAAATGATTAGGATATAAACCCTCTGCTAATTTATTTAGATTTAATAATTTCAGTTCTATTCTATTAGAAAATTGTGCAATACCAACATATTGTCCAACTAAAGCTCTAATTTCAGCGACACATGCCATTTTATTTGTAGATAAATAAAGAGCAGATATCCCAAAAGGTGTCATTCGTTGATCACTAGCTAGGGATGAAGGTACTAGTCCAAATTTATCTCGAATATTTTTTGCAATATCTTCATTTTCTTGTTCATACTCAATCTCTATGTCATCTTTATTAATTTCTTTCATCAATAGCTTAAAACTATCAAAACTTCTGCCACGATATAAAATAGTGTTTGGCTTTATGATGGTTAAAAGTGATTGATTAACAACATTATCATCAAGTAAATATTCAAATGTATGATTTAAGAAATCCATCAGATTTGAATTAAAGAATCTAAACTCATGTTTAAAACCCTTTTGAATATGCTCCCATTCAAATTCTTTATTACAACCTTCATATTCTTCCAAAGAGTCGTCATATAACACTAATAACTTATCACTAAACTCCTTATCACCATCATCAGCTAATTTTTCTGTTAATTCCGCATCTAATTCAAGCCATTCAATTAAATTATAAAAATTACTTACTCCGTCTTCCTGATGCCCTTCATAAAACCAACCTGCTCTAGATGGTAAATCATCTAAAAATTTATAATTGGTGGTTATCACCTCAAATAACTTGTTTTTAAAATTTTCATAATCTAAATGCTGAGTTTCACTCAGACACTCTTCACAAAATTGTCTTCCAAAATTTTCATTATTATATGTATAAGATGGTAATTTCTTTCCAATACACATTTTACAAAGCAACATTTAAACAACCACCTCTGATTTTTTTTACACAGTAAATTCAATATATTACAAATAATTATATCAACCTTTTTTTTCAACAAATCCTCCCCAACCCTCCTTTTAAAAGGAGGGAGTACCGTGAATTCAATACCATCATCAAATTCACGGAAAGTCCCCCTTTGCAAAAGGGGGATTTAGGGGGATTCTTTCAAACAATATAAATAAATCTGCTCCACCACAGCATCCGTTTCAGCCAAAATCTGCCGATTACTAAACCTCAGTACCACAAGCCCTAAGTCACTTAAAGCTTGATCACGAATTTGATCAGCCAAACGACCATCTTCGGTGTAATGTTGTGCTCCATCACACTCAATGACAAGGTTCGCTGCGGAACAATAAAAATCCACAATAAAGTTTAGGATGGGCTTTTGCCGATAAAACTGTAATCCTAAAATTTGCTTACGGCGTAATCTTTGCCATAAACATTGTTCTGCATCAGTCATATTGCTTCGCAAATCACGCGATGGAAGCTTTAGGTTTTTATTATAAGGTTGCATCACACGCTCTTAGTTTTTATATCTTCTTTTAAGAATCTTGGCATAATATCTAGCAGAAAATAACAATGCACGAAACATCATCATGAACACTACCCAACTTTTCCTCGGTGTGATCTTTAGCTCCATTGGTTTAGGCTATTTTCTCTATGGCAAAAAGCAAAAAATGACTGTGCCCTTTGTTGCCGGTCTAGTTTTAATGGTTTTCCCTTATTTTATTGAGAGCAATTTCCTACTGAGTGGCATTGGTATTGTGTTGTCTGTCATTCCCTATTTTTTACGTTTTTAAGCTATTCAAAAGATTCAAATTTGATGTCCACGACATTCCAGTGATGCATCATCTCACGTAAAAATACAAAGTAAACTAGGCTGAATACCCCTTGTTCCGCCACTTTACACACATAATATTCACGACGCTCAATAAACGCATTAAAACCACTTTCAAGTTGTACGCGGTCTATGCTGTGCTGATTCGGGAAAAATAAAGTTAGTACGTCTTGCAGTAAACTATCAGTACTGATGGCTCTTTTCGGTTGAGCATATTGGATCGGAATGGATTCTAATATTTCTTCAATCACATAGATCATCAGCTCGATGGCCAATTCATCCAGCACACCATGACGCATACTGTTCGACTGAATAAAGCCTAAACCTTTATCCACCTGAAAGTGCTGCCCGTCTATGTCGAAGCTGAGCTGTTCTAAACCTAAGGAAAATTGAATTACAGCATCGGGATTCGTCATGGCTGTCATCCTCCAAAACTAAAGCGCGTCCACAGCCTCGGCATCAGATCTCTTACATCATTGCTGCACTCGCTTTATTTTTCTCTCATAGCGAAAAACAAAAAATCGGATGTAAAAAGTTCGATGCCGTACATTATTACAACGCAGCTAAAAGAAAAACGCGCCATCTTATTCTTTTAAGATAGCGCGTCTAAGCCTAAGGTTCTGCTGTAATCGGTTTAGTTTGCTTGAGTCTTCGGTAAAAATGCCGTGGCAAAACCGAGTAATGGCAATAACGAACACACGCCAAACACCCATTCAATGCCTTTTAAGTCGGCCAAATAACCCAAACCTGCTGCGGCAATCCCACTCACCCCAAACATTAAGCCAAACATCAACCCTGCAATCATGCCGACTCGCCCGGGTACCGCTTCTTGCGCATACACCACCATGGCAGCAAAGGCAGAAGACAACACTAAACCGGTCATGACTGACAGCACCGTAGTCCAGAACAGATTGGCAAAGGGCATCATTAACGCAAACGGTGCCATGCCAACAAAAGACACCCAAATCACTGCTTTACGTCCAATTTTGTCTCCAATCGGGCCACCTGCAAAGGTGCCTAAAGCCACCGCTGCCAAGAAGGCAAACAAATGTAACTGAGCCGATTGCAGACTGATCTGGAATTTATGCATGAGGTAAAAGGTAAAGTAATTACTGATACTGGCGATATAAGTAAATTTGGCAAACATCAACACGCAGATGGTGGATAAGGCAATCACCAACTGACGACCATGCAATTTGCTTGGTACCTGCTGTGCTTTAGCCACCAATTGTTTTTTACAGTGACCAATACTCCAGCGGCTCACACCAAACAATACCCAGATGGCAAGCAGTGCAAACACAATTAACAAGGCCACCGCATGTTGCCCAAACGGCACAATAATCAGTGCAGCGAGCAAAGGACCAATCGCAGTACCGGTATTACCCCCGACCTGAAAGGTGGATTGTGCCGTACCAAAACGCCCGCCCGATGCCATCCGAGCCACGCGGGAGGCTTCAGGGTGAAAGGTGGATGAACCCACTCCAATCAAGGCAGACCCGATCAGTAAGACGGTAAAGCTTGGTGAAAATGCCAGCAATAAAATACCGCTCAAGGTCACCAGCATCCCCAATGGCAACAAATACGGTTTGGGATGTTTATCGGTATACAGTCCAATCCACGGTTGTAGCAAGGATCCCGTAATTTGATACACCATTGAGATGAGTCCCACTTGGGCAAAACTGAGTGAAAAATTGGTTTTCAGCATCGGATAAATCGCAGGCAGAACAGCTTGAATCAAGTCATTCAGTAAATGTGCCAGCGCCACTGCACCGACAATTTTCACAATCATCCCTTGTGGCTGAAGACTTGCCACAGCGTCATCCATGCTTTCCTTGGCCTGTATTGAAGAGGTCATAGCCGAAAAACTCCAATCATTGATCTTTCAACCAATATTGTAAAATGTCATTCAGAGCGATATCTTCCAATAATCCCTGTCTAAGTGACAAATTTCATAAAAATGTCAGATTCGTTGATTGAAACCGAAATGTCCGAACTGGTGATTGGACTTTCTTCGGAACATACTTACCGAGAAATTACCCCTGCCCATCATCATTCACGCGCCCAGTTTCTATATGCCTCGACAGGGATTATTCAGGTTTTTACTCCGAATCATGTCTGGCTGATTCCGCCGATGTGTGCACTGTGGATTCCCGCCTATGTGGAACATAGTGTGATTTCTTTAAGTCGGGTCAAAATGAATACTGCACTGGTCGAAGCTCAAGCAGCATCGGTTTTGGGTCAGCAGTGTTTTATTATTCGAGTCAGCAAGTTATTGCATGAACTACTGATTCGTTTAAATGTGATCGAACACATTCCAGCATCCGAATTACTCAGTTCCGATGAACTTTCTCGCGCCTTACAAATTCTGATCTTTGATGAAATTCAAAAAGCCAATTCTCTACCGATTCAGATACCGTGGCCACAGGACAAACGCCTGATGAACATTTGCCAAACGCTTTTACATGCACCGCAACAGCATAAAGACTTAACGACTTGGGCCGATGAAATTGGCACCAGTGCCAGAACCCTCATGCGCATGTTTCAGAAGGAAACTGGGCTGTCTTATCGCGCATGGTTACAACAAATGCACATTGCCCAAGCCCTGAGTAAAATTGCCAGTGGTGAGTCGATTGCTCACATATCGGAGTCCCTTGGTTATACGAATCCGAGTGCTTTTAGTGCCATGTTTAAAAAGCATTTGGGACAAACCCCGCAGCAATTTAAATATAAAGAGGAATAGCGCGGTGAGCCTTAAGTTAAACCGACAAGCGGTCTACAAATAAAATTCCATTCAGATGATCGACTTCATGTTGCACAATCCGCGCTGGGAATCCCTCAAATGAGGTTTCCATAACATCACCTTCTAATGTGTGATAAAGCACTCGGATGGCTTGTGCCCGCTCAACCTGTGCACGTTCATTTGGCACACTTAGGCAGCCTTCTTCACCCATACAAGTACTTTCAGAAAACTCCAAAATTTGCGGATTGACCATTACAACGGGCTGCATTTCGGGTGCGTCGGGATAACGCGGATTAGGTCGTGAAGCAACAATAATGATCTGTTTAGAGATATACAATTGTGGTGCGGCAATCCCGACCCCATTACGTTCTAGCATGGTGGCATGCATAGCAGAAGCCAATTGCATGAGCCAATCACTATTAAATTCTGTGTCAGCAACTGGCGCAGCTTTCAGTTTTAAAATGCCTTCAACACGTTCTGCCACAGGTAAAATTACGCTCATCACTTAACCTTTTTAGTCTCAATTAACTCATCGTATCCTTATTTATTCAGGCTGCTATCATCTCTCTCCTAGAGGCAAGGTAGCGGCTCATTCATACTTATGGATACACCCGCTATCAACTCTAATATAGCCAATCCTCAGAAATTATTCCAATCTAGAAAAGTTAAGAAATCTCAGGCAAAACTTGGGATTTTTTTTAAATAATTTCAAATACTTTAAATAAAATTACTCTTTCTGTTCTTGGCTTTCTATACGGTCTGAACTAAAGCGTGGATATGTACCGTTCAGTCAACTTTATTGGGAAAAGGATGTGCTATGAAGTGATTACTTATTAATTCAAGTCTGTCGATCTTTGTTATAGAAAAAAGTGAAAAGTAAAATTGAATCGGCAGATTCAATTTATGCCTAGCTCTAAAAATTTATGCATGATTATGATGCTTAATGAATGCCGCTTAACGAAAAGCCCTATCGAAGGTGACAGGGCTTTTATTCTAAACAATGGATAACGGTTTGTACCAATTTCTAAGTAAAGGTGCTGTTATCATAGAATACAAAAACAGTAGCCAGTTTCAGACTTCTTCTAGCAGTAACTATTTGTTCTCCATGTGATTTAGAAATGGTGATCAAAGTATAGGCAAAACAAAAAGCCTGTCTACTTATTATTTTAAATATAAATGAATATATAATTTAAATAAATGATTAAAGATAGAAGTTTCACTAATTTATTTTTTTTAATTTATAATATTATTGTTATTTTTCAACATTTTGAATTTTTAAATTCACTTTTTTTGGTTAAGAAATTTGCAATTAAGAGTTTTGTAACTCAGCCTAAAGTCTTAAATTTTGATACAAATAAGCCCCGTGAGTTTGGGGCTTAGCTATAATAATAAATTTTACACTATGGATATTACAAAAGCTTATCTTTCAATTAAGTGCCAAATAAATAACGTATTCTTCACATGGAATAAAAATAGAAGCCTATTCCAAAGTTTTCTTCAGCATTCACGATATGCTTCTGAAATGTAGATTCATCCAATACTTCACATAGCCATTCAAATGACTTCGAAACAGTATCCATATTGAATACACAGCATGATTATTTTGATTATTTATCAATCTTTTCTACCAATAATTCTGCCGAGAAGGTGAAGAATGCTGTTTATACACTCGTATCTACAAAGTATTAAAATTACTCTAGAATACAAAATAGCAATTCTAGATTTATATATCAGAAGCCATATCTAACAACCAAATACCCAAAAGCCCAGCATTTTTCTGGGCTTTTACTTTTTAAATATTGCCAAAAATATCATTATATAAAGCTAACTCTAATTGCTCAGGTGCTTTACCAGTTTCAAGAATTTCTTGTATTTCCAACCATACCGTATCCAAATCCAATAAATCTCGATCAGAATAATGGAAAGTTGGAATTTGATAGCGCTTTAAAAACCGATTACTCTTGTCAATTTCTTTTTGGAAATTTGCTTGCGCCTCCTCATTTAACTGAACTAAAGTCTTACTCTTTCCACTCAATTGCCCATGCGTTGACCAAGGCGAAATTTCAAAACCAGTTTTTTCCATGGTAGCAGCATTAATAACCATAAAATCCAAGCGATATAAATGCTTTTTCTCTTTACCTCCAAATCTCATTTCCGGGATTAATAAAGGCAAATCCTCAGGATTAGAGTGCCCTTTTATATAAGTAATATATTGCTCAGCTATATATATTTGGTATGGAGACTTCGTTAGCTTTATCAAAGCCATATAAAAATTCAAAAAATCAGATAATTGAGTAAAAGTATATTTCTGATCTTTATCAGGTATACATAAACCTGTTTTAAGTATATGACCAATAGACCAATATTTAAATTGAACTGCTCTTATTTCAGAGTTATCATTTTCCCATTCTTGTTTTACCTGATTCCATCTTGGTGTAATAAAAAATCCATAAAAATTGTCATTATTACCAAACCATAAATGAGCATCATTAACATCAGGTCTTACTTTCGATAGTTCATTATAGTAGTTGAGAAATGATCTAGTTAAAAATAAGTGGACATATTTTTTAAAATGAGGCTTATTTTCATCTTGTAAATCATTAAAAATATTATTTGCTCTATTAGTCTTTGAAGCTTGATCCTTCATCCCCTCCAGCCATTTTAAAATATACTTCTGAGGTGTATCTATCACTTCATGTTTTAAATCAATAAAATCAGCAGCTTTTGAACCCACATAAGCATTTAATTTTAATTCACTTGCCCTATCCGGCAATTCTTCAAATACATTAGCCTGTAATAGTCTTAATTCATTCTTAATTTTTTGAATTTCTTTATTACGTATAGTTAAATTAATATCTCTCTTTGCCACAAATTATTACCTTTTAAAAAAGCCCGACATAAAGTAGGGCTTTTCTCAAACAATTTCAAATACTTTAAATTAAGCTGTTAATTGCTCTTTCTCTTCTTGGCTTTCCAAAAAGTCCTGAGCAAAACGCTGAAGTACACCACCCGCTTCATATACAGACACTTCTTCTTCTGTATCTAGGCGGCAAGTCACAGGCACTTCTACAGTTTCACTCTTACCATCAGCCGTGGCACGCTCAATCACTAAAGTTAAAGTCGAACGTGGTGCAATATTACCAATCACGCTGTATAGCTCAGTACCATCTAGCTTTAAGGTTTTACGGTCTGTTCCAGCTTTAAACTCAAGCGGCAACACGCCCATACCCACCAAGTTGGTACGGTGAATACGCTCAAAACCTTCCGCAACAATGGCTTCTACACCTGCAAGACGCACACCTTTGGCAGCCCAGTCACGGCTTGAACCCTGACCATAGTCTGCACCCGCGATGATGATCAGCGGTTGCTTACGGTTCATGTAAGTTTCAATCGCTTCCCACATACGCATTACTTCGCCTTCTGGCTCTACACGTGCTTTTGACCCTTGCTTAATGGTGCCGTCTGCACGAACCACCATTTCGTTATAGAGTTTCGGGTTGGCAAATGTTGCACGTTGTGCAGTCAAATGGTCGCCACGGTGTGTCGCATATGAGTTGAAGTCTTCTTCAGGTACACCCATTTTGTGCAGGTATTCACCCGCCGCAGAGTCCATCAAAATCGCATTGGAAGGCGACAAATGATCTGTGGTGATGTTGTCACCTAAAATTGCCAACGGACGCATATTGGCCAAAGTACGTGACGCAGCCAACGCCCCTTCCCAGTACGGCGGACGGCGAATATAGGTACTTTGTGGACGCCAGTCGTAAAGTGGGCTTTCGGCCTCTACGGTTACGCCCAAGTCAAACATAGGAATGTAGACTTTACGGAATTGTTCAGGCTTCACCGCTTCTTTTACTAAGGCATCAATTTCAGCATCCGAAGGCCAGATGTCTTTCAGGTAAATCGGGTTACCGTCTTTGTCTGTACCGAGTGCATCTTTTTCGATGTCAAAACGAATCGTCCCCGCAATGGCATACGCGACAACCAGCGGTGGAGATGCCAAGAACGCTTGTTTTGCATAAGGATGGATACGACCATCGAAGTTACGGTTACCCGAAAGCACCGCAGTTGCGTACAAGTCACGGTCAATAATTTCTTGCTGAATCTTCGGATCAAGCGCACCTGACATGCCGTTACAAGTGGTGCACGCATAGGCCACGATACCAAAACCGAGTTGCTCTAGGTCTTTCAGCACACCCGCTTCTTCAAGATACAATGCAGCCGCTTTAGAACCCGGTGCAAATGAAGATTTTACCCAAGGCTTACGCACTAAACCCAGCTCATTGGCTTTACGCGCCAACAAACCAGCCGCCACGGTGTTACGTGGGTTAGAAGTGTTGGTACACGAAGTAATTGCCGCGATGATGATCGCGCCATCAGGCATTAAACCATCGGTACGCTGCTCAACCACACCCGCAATGCCTTTTTCTTTCAGGTCAGCAGTCGAGACACGTGCATGCGGGTTTGACGGACCAGCAATGTTACGCGTCACGGTTGAAAGATCGAAACGAAGAACACGCGGATACTCTGCTTGAGTCATGTCCGATGACCACAGACCAATTTGTTTCGCGTATTGTTCAACCAATGCCACTTGTGCATCTTCACGACCTGTCAGGCGTAAATAATCAATAGTGTTTTGGTCGATGTAGAACATGGCAGCCGTTGCACCATATTCTGGGGTCATGTTGGAAATCGTGGCACGATCCCCCACCGACATGCTGTCTGCACCTTCACCGAAGAACTCAAGGTATGCACCGACTACACGCTCTTTACGCAAGAACTCAGTCAATGCCAATACGATATCGGTTGCGGTAATGCCCGCTTGACGCTGACCGACCAACTCAACCCCAATAATGTCTGGCAGACGCATCCACGATGCACGACCCAACATCACGTTTTCCGCTTCTAAGCCACCCACGCCCACAGAAATCACACCCAGTGCATCGGTATGTGGCGTGTGTGAGTCTGTCCCCACACAGGTATCTGGGAAAGCTACACCATCACGCGCCTGAATCACTGGAGACATTTTCTCTAAGTTGATTTGGTGCATAATGCCGTTACCCGCAGGAATCACATCGACATTTTTAAATGCAGTCTTGGTCCACTCAATAAAGTGGAAACGGTCTTCGTTACGACGGTCTTCCACCGCACGGTTTTTTTCAAACGCGTCTGGGTCAAAACCACCGTATTCCACCGCTAATGAGTGATCCACGATCAACTGGGTTGGCACCACAGGGTTGACTTTCGACGGATCGCCGCCTTTGTCTGCAATCGCATCACGCAAGCCCGCAAGGTCAACCAACGCAGTTTGACCTAAGATGTCATGACACACTACACGCGCAGGATACCAAGGGAAATCCAGATCCTGACGACGTTCAATCAATTGTTTTAAGTATGCAGTCAAGTTTTCTGCATCTGCGCGACGGACCAACTGTTCGGCCAACACTTTAGAGGTGTATGGCAGCGTCGCATAAGCACCGGGTTGAATATCTTCAACCGCTTGGCGAACATCATAGTAGTCTAATGATGTGCCTGGTAAATTCTTACGATACTGGGTATTCATTAATCACGCTCTGCTAATGGTTTAAATTCGAGATTTTCAGGGCCCGTATAGTTCGCGCTTGGACGAATGATCTTGCCGTCTTGACGCTGTTCAATCACATGTGCTGACCAACCTGCGGTACGCGCAATCACGAATAGCGGGGTGAACATTGCAGTTGGAACACCCATTAAGTGGTAGCTGACTGCACTGAACCAGTCGAGGTTCGGGAACATGTTTTTCACTTCTTTCATCACAGCTTCTAAACGCTCTGCGATTAAGTACATTTTTTTGTTTTCTTGCGCATCCGCCAATTCAAGCGCCACTTGCTTAATCACTTCGTTACGTGGGTCTGCAATGGTGTAAACAGGATGACCAAAACCAATCACCACTTCTTTGTTTTCTACACGCTTACGAATGTCCGCTTCTGCTTCATCGGCATTGTCATAACGCTGTTGAATCACGAATGCGACTTCGTTCGCGCCACCGTGTTTCGGACCACGTAATGCACCAATCGCACCAGCAATGGTGGAGTACATGTCTGAACCTGTACCTGCAATTACGCGTGAAGTAAATGTCGATGCGTTAAACTCATGCTCTGCATACAAGATTAATGAAGTGTGCATCGCTTGAATCCATTGTTCACATGGCTTTTCACCATGCAACAAATGCAAGAAGTGCGCACCAATTGAATCATCATCAGTTTCTACTTCAATGCGTTTGCCGTTGTGGCTAAAGTGATACCAGTACAGCAACATTGAACCGAAAGACGCCATCAACTTGTCTGCGATGTCACGTGCACCCGCATAGTTATGGTCTTCATGTTCAGGCGTTAAACAGCCCAGCACCGATACGCCTGTACGCATCACGTCCATTGGGTGTGCATACGGCGGTAGCTGCTCTAATGCTGCTTTGAGTGAAGCTGGTAAACCACGTAACCCTTTCAGTTTGTTTTTATACGCTTTCAGTTCGGCTTTGTTCGGTAATTTGCCGTGTACCAAAAGGTAAGCCACTTCTTCAAATTCGCTTTGACCCGCAAGGTCTAAAATGTCGTAACCACGGTAGTGCAAGTCATTACCACTACGGCCTACGGTACAAAGTGCCGTATTCCCTGCAACTTGACCGCTAAGCGCGACTGATTTTTTTGGCTTAAATCCTGTTGTTGTAGCATTCATGAGATCTTCCTTCTTCCATTGGGTGGATCAAATTATTTTTATTCATCGTGACAACTATATTTCCTGTGCTGACACGATGAATGGTCTAGTCAATAGTGTTGTTATTTATTTTTTACAAAAGACGCATCAAGGTATTGTTCAAACGCATGGTAGTTGATGCGGTCATACAATTCTTGACGGGTTTGCATGGTGTCGACCACGTTCTTTTGCGTACCTTCTTTACGTAAGGTGGTATACACATTTTCTGCAGCTTTGTTCATGGCACGGAAGGCAGAAAGTGGATACAAGGCAATGCTGACATCCGCAGAAGCCAACTCGTCGGTGGTAAAGAGTGGCGTCGAACCAAATTCGGTAATGTTGGCCAAAATAGGTACATGTGTCGCTTCCGCGAATTGTTTATACATTGCCAATTCAGTAATGGCTTCTGGGAACAGCATGTCTGCACCAGCTTCAATATAAGCACCTGCGCGGTCAATTGCGGCCTGTAAACCTTCTACTGCCAATGCATCGGTACGCGCCATAATCACAAACTTGTCGTCACCACGTGCATCTACAGCGGCTTTAATACGATCCACCATTTCTTGTTGTGAAACAATGGCTTTATTTGGACGGTGACCACAACGCTTGGCACCAACTTGGTCTTCAATATGCATCGCAGCAGCGCCAAACTTGATTAAAGACTTGGTGGTACGCGCAATGTTAAATGCCGAAGCACCAAAGCCTGTATCGGCATCGACCAATAGTGGTAAATCACAGACATCGGTAATACGGCGGACATCTGTCAACACATCATCAAGGTTGCTAATGCCCAAATCGGGTAAACCTAAAGAACCCGCTGCCACCCCCCCGCCAGATAAATAAATTGCTTTATAGCCTGCACGTTTAGCCAATAAAGCGTGATTGGCATTGATGGTGCCGACCACTTGTAATGGATGCTCGCTTGCGACTGCATCACGGAATTTTTGTCCTGCTGATAAGGTTGACATAGGTTCTCCCTCTTTCCTCATGATTAAGAAAAATGTTGTTGAATATTCTGGTATGACGCAGCAATGTGGCGTCGCATAAGCAGCTCAGCCAATTCCGCATCACCTTCGGCAATCGCGTCTAAAATACGAATATGTTCTGACAAGGCTCTGTGTGGACGATTTGGCGTTTTGGAATACTGAATTCGATACATCCGAATCAAGTGATACAACTCATCACATAGCATCTTTTCTAGGGTTTTATTGCCGCAGTTTTTAATGATGCAATAATGAAAATCGTCCTGACCCTCTTGTAAGTAATAGCCTTTCCCTTCTTTAAAATCTGGGTCTTGTGCATGTTTATGCAGCACTTCACGCAAGTTTAGAATCTGTTGTTTGTCGATGCTTTGCGCTGCCAAACGGCATGCTAGACCTTCTAGATTTTCACGGATTTGATATAACTCAAATAACTGTTGATCTGACAAAGACACCACACGTGCCCCCACATGCGCAGTCCGCTCCACCAATTTTTGTCCTTCAAGGCGGTGAATCGCTTCACGTAAAGGACCACGACTGATGCCATAAACCCGCGCCAGTTCAGGTTCAGAAATCTTACTGCCAGCTGCAAGTTCACCACTGACAATTGCAGTTTGAATCTTTCTGAAAATTTGGTCGGTTAGCGTCGCATTCGAGGCTTGTTTGGTCTGTGTAGACAGCTCATCGGTTCGCATATTGTCAACAATCAGTTTAATTATTAGCTAAAATAAGCACAAATAAATTAAAATGCAATAAGATTGTCAACAACTTTGGTCTTAGACTTGAAACCATGTCTAGAGATGACTTGACAATCCTTCCGTAGCATCATATCTGGCATCTATCCTGAAAATTGTGCATAAGAAAATCCATATAATTCATTTTAATTCAATGTTTTAAATCTTATATCTGTGTTTATTTTTTTAGCGTAACCACATTTTTTTACTATTAGTGTACTAGCCCTCGATTCGCTGCTGCGGTCGCAAAATCACAATCTCATGCCGAGTGACCCTTGAGTTTTATTGTCGACACTTTATAGATGGGACGACGCTCTCATTGTTATGCCGTAAACAGTAAAAAGCCTCAAGGGAATGCTTGAGGCTTTTGTTACGATTTATAAGCATGTAGTCAACATGCAAACTTATTTTGCCTTTTGTAAACGTAGCGCATTCAGCACCACTGAAAGCGAACTGAGTGACATGGCCACAGCAGCAAACATTGGGGTTAATAATAACCCTGTGAGCGGATAAAAAATCCCTGCGGCTACTGGCACGCCTAAACCGTTATAGACAAAAGAAAAGGCCAGATTCTGTTTCATATTGCGTACCCCCAGCTTCGCCATATGTAAGGCATCGGCGGCACCACGAATATCGCCTTTCACCAAGGTCACTTGTGCCGTTTGTTTGGCAATATCGGTGCCGTTCCCCATGGCAATCCCGACATTGGCTTGCGCCAGTGCAGGCGCATCGTTAATGCCATCCCCTGCCATGGCCACAACTTTGCCTTGTGCCTGATATTTTTTCACCAGCTCCAATTTTTCGGTTGGGGTACAGTTGCCATGTACATGTTGAATCCCCAGCTCTTTTGCCACCAGCTGTGCATTCTGCTCATGATCACCTGTTGCCATAACCACTTCAATGCCATCGGCCATGAGTTGCTGAATCACCTGCTGTGCATTGGCTTTAATCGCATCGTGAATCGCAATATACGCCAGTACTTCTTGGGAATTACTCAAGAAACTGATGACATTCCCTGTGGCACGTTGCTGATCTAACTGGCTTTGCAGATGTGCATCTAAACTAATGCCGAGTTGTTCCAGTAACTTTTGACTCCCGATATATAACGTTTGTTCGCCAATCTGCCCTTTGACCCCAAAGCCAGTCACATCTTCGAAATCTACCACTTTCAGCAATTGCTGCGCAGGTACAATTTGCGTCAGGGTTTGCGCAATCGGATGACTTGAATACTGTTCGATTGAAGCAATCCACTGCTCTACTTGCACCTGTTCCACTTTCGGACTCAGCAACTGGATTTCTTTGAGACTCGGCTTGCCTTCGGTCAAGGTTCCGGTTTTATCGACAATTAAGGTATTCACCTTGCTCAGGGCTTCAATCGCTTCGGCATCTTTAAACAACACGCCTTTTTGTGCCGCACGACCTGTGGTGGCCATCACCGACATCGGGGTGGCTAAACCGAGTGCACACGGGCAGGCAATAATCAGCACGGCCACCGCACACATCAGTGCCAAGTCAAACTGCGCGCCCCCAAAGATCATCCATGCCACAAAGGTCAATGCACTGATCAACAACACCACAATCACAAAATACTTGGCGAAGATATCGGCTAGACGTTGTAATGGCGCTTTAGAACGCTGGGCTTCCGCCACGGTCTGAATCATTTTGGCTAAGGTGGTATTGGCTCCCACTGCAGTGGTTTGTATGCGAATACTGCCTTGCTGGTTCACGGTTCCGCCAATCACACTATCATGCACTTGCTTTTTCACCGGCACAGGTTCACCGGTCATCATGGCTTCATCGACATAGGTTTTACCTTCAACCACCACCCCATCCAGTGGAATCTGTTCACCCGAGGCAATCTGTAAAATATCGCCCTGCTTGACCATGCTAATTTCCACTTCAACCACTTGATCGGCCTGTACCAATTTGGCGGTGTGGACTTGCAGTTTGAGCAAAGCTTTTAGTGAGTCGGCGGTTTTGGCACGAGCTTTCAGCTCCATGATTTGACCGAGCAAACTTAAGGACACAATCATACAGGCCGCTTCAAAGTACACGGCAACCCCATGTCCAGTTTTGGCTTCCACGGGAATCAGGCTTGGGAACAGGGTTGCCACGACACTGTAAATATAAGCGGCTAATACCCCAACCCCAATCAGGCTCCACATATTCAGATTGCCAGTTTTATAAGAGCTCCAGCAGCGCTCAATAAACGGTTTACCCGCCCACAACACTACAGGAGTCGCGAGGACTAGCTCAATCCACGGCTGAATATGCGGTGAAATAAAACTGTGAAGATGTGAACCCATCGCCATTACAAACACGATTAAGGTCAGCGGTAAAGTGACCCAAAAACGATGACTAAAATCCACCAACTCTGGGTTTGGTGCATCATTTAAAGTCGGTTGCATTGGCTCCAATGCCATACCGCAAATTGGGCAAGTTCCCGGACCTTTTTGCACAATTTCAGGATCCATTGGGCAGGTATAATCCATATCTGCGGCACCCTCAGGTACAGGACGCTGATCGGGCGGAATTAAATAAAACTCAGGATCAGCCTTAAACTTGTCTAAGCAAGAAGGGTTACAGAAATAATAGGTCTGCTGCTGGTAATCGGTTTTTAATTCTGTATTCGGATCCACAGACATACCGCAGACTGGGTCGATAAACTCAGCTGCCCCCGATGGCGCAGAATGCTCATGTTGATGTTTCCCTCCAGCACAACAGCTACTTTTGGCAGCTTCAACTTTAGGCTTTGCTGCGCAACAGCTCGACTGAGTTTCCTCTGCCTGTGTTACAGGGCTTTTCGATGGGCTATCGCAACATGAGGTGGTTTTTTCAGGCTGTTTTTGCTTAGAACCACAACAGCCCGAAGTGGATGCCGACAGTGCTGCTGTATCTTTAGATTTTACATAAGCCTCTGGATTGGCAATAAATTTTTGCTGACATTTTTCACTACAAAAATAGTAGTTCTGTCCCTGCCATTCCGTATGCGGTTTGCTTAAGTCCGTCACAGTCATGCCACACACAGGGTCAATATATTGTGCTAAGACTTGTGACTGCTCCTTCGCTTGCTGCTGTGATGTGCAACCACAGCTTTTGGACGCAACTGTTGCAGCTTCAACCTTAGCTTCAGATGAAGCCTCCGTTACATCCGCTTCTGTTTTGCTGCAACACGTCTTTGGCGCTTTTTCTGATGATACATAAGCCGCAGGATTGGCCGAAAATTTCGTTAAACAAGCTGAGCTACAAAACAAATAACGTACGGACTGATGCTCATAGACATATGGAGAATCTGCCGCAACTTTCATTCCACAAACGGGATCAATCTCGATTAGCATTGGCGATTCTTTTTCTTTGGAACAACAAGAGGTTTTATTTTGCTCGCTCATGGGGTTCACCATTTATTTCTAGATTGTGCTAGCATAAAGTCTGTACCTAGGTACTGAGTCAAGCCTTTTGGAGATTATTTTATGCTCACTATTGGCAAACTAGCAAAACACTGCCATGTGAATGTCGAAACCATTCGTTATTATCAACGGATTGGGTTGATGCGCATTCCGGAAACGACTCAAAACTATCGTTACTACAATCAACAAGATATTGAAACCTTAAGTTTTATTCAAAAAGGTAAAGATGCTGGTCTGCAACTGAGTGAAATTCAAGACCTGTTACAATTACAATTAGATGACCGCGAAAAAGTCCGTGAAGTCATTCAACAACGGCTGGAAAAAATTGACCAGCGGATTCAGGAACTGAATGCTTTAAAGCAACGCCTCTCGAGTTGGATTGATGAATGTAAAACCACTACAGACAGTTGCTGTCCTATTTTACAAGCACTCAAACAAGACGCTGAACATTAAGCATTTTTCAACTCGTTTAACGCCAACTTCCACAAGGATACTGCTCTGCCATGTCGCATGATCTAAATCAACTTCGTAAAAGCATTCGCCAAAAACGCAGAGCAGTATCGGCATTTCAACAGCGTCATTCTGAACAACTTATTATACAACGCCTCAGAATGCTGCCCGAATTTAAACATGCCAAACGGATCGGTATTTATTTACACGCTTTTGGTGAAATCCAGACCCATAAAATTATTCAGTATTGTTTTCATCAAAAAAAATCGGTCTATCTCCCGATGATTTGCAATATGAATCAGCACTTAGTTTGGGTCAAAATTTCTCAGAACCAGTTTCAAAATCGACGCTTTTCACATCATCCACTGGGTATGCAAGAACCTATGGCAACCCGTGGACAATCGGTGTCGCATTTAGATCTATTATTAATGCCTTTATTGGCATGTGACCGCT
This sequence comes from Acinetobacter sp. GXMZU3951, assembly GCF_054457875.1. Classification (NCBI taxonomy): domain Bacteria; kingdom Pseudomonadati; phylum Pseudomonadota; class Gammaproteobacteria; order Moraxellales; family Moraxellaceae; genus Acinetobacter; species Acinetobacter sp. GXMZU3951. The sequence goes on along the minus strand of NZ_JBTLFO010000002.1, from coordinate 198,546 downwards.
TGGGAACCCGTATTGGAATGGGCGGTGGTTTTTATGACAAAACCCTCGCTTTGGCACCTTATCATCGACCTTTTCGTTTAGGACTCGCGCATCATTTTCAATTGGTGCCTGAAACCTTGCATCGTGAAAAATGGGATCAGCCCCTCGATGCCCTACTTATGCCGGAACAATATTTACGCTTCAATCGTTAAAATTGGCATTTTTGACTGTTGTGAATACTTAAAAATCACATATTTAGTCATTTTTTATACAATTTGTTTTGACCTGCCCTTGTATTTTTTGAAATACCCATCACTATTAAAAACATGGCAACATCGTTGTCACTCATTAGGAGTGCCCATGTCTGAAATTATTATGAATCAAGAAACCTTAGAGCCTCAGGTTCCAAGTGTATTACCGCTTTTAGCGTTACGTGACGTGGTGGTTTATCCGCACATGCAAATTGCGCTATTTGTAGGTCGTGAAAAATCGATCAATGCAGTTGATGTGGCTCGTAACAGTGACAATCTAGTATTTGTAGTTGCGCAGAAAGATTCTCTGACAGAAGAAATTGATCATGACAACTTATACCAATACGGTACTGTCGCGAAGATTGTGCAAGTTGTGAATCATGAAAATGATGAGAACTGTATAAAAGTATTAATTGAAGGCTTACATCGTTCTAAGCTAGAAAAAATCATTGATGAAAATGATTATCTGACTGCAGAACATGTGCTTAGCCCAATGTCTGTCCACATCGACGAAAATACCCAAGAAACTCGTGTTCAAGAGTTACGCACCTTGTTTGCACAATACGCTGAAGCAAAACTGCGTAATGCCCGCGAACTGGTCGCGGCTGCCAACAAGATTGACGATTTACTACAATTGTTGTTCTTCGTGGCAACACGTGTTCCATTGAATATCGATGTGAAGCAAAAATTCCTCGAACATGATGAATTTGAAGCGCACTTACAAGAGCTCATGACCTATTTGTTGCAACAGTCTGAAGAGCAACAGATTGAACAGACTTTACATGACTCTGTAAAACGCCAAATGGAAAAAAATCAACGCGAATACTTCCTCAATGAAAAGATGAAGGTCATTCAGCGTGAACTTTCCGACATGAATGGCGGTGCAGAAGACGACGTTGCGGAAATTGAAAAACGTCTTGCTGAAGCGGACTTGCCTGAACATGTCCGCAAAAAAGCGGAAGCAGAATTCCGCAAGCTTAAAGCAATGCAACCCGCTTCTAGTGAAGCCGCTGTGGTACGCAACTATTTAGAGGTGATTTTAGATACACCTTGGAATAAAGCCAGCAAAGTCAGCATCAACCTTGCGAAAGCACAGGAAATTCTCGACGCAGACCACTATGGTCTAGACGATGTTAAAGACCGTATTGTCGAATATCTGGCTGTACAGTCACGCGTGAAAAAGCTTAAAGGTCCGATTCTTTGCTTAGTGGGTCCTCCTGGTGTCGGTAAAACCTCACTCGGTGAATCTGTAGCAAAAGCGACAGGCCGTGAGTTCGTGCGTATGGCTTTAGGTGGTGTACGTGACGAAGCTGAAATTCGTGGTCACCGTCGTACCTATATCGGTGCGATGCCGGGTAAAATTGTGCAGTCGTTAACCAAAGTTGGCGTGAAGAACCCATTGTTCTTACTCGACGAAATCGACAAGATGGCACAAGACTACCGTGGCGACCCTGCTTCTGCCCTGTTAGAAGTGCTGGATCCATCGCAAAACAACAAATTCAACGATCACTACCTCGATCTTGATCTGGATTTGTCTGAGGTGATGTTCATCTGTACTGCCAACAGCATGAATATTCCGGAAGCCTTACTTGACCGTATGGAAGTGATTCGTCTACCGGGTTATACCGAAGATGAGAAAATCAACATTGCTGAACGCTACCTCGTTCCTAAAGCCATTAAGAACAATGGCCTACGTGCCAAAGAACTGACTGTGCATGAAGAAGCGATTCGCGATATCGTACAACGCTACACCCGTGAAGCTGGTGTGCGTAGCTTAGAACGTGAAGTGTCTAAAATTGCGCGTAAAGTGGTGAAAGAAGCGGTCAGCAAAAAAGCGAAAAACTTGCAAGTGGATGTCACTTCGAGCAATCTTCCTGACTACTTAGGTCCATACAAATTTGACTTTGGTATGGCAGAAGATGAAGCTCAAGTCGGTCGCGTGAATGGTTTGGCTTGGACTTCGGTTGGTGGCGAGTTACTCACCATTGAAGTTGCTGCGGTTAAAGGTAAAGGTAAATTCATTACCACTGGTTCTTTGGGTGATGTAATGAAAGAATCGATTACCACTGCAATGACCCTTGTACGTACTCGTGCCGATGACTTGGGCATTGAATCTTCACGTTTTGAAGAAACCGATGTGCATGTGCACTTACCTGAAGGCGCGACTCCGAAAGATGGCCCTTCTGCAGGTCTGGCACTCACAACAGCATTGGTATCTGCGTTCACAGGCATTCCAATTCGTCCTGACATCGCCATGACGGGTGAAACCAGCCTAGGTGGTCGTGCCATGCGTATTGGCGGTTTGAAAGAAAAATTGCTTGCTGCTCACCGTGGTGGCATTAAATTGGTCTTCATTCCTCAAGAGAATGTCCGTGATTTAGCGGAAATTCCTGCCAATGTGAAAGAAGGTCTGGAAATTAAAGCCGTGAAATCCATTGATGAGATTTTACCCCTTGCCTTAACGTCTATGCCTGAACCGTTGCCTAAAACCCCCATTGTAAAAACAGTGGATGAAAGTAAAAAGGCAGCCCGTCACTAATTTCAGTGAAAATGAGAAAGAGAGCTTCGGCTCTCTTTTTTTATTACAATTTACTCTGCATAACACCACACATCGGGCTGCTTTTATCCCCTAAAATGAATGGCACACCAAGGATGCAACAGGACAATTACAATGAAAAACCCTGTCGGATGGTTTGAGATTTATGTGGATGATCTCGAGCGCGCTAAACAGTTTTATGAAGCTGTATTTAATATTCAACTCAGCACACTCACTCCACCTTCAGACGAGATGCGTCTGCAAATGCTGGCTTTTCCTTCAGATATGCAAAGTTACGGAAGCTCTGGTGCATTGGTGCACATGTCAGGAATTGCCGCAGGGGGCAATAGCACATTAATCTATTTTTCATGTGAAGATTGTGCCGATGAAGCTGGCAGAATTGATGCCGCAGGCGGCAAAATTCATCAGGATAAAATGTCGATAGGTGAATATGGATTTATTGCTTTAGCCTTTGATAGTGAAGGAAATCTATTCGGCTTACATTCAATGAAATAAGATCAAAAATTGATAATATCAGCGGTTTAAATTCTGAGTTCAAACCTAAATCCATCTACCATATTGTGCGATATTTAAACTTGAAAAAGTTTAGCTTAACCCCATATCTATTATAAGAAGATATATGCGCTGTATGTTTCTTCATTCATAAAGGTTATCTGTTTCTCCAGGCGGGTAACCTCTTGATCGCAGTCCTTAAACTATTCAAGGACTGCGTTTTTTTTCTAAATTTTAACTCAATCTTCAACTTGACCAAGATCAACTACCGTCATCTTTAAGCTCAGCAGCGTGTTTATTTTAAAAGTGTCTGGACCAAACCATTAATGACTTGCGTCATTTTTTCAAGGTTTAAAGTTTTTAAAGTATCCGCCGTTGTATGATAATTCTGGTTACGATAAGACGCCGTATCGGTCACCATAATCGCAGGAATGTCATAATTCCAATAATTGCTATGCCCTGAAAAATTAATTCCCGGTGTAAACGCTGGCGCAACCAAACGCTGACATTCCAATTGCCTTAATTGCTGCATGGCTTCACAAAAATTTTCACCTAAGCCACGTGAATTGATATCACTCACGGCCGCAATAAAATTGCCATGGCTTGGATAAATCCATTTCAAGCCCACAGGATATTCCTGTATCAGCGCGGCATCGTAATAGCCAATCATTTCCAGAATATACACCCCCTGAATTTTATCGCGCTGTGCCTGAATTGATTTGGCATGTACATAACTGCCCATGTATTCCGTGTTGGTATAAGGCGGCTCTTCTAGCGTATAAAACACAAATTCAACATTGTGACTCAGGTTGTTTTTCTCTTGCGACAAAATACGGGCAGTTTCTAAAACCCCTGCTACGCCAGAAGCATTGTCATCTGCTCCTACCTGTTGGCCAAACACGTCATAATGCGCCCCCACAATTGCTTTTTCGGGTCGTCCTACATTTAAAGCGCACACCACATTGCGATAGTTTTGTCGATTCACAATATAGTTTTGGAACTGGCAAGGAATGCCGAACAAACGCATTTGCTCTTTAATCCAAGCGGACACCCGATTTAACTCTTCAGTATTTTTATGGTTCCGGAACGAACCATTACCCATAATTTGCTGTAAATAAACCTGTAAATTTTGCACATCTGCCTGCTGGCTGATTGCAGAATTCGCCTGTATAGCGCTGGCATTCAACAGGAACATGAGGCTGAATACCCCGAGCCAGCTTGTTTTAAATACCCTGTTTCTTTGCATTTATTGTTATTCCATGACTTTTGCAAATTTTTAATCACTCTCTAGTGCATTAATGCAACAGCCAGTAATTATTTTCAATTGCAAAATGTATATGCGCATCAGATTACTGAGTTTCGACGTTATAATTCTGCTGAATTTATCTGCGATCGCGAAATATGAAAATACGGATTCTGACTATTGGTCAAAAAATGCCTGCTTGGGTGCTGACAGGTTTTGAAGATTATTTCAAACGAATTCAACCTTTTGTACAAACGCAAATTATTGAGCTTCCGATGGCCAAACGGGGCAAAAATGATTCAGAAGCAGATATTTTAAAGTACCGCCAAATTGAAGGTGACAGTATTTTAAATGCCTTAAAGTCCAATGAAACCCTGATTGCCCTTGAAGTTGGTGGGCGTGAATTCAGCACAGAAAAACTGGCTGAAACCATGAAATCATGGATGCTGGAAGGTAATGATGTCGCATTGGCGATTGGTGGTCCAGATGGTCACTCTGAAGCGGTGCGTAAGGCGGCTGCATGGCACTGGTCGTTGTCCAAACTCACATTGCCCCACCCACTGGTGCGTGTCATGCTGATTGAGCAGCTCTATAGAGCCATGAGCATTAACCACAATCACCCTTATCATCGTGCAGGCTAAAGCCTGTTATTCATCATTCCATTATTGCAACAATACGTTGAATAAAAGCTATTTCTTCATATATTTGCCTTTGGCATGATAACCCCATTCTCTCCTTCGACTTAGGCGCAAGACTATGAATCTTCAAACTTTACCTGGTTTATTTATTTCACATGGTTCGCCCATGCTTGCGCTTAATCCTGAACAAGTGGGTCCTGCTTTACATCGTTTAAGTCTGAACCTGCCACGACCTAAAGCAATTGTCATCATGTCTGCACATTGGGAAAGTCAGGCACTTGAAGTAAACACGGGTGTGCGCCCTGAAACGTGGCATGACTTCCGCGGTTTTCCGCCTGAACTCTACGAGATTCGCTACCCTGCACCGGGTCAACCTGAACTGGCAGAAGAGGTTTTAAAACATCTTTCTGAGGCTGGACTCGAAGCACATGCCAATAATAGTCGCCCGCGCGATCATGGCGTGTGGATGCCATTACTGCATATGTTTCCTGAGGCCGATATTCCTGTCGTTGAAATATCCTTACCCATGCATATGAGCGCAGAGCAGATTTATCAAATTGGTCAAATCTTGTCTGTATTAAGGGAACAGCAAATTTTACTGATTGGTTCTGGCAGCATCACCCACAATTTGGCTGAACTTTCATGGCATGGTGATCGCCAAGATGTGCCAGTTTGGGCTTCGACCTTCCGTAATTATGTGGTGCAAAAACTCAGCCATCAAGATTATGACGCGATTTTAGACTGGCAAACACTCCCTTATGTGCAGCGTAACCATCCAACCCTAGAGCATTTTGCACCCTTATTTTTTGCCATGGGAACAGGCAACCGATTCAATATTGTGCATAGCAGTTTTACCATGGGGGCTTTAGGTATGGATATTTACCGTTTTGACTAGAATTTTATGAATGTTAAAGAAATGAATACAAATGTTGTACAGGTATTCATTTCTTTTTTTTATTAATCAATTAACCTTTAGTTTTATATCTTTCAGACCAAAGTGTTAATTTAAAAATGAAATTGAAATACGTTTTACTTGCTTTATTGCCTTTTTCTTTAGCTGCTTGCCAATCAACTCAAACTCAATCAAATTTGGATCAAGCCGTGAATGTTCAAACAATTCCAAATCAGAACAAAACCCTTGCTGCCTATGAATGGATCAGCACCACATCCACGACACCAAAACCTTTAACCTTGTCTTTTAATGAACAAGGACAATTGGCCGTCAAAACCAGCTGTAATGGCCTAGGTACCAACTGGAAAATTGAAGGTGACAAAATAATCACGGGTGCCATGATGGGCACAAAAATGGCTTGCGCAGAGCCAGCCATGCAACAAGAGCGTTTAGCTGCTGAATTACTCGGTGAACGTGCAATTCAGTTCAGTTTAAATAGCCAAAATGTTGAAGCACCGACTTTAACGCTCACTTCAGCCAAAGGTGAAAAACACGTATTTGTCGGTCAGATGACAGCTGAAACCAAATACCAATCTCAAGGTGAAATCATGTTTCTCGAAATCTCACCTGAAACCAAAGCCTGCTCTGGTGTCGGCCCAATGACCTGCTTACAAGTACGTGAAATTAAATATGATGACAAAGGGCTAAAAACAGCCGTCGATAAAAATTGGACTTTATTCTACAGTCAAATCGAAGGTTATCAGCATGACCCTAAAACACGTCAAATCATCCGCGTAAAACGTTTTGAACGTCAAAACCCTGCCGCAGACCAATCGAAATATGCCTATGTAAAAGATATGGTGATCGAAACTGAAACTGTGAAATAAGTTCGATGAACAAAAAAGCCGATACAATGCATTGTATCGGCTTTTTCACATCATAAAAGCTTAGGTTTTAGAACACACCTTGAGCCAACATGGCATCTGCAACTTTTACAAAGCCCGCAATATTGGCACCATCCACATAGTTGACGCTACCATCGGCTTTGGTTCCGTACTTCACGCAGTTACGATGAATGTCTTTCATAATGGCATGTAAGCGCTCATCCACTTCTTCAAAGCTCCAGCCCAAACGAAGTGCATTTTGTGACATTTCTAAACCAGAGGTTGCGACACCACCCGCATTGGATGCTTTACCTGGTGCATACAAAATATTGGCTTGGACAAACTTTTCTACCGCATCTAAGGTTGAAGGCATATTGGCACCTTCGGCCACACACAAAACACCATTCGCCAACAGTAAATCAGCATCTTCACCAGTGAGCTCATTTTGAGTTGCACAAGGTAATGCGATGTCACATGGAATACTCCAAGGACGTTGACCTGCCAAGTATTCGAAACCATGTTGAGCCGCAAACTCTGAAATACGACCACGTTTTACGTTTTTCAGTTCCATCACTTCAACCAGAAGTTCGTCGGTAAAACCATCTTTAACGTAAACTGTCCCGTTAGAGTCAGAAAGTGAAACCACTTTCGCCCCTAAGAACATGGCTTTTTCAGCGGCAAATTGCGCCACATTGCCTGAGCCCGAAATGGTCACTGTTTTACCTTCGAAACTGTCACCACGGGTTTTTAACATTTCTTCGGCAAAATAAACCGTACCGTAACCTGTAGCTTCTGGACGTGCCAGTGAACCCCCAAATGCCAAGCCCTTACCTGTAAATACGCAAGACGTGTCATTGCTGAGCTTTTTCATCATGCCGGCCATATAGCCAACTTCACGACCACCAACACCAATATCCCCTGCCGGAATATCCGTGTTTGAACCTAAATGGCGATACAGTTCAATCATCAATGCCTGACAGAAGCGCATGATTTCACCTTCTGACTTGCCTTTCGGATCAAAATCAGAACCGCCTTTTCCGCCACCCATTGGCAAGGTTGTTAAGGCATTTTTAAAAGTCTGTTCAAAACCTAAAAATTTGAGAATCGATAAATTGACTGAAGGATGGAAACGCATTCCGCCTTTGAAAGGACCAATCGCTGAATTGTACTGTACACGAAATGCACGATTTACATGGGTATTGCCTTGATCATCTACCCAAGATACTCGAAATTGGATCGCACGCTCAGGTTCAACCAAACGTTCAAGTAAACCATGTGCAGCATATTTCGGATTCTTTTCAATAAATGGCCAAAGACTGGTCATCACCTCTTCGACGGCCTGTAAAAACTCGGGTTGCTGTGCATCACGGGCTTTTACGTAATCTAAGAAGTCGTTCAGGCTACTATATTTCAACACTTTATCCTCAGCAAAAAATGGATCAAAATAGGTCAAAATTAAAATAAGTGATAAATTTTGGCGCAAAACATTAAATAACTTTTGATCAACTTCCACAACATAAATTTAAAATACTGTAATATTTTTAATATATAACAAATAATTATATTAACTATTCCTAAAACTATTCCGCTGTACTTTATCAACCTAGACTTAACAATCCTGTCAAGAATTGCACCATTTAAAAACAGCCATTGCATTAATTTGGAACACAAGATAAATCATGGGAATCATGTTAAAATTCACAAAATTTGATTCTATTTTTCTAATCCTGTTTTAAACACAGGCGTGGTTTTCGCATGATTTCGCAAATTGCTCTCATCCAACAGATTGACTCCTTACTGCCACAAACCCAATGTGGTTTATGTGGTCACCGTGATGGTTGTTTACCTTATGCCAAGGCAATTGCAGAAGGTGAAGCAGCGAACAAGTGCGTACCAGGTGGGCAACCAGTTGCTGATGCCTTAGCCGATGTGCTGCAACGCCCGTATTTACAAGCAGAAGAAAGTGTCTGGCCCATTCAGCAGGATGGCCGTCCACAGCGCATGAAAGCTGTTATTCGTGAAGATGAATGTATTGGTTGCACCAAATGTATTAATGCCTGCCCTGTCGATGCGATTATTGGTTCAGGCAAATTAATGCACAGTATTTTGACTGACTTATGTACTGGCTGCGAACTGTGTATCCCGCCTTGCCCAGTCGACTGTATTGATCTGGTGGAAGATTTAAATGCGCTGCCGAACGATGCCGCGCGTCTGGCAGGGCAAAATGATTTGCGTCATCGCTATTATGCACATATTCAACGTGAAGAAACGCGTCGACTGCATCGTAAAGGTCCTGTGGTTCGTGCGGAAATTGACACGGCGCTTTTCGCCCAGTTCTCTACACAAATTGATTCGGTCCCTGCCATTGCCGTGACTGAAAAAGTATCGGCTCTCGTCGACACTCAGGATGCCAAGTCAACCATTGAACTGGCCAAGTTGCGAACCCAAATCAAGAAATTGGAAAAACAGTTAAGTGTCCGTGAAGATGCGACTAAACGTGCGCAATTACAGACCTTGACTGAGCAACTGAACGCGCTACAAGGACTGTGATCATGGCAACAAAAACATCAACTGTGAAAAACATGACCAAGAAGCAGATCCAAATCTTCTTTGAGCGTTTACGTGATCAACGTCCAAATCCAACCACGGAATTGAACTTTTCCAGCCCGTTTGAATTATTAATTGCTGTGACTTTATCGGCTCAGGCGACCGATGTGAGTGTCAATAAAGCTACTGACAAGCTCTTCCCGATTGCCAATACCCCAGAAGCGATTTTTGGCTTGGGCGTGGAAGGCTTAAAGGAATATATTAAAACCATTGGTTTATATAATTCCAAAGCCGAAAATGTCATTAAAACCTGCCAAATTTTGATTGAACGACACAACAGTGAAGTCCCCAATAATCGTGCGGATTTAGAGGCCTTGCCAGGAGTGGGGCGTAAAACTGCCAATGTGGTACTCAATACCGCATTTGGATACCCCACCATGGCAGTAGATACGCATATTTTCCGGTTGGGTAACCGAACTGGTTTGGCGGTGGGAAAAAATGTGCTTGAAGTAGAACATCGTTTGGTGAAAGTCATTCCGAAAGAGTTTATGGTCGATGCCCATCACTGGCTGATTCTGCATGGCCGTTACTGCTGTATCGCACGCAAACCGAAATGTGCCGAATGTGTCGTGGCTGATGTATGCAACTGGCCAGACCGTTTTGAATTTGGTGCGGCACGAGCCATACCTGTCACCAATCTCTAAAGCTAAAGTGCATGTCACCTCGGCATGCACTGCGATCTAAAAAGATTCTGCTTATTTTTCAGGATTTTTCTGTTTTAATTTCGGATGGAGTTCATACTGGGGCTTTGCCGCAGTTTTACTTGCTTCCTTTTGTTTTTGTTGAGTTTCTCTTAGCATTTTAAAGCTGATGTATAACAAACCAAGCAACAAGGCCAAGCAGGCAATCACTAAAATGATTAAACCAATTTTTAACAAAATCGTATCCTCAAAAAGTTCGGACAAATAAAAAGAGCCCTAATATGACTTAGGACTCTTTTAAAGTCAAAAATTCAGTTTTGAATTATTTTGACTGGTCTAAAATCGCGAACAAATCTTTTTGTACGTCTTCAATTGCACGTAAACCATTAAGTTTGTCGTAAGTTGGGGCATTTTCACCCGAAGCAGCACGACCTTGGTAGAATCCAACCAACTGTTCAGTTTCGGTATGATATGAACCAAGACGCTTACGAATGGTTGCTTCTTGGTCATCTGGACGTTGTACCAAATCTTCACCCGTTTCGTCGTCTTTACCTTCAACTTTCGGTGGGTTGTAAACAACATGATAAACACGACCAGATGCAGGGTGTTGGCGACGACCAGACAAACGCTGAACGATTTCTTCGTCAGGTACATCAATTTCGATCACGTGGTCGATGTTAATACCTTCTTTTTCCAAAGCTTCGGCTTGTGGAATCGTACGCGGGAAACCGTCAAAAATGCAGCCGTTTACACAATCAGGTTGAGCGATACGTTCTTTTACAAGACCAATGATCAGTTCATCAGAAACCAGACCACCGCTTTCCATTACGCTTTTAGCTTTAAGACCTAATTCAGTACCTTCACGAATTGCAGCACGGAGCATATCACCGGTTGAAATTTGTGGGACATTGTAGCGCTTACAGATCAACTGAGCTTGTGTACCTTTACCTGCTCCAGGTGGTCCGAGTAAGATAATGCGCATAAAAAAACATCCTCATTTAAAACAATATGTATGATACTTCGAGCCAACTTTCCTGCAGATTTGAACAGTCGGCATGAGCATCTAATTATAAGAAAGCCACAAACAAATGTATTGTACCAGCTATAAATCCAGTGACCCCACCTAATACAATCAGAATCCATTCGTCTTCCTGAAATGCAGGACGTAATAGGTTCTGGAATTCTTTCGGCGTTAACTCTCGAATACGCTCTCGGAACATTTGAAAGATTTTCTGTGCACGGCTCGCATTGAACGCAGGGTCGCATACTGGCACCATCGTAATTTCAATTGAGCGATCAATCAAGTCCGTCTTGAGTTTTGCGTACTCTTTTGGCCCTAAAGACAACTGTAATGAGGTCCGAACCAGAGGAGTTTCCATAATTTGGTTAATATGGCGTTTGACAATACGACGGGTTTTGTCTTTTTTCCCACCATACATCATTTCCGTCATGATGGATTTTAACGTAATCAGGTCTTCTGTGACTACACTTGCGAACACGTCAGAAACTTCTTCCTGACGTTTCATAAATGCACCCTGGATGTTATAGGTGCCAATTCTAGGCCAGACTGGTTTCACCCATGGGAACTTACGATCTTTAGTTAATTCAGTCAGTTGCGGATAACGTACATAATGCGGTTCAATCGGATTAAAGACCATCCAAATCGCAATCCAGTTGGTTAAAAAGCCCCAAATGGATGCCCAGAAGGGTACGGTCCAGTGCCATGGCACCACAAACCAAACGATCATCTGGAAAATACCAAAAAACATACCAATTAAGGCACTAATATGCCAAATAAAGTTGATTTCCTTCTGACCCACTTTCAGGAACATACGCACCATTAAACGGCGATCACCCTCCATTTGGCTGACCACCATCTCACGCATATCTACCAATGACTCAACGTTCACCGTTAATTCTGTTACCAGTTCTTTCAATACTTCGGGCAGCTGTTTATGTGCCTGCGCATAAATACGGCGCTTAATCGAATAAGGCAGGTTTTCCCACAAAACCGCATTACGGTCGACCATAACTTCATCAATCAGATGTTCCAGCTCAAAGCCGACTTGTTCACCAATAATCCGAGCCATATCCTCAGGATCCATGGCATCGAGAAATTCCCTTAAGGACCCCAGTTTAGACAAGGTATTATCGGTAATAATACCTGAAATACGTCCCGCTTTTCGTGGCACAATGCCCTGCCAACCAACAGGCAAAGGGCCCAAATGGAATCCCCAAAAATTAATTGGGTAGAACACCATTTTCAAAGCCATCCAGACGTGAGCCCAGGTCACAAAAGCAGTTACAGGAATAATGCTTAGCACAGCCCAAAAATCGGGACGGTTCAAAAAGGTTTGCCACAACTGATTGATGTACTCAAGCATGCATATATTCCAAAATAGTGACCAAATAACAAAGATTCATTCTTAATTTTTTTAAACAGGTTATTTTCTGCCTAAGCCCATACTAAGTGTATAAGAGAATTGTATTTTCGGTTCAATGTGCTCCACAACTGTCCCCTCACGATTCTTTAATTCTTCTCCTGCCCCGATACCTACGCTAAAGGTGCTAATGCGATCTGGATCTAATAGAACATATGCAAGATCCACACCCGCACCGAATCGTGTTTCATCTTTATTATCCACTTGCTTACTGCCAATATGCCCAGCATAGGCGCCAATATAATACCCATTTTTATCCTTACCCGTGAAATAGTAGGGATATCTAAAACCGAGTTGAGCCCCAAAAGGTGAATCATCTGTCAAAAAAAAACCGACCTTAGCATAGGCTATACCATAAGGGTTGACCCATTCAGTATTTAAATGAATTAATTGTTGAGTTACCCCGGCACCAAAATTCCACATTTTGGCACTTTCGGGTGTCAATTTCGCGTCAAGGAAATTATTCTGATCTTTTGCATAAGCTGTATTGAGTAACGTAATTAGAATTAACAAGGAATAAACTCTTGTCATTATTGTCACCTTTGTCCTTATTTTAATTTGTGCATGCATTCCAGATTTTTTGCATGTTTTTGACTTTAACAGAATTGTTTCTATTCCTATATACAACACCTTAGCTTTTTGCTGTCTGTAAAGTCAAATCGTCTGGTTGCAAGAAAACAACCCAGCCGCGCTTTCTCCGCGCAGATAAGCATTATCAAAGCCTGTGACTTGGGGTAGAATAGCCGCTTCCTGATTCCCTCCCAGCAGTGTAAGTCAATCGCGTATGAAGCAGCACTTTCCTTTAAAAAATGTCCAACAAGAAAAGCGCATTTATCGCAATCGAGTCTTTATTTCTATTGGGATAGTCAGTTTTTTTATGCTGCTGTTAGTGGCACGCTATGCCTATTTGCAGATCATGCAATATCAGCAGTTCTCAACAGCATCAGATCAAAACCGTATTCGACTACAACCGCTCGCCCCTGCACGTGGTTATATTTATGATCGAAACGGCATTTTGCTGGCTGATAATTATCCGGTATTCACCGCAACCATGAGTCGCGCTGATATCGATAATATTGATGATACCATTAAACGCCTTACCCCCATTTTAAATTTGACTGACGAAGATATTGAACGCTTCCAGTCACGTATTAAAACCTCAAAAAAAACCGAACGGGTTTCCATTAAACTGAATTTGACCGAAACCGATATCGCCAAATTCAGTGAAGTTAAATTTCAGTTTCCTGGCGTCAATATAGAGACCCAAATGACCCGTTATTACCCTCATGGAGAGCTGTTCGCGCACGTGATTGGCTATGTGGGACGTATTAACGACAAAGAGCTGAAAAGTATTGATAAAGATTTATATGCAGGCACCAACCTGATCGGCAAAATCGGGGTCGAAAAGTCTTATGAAGAATTACTGCATGGTGTTCCTGGCAATGAATCCGTAGAAGCGGATGCTCATGGCAACGTGCTGCGTCATTTAGGGCGGAAAGAACCTATTCGCGGCAATGATTTATATCTTTCTCTGGATTATGGCTTACAAGTCGTTGCAACCGAGCAGCTGGCTGGTCGTCGTGGTGCAATTGTAGCTATGGACCCACGCACCGGTGAAATTCTTGCTCTGGTTTCCAGTCCAAGCTTTAACCCGAATTTATTCGTGACCGGGATTAGTCATACTGACTATAGCGGCTTACGAGACAACCTAGATCAACCGCTCTACAACCGTGCCGTGCAAGGGGTGTATCCCCCAGGTTCGACCATTAAACCAATGTTTGGTTTAGGCGGTATTCATTACGGTTATGTTGACTGGGGCACGGCTATTTCGGATCACGGCTATTTCACCCTCCCCGGTGATTCACACAAATTCCGTGACTGGAAAAAATCAGGTCACGGCGTGGTAAATCTGCATAAATCCCAAGTGGTTTCCTGTGATACGTTCTACTATGTGCTCTCTTACCGTATGGGCATTGAGAAAATGAACGCTTGGATGCGTCAATTTGGTTTTGGGCAAAAAACAGGCGTCGATTTACCGAGTGAGAGTGAAGGTTTATACCCTAATCCAGACTGGAAAATGCGTACTCGCAAAAGCAAATGGTTAAAAGGTGAAACCATTTCGGTCAGTATTGGTCAGGGTGCTTTTACGGCGACCCCGCTGCAATTGGCCATGGCAACCGCCATTACGGCCAATCATGGCGCACATGTAATTCCGCATGTACTTCGTTCAAGTAAAGGTGCCAAACAGCATAAAGTCTTGAATGCACCAGATGGACACATTCAGTTTAATGGTACGGATGATGACTGGGTCAAAATGCGGGATGCTATGGTTGATGTCATTGAAATGGGTACAGGCCGAGGCATCCGTACACCAATGTATAAAATTGCCGGTAAAACAGGAACGGCACAGGTTAAGAGTATTGCTCAAGGGAAACGCTATAACGAAGCACTGTTAACCGAACGTCAACTCGACCACGGTTTATTTGTAGGTTTTGCACCTGCGGAAAACCCTGAAATTGCGATTGCCGTGGTTTGGGAAAATGGTCGACATGGCGGTTCTGCGGCACAACTTGCCCGCCCTGTATTTGACTATTGGTTACTCCAGCGCAATAAGACCCCGATTAAACCAGAAGGTCATCAAATCAGTGGTGGCTTAATGACTGCGGGCATTAAACCTGGCGAACTCCCAAGTGGCTCGGGGGTTCCAAATACGAATACCAACACACCAACTAACTCAGCAACGTCTACCCCCCCTACAGCACGCCCACAAGCGCAAGCTGCGGCTGCAAATGCTGCGGAGGAAAGTGAATAATATGAAAAATCAGCTCAGAATTATTGGCGGTGAATGGAAACGCCGCCAACTGGCTTTTGCCAGTATTGAAGGCTTGCGCCCCACACCAGACCGAGTACGTGAAACGCTGTTTAATTGGCTGATGTGGGATATTCAGAATGCTCAAGTCCTTGACCTATGCACAGGTTCAGGTGCCTTAAGCTTTGAAGCTTTATCTCGTGGTGCTAAACATGTCACCATGATTGAACCTGACCGTAGCCAAGCGCAATTTTTAAAGCAAAATATTCAGTTATTAAAAGCTGAGAACTGCGACTTAAAAGTTGCTACCGCACAGCAGACCCTGCCTAGCTTAAAAACTATGTTTGATCTGGTTTTTCTTGATCCACCTTATAGCTTAAATCTCTGGCAAGAATTGGCGCAACTCACGGACCCGCTGATTGCCGAAAATGGATGGATTTACGTAGAGGCAGATCGTGATTTAAGTAGCCTAAATTTACCGAGCACATGGCAACAAATCAAGCACACCAAAGCAGGTACGGTGCGGGCGGGCTTGTATCAAAAATCCAAAGCTGTTTAATGGCGAGAAATGCCGAGCGGCGGTTCTAGTTATTGTATGTGTTTTCCACAATTGAAGTCATCAATCTGAGGATTTGAGCATGATGGCACTGGTGAATCATGCTCCTGCTCACTTCCGCTAGCATTTTAAAAGCCCATCAACTGAATTACAGCTAAAACCCATCACACAATATTTTCGGTTCATTCTTTTACTTGAAGTTTTAGCGCTCAATTTTCTTATTCATAATGAAACAATCTAAATATCCCTCGATTGAATACCAAGGGATCTCAACATAAAAACCAGAAGGAGAAGCTGATCTCCCTCTGGCGTCATGATACTCATAAATCAATTAATGGGTATCGAATAAAATCAACGGTGGGAGATGAACCATTTTTATCCTTCATATATTTTTGATTCGATGGTTCTGGTTGATAATCCGTCGGTTGTAGCATCGGCGTAGAATTTGAGTTGCTCATACCCGTACTATTAGATGTACAACCTATAATCAAGCCTGCTGTAAGTGCAAGCAACAAGGCTGTTGTTCTCATTTTCACTCCCCTTTTAACTAGGGTCGAATCTATATTATTCTCCTTTCATCGAGCATAAAGCTTTTATGTTTGTGCGTTTTTTGTACTATTTTTTAAAATGTGCCAAGCTAGTCTCCAATATCCTCATGTGGAAACCCTGTTTGCAACGCCTAATCCCACTTTTAATCTCGTTTTGATCTAAACAAACATCCTTATTCAATATCTAAATCGTGAAGTTCAATCCATCATTAACTCTGGATTGCTTTTCTGAGCAGTATGTGACGATTCCTTAGCACTTTATTTAATGGGGCAATGGTCGAGTTTGCTTATAATCCGGTCGTTGACCAGGTGGTCGACCTTCTGGCGGACGATGCACTGGTGGCCGATTTTCTGGACGATGATTATGGGGTGGCCTATAGTCTGGATATCCATCATCCCAAGCATATGGTGGTCGATGATCATAGTCATAATCATAACTGTAACGATGGTGATGGTCGTACCAGTCATCGTCATACCAAACACAACCCGACAACATTACAACGGCAAACGATGAGAATAGTATGAGTTTTATCATGATGTTCCCCCTGTTGATTTGGGTACTTGTTTTTATTATTCAGTATAACCATGAATAAAAAACAAACAACATGTTCATTTTTTGTTATGTCTTGACCGTGATCTGCACCAAGCCTCCGCTATAAATGAATACAATATTCAGCAACATACCGCTTTGAACTGTCAGCCAGAATTCCCCCTTCAAAAGTATGCCCTAGGCTTATGTCATCGGACAGATCTATTCCTCTGGACACATCTGAAACATTACAGAACAGCATGAAATTGTTTCGCTGTATTTACGATCAAAATCCTGAAACCGTAATATTTTTTTACAAGTTCAATCAATCAGAATATTGAAGATCATGGCTGTTACGTAGCTTATTGTGCAATTTCCGTAAATCAGGCCCACTCGATTTCATGCATTTGAAATATTTACATACATATTCAGCCGAAGCTTTCATCTATTTGTTACCGTCGCTACACAGTTCCTATATTACTGTACTCTTCACGTAATTCCATGCGTTTCACTTTGTTGCTTTTATTGCTTGAAACAGCCTGAATCCTTAGCATGAAGCCTGTTCTTACTTAAGTGATGATGAGTAGAACAACTCTAATTAATCTCTTTTAACCACGATTCAGGATGCCAATTATGAAATTAACTCATATCCTATTTGCCACCACCTTTGCCGCTGCGACGACGACAACTTTTGCAGCAACCACAGAGCAGCCAAAAACAGAGGAAAAAGTGATTGTGTCGACTCAAGAACAGCCAGACACTGCTGCGATGGATGCGACATCTACACAACCAACTACAGCTACCGCGGCTGCGAGTAAAGCAGCTCCAGCACAATAAAACGTAGCCGACCAGTTTTTCTAGCACATTCACTCCACCTCATTCACTCGAATGTGTTAGAAAATCGCAGGTGAATCAGAAGCTTCTGATTCACCTGTTTATCTTGAAACATCAAGAAAACAACTCCACGTAGGATGCTCATGCATAGTTATTAATGATGACTCCCTTGGCAAATCTTATAACTTTAAAAATAATAAATAATTATAAATCAAATATATAATACAAATACTTGCACCTACTACAGCACAACCTAGACTAGATCTCCACTATGGCATAGCTTGTATGAAAGTACGGCTTGACCGTTAATAGCCTCATTGTGAATAGATTGAATGGAATTCGCTGTGAGCACACGCAATACTGAATTTTCGACTGAAGTGGCTATCTTAGGTGCAGGTCCTGTAGGCCTGACCCTAGCAAATTATTTAAGCAAACAAGGTGTGCAAGTCACGGTTATCGAACAACTTGACCAGCTCATTGATTACCCGCGTGCCATTGGTATTGATGATGAAGCCTTGCGTACAATTCAATCTCTGGGATTAGTTGAACAGGTATTACCTCATACCACCCCCAATCATGCAATGCGCTTTCTTACCCCCAAAGGGCGTTGTTTTGCCGATATTCAACCTTTAACTCGTGAATTTGGCTTCTCACGTCGTAATGCATTTATTCAACCCCAAGTGGATAACGTATTACTGCAAGGACTCAAACAATATCCGCACACTCAAGTGCTATTTTCGCGTCAGTTAACCGAGTTTAGCCAAAATGCTGAAGCGGTTACCTTAAAAATGCAAAATAAGGAAGGACAAGCGGAAGTCGTGAAAGCGCAATATTTAATTGCCTGTGATGGTGGCAATTCCGTGGTACGACGCACTTTAAATATTGGCTTCGATGGTAAAACAGCCCCCAATCAATGGATTGTGATTGATATTGAAAACGACCCATTGGCGACACCGCATATTTACTTATGCTGTGACCCAGTACGTCCTTATGTTTCGGCAGCCTTACCACATGGCATTCGCCGTTTCGAATTTATGGTAATGCCAGGTGAAACTCAGGAAGAACTCAGCAAACCAGAAAACATCAATAAATTATTGGCCAAAGTCTTACCCAATACAGCAAATATTGAAGTGATTCGGCAACGGGTCTACACCCACAATGCCCGTATTGCAGATCAATTCCGTGTAGACCGTATCTTACTGGCGGGTGATGCAGCGCATATTATGCCAGTTTGGCAAGGTCAGGGGTACAACAGTGGTATGCGCGATGCCTTCAATTTAGGCTGGAAAATGAGCTTGGTGATTCAAGGTAAAGCAGGACCTGAAGTATTAGATTCTTATCAAGTTGAACGTAAAGATCATGCCAAAGCCATGATCGATCTCTCTGTCATGGCCGGTCATGTACTGGCTCCACCAAAGAAATGGCAAGGTTTTGTGCGTGATGGTATTGCCTATGCTCTGAACTATATTAAACCGATTAAACAGTATTTATTGGAAATGCGCTTTAAGCCCATGCCGCAATATCATGACGGTGTATTAATTCCAAATACACAAAAGCACTCACCGGTCGGCAAAATGTTTATTCAACCTAAAGTTGAATTGGCCTCGGGTGAACAGGTGCTGTTAGATGAGGTGATTGGAAATGATTTTGCGATTTTGGCATGGGGTGTTGACCCACAATGGGGGCTATCTGAAAGCAGCATGCAGCAGTGGCAACAACTCGGGGTAAAATTCATTCAAGTGTTGCCTGCAATTCAGCTGCAAAATGAAAATCGCAAACAATATCATGGTGTGATTTGTGTCGGCGATATCGGTACAGAAATCCGCACATGGTTTGGTCGAACCAATGACTCGATGGTGGTTTTACGCCCAGATCGCTTTGTAGCCGCTCTGGCTATTCCGCAAAGTATTGATCAGGTGAGTCAGGCTTTATTTACCAAGCTACATTGCAGCGTATAATTCTTGTCAAATAACAAACAACCCAGCAGCAATGCTGGGTTGTTTGTTTACTAAAGTGCTTTATTTAATGGCCTGAAACCAAGCAATGTCTTGAACCGAATCACGTGTTTTCATTAACTGCAAAAAAGGGCGGGCTTCGTCAAAATAAGGAATGAGTTCATATGACATGGCATAGACCAACCAATAGGCCAAATATAAATCTGCTGCAGTACACTTTTCCCCAAGCAAATACGGTTTAGCCTGACTTAAACCTTGCTGTAAAAATTGGAATAGGCGCTGCTCATCCCCAAAACTGAGCCCCATCTTCTTACTTTCAATCTGCTCAGCAGCAACATTCAAGTTTTTGATATCCATATATTCGGTTAATGGCCCATGAATAAAGAACAGCCACTTTAAATACGCTCCACGTTTCGGGTCATCCAGTGCTGGGGCAAAATCTTGCGCAATATACTTATCTGCCAGATAAGCAATAATGGCAGGGACTTCCGTCACTACAATCTCACCATCCACCAGACACGGAACTTTTGCCATCGGATTTATGGCCAAATATGCAGCCTGATGGATCTCTTCATAACTCATATTGATCAGCTCGACCTGATCTTCAATCTTCAGCTCTTTCAGAAAAGGTAAAATCGTATTGCCTCGTGATTGCGGATGGGTATATAGCTGCATCATTGTTATGGTTCCACTGTCGTTATTTTACGCTACCTTAGCATGGCTGGCACGGCAACTACGTGGTTGTTCTGTCATGTTCTCGAGACTGCAGGATATCTAAAGAAGCATCTATGTCCAAAGGGTTAGAACATGGCCGTATAAAATTGTTCTTTCAGAATTTTTAAAATCAGTTCAATCGCTGCACTGCGTTGCTCTTTGCGATAACTGGCATACAGTCCAATGGTCGGTAAAGGTTCGAGGGTATTTTTCACCACAATTTTATCGCCCAACAAAGGAATCACATAGGCTGGTACCAAGCTCCATCCCACGCCCATGCCCACCAAATTTACATTGAGCAAGATATTGGTGGAATGCTGAACCACATTAACATTCAACTTCGATTGTTTAAAATAATCCTGAATAATTTTATAGAGTTGTGGTGAAGCACCTTCATCGCTGATAATAAAATCCTGCTGATTAAAACTTTTGATACTGACATGACGCTGTGCGGCCACAGCCGAATCTTTCGGAACAATCAGTGCCAAGGGTTCATTAAAAATTTGAACATTTTCCAGATCCTCTGAATCATCGATATAACGGGTAAAGGCAATATCAATATCGCCTTTTTTCAACGCCTTAAACTGCTCGGCATCTGTCAAACTATGAAAATCAATTTTCAGCTCAGGAAAGTGGGCACGAATATTGGGCATGATATAAGGAAATATTTTCATTTCTGCCACAGGCACAAAGCCAATATGCAGTTGGTCTTTACTTGTGTTTGCCACTTTGCGGGCATCAGAAATGGCTTTTTCCGCATGTTCCAGACTGAGTAAAGCTTCCTTTAAAAAGGCTTTGCCCTCCTCCGTCAGCTCTACTTTACGGTTGGAACGTAGCAGAAGCTGTACCCCCACTTCCTGTTCTAAATCCTTGATCTGCTGACTTAAAGAAGGTTGTACTGTACACATGCGCTGTGCGGCTTTGGTAAAGTTCAACTCCTCAGCCACCGCGACAAAATAGCGTAAATGTCGTAATTCCATCGATATTCTCCTCAGGGTTGAACCTGTTTGAGTTGAGGGGCAACGGCTATGCGGAAAACAGCTAAAGTGGCTAATGTAATCAGTGCACACAATAAATAGGTCTTACTGTAGCCCCAATAGGCAATCAAAATTCCCATAATCACCGAACCTAGCGCGAGCCCCAAATCAAACAAGGTGAAATAGGTCGAAACAGCATGCCCGATGCGATGTTTAGGAACCGTCTGAATGGCGACGGTTTGTAAGCAAGGAAATAACGTGCCGTAGCCCACGCCAATTAATATGGCCGAAAGCCAGAGTACCCAAGGCTGATGCAGTTGACTTACCACCGCCAAGCCTACGGCAAATAACACAAAGGACGGATAAATCACGCTACTTGGTCCTTTTTGATCGAACCAGCGCCCGACCCAAGGTCGGACCAGAATCATGGAACAGGCAAAGACCAAAAAGAAGGTGCTGGTATACGCCATCAGCTGTTGCGTTTCAGTGTAAGCCGCGATAAAACTCATCACACTGGAATAGGAGAAAGCGGTGAGCAGTGCCACCAATCCAACCGAAAGCACACGCATTTCAATGACATCTTGCAGCGCCAATTTGGATTGATGTGACTGGTGCTCCACTGGCGATGTCGGCTGGGCAATCGGAATAAATAAGCAAAACAAGAACCCCAGACTCATTAACCCAGATAAGACCGCAAACAGCAGGGTAAAACTGGCATATTGACTTATCGTGAGCGCCAATAGCGGACCGAAAACCACGCCAAGATTGGTCGACATGACAAAATACCCCATGCCCTCACCTTTACGCTGCTCAGGAATAAACTCGTTCGCGACAGGGACTGTAACGGTGGTTAAAATACTGAACCAGATCCCATGAATAAACCGCACCAACAGCAAACTCCACATGCTGTCGATCCATAAATAACTGAACGCAAACAGCACGAATAAAGCTTCTGAACCACGGAAACTGCGTTTAATCCCTATCTTTTCTGCAATTAAACCTGAAAATGGACGGACCAAAATGGAGGAGATAAGAAATAGCGTCAGAGCCAAACCCGCCTCTTTCACAGTCCCGCCAAGGTCTTTCATAATGTAAATTGGCAACACCGCCAGTAAGGCAAAGTAATAAGTAAATAAAAAAAGATTATTCACCACACAAAAAATAAAAGCACGATTCCAAAGCTTGAATCCATTTTCATCTGTGCCCATCTCATGAACTCAACTGTGCAGTAGAAGTTGCAACACGTGCAGGCTGTAACACTAAATTGAGTAAGGCTTGAATATAGGCTTCATCGGGCTGTCGATTAAAGAAAATCATTTGATAATGAATTGGTGCGTATAAGGTATCCAGCATCAGTTCAAAGGGATAATCGGCTCGAATTTCGCCACGTTGAATCGCCAAATCAATCAATTTCCGGGTTGCTTCACGACGCGGCAATAAATACTGACTAAAAAACTCACCAGCAGCTTCACGGTGTTCCGACAAAACCACCAATAGTGCACGCCCAATCGGGCGATGCAGTGCTGTCGCCAGTTTGAATAATTGTTGTTTTAAATTAAATTCAAGACTCTGTGCATAATCCAGTTCAAATACCGAAGCCGTTTCCTGTTTGAAAGCTTCAAACACCAAGTCTGACTTGTGTTTCCACCAGCGGTAAATGGTTGATTTGCCAACCCCTGCCCGTGCAGCAATCTCTTCAATGGTCAATTTACTGTAATCATAGTCCTCAAGTGCAGCAATGACTGCGTCTAAAATACATTGTTTACGACGCGAAGTTTTTTCAACATCTGACATAGCTCACCCAAAACGAAACGATACGTATCGTTTTATATTAAGATAAAATTTCTCGTTCTACCAGTGAACTACGACTAAGGTGAAATATTCTGGGCATTCGGCATCACAATAAAAAAAGCCAGTGGCTTTCACAACGCACTGGCTTTTTTGCATTCACTGAAAATCTTAACTCGGAGTCGAAGATTTCTTATAAATACTGCAAGAAGGATGATGGTTTTCTTGTAAACGTGCCACTTTGCGCTGTTCTGCGGCTTCAAAACGGCAACGCTTCCATTCATTGCTTAAATCAAGCGGTGGAATCTGTTTAGGCTTACCAGTTTCGTCTACGGCAACCATTGTGAAATAACAGCTATTGGTATGACGTACTGTACGTTTTTGAATATTTTGAGCTTCTACACGAATCCCAATTTCCATAGAAGTACGACCAACATGATTCACACTTGCCAAGAAAGTCACTAACTCACCAACATGAATTGGCTCTTTAAAGTTCACTTTATCTACCGATAGTGTCACAACATAACTACCTGAATAGCGGCTTGCACAGGCATACGCAACCTGATCGAGCAACTTAAGAATAGTTCCACCATGAACATTACCCGAAAAATTTGCCATATCTGGAGTCATCAATACAGACATGGTCAACTCCGACTGATCGTCTAAAATAGGAGTAATTTGATCTAATGGGGACATCGCGTTCTCTAGACTCTTGCAAAGATAGGAGGATATGTGGTGATTATTATATAACTTTTGTCATAAATAACATGTTCAAATCGGCAATAAAGTCATCATTATTACTTATAGTGATTAATACATCATTCAGTAAAATATATATTAATCCAGTCAACTTTCAGCCAAGCCTATGATTTTATTAATTTTGATAAAAATTCAGCAAAATTAATGGTAGAAAAATCAACTTTTATTATGCCATAACCTTCGACTCAATTATTGCAAAATAATGATGAACCTGACTCGATGATACTTTAAAGATGCACACTATGACTCTAGACAGCATTAGCTTAATGCCAGCATCTCTTGGGCTACATGGTCATATTCAAGTCGTTGCTGCCCCGCTATATCAGCGACTATGCGATAGGAACCATCATTATTATAGGCAACAATTTTGAAGATCATATGCGGTAAATTTGCCAGTTTGACCTGCTGCCCCACGTGCAGTTGGCTCCCAGCTATTGTCATTTTTGTCATGTGTAATAGATAAAATTATCATGTTAAAAATACAGTATATTCAGCACAAGGATTGAAGTAAATCGCTTGCGAATATTTCTGCTACAAAAGCACCATTCTTATACAATTTCTTTTTATTTCAACAATATATAAAAATATATAGCTTTCATTTACTCAACAATAAACGTCATCTATCTCATTCTATTTAGTCTAAGCGCTTTGCCAATACCATATTGTATGACAGGTAAATGCATCCCCTTACCGGTACAATCATCTTAATTTTTCACCGAATATTGCGGAATTTTATAGCCTTGAGAATAATGCTGTTGATCAAAAACTTTAAAAATCTGACTTAATTGTTGATCCGTGGCCTGAATACCAGCCTGCATGGTCTCCTCACGCCCTTTCACATCAAAAATATGTGATTTCTCCCTTAAGTCTGGTTGAATCACAATATCCGCATGTTTTAATTCCTCTTTGGCTAAATGGTTCTGCATAATATTAATATTCTGGTTAAATAACCCCCAAACATTGCTGGTTTCGGTATGTTCAGGTTGTGCCAAAATATCCACAGCTATCACAATGTCCGCACCCAAATCCCGCGCTACATTGACTGGTACAGGGCTAACCAATCCGCCATCCACATATTCTTCGCCTGCAATTTTGGTGGGAATAAACATGCTCGGAATCGATACAGAGGCACGAACCGCCTGCCCCGTATTGCCGTAATTAAACACCACCTTTTTGCCTTCTTTAAGCTCCGTTGCCACTACATACATCGGAATTTTTAAATGTTCTAGCGGTGTATTCAGCACTTGTTCATTCACATAGTCTTCGACTTTTTTTCCATCGAAGAATCCTGTCATCGCCAGTTTTACATCCCGAACATCATTCGGCTTCATACTCAGCGCCACTTCACGCAATTGTTGTGCATTTTTACCACTGGCATAAATCGAGCCCACAACACTTCCCGCACTCGTGCCGACAATTAAATCGGGATGAATGCCATATTGTTCTAATACTTGAATTACACCAATATGTGCATAACCCCGTGCACCACCACTGCCTAAAACTAAAGCCACAATCGGGCGATGTTGCGTTTGTTTCAGTTTTCTAAAATCGATACGCTCTGCTTTAACCTGAGCATCGACCAGAACATTTTTTGTTGCCGCATGACTAGGCAGCATGGCGGACTGCGCCATACTCTGCCCTGACACGTTGGTGAACAGCATTCCAATAACAAAACATGACTGAAGTGGCTTCAAGGCGAATTAAACTCTCTGCAAGACGGTGGCTATTCTATGCAAAACCCAACATTTGACTGTTGCATTTCGTAAAACTGACATTTAAGCCCGTTACAATAATGAATAAAAAAAGCGAAATCATGGAGAAAGTGCTGCTTTTTTGCAATTCCAGCCAGCTCGCATTAATGCTTGGCGAAGCCAATCTCGAAACATTGCACGTTTAGTTTACCCAAACAGCTTTCGGTCAAACCGAATATTCCAAACATAAAAAAAGCCAGTCTTAGATTTAGACTGGCTTTTTAGGGATCCAAAATTTAGTAGATTACCAAATATCTGAATTCACCTTATCTTTAAACTTAGGATGATTATCCAACTTAAACTCAGGTTCTTTAATTCCCTGTTTTAACTGTGAGGTATAGTCTTTCAAAAGCATTAAAGCAAAAGGCGTTAACAGCAGAATGGCAAATAAGTTGATGGTTGCCATTAAGCCCATTGATAAGTCAGCCATTGACCAAACCAGCGGTACGCTTGTAATTGCACCGAAGTACACCATAAATAGCACCAGTAAGCGGAACACAAACATCACTTTACGGTTGTTGTTAATGAACTGCATGTTACTTTCGGCATAAGCGTAGTTACCGATAATGGACGAAAAGGCAAACATAAACAAAATGATGGCAAGGAAGTCATCACCCCAATTACCCACTTGGCTTACCAACGCCATTTGCGTTAATTGCACACCAGCAAAGCCTGCATCATGATACATGCCAGATGACAAGATGATAATGGCTGTACATGAACACACCACAAAGGTATCCACGAATACACCTAGCATTTGAACCAAACCTTGGTTCACTGGGTGTTTCACATCAGATGCCGCTGCTGCGTTCGGTGCAGAACCCATACCCGCTTCATTCGAGAACAAACCACGTTTGATCCCCATCATCATTGCCATGGACACCATCGCACCAAAGAAGCCACCTGCTGCTGCATCGAACTGGAAGGCATGAGAGAAAATCAATTGGAAAATGTCAGGCAAGATCGGCAAGTTTTTCACGGCAATATACAACGCAACCGCTAAATACATCACAGCCATTAAAGGAACAAAGCTTTCTGCTACTTTTGCAATACGCTTAATCCCACCAAAAATAATGGCAGCGGTTAAGACAACCAATACGATACCTACCCAAGAAATTTCAAACGAGAAAAGTCCCAAGTTCATCATGAGATTGGCTTTATCCCAGCCCCATGCATGTGAAGTTGCATCAATAATCGAGTTGGCTTGTACTGCATTAAACACAAAGCCATAGGCTAAAATAAGTGACAGTGCGAAGACCACACCCAACCATTTTTGTTTTAGACCTTGGGTAATATAGTAAGCTGGTCCACCGCGAAACTGTTGGTTTTGCGTGTCGCGTACTTTAAACAGCTGTGCAAGAGATGATTCAACGAAGGCAGAACTCATCCCTAAAAATGCAGTAAGCCACATCCAGAACACTGCACCCGGACCACCAATCGCAATTGCAATGGCGACACCTGCCACGTTACCTACACCAACACGGCTCGCAAGACCAGTTACAAAAGCCTGAAATGGGGTAATCCCATGGTCATCATCGCCCTCTTTACGGCTCGATTTCATGACCTTAATACTGTGAAAAAACAGTCGAAGCTGCACAGCACCTGTAATGAGTGTATAAAACACCCCAACCACAACCAAAAATACAACCAGAAAATTCCATAAAGGATCATTCAGCATCTGTACCCAAGACATCAGGGTCGCATTTAATTGTTCATCCATTTTCTTATTCCTTAAGACTCAGCAGATATTGTTTGGCAATTCAAAAAAGGTCTTGAGAACAAGACCTTTTGCTATCTCTTAAGCGAAGAACTTAAGAATAAGTTGAATTACAGTTGCATTGATCAAGTCAACAAAGAATGCGCCACAGAGTGGAACAATCAGGAAGGCTTTATGTGAAGCACCGTACATATTGGTAATGGCTTGCATGTTGGCAACCGCAGTTGGGGTTGCCCCCATACCAAAACCACAATGACCTGCTGAAAGTACGGCTGCATCGTAGTTTTTGCCCATCACGCGGAAAGTGACAAATGCAGCATACAATGCCATGGTAATGGTTTGCGCACCCAAAATAACCACTAATGGGCCTGCCAAATCTGCCAATTGCCACAATTTCAACGAAAGCAATGCCATCGCCAAATACAACGAAAGTGAAGCATTACCAAATACATCAATCGCACGGTCAAAGATGTTCACTTTGAAAACACTTTCAAGGAGGTTACGTAAAATTACACCGCCGCCCAATGTCCACACGAAAGTTGGTAATTCAAACCAAGTTCCTTTACTGACACCTGTCATAAATTCTGCAAATGCCAAACATGCTGCAAACATACCTAAAGTGGTAATCGCATTATCTGCAGTAATTAAACGTACTTGGTGCGGATATTCAAACGGCGCTGATTCTTCAGCTTCCTTATCCGTCATTGGCGTATGATCACGTTTCTCAATCTGTGCATCAGTTTTTTCTTCAGCCAGTTGGTAACGGTTAATCAGCATCTTGGCTAAAGGACCACCAATTAAACCACCAATGATTAAACCAAAGGTGGCACTGGCCATACCCAGTGCCAAAGCACCTTGAATACCATGCTCAACTTCTAGAATTTCACCCCATGCGCCCGCAGTACCATGACCACCCGTTAAAGTGATCGAACCTGCAATCAGACCAATGAGAGGATCAATACCCAGTAAAGTCGCGAGACTCATACCAACAAAATCTTGCACCACAATGAATGAAGCAACGGCAATCAAGAAGATAACCAAGCCCATCCCACCTTCTTTGAGCTTAGAGAAGTTTGCGCTTAGACCAATAGAAGCAAAGAAAATCAACATAAAGCTGGTTTGCAGTTCACTGCTGGTGCTAATGCTGAAACCCCATAAGTTGTATACGACCAGGGAGAGGATCGCCGCAACCAAACCACCAGCAACAGGCTCAGGAATGTTATAACGACGTAAAAAGTCGATGCGATTCACAAGGAATCGACCCAATAACAATACAATGACTGCTGCGATTAGCGTATAAAACGCATTAAAAGTAAGTGCCATAATTCTTTTCCGCCAATTTTATCTGTTGTTATACAGATAAATAATAACGCCCTAGACATGAAAAGCTGCAAGCAGCAATTTGTACAAACAGTGAAACACTCTGTACAAAAAATACACTTGCAGTTTTACCCTTAGAGCAAGAGAATTTTAGAAGTTGTAACGTGCCATTGCGCCTACGCGATTATCTTTACCGGTTTCACCAGAGAAAGTTTCACGTTCACCATAAACATATTCAACCCCTAGCGTGACTGGAGTCACTGGGCTGTACATGACATTAAGCCAACCTTGTTGCAAGGTTTTGTTCTGTACTGTATCTGTAGAAGCTAAATTATCAGCATAATCATTACTGTCATTCGCCAGCATTAATCCATATCCTAAGGTACTGCGTACTTTTGGATTAAATTGGTAGGTTGCCCCTACAGTTAATGCATCAAACTCATTCAAGTTCACATCAGTAGTTTGCGGTCCCGTGTTATAGGCAGTATTGGTATATAACAGGAATTTATCATCACCTTTAACGTGAGAATAATCTCCCATTACACGGAGTTCATCCGTTACTTTATAGCTTGCACCTAAACCTAAGCCCCAACTAAATGCGGTTTCATTACCTGCATCAGTAGCACGAAATTCTTGTGCCAATGCGCGTAAAGAAGTAGAACCCTTACCTGCAGCAAAGTTTTGCTTCACTTTGGCTGTTAATGCCGGGAAACGGTTATCGTCACGGCCTTTTTCTAGCCCGACAAAATAAGCAGTATCTGCACTTAATTTGTCACTATAACGTATCATCGGTGTACGGAATGTGCCAATGCCTAATGGTGAGTTAAAATCAAGCATTTCAGGCTGTAAATCAGTTGCTAAAAAGCTAGATGTCGTTTGACCAAACAACCAATTATTCAGCGTTAAATAGGCATGACGAATACGTAAAGAATCATTCGTGCCGCGGAAATCAACTTCGATTTTTCCGCCAACATTCTGTCCTTCAATCGGTGATTTAAAATCTAAGCCCAAACGGGTTGTAGTCGCTGTGCTATAAAAACGATCTTCTGTTTTTGTTTTATCTGCAGCATTATCCAATGCCACCGCATTGATACGGTTAAAAATCGCATTGCCGCCCTCGAACTGATAAGAGGCATCACCACGAACAAAACCATATAACTTAACTTCAGCACCGCCCGCTGTTTTAAACTGCAAAGGTGAAGATTTTTCAACAGTCGGGTTATTCGCGACAGACGTTTTCTCAACGGCAGTCATTGTCGTATTTTTAGGCTGAGGCGCACTCGTAACTGTTGTGGCTTGCTGTACTTGCGGGAGATTTTGCTGGATTAAAGCTTTTAATGCTTCAACTTCTGCGCGTAATTGTGCAATTTCCTCTTGCTCTGCTGTTGCTGCATGAGTCGCTGTCATCATTAGAGTTGCGATAGTAACTGCTAAACTCTGACGAATCGCAGGCTTCTTCATGAGGGGTAAACTCATTCCAAGCTCCTTGTTCATGTTGTATTTTGCATAATCATCACGATCCATTTGAATGGATATGCACAAACAAATAGATCGATTCGTTCCTGCCAATTTCGCAATTGACAGCTACAGAATTGAAAGCGCAGTATTATGCTGCTTTTTTGTATAAAGTTTTATTATTTTTTATTAACTCAGTTTTAATTGATTCTAATTTAATCTAGAGCAACTATTCAGACACGCTTAATTATAACCCGATTATTTTCGCAAACTCATTGTTTAAAAACATAAAAAAAAGAGGCCTAAGCCTCTTTTTCACAGAATGATTGCAAAATTTAGAAATTATAGATGGCTACGACATTCACACGATTTTCCTCACCTGTTTTACTGGTTAAAGGTGTCGTTGCATTTGGTGCAGAGAAGGTCTCACGTTCACCATAAGTATATTCAAGACCTAAACTCACTGGTTTTACAGGGCTATAGAAGACGTTTGCCCAAGCTTGCCATAAATCTTTGTTTAACGCAGATGGATTAGCTGAGGCATTGATATAGTCTAAATCTTCGTCGTGAGTCATATAACCATAACCCAATGTACCACGCAACTTTGGATTAAACTGTTGGGTAATTCCGACAGTAATTGAATCAAACTCACTTTGTTGAATATTTTTATTTGCATCAATGGCATAACCTGGGTTTGACCAAGAAACAAAGCTGCTATCCCCTTTTACATGGTAATAGTCGGCTTTTAAAGTGGTGCTTGGGGTCACATTAAATTTTGTACCTAAACCGACACCCCATGCCACTTTTTCATCATCTGAAGTTTGCTTGTCTGCGACCATCGTACGTGCTGTCACAATACCGGCATTGTCGGCAAACTTGTGATTAAAACGTGCTGTTAACGCAGGAATACGCATTTGGTTATCAGGATCTGAACCTAGAGTAGTACCAGAGTTATCGCTATATTTGGAATCTTCAAGCGCAAAAATTAAATTGGTTTGTGGGCTAAACGTGCTGGTATAACGTACTTGCGGCGTACGTTTAACAGCACCACCCACATAACCTAAAGCATCAATTGATTCTGGCATATAGTCAGGTACGGCAAAGTTCGACCATGTTTGACCAATTAACCAGTTTGCATAAGTTAAATAAGCATGACGGATACGCAAAGTATCATTGGCGCCAAGGAAATCAACTTCGACCTTACCTGCAACATCACCACTTTGCGTTGGGGTTTTGAAATCAAAGCCTAAACGCGTAGCAGCCAAAGTTGATTTGAAAATATCACTATTGCCTTTCGTGCCTTCTAAAGCCGCTTTATTAATTTGGTTATATGGATGTGCTTTATTTGGGCCACCATCAATCTGGTAGGTCGCATCCGCGCGCACATTACCATAGAAATTGACTTCCGCGCCCCCCAACGTCATGCCTAAGCCTTTTTTCTCTGGCGCAGGTTTTGCGGGTGAAGTTTGTGCTGGTGCTTGAACTTGATAACTTGGTTGTGCAGCCATTTGTTTTTGCTGTTGAGCATACTGCTCCAACATGCCACGTAATTCCTGTACTTCTTTACGTAACTGTTCAACTTCCGTATTGCTATCTGCCTGTACAGTCCCCGCTGCGATCATACCCATCGCCAATACCAAGGTTTTTACACGTACAGACGTCTTCTGAATTGCCATTCTAAATTCCCTATTTATCACATTACAAGTTATTGGTTGTTCATTCCAATGAACATTTCTTGAGCCAAAATGTGACAGATAAGTCTAATATCGACTATATATGCTTTAGTCGAAGGCTATTTTTTTGTTTTTTATATAATTTACCATTTTGTTTGGGACTAAATTTGAGCTAAGTCTTTGTGTTCTCGACATAAGTATTGAATAATTATCTAAAAATAATGAATTAATATTCATTATTTCAAATTAAAGCGGTTCCCGGAATGATCTTTTTCACCCCACCCAATACCTTTAAGGTATTAAATTCAACCTATTAAATGTAAAATTTACGTAAATTAATACCTGAATATTTCATGCGGAACTTTGCATTCAGCATGCGCCACGGATTCTAAGCAAAGAAAAATTATCGATAAAAAGACTCGATATCGAATTACCATACTCAGTCCTGTTATTGCACTCAATTAAGTTCAAGTATTTAAGCCGCCATAGTAATGAGTCATCAGCGAACCATGAATAAAAATTATTTTTAAATTTTAATAAGATAGAAGTCACTTCATGCGGCGTATTGCTGTCTTCTTTTTTTTCTTCAAGTGGAATAAAGAATATCGATCAACAACCTCAAAGCAAATTTCCAATGGCATAAGCTCATCACACCATTGGAATAAAAGTAGGATTAGATCGCCTGATTAAAGGTATCACAGTCCTTCAGGTTGCCAGTTTGAAGTCCTGTCTGAAACCATTTCATCCGCTGCTGACTGGAACCATGGGTAAAGCTATCCGGCACAACCTGACCAGTTGCTTGTTTCTGTAGATAATCATCGCCAATTTTATGTGCCGCATCCATGGCTTCTTCAATATCACCCGACTGTAAAAATTGCGTGCGTTGCTGATTATGATACGCCCAAATCCCCGCTAAACAGTCTGCCTGCAACTCTTGGCGTACCGAAAGCTGATTCGCTTCTGCTCTAGACACTTGAGTCCGCGCTTGATGTACCTGTTCAGAGATGCCTAAAAGATTCTGCACATGGTGTCCTACTTCGTGAGCCACCACATAGGCTTGGGCAAAGTCACCCGCTTGATCTTGGCGAGTTAACTCGGTTTGGTTTTTCTCTCCACTAATCCCCATTTGCTGACGCATATCTTTAAAAAATGTCGTATCGATATAGACTTTCTGATCGACAGGGCAATAAAAAGGCCCCATGGCAGATTGTGCTGCACCACAGCCAGAATTCACGGCACCAGTAAACATCACCAGTTTAGGGGCAACATAGGCTTGATTGAGCTGTTGCTGAAACACCCTATCCCAAGTGTCTTCCGTATCGGCTAGCACCGTACCAATAAAGTCCATGGCTTCTTGCTGCTCGGGTGTCGGATGATCCAAACCTTTAGTTTCTGCTCCAGACGTTTGTTGTGTCACTTGCTGTGTGGCTTGATAAGCTTGTTGCGGATCTACTCCAAAAAACTTCCATGCAACAAATGCAACCACCAAACCGATAATGCTGATGCCACCCATTTTTCGACCACCGCCACCACGGCGATCTTCAACGTTGCGACTCACACGACGACCTTTCCATTGCATAGCCGTATTCCTTAATTTTTATGAAGTAGATTGCCATAGCTTAAGCCTGTTTAGAATTCGGCCAAATCTTTTTAAACACAGTCAGTACAAGAATCACAGCCACGCCAGCCGCAATACCAATCATTAAATTAATTAAAGTGGGGGTTAATGCTCCCACAATATTTCCAACATTCGGAATCAGTTCTAAATGATCAACGGTGTCTTCAGTAAAATGATGAATCAGTGGAACAGCATGGTTAATGATGCCACCGCCAACCAAAAACATAGCAATGGTGCCAACCACGGTTAAGGTTTTCATGAGTTTAGGGGCAAATGCCAACAAAAAGCGTCCGATTTTTTGCTTTGCGTTCGATGTTTGCTCGGTTAAATACAATCCAATATCATCAATTTTCACAATCAGGGCCACAAAGCCATACACACCTATCGTCATGGCGATCGCAATCACACTGAGCACCGTAAGCTTGCTGATAAATGTTGCTGTGGCAACAGTCCCCAATGAAATGACTACAATTTCAGCAGAAAGGATAAAGTCGGTCCGTACTGCCCCTTTTATTTTTTCTTTTTCATAGGTCACTAAATCAGTTTCAATGGTTTGTAGTTCTTCTTCTGCTTCCTTTTCATTGGTCGCCTTACGGTGTTGCAGGCTGTGTAAAACCTTTTCCACTCCTTCATAACACAAGAACAATCCACCCAGCATCAATAAAGGATTAATCAACCACGGTGCAACCACACTAATCAATAATGCCAACGGCACCAAAATCAATTTATTGACAAAAGAACCTTTGGCCACACTCCAGACGACGGGTAATTCACGCTCTGCACGCAAACCACTCACCTGTTGCGCGTTTAATGCCAAATCATCCCCAAGTACCCCCGCAGTTTTTTTTGCTGCAACTTTACTCATGACGGCCACATCATCTAATACCGTCGCAATATCATCTAATAATATTAATAAGCTACTCGCCATTATATTTATCCTAAAAAGTTTGCTTTATTTTAAATTGCTCTGAAGAAAAATACTGTATTTAGTTGATGATTTAAGATGAGATTTGATTTTTTTGTTTTTCTATTTTTTTGTGACTGACATTAAAAAAAATTATACCGTACAATGTAGCCATTTATTTGACTGCAGTTGTAGTGAAAACACTACTTTTTGGAAAAGAAAATGAGTAATCAAGATAATCGTCCCGTCATCTTGACTGGCGACCGTCCTACAGGGCAACTTCACTTAGGTCATTTTGTTGGTTCTTTACGTTCACGCGTAGGTCTACAAGATTCGCATCACCAACATTTGTTATTGGCAGATGCCCAAGCACTGACTGACAATGCGGATAATTTCGAAAAAGTCCGTCGTAATATTATTGAAGTTGCAACTGATTACTTAGCTGTGGGAATTGATCCAACAAAAACCACCATCTGCGTGCAATCTTGCCTGCCTGCATTAAACGAACTCACCATGTTGTACCTCAACTTTGTGACTGTGGCGCGATTAGAACGTAACCCGACCATCAAATCTGAAATTCAGATGCGTGGTTTTGAGCGTGATATTCCAGCAGGCTTCCTGTGCTACCCAGTTGCACAAGCAGCCGACATCACCGCGTTTAAAGCCACTGTTGTTCCTGTGGGGGAAGACCAGATTCCAATGATTGAACAGACCAACGAAATTGTGCGTCGTATTAATCGTCAAATCGGTCAAGATTTATTGCCTGAATGTAAAGCCCTCCTTTCCAATATGGGCCGTTTACCTGGCTTTGATGGTAAAGCGAAGATGTCGAAATCTTTGGGCAACACCATTGTGTTGGATGCCAGCGATAAAGACATTAAGAAAGCCGTAAATGCCATGTACACTGACCCAAATCACCTGCGCATTGAAGATCCAGGTCAGGTCGAAGGCAATATTGTATTTACTTATTTAGATGCATTTGACCCAAATAAAGAAGAAGTTGAAGAACTCAAAGCCCACTACCGTCGTGGTGGTTTAGGCGATGGTACTGTGAAAAAACGTTTAGAAGGCGTGTTAAAAGAACTGATTGGCCCGATTCGTGAACGTCGTATCGAATTAGCAAAAGATCCTGATTATATTATGGATATTTTGAAAGCCGGCACCGATAAATGTCGTGATATTACTCAACAGACTTTAGATGAAGTCAAATCTGGTTTGGGTGTATTCCACTTCTAACATCATTTTTGCATTCAATTTTCAATTAAAGACCTAAACTTAGGTCTTTAATTTTTTTAGCATAAAAATAAATCAGCTCAATCACAAGACTCTCTTACTCTTAACGTGATTTAACAGGATTTAACGTGATTGCTCATGAATTAAAGCGTATTTCCAATTATTCTAATTTCATAGTTTAGAGCACCTAAACTTATAACATTTCTCCTTAACCGAACTGTGTAAACAGATTCGTTGTTCTACGCAATGATCACCCCAATCGTTGCGTATTTTTTTGTCTCAAAGTTTCTTAGACTTAAATTCATTTCAATGCTATCTTAGAGAATAAAGAATAAATTTGTACTTTATTTGTTATCAATAACTTAATAAAAATAGAGAATTTGAACATGTGGGAACTAGTGACACACCCGTCAAATCTGGTATTCAGCATCTCCATCTGCCTGCTGTTTTTATTTGCCTTTTTAGAACTGACTTTATTGCTCCTAGGCGGTGGTACTCAAGGCGTTCTTGATCAACTTTTACCCACCAATCTCACCTCTCCCGAAGTGGAGATTGATACTGAAGCTGGTTGGTTGGTACAGGCTTTGGACTGGTTATATCTCGGACGTATCCCGCTGCTAATTTGGTTTATTATTTTTCTGACCATTTTTGGTTTATTTGGTTTCTTTCTACAAAGCCTCGCCCATCTGCTCACAGGAAACTTTTGGAGTGCTTGGATTTTGGCACCTGCGAGCTTGTTTTTATGTATGCCCTTGGTGCGTTGGACCGCGAAAATTGTCTCCAGAATTTTACCGCAAGATGAAACTACAGCCATTTTTAGCGAAGAGTTGGTGGGCCGCACTGCCATAATTATACTCGGTATTGCGAAACCACAATCACCTGCTCAGGCTAAAGTAAAAGATCAATTTGGACAAATTCATTATGTTCTGGTCGAACCTGAACAAAATGAATTCTTTAAGCAGGGTCAACACGTGATATTGACCCAAAAAACTAAAATTGGCTTTCAGGCCATTCGTTCTGAAACTTAACAATACTTCAATTTTGAGAATAAAATGTTAAATCCCAACCTTATCAATGCATTGGTGATTGCAGGCATTATTTTTGTCGCAATTATTGTGATTGGCTTCATTGTCGCCCGTTTATATCAACGCTCCAGCAAAGAGATTTCTTTTGTACGCACAGGGTTTGGCGGAGAAAAAGTCATTCTGAATGGTGGTGCCATTGTTCTGCCTATGTTACATGAAATTATTCCGGTCAATATGAACACCTTGCGCCTCGAAGTTGTTCGCGCAGAAGACCAAGCCCTGATTACCCGTGACCGTATGCGTGTAGATGTGATGGCGGAGTTTTATGTACGGGTAAAACCAACGGCTGAATCCATTGCAACAGCAGCACAAACGCTAGGCAAAAAAACCATGTCACCGAATGAATTGAAAAATTTGGTTGAAGGCAAATTTGTCGATTCACTGCGTGCCGTTGCTGCCGAAATGGCAATGGAAGAATTACATGAAAAACGGGTCGACTTTGTGCAAAAGGTGCAGCAAGTCGTTTCAGAAGATTTATTTAAAAATGGGTTGGAACTCGAAACTGTGTCTTTGACAGGTCTTGATCAAACCAGTTTTAAATATTTTAAT
Organism: Acinetobacter sp. GXMZU3951; assembly: GCF_054457875.1. NCBI lineage: Bacteria > Pseudomonadati > Pseudomonadota > Gammaproteobacteria > Moraxellales > Moraxellaceae > Acinetobacter > Acinetobacter sp. GXMZU3951. Next base: position 161,147 of record NZ_JBTLFO010000002.1, on the reverse strand, counting down.
CCACAAAATGCCTTTGATGCCGAAGGTCTGACCAAGCTGACAGAAACCATTGAAGATCGTCGTAAAAAACGCAACGTGATTGAACAAGATGCTGACCTTGCGATTAAAACCAAAAACTTGGAAGCAGAACAGGCGCGCTTGCAAATTTTGCGTGAAGAAGAATATGCCAAATTGCAGCAAGAACGTGAAATTTCAGTACGACGTGCTGAGCAACTGGCGGAAATTGCTGCCCAAGAAGCTGCGAAGAAGCGTGAAGCCGAAGAAGCACGTATTGCGGCTGAACGTGAGGTTGAATTAAAACGCATTGCCTCTGCACGTGATGTCGAAAATGAAAATATTCTTAAAGCACAAATGGTGCAAAAAGCTCAAGTCGAGCAAAAGAAAACCATTGAGCTAGCAGAACAGGAACGTGCTATCGCGGTCGCGGAAAAGTCACGGGCGGAGTCTGAAGCCAAGGCTCAAGCCGACCAAGCACGTGCCCAAGCAGTAAAAGCCGAAGAAGAAGTTTTAACCGTGCGCGAAACCCAACGTGCCGAACGTGAAAAAGCCGTTGAGCTGGTAGCCGCTAAACAAGCCGCAGAAAAAGATGCGATTGCGATTACTGTAGCGGCTGAAGCTGGTAAAAAAGCAGCAGTAGATGAGGCTGAGGCAATTCGTATTGCCGCAGAAGCGGAAGCAGAAAAAGCCCGCCTTAAAGCCAAAGGTGAAGCCGATGCCAAGGTGCTACTTGCTCAAGCAATGGAAAAACAATATCAAGTAGATGCTGAAGGTACCCGTGCTGTACACGAAGCCAATAACACCTTGTCGAGCGAGCAAGTGGAAATGCAGATTCGACTGGCTCTGCTCAAATATTTACCCGAAATCATTCGTGAAAGTGTCAAACCAATGGAAAATATTGATGATATTAAAATATTACAAGTCAATGGCTTAGGAAATATGGCTCATTCACAAGGTCACGATACTCCTCATGAGCATTCCAACACTTCACTCTCCGATCAAGTCGTTAACAGCGCTTTGCGTTACCGCTCTCAAGCCCCGTTGATTGATAGCTTAATGAGTGAGCTTGGTCTTCAAGGTGGCGACATTAATGGCTTAACACAGCAATTAAAACCGCAAGCTAAAGTCTAAACGCGATGAAAGTGAATCAAGCGCAACACATGTTGCGCTTTTTTCTGCAAAACATTACAGAGTTATTCACGTTATTCATTTAGAATTCAAGCATATAAAAACTCAGTCCAAGGAGCCTACATGCAGCTGCCGATCTATCCTGCTTTGTGGTTTGATAATCAAGCAATTGCAGCCTTTGAGTTTTATTGTTCGGTGTTTCCTGATAGTGAAATTCATCAGCACAATTCAACCGTAGTAAAAGCATCGCTTGCCAATCAATTATTTATTGGGATCAATGGCGGCCCGTACTTTTTGCCCAATCCTGCCATTTCCTTTAGCGTGCTTTGTTCAAGCCGTCAGGAAATCAATACGCTTTGGCAAAAATTAATGCTGGGTGGTGCCAGTTTAGTCGAGTTAGGGCATTATGAATGGAATGCTTATTATGGCTGGGTGCAGGATCAATTTGGCTATACTTGGCAGTTACAACTGGCACAACTCGAACTCAATCAGCAACGGATTATTCCCCATTTACTCTTTTGCGGCATGCATCAAAATCAATGTTCACAGGCATTACAGTATTATCAAAAAGTTTTTCCCGACTTTCACCGTCAGCACATGAGACGTTACGCTTCGGGCGAATTAAAAGGTCACATCCAACACAGTGTATTTAGCCTCAATCAGCTAAAATTCATGGCAAAAGACAGCCCTTCACAGCATATCTTTGACTTTAATGAGGCCGTATCCTTTGTTATTCCTTGCAAATCGCAGCAAGAAATTGACTATTATTGGAATTATTTTACTGCACACGGCTCAGAAAGCTGGTGTGGCTGGTGCAAAGATGTCTACGGTATTAGTTGGCAAGTGATTCCAGAAAATATCAGCGAAATCTTAGCGACCCGACACGGAGCACTCGCTGCGCTAACCCGCATGAAAAAAATCATCATTCAAGATTTACTGATTTAATTGATATTCCAGTTCAAATACAATTTATAAAACATGTACCCAGAATAATCGGATCAGTTGCCCTCGGTCATATGGAAAACTGGACAGATACTCATAGCCAACTTTATTTCTTTGATTTAACTTAATTTCAATGCCATAACCAAAAGAGATACTTAAAGCATCTAAATCAGTACTATTAAACTCCCCTGTACCTAATTTATGGCTAAAGTTATCCGTGTTATAAGCGGTATAGTTAAAAATACGAATGTATTCATTTTCATAAAAATTATGATCGAGCACGCTATAGTCTTTTTCTTCTTGATCATGCTTTTGCGCCAGTTTCTGATAATACTGAAAAATATCTTCATCCATAGATTCAGTCAGATATACATCTTCATTTTCCGCATGAGTCACGTTAAGGCTAAACAACACAAGAAACAACAACCGACAACTGAACAAATGAATTTGGCTTAACATCTGCAACACTATGTCTTCAAAGAATTATTTTAAACCTACTATAGCATAGCCAAATTCGAAGCTGCACCGAACCGCTGCATATTTCACGCGCGGTAATTTCATTTATGCATATGCAGAAAACATAAGCCTCATAATGAGGCTTATGTTTTAACTAGATTCTAGCGCGGGTCTTTGATTTAAAACTGTTTACTGAGCGAAAATACCACGCCACCTTTCATTATATTGGCATCGCTATCAATATTATTGTCAATCCAAACCAGTTCAGAATTCAAACCAAGTACTTCAGCCCCGAGTCCAATTTTATAATCGAAATAGTCATCTTGACCGCCATCACCACCAAAGGCTTTGCTAAATTGTTCATTGTCTTCGAGTTTGGTATAACCCAAACTCGAAACAAGTTTGATATTTTTATAAACAGGTAGCTTATAGGTGGTATTTAAATAAATTTCTGTACCCGATTTGAAAGCAAACTCAGGTGAATAGAACACCCCTGCGGTGAAATAATCCTCTGCAGTGATCAAGTCACTGTGATTATAATTCACCCCAAACTCACTAAAGTCGGTGTGGTATTCTTTTATCGTGCCAGGATAATTAACATCAGCATAGTTAATATCTAAAAATGACTTTTCTGTCAGCGGTAAAATATAGCCCACAAAAAAATCCGCTTCTACATTTCCACCTGCACCCACATCTGCATTCGAAGCCCAAAGACTTAAATAAGCACCTGATCGGTGAGAAAAGTTTAATGCCCCCTGAATCGCAGGGTCACGATTCGACATTGAAACACCACGAAAACGATAGTCCGTTGCCATGGTCATTGAACCTGATACGCTAATTGCAGGTGCAATTGCTAGACTGTCTTCTGCCCAAGTCGCAGCTGAAGCCACACATAACGACAACATTACTAAAGGTTGCACACATTTTTTGAACATAAATTTCCCCAAATCGATTAGATGACCATACCGCATAGGAGATATGGTCTTTTCAATTGTGATTCCCTGCTTAATGTTGATGAGTACTGTCTTTCGGTGTGTTCAAATTCAATGACGGTGTTTGATCAAAGAAATTCCATGGTTTCAATAACACGTTCACCCATTCTGTCGGCATAATTGGCCATTCTTCTGCGCGCGCAACATGTGTGGTACCTGTGGTTAACCAGACCACCAAGTCTTTGTTATCAATATCATCATTATTTTTAACAAATTGACCTAAACCCGTATCTTTATCCGAGCGGTTTGGATAGGCGCCCTCTGGATAGAGTTCATTTGGGTTATATTTTGTCACCCAAATTTGCTTATCCATAAAGTTCAACCGCTTGAATAACCACTCATCTGGGCTAAAGTTTGCACCTTTCGCGATTGGGTGCGTTCCGCCAGCATATGGAATAAGTTGATACGAGACAGGGTTACCCACCTTGTTCTCTTTTGAGTAATTACTGATTAAACGAATGGTGGATGGATCGAATTTTTCTGCTGCATTCTGCTCCGTACGTACCACATGTTGTTCAATTTCCATCGCACTTTTACGGATCCCCTTCTTGTTCACATTCACCACAGGGTTCATATGCGTCAGGGTATTCTTTTCACCATCGACATCTAAATCTAAACGGAAATTATAAATATGCTGGTGGGTCGTACCGACAATATTGTGATCCAGCAACGTTCCGTAACGTGTATCCTCTTTGGCTGTTGCATCATGCATGGTCGATGATTTGACCCCTTTTACCGCTTCAATGCCTGTTGCACCGGCATTAATGCCCATCGTCCCGTTATCAGAGAAGACCCAATCAAACATGTAGTCATAATTGCCCACGGTACTGATCCAACGGACCACCAACTCGCGGCGTTCCACACTCACATTGGCTTGCCCCATTTCCTGATGTTTGAATTCAGGTCCGGCATAGCGCTCAAATACGGCAATAGCATTCGGAATAGTGACTGGATTACCTTGATAATCTGCAATGACGGCATCAAGTAATACGGCATTTTCTGGCACATCTTTGCCCAATTCGATGGAAGAGGTCAGTGTGCCCATGCCATATTCACCAGAATCGAGATAAGACTTGAAGTACCAGCCCATATCCGGATCACCATAAGGTACGACCATACCGCCCAGATTCCCCTGATACATCACTTTGCGTTTCACGCCTTTATCTTTAAAGGTGACTGTACCCAGCTGTAAGCCCACGCGAGAATCTAGTCCGACGTGGAAGCACCAATTGCCCCAATGAATATATTGTCCCGTGATGCTGTAGTTTTTGCCCTCTGGCTCCGTAATATTTAACGGCTTACGGGTTTGAGCTTTCTGATCACGACCATCATATGGACGAGCCGCCATCGGCACTGGGACTAAACTGCCCTCTTCAATTTTGATGATTTTCTTTTTCTCTAAATCAACCACAGCCACCAAGTTTTCAATCGGATGTGCCCAGTAATTCCCATCACCCACATCTAAATAACTGACAATTTTTAGTAGACTCAGCTCTTTATTTAACCCATCCTGACCACCAAAATAGCCCACGGTTAATGGCGTTCCCACCACTTTGGTTACATCCGTGATGCCACGTTTTGCCAAAGCAGCATGATATTCAGGGCTCTTTTGAATAATTTCTTGCACCGTCATGAAATCATCTAGCAAAACCATACCATGTGTTGCAGGTAAGACTTTCCAGCTGGTCACTTGCTGCTTATTCAGGTCAACCACCCCCTCAATAATATTATCGTTCTGTAGGAGGCTAAATTCGGCTAAACGTGAACCATTATAGCTTTTATGATTCAGTACACTGTCCCACACCGCATTTTTCTCAGGCTCTTGCAAACGAACGCGGCTAAAACGCAAAGTTTTAGGTGCACGTTGATCGGCCTGAATCACTTTAGTGACAACTTGAATCTCTTCTCCAGTGAGTGTGTTCAAAGGGTGTTTAACTGTTTCAACCTGAAAAGTTTGATCCAAACCCGATTGGAAAATTTCATTTGCCAAGGTTTCAGAAGCCATGGCTTGGCCATTTTTAACCACAATCGGTGCTGAAATTTTTAATGGTTTACCATTCACCATAATGGTGGTTGAGTTCGGCTTGGCACGCACCAAGGTCGAATTTTTGCTGATGGTATAAACATTCGCATATTGATCTTGCTGTACAGTTGCACCAACCGATTGCATAGCCTGCTGCAACGGTAACATTTTAGCCGCCTCACCATGCGCCATCACTTGAGTTGTACATGCGCCAATCGCCATTACACCCATAATATTTGACATTTGCTTCAAATATTTGCTCAGTTTTTGTGAATGTAATTTCTTCATCTTGAATTCCCTTCGTCGCAGACACAATTTTTTCTATGCTGAAAAATTACGCTGTTCCTGAAATAAAAAAATCATCCCAAAGGATGATTTTTAAAATTCACGTCAGATTTCTCATTTTGAGGCTAAAGATGAATACCGCATAACACCCGACTCATTAACTCCTGCCGACTTTTCACCTGTGTTTTTTGATATATATGTTGTAAATGGGTTTTAATCGTAGACACGCCACAATGCATCTCATCGGCAAGTGCTTGGTTGTTTAATCCTTTACATAACAAATTCAGTATCCTGCACTCCTTTCGGGTTAAAGACTCAGTTAAAGCTTCATTAAAAGTATTTACCTGATGATGAGTCACAGCCAACACCTGATTAAAGCAGCTGACCGTTAAATCATAATACGACTCAACCAATTTAAGGTCTTGTAACGAAAACGGCTCAAGTGCATTTGAACGCACCAAACTCATTCCCTTTACGGGCACGCCATTTTGCCGAAAGAACAGTTCAAGGGTATCTTGTACATGCCATTTTTTTAAAAATTCATCATATTCTGGATTAGATGCAGCTGCGTGTAACACGCTAAATTTAGTTTCAGGCTCATAATAACTGTGCATGAAATGTACGGGATCAAATTGTTGTTTCTTCCCTAAATATTCATCTGCCGCCTGATGATTAATGCCTTGAAATGAATATTGACTCCCCGTCATTGCCGAATCGATATTAAAGGCAACGAATCCTTCGAAAGGAATCACTTTCTGAATATTTCGGCAAAATTCATCACTAAACTGGTTCCAATTAACTTCTTGCATTGAGGTAAGAGAATACTATTTCAAATTGTTGCCTCAATTCAGCAATATATATACCAAAGCCGTACTCCATAAAAAAAACCGCATACTAAAGCCTTAGTATGCGGTTTTTAAGATTAAAGCTCGAGTATTAAACCAGACCTTTGTCTTTTAAGACTTGATACATGGTCGAGCCCAGTTCTGCTGGACTACGTGTATAAGCCATGCCAGCACGTTCAAATGCTGCAAATTTTTCTTCTGCAGTACCTTTACCACCCGAAATAATCGCTCCCGCGTGCCCCATACGCTTGCCTTTAGGTGCAGTTACCCCAGCGATATAACCTACCACAGGTTTCGTGACATTTGACTGAATATATTCAGCAGCCTCTTCTTCTGCCGTTCCGCCAATTTCACCAATCATGATAATCGCGTCAGTATCTGGGTCATCTTGGAACAATTTTAATGCATCAATTTGGTTCATTCCTGGAATTGGATCTCCACCAATACCAATACAAGTAGACTGACCTAGTCCCAGTTTCGTAGTTTGCGCTACCGATTCATAGGTTAAAGTACCTGAACGAGAGATAATCCCAATACGACCGGGTTGATGAATATGCCCTGGCATAATGCCAATTTTGCATTCACCCGGGGTAATTACACCTGGGCAGTTTGGTCCAACCAAACGTGTGCCATTGCCATTGGTTTCTAAATAACGCTTGGCTTTTAGCATATCCAGTGTCGGTACACCTTCTGTAATCACCACAATCAGGCCAACCCCAGAATCTACAGCTTCTACAATAGAGTCCAACACATAAGGAGCAGGTACATAAATAACCGATGCATCCGCATGCGTCTCGCGCACGGCTTCTTTCATGGTATTAAAAACAGGTAAATCTAAATGTGTTGTTCCACCTTTACCCGGAGTAACACCACCGACCACTTTGGTGCCATAATCTAGGGCTTGAGCAGAATGGAATGTGCCGTTTTTCCCTGTAAAACCTTGTACCAAAACTTTTGTGTTTTTATTAATTAATACGCTCATGCTGGCACTCCTTATGCTTTCACTGCTGCAACAATTTTTTCTGCGGCATCGGCTAAGCCATTGGCAGAAGTTAATTTCAAACCTGATTCATCTAGAATTTTCGCGCCTAATTCTGCGTTATTTCCTTCTAAACGAACCACAACAGGAACTTCAACATGTACTTCCTGTACTGCAGCAATAATTGCTTCAGCAATCATGTCACAACGTACAATCCCACCGAAAATGTTAATCAATACCCCTTGAACCGAGGTATCTGCCAAGATTAATTTAAAGGCTTCAATCACACGCTCTTTGGTTGCACCACCACCGACATCTAAGAAGTTTGCCGGTTGTCCACCATAAAGCTTAATGATATCCATGGTCGCCATGGCCAGACCTGCACCATTGACCATACAACCGATGTTGCCTTCTAAAGCAACATAGTTCAAATCAAACTCAGATGCTTTCAGCTCACGCTCATTCTCTTGTGATTTATCACGTAAAGCAGCGACTTCAGGAATACGATATAGCGCATTCGAGTCGATCCCAACTTTGGCATCAACACATAGGATTTCACCATTTTCACGTACAGACAGCGGATTAATCTCAAATAAAGCAAAATCATTTTCAACAAATGCCTGATAGGCAGCGGTCATGATTTTTACAAACTGAGCAATTTGTCCATCTTTTAATTTCAAGGCAAAAGCGACTTCTCGCGCCTGAAAGGGTTGTAAGCCGACCAATGGATCAACTTCAACTTTAATAATTTTCTCTGGTGTTTCTTCCGCGACTTTTTCAATTTCGACACCGCCTTCAGTGGATGCCATAAAAGTCACACGGCGGCTGGAACGGTCTACCACCGCACCAAGGTACAATTCACGCTCTACAGGATATACATCTTCACAGACCAGTATGCTGTTGACAGGCTGCCCATTCGCATCAGTTTGATACGTGACTAAGCGAGTACCGATAATTTGGTTGGCATAGTCTGCGGCTTCTTTGCTTGATTTTACAACCTTGACACCGCCTGCCTTACCACGACCACCGGCATGCACTTGCGCTTTCATTACCGCAAATTTACCACCCAGTTGCTCAAAGGCTTGTACGGCTTCATCAGCGTTCGTTGCCAATACGCCTTCTTGAACAGGCATACCATATTTTTTTAATAACGCTTTGGCTTGATACTCATGTAGATTCATTGACTAACCTTTTACTACTTCTTCGCTTTGTTATGGGGTGACTAACCTTCAGACTCACGTCTATCCGGATTAGCTCTTGTTTCATTTTTTCTTTCTTATTTGTAGTAGATTGTGTGGCTAAAAACAACCTATAAAATTAAAAAGAGCGGTTAAACCGCTCTTTTTTTGATCTTACTTACGCTTACGCTGAATTGCGTGAATTGCACGGCCATCTACAGCCAATGCAGCTTCATGTACAACTTCAGAGAAAGTTGGATGACCAAATGTCATCAACTGAAGATCTTCAACACTTGATACGAATTCAAGTGCAATCATACCTTGGTGAACGATATCAGACGCAGCAGGTCCAATCACGTGCATACCCAACAAGCGGTCAGTTTTTGCATCCGCAACAAACTTCACAAAACCTGCATTTTCACCAGCAGCCATTGCACGACCATTTGCAGCGAAACCGAATTGACCAGTTTTCACTTCATGGCCTTTTTCTTTCGCTTGCTCTTCTGTTAAACCTACCCACGCCGCTTCTGGGTGTGTATAGATTACAGAAATGATGGTGTCATAGTTCACTTGTGCAGCATGACCGTGAATACGCTCAACAGCCATTACACCTTCTTCCATTGCTTTATGCGCAAGCATTGGACCACGGACTAAGTCACCAATTGCATATACACCTTCAACCGAAGTTGCACACCAATCGTTTACTTCAACTAAACCACGTTCAGTGAGTTTAATACCTGAATCATCAGCCAATAAACCTTCTGCATAAGCACGACGACCAACACAAACGATTAACTTGTCAAAAGTTTGAGTCTTGTCTTCGCCACCTTGCGTGTACTTAACTGTCACTTCACGACCGTTAACTTCAGTACCTGCAACTTTAGCGCCTACGCGAATGTCTAAACCTTGTTTAGTCAATACTTTTTGGTAATCTTTAGCCAATGCTTTATCAGCCATTGGTAAGAATGCGTCCATTGCTTCAAATACAACAACTTCAGCACCTAGACGACGCCATACTGAACCAAGCTCTAAACCAATTACACCCGCACCAATAACACCTAAACGCTTAGGAACTTCTTGGAATTCTAAAGCGCCAGTTGAATCAACAATAATGTCTTGATCAACAGGAGCTACAGGAATATTTACAGGTACAGAACCAGATGCAAGGATCACATATTTTGGCTCTAAAACTTGAGTTTCACCTTCATGAGAAACAAACTCAACTTTTTTACCCGCAAGTAATTTACCCGTACCTTTTAACCATTCGATACCATTACCTTTAAGAAGGCCGTCGACACCCATAGTTAATTGGTTAACGATTTTATCCTTGCGATCCAGCATTTTAGCCAAGTCAAACTTCACTTCACCTGTTGTAATACCGTGATCATCTAAATGATGCACTGTATCTTCATAGCGATGAGAAGAATCAAGTAAAGCTTTAGAAGGAATACAACCCACGTTTAAGCACGTACCACCTAAAGATGGCTTGCCTTTGTGAATACGTTTTTCGATACAAGCAACTTTAAAACCTAATTGCGCTGCACGAATTGCTGCTTCATAGCCACCTGGGCCACCGCCAATTACAACAAGATCAAATTGTTGAGACATGTTTATCTCCAAATACAGGCTTAGAGGATCGCTCTAAGCCTGATATTTTTATGCTATCGATTAAAGGTCAAGGATTAGTTTAGCTGGTTCTTCTAACAATTCTTTGATTGTTACTAAGAAACCAACAGCTTCTTTACCATCGATTAAACGGTGGTCATAAGAAAGCGCTAAATACATCATTGGCAAGATTTCTACTTGACCATTTACCGCCATAGGACGTTCTTGGATTTTGTGCATACCCAAAATTGCAGTTTGTGGCGTATTCAAGATTGGTGTAGAAAGCAATGAACCGAAAGTACCACCGTTAGTAATGGTGAATGTACCGCCAGTCATGTCTTCGATACCTAACTTACCGTCACGTGCTTTGTAAGCGTAGTCACGGATACCGTTTTCAACTTCTGCGTAGTTCATACGGTCAGTATCACGTAGAACAGGTACCACTAGACCACGGTCAGAAGAAACTGCTACACCGATGTCGTAGTAACCGTGATAAACGATGTCATCGCCATCAATTGAAGCATTAACCGCTGGGTAGCGTTTAAGTGCTTCAGTTGCCGCTTTAACAAAGAATGACATAAAGCCAAGACGCGCACCATGACGCTTCTCAAATGCATCTTTGTATTGCGTACGCATTTCCATGATTGGCTTCATGTTCACTTCGTTAAACGTAGTTAACATTGCAGTTTCTTGAGTTGCTGCAAGTAAACGTTCAGCAACACGCTTACGAAGACGTGTCATTGGAACGCGTTTCTCAATACGCTCACCTACTGCAACGCTTAATGGTGCAGCAGCAGGAGCTGCTGGTTTAGTTTGATGGTTAGCAACATCTTCTTTCGTGATGCGACCACCACGACCAGTACCTGCAACATCAGTAGCAGCAATACCAGTTTCAGTTAACGCTTTACGAACTGCAGGAGCTTGGTCTTGTACTTGTTGAGCACGTTCTACAACTGGCGCAGCACCCGCTTGAGTATTCGCAGCAGCTTGTTCAACTTTCGCTTCACCTTGAACTGCTTCAGTTGCAGCAGCACCAGAAACCGCACCTTCTTCAAACTGAGCAATTACTTCAGCAGAAAGAACTGTGTCACCTTCATTTTTGATGATTGCAACGATTGTACCGTCAGCAGGAGCAACTACTTCTAAAACAACTTTATCTGTTTCAATGTCACAGATCACTTCATCACGTGATACTGCTTCACCTGGTTGTTTGTGCCAAGTTGCAATCGTACCGTCCGCAACTGACTCTGGGAATACCGGTGCTTTAATTTCGGTTGCCATTATTGAGATTCTCCTGATTGTTCAGCTACGATCGCTAAAGCGTCATTAACCAGCTGAGCTTGTTGTTTTGCATGCAAATATGGTGAACCACAAGCCGGTGCAGCAGAAGCTTCACGACCTGCATAACTGATACGTACTTGTTTACCTGATTTCATTACATCTTCGTATAAACGAGGAGCAATAAACAACCAAGCGCCTTGGTTCTTAGGCTCTTCTTGAGTCCAAACTACATCTTTAAGGTTTGGATAAGAAGCCAATACTTCAGCAATACGTTGTTCTGGGTACGGGTACAATTGTTCAACACGGACAATTGCCACGTTATTTAAACCTTGTTCACGACGTTTTTCGAGTAAGTCGTAATACACCTTACCACCACAAATCACAAGACGAGTTACGTCCGATTTGTTGATTTGATCCACCTCATCAATCACAGTTTGGAATGTACCGTTTGCAAGTTCACTTAAAGTAGAAGTTGCAAGTTTGTGACGAAGTAAAGACTTCGGTGACATGATGATCATTGGCTTACGAATTGGGCGAATTGCTTGACGACGTAAAGCATGGAAAATTTGCGCAGGCGTTGTCGGTGTCATCACTTGCATGTTGTCTTCAGCACATAACTGTAAGAAGCGCTCTAAACGTGCAGATGAGTGTTCAGGACCTTGACCTTCAAAACCGTGTGGTAACAACATGGTTAAACCACAAACACGCTCCCACTTGGTTTCACCAGAAGCGATGAACTGGTCAATTACAACCTGTGCACAGTTAGCAAAGTCACCGAACTGAGCTTCCCAAATCACCAAGCTCTTTGGCAATGTCGTTGCGTAACCATATTCAAATGCCAATACTGCCATTTCAGACAATAACGAGTCATAAACAGCAACACGCGGTTGGTTTTCTTTGATGTGGCAAAGAGGAATATAAGTCGAACCATCAACTTGGTTATGCAGTTTCGCATGACGATGTGAGAATGTACCACGACCTACGTCTTCACCCGTTAAACGAACTAAATAGCCTTCATCTAACAGAGTTGCATAAGCTAAAGTTTCAGCAGCACCCCAGTTCAACGGCATTTCACCCGTTTGCATTTTCAAGCGATCATCAATCACTTTAGCTACTTGGCGCTGCATCACAAAGCCTTCAGGAAGCTGACGCATAGTGCGACCAAGTTCTTTTAAGCGATCTTCAGAGAACGTTGTATCCCAAACATCTGTATAGTCATGACCCAGGTACGGAGTCCAATCTACAAACATTTTTGTATTTGGCTCAAGTACCAGTGCATTCGCAACGTGATTACCCGCTTCTAAATCAGCACGGTAGTCTTCAATCATTTGATCAGCTTTAGCACGATCCAACACGTTTTCTTGAACCAATTGGTCTGCATATAGAGCACGTGTTGTTGTTTTCTTGTTGATGACTTGATACATCATTGGCTGTGTTGCAGCTGGCTCATCCGCTTCGTTATGACCACGACGACGGTAACAGAACATGTCGATGACAACATCTTTACGGAACGTATGACGGAAGTCATGCGCCAATTGAGCAACAAACAATACTGATTCAGGATCATCACCGTTCACATGGAAAATCGGTGCTTGGATCATTTTCGCAATATCAGTACAGTATTCTGTAGAACGTGCATCACGCGGATCAGATGTTGTGAAACCGACTTGGTTATTCACAACAATATGCACTGTACCACCTACGGTATAACCGCGAGTTTGTGACATTTGGAAAGTTTCTTGGTTTACACCTTGACCAGCAAATGCCGCATCACCATGCACAATCACTGGTAATACATCGTCACCGCCGATGTCTTTACGACGAACTTGACGTGCACGTACCGAACCTTCTACTACTGGTCCAACGATTTCTAAATGCGATGGGTTAAATGCCAATGCCAAGTGAACTTCGCCACCTGGAGTCATTACATTTGAAGAGAAACCTTGGTGGTATTTAACGTCACCAGAACCTTTTTTGTGTATGCTCTTACCTTCGAACTCACCAAATAGGTCTGCTGGGTTTTTACCCATGATGTTAACCAATAGGTTTAAACGGCCACGGTGTGGCATACCAATCACAACTTCTTTACAACCCACAGAACCTGCACGTTGAATCAAAGCATCAACCATTGGAATGAAAGATTCACCACCTTCAACACCGAAACGTTTTGCACCGACGTATTTATTACCCAGGAATTTTTCTAGGCCTTCAGCTGCAGTTAAACGCTCTAATACGTGTTTTTTCTGTTCTGCAGTGAAATTAAATTGACCGCGTGCACCTTCAAGGCGTTGTTGAATCCAACGTTTTTCTTTGGTATCAACAATATGCATGTATTCAGCACCAATCGAAGCACAATACGTTGCTTCCATGGCTTGAACCATTTCACCTAAAGTTGCTTCATCTTTACCGATAAGCAAATTGCCTGTATTGAAAACAGTATCTAAATCTGATTGGGTCAAGCCATGAGTAGCAAGATCAAGATCTGGAACGATTTCACGTTTCGCCAAACCTAATGGATCAAGCTTTGCTTTTTGATGACCACGGTTACGATACGCTGCAATAAGTTGTAATACGCCAATTTGACGACGCTCATGTTCAGTACTCACTGTGCTTTGAACCACGGCCTGTACACGACTTGAATTGCGACCTAATAAGAGGAATTGCTCACGTACATTGCTGTGTGGTTGATCACCTTTCGGGAATTTATCGAAGTATGTACGCCAATCAGCTCCAACTGATTCTGGTGACGTTAAATACTGCTCATAAAGTTCTTCAATATACGCTGCACTATCAGCGGAAAGTTCAGTGTCAAGACGCAAAGCGTCAGCAACTTCTTGCATTTGTGGACCCATTTCCTATTGCAAAAATATTTCAGGTGCTTTTTAAGCAACCCCATGATTGATAATGTCAAATTGGTAACATGACATCAGTCCCCAGCAGACATTTGCCTTTGGGCGTTATCACCACATTAGGATTATCCTGATGTGAAAAATGAACAACAACACCCTCAATGGCATCATCACTCATCCATAAATACTCGACCGAAACCGAGCAATTTTTTGCAAAATCGTTTTAGAAAAGGTAAATTCTCGATTTAGCTTTTCTAAAACCACTTATTGTTTAAATTTTGTGCTTATTTAACGAGAAAATGCACACAAATTAACCACATTTTTTCAATATAACGATGTATCAAATCGTAACATGAACCCTTACATGCAATTGATTTTTTTGACACATACCATTCATAAATCAGCTAAATACACATTGATTTACATCAGGTAAACTATGGTGCGTCATCACTCAACAAGATGCAATTTAGACCAAAGTCCAATTTCAGTTTTGCTAATAACAAAAAAGAGCACCTTTTCACAAATTGCCCTTTTATAACGTTACATCATAGCATTTATTTTACCCTACTACTGCATTCTCGCCATAGATAATCTTCACCTTTTTACATGAATCGCACAAATTCTGATTAGCCTTTCACCACTCCACAGCAATCCGATCATTTCAGCAGCAAAATTGCTATTCAATAAAAAAAGCACACTCGAAAGTGTGCTTTTTCTGCATTCGCTAACTGTAAAAATTAGCCAGCCATATCTAAAAGCATGTTACGGATGTGACCGATTGCTTTAGTCGGGTTAAGACCCTTAGGACATACTGACACACAGTTCATGATGCCTTTACAACGGAACAAAGAGAATGGGTCGTCAAGACGAGCCAAACGCTCTTGAGTTGCTGTATCACGAGAATCGATGATAAAACGGTAGGCATTCAACAATGCTGAAGGACCCAAGAACTTGTCTGGGTTCCACCAGAATGATGGGCATGAAGTCGAACAGCATGCACAAAGAATACATTCGTACAAACCATCTAAGTGTTCACGGTCTTCAGGAGACTGTAAACGCTCTTTCGGTGGCGCAGGTTGGTTGTTGATCAAGAATGGATGAATTTTGTTGTACTGATCGTAGAACTGATTCATGTCCACAACTAAGTCTTTAACCACTGGCAAACCAGGTAAAGGACGAACTGTAATCACTTCTGGTAAATCGTTTAGGTTCCAAAGACACGCTAAACCATTTTTACCATTGATGTTCACACCATCAGAACCACAAATACCTTCACGGCAAGAACGACGGAACGTTAAAGTTTCATCTTGTACTTTCAATGCAAGAAGTGCATCAAGCAACATACGGTGCTTATCAGTCAATTCAAGTTTAAAAGTCTGCATGTAAGGTGCTGCATCCTTATCAGGATCGTAGCGGTAGATATTAAATGTACGAGTACCTCTACTCATCTTACTTCTCCTAATTAGAATGTACGTGGTTTAGGTGGAATAGCAGCTACAGAGAGCGGCTTATAACGTACTGGCTTGTACTCTAAACGATTGTCAGCAGAGAACCATAACGTGTGCTTCATCCACTCATCATCACGACGACCATATGGGTATTCTGGATGATCTGGAGACTCTTCAAAATCAACAACCGTATGCGCACCACGACACTCTTTACGTGCAGCAGCAGAAATCAGAGTCGCTTTAGCCACTTCATACAAGTTTTCAACTTCTAATGCTTCAATACGCGCAGTATTGAAAACTTTAGATTTGTCTTTCAAATGAATGTTGCGAACACGCGATTCGATTGCAAGGATTTCTTTCACACCTTTATCAAGCAACGCTTCTGTACGGAATACACCAGCATGGTCTTGTACGATATCACGGATTGCATCAGCAACTTCTTGAGCATTTTCACCTGAAGTTGACTCATCCAATTTACGGATACGCGCAACAGTTTGCTCAAGTACAGTTGTAGGAAGCGGTTGATATTCATCACCGTGGTGTTTAGTCACGTAATCAATGATGTGTTCACCAGCAGCTTTACCAAATACAACCAAGTCAAGTAGTGAATTGGTACCTAAACGGTTTGCACCATGTACAGATACGCAAGAACATTCACCAATTGCATAGAAACCTTTAACAGGTTTCGTGAAGTTACGCTCACCCGCATTGGTCGAGTAAACATCAGTGTCTTTGTTGTAGTTGGCTTCAAGCGGTGAAGTTTCACGGCTTTCAGGTACAACAACTTGACCATGAATGTTCGTAGGAATACCACCCATTTGGTAATGGATTGTCGGTACTACAGGAATTGGCTCTTTAGTGATGTCAACGTTCGCGAATTTCTTACCAATCTCAAATACAGATGGAAGACGTTTCATGATTGTTTCAGCACCCAAGTGCGTCATATCAAGCAAGATGTAATCTTTCTTCGGACCACAACCACGGCCTTCTTTAATTTCTTGGTCCATAGAACGTGATACGAAGTCACGTGGTGCCAAGTCTTTTAAAGTTGGTGCATAGCGTTCCATGAACGGCTCACCAGCATCGTTACGAAGGATTGCACCTTCACCACGACAGCCTTCGGTCAACAATACGCCTGCGCCCGCAACACCCGTAGGGTGGAATTGCCAGAATTCCATATCTTGTAATGGAATACCTGCACGAGCCGCCATACCAAGACCGTCACCAGTATTGATGTAGGCATTAGTAGATGCACGGTAAACACGACCCGCACCACCTGTAGCAAACAATGTCGCTTTGGCTTGGAATACTGCAATTTTACCGGTTTCTTGGTCAATTGCCGTTACACCTAAAACATCACCCGCTTCGTTACGAATAAGATCAAGTGCAATCCATTCAACAAAGAATTGCGTACCCATTTTCACGTTGCTTTGATAAAGCGTGTGAAGAAGCGCGTGACCAGTACGGTCAGCAGCAGCACAAGCACGTGGAACCGCTTTTTCACCGTAGTTTGCAGAGTGACCACCGAATGGACGCTGGTAAATCGTACCATCTGCGTTACGGTCAAATGGCATACCCAAGTGTTCTAATTCATAAACAACTTGTGGTGCTTCACGCGTCATAAATTCAATCGCGTCTTGGTCACCTAACCAGTCTGAACCTTTAACAGTGTCATAGAAGTGGTAGTGCCAGTTATCTTCTTGCATGTTACCAAGAGATGCACCAATACCGCCCTGCGCCGCAACAGTGTGTGAACGTGTTGGGAATACTTTAGTTAGTACCGCAACTTTCAAACCAGCTTGAGCAAGTTGGTAAGACGCGCGCATACCTGAACCACCACCACCCACGATGACAGCATCGAAAGTTTCGTGTGGAATATTTGTGTAATCTTCTTTAGGGGTTATAGCGCCCATGATCTATTCCTATCAATTCGCCCAAAAAATCTGGATTGCCCAGATCGCATATGCAAATACAGCAATAATTACTGCTGAAGTCAGTACAAGGCGTAAACCTGAAGCTGAAGGACCCATTTGACGAGTAGTCACATAATCCGTGAATACTTGCCACATACCGATCCATGCATGTGCAACAAGAGATAAGACTGCTAATAAAGATAAGATCTTCATTGGAGCTGTCATCATAAAGCCGTACCACTGTTCGTAGCTAAAACCGCCATTGCATAGGATCCAACCTAATACAACAACTGTATACACTGCTAATACGACAGCACTTACGCGTTGGATAAACCAATCACGAGAACCTGAACCCGTTAAACCAGTAGCACTTTTCATTAGATAACAATCCATACAAATGCCGCAATGATACCGATTGCAGACAAGATCAATGAAATAGTAGCTGCGACACGACCACTTTGCAGTTCTTCAGCAAAACCTAGATCCGCAAGTAAATGCTTAACACCCGCAATAAAGTGGAAAATTAAGCCGGCTACAAATACCCATACGACAAAACGCACAATGAAACTATTAAAAATAGCTTGCACTTGCGTAAAACCTTCTGGAGAAGACAATGACTTGTCTAAAATCCATAAAAGTACCGGTACGAGTAAAAATACGATGACACCAGATAGACGGTGTAAAATTGATGCAATAGCCACAGGGGATTTTAAGTTTACTTCTAAAACTTGACCCATGGACAAATTGACAGGTCTGTTGCTTTTCACAGCGGGCATCCTGTAAGTAAAAACTCCATCCGGAGTTTGTTGGAATTAATTCGAAGGAAAGCTGGCATTGTCAGGCAAGCAAATGCCTAAACTTAGAACGACACCGAATTATAAAACGCGAAAAGTCAAAATACAAACAATCAAAGACTGGTTTTTTAACAAAAAAATTATAAACAAGAATCATTAACAACATTAAACATTCTATATAAACCAATAATTTAGCATCAAATCAATGCTATGCTATTGGTTTTTATCACTTATCCAGTGAATTTTACCGTTCATAGCCTCTCAGGTAGATACCCGATCTTTAGACTAAAGATATTTAGAACAATTACTCAGTTTTACCTTCAGTTTCTTTTATAGAGGGAGACTTGCATTTCCTATCAAAATGTTCACTATTTATTTAAAGCTATATTTTTAAGATATCACCAGATTAAATAACAACTTAGCCAAAATAAAATACAGAACACGAATAAATTTTATGGATTAAAATTACACAAAAATTGCAAAAACTAACGCTTAAAGTCTATTTTTTAATCAATTTTAAAAATTTAATGAGTTATTTTTTAACCAATCAGACACATCTTTAGTCTAAGAATTTCATGCCAAATTTCAGTCTAAAATGGAATAAAAACTAAACAAAAATAGATGTAAGTTATGAAAATTAGATAAATTTCAATTCTAAATGCTCGTACCATTTGTTCAAAAAAATATGTCCTTTATTTTTTATAAATACTTACAATTCAGCAGATGTCCCATTTTTTTTCTGCACCTCAAGAATAATTTGACTTATTATAGCGGCGCGGTGCTGTGATTTTACTCATTTTTCTAAGGAAGGATTTGACTAAACCTCTGTGGGCGCGTCAGTTTTTATCCATAAGTATAATTGACAAAATTCCAGTACTCTCTAATCTTATTAGCAAATTTTTGATCCGTCTGATTCGCGCATTAAAAGATTAGTACTACGAGTCAGATTAAACATTCACCAGGACAGGAGATCTATTGAATGTCTGAAGCAACTGGCAAAAAAGCCGTATTACAGCTTGATGGCAAAGAAATTGAATTACCAATTTACAGCGGCACATTGGGCCCAGATGTAATCGACGTTAAGGATGTGTTGGCCGCAGGTCACTTTACTTTTGATCCTGGTTTTATGGCTACAGCAGCTTGCGAATCAAAAATTACCTTCATTGATGGTAACAAAGGTGTACTTTTACACCGTGGTTACCCAATTGACCAACTTGCAACTAAAGCTGACTACTTAGAAACTTGCTACTTATTATTAAATGGCGAACTTCCTACAGCTGAACAAAAAGTTGAATTTGACGCTAAAGTTCGTAACCACACAATGGTTCACGATCAAGTAAGCCGTTTCTTCAATGGTTTCCGTCGTGACGCTCACCCTATGGCAATCATGGTTGGTGTAGTGGGTGCACTTTCTGCGTTCTATCACAACGGTTTAGACATCGAAGATGTTAACCACCGTGAAATTACTGCAATTCGCTTAATTGCGAAAGTACCTACACTTGCAGCTTGGAGCTACAAGTACACTGTAGGTCAACCATTTGTTTACCCACGTAACGACTTGAACTATGCAGAAAACTTCTTGCATATGATGTTTGCTACTCCAGCAGACCGCGATTACAAAGTAAACCCTATTCTTGCGAAAGCGATGGACCGTATCTTCACGCTTCATGCTGACCACGAACAAAACGCGTCTACGTCTACAGTACGTTTAGCGGGTTCTACTGGTGCTAACCCGTATGCATGTATCGCTGCTGGTATTTCTGCACTTTGGGGTCCTGCGCACGGTGGTGCGAACGAAGCTGTTCTTAAGATGCTTGACGAAATCGGCACTGTAGAAAACGTTGCTGGCTTCATGGAAAAAGTGAAGACTAAAGAAGTTAAGTTAATGGGCTTCGGTCATCGCGTTTACAAGAACTTTGACCCGCGCGCTAAAGTAATGAAAGAGACTTGCGACGAAGTTCTTGGTGCACTTGGCATCAACGATCCACAGCTTGAACTTGCTATGGAACTTGAGCGTATCGCACTTTCTGATGAATACTTCATCAAGCGTAACCTTTACCCGAACGTAGACTTCTACTCAGGTATCATCCTTAAAGCGATTGGTATCCCAACAGAAATGTTTACAGTAATCTTCGCTCTTGCACGTACTGTTGGTTGGATCAGCCACTGGTTAGAAATGCACAGCGGACCTTACAAAATTGGTCGTCCACGTCAGCTTTACACTGGTGAAGTTCAACGTGACATCCAGGGTCGTTAATTCGCAAGAATTGATGAATCAAAAAACCACCCTCTCGGGTGGTTTTTTTATCTTTACAGAAAACAAGTCGATACAGCTTCTGGCTCACTGCGACCAATCAATTAAGCTTTAACTGACCTGATAATTGTCTAAATCCAACTTTTGCAATTTTTGCTTTAATTGCTTAAGTGACCATGGCCAGGCTGCAAAATTACGGCCATTTTGATCCAGATAATACGATTTGCAGCCACCCCGATTAAACACCGTGGTCTGTAAATTTTTTTGCACATCATGATTATATTTCTGAATTACATTAGATTTAATTTCAATCCGCCGAATGCCCAAATCGCGCATTTGCAATAAGCCACTGATAATGTAATCTAGCTGCGCTTCAGCAATCCCAATAAATGAGTCATAGACCAAAATATTCGGTCCCAAGACTAAAAATGCATTCGGCACCTGTTCCAAACTGGTGCCTAAAAAGGCTTCTGGAGAGCTATCTTGCCAACGCTCTGCTAACAATTGCCCTTTGGTATCATAGACACATTTTCCAATCGGGGGATGTGAAACTTCAAACCCCGTTCCCCAAATAATCACATCAACCGCATGCTGTTCGCCATTGGCTGCAATAACGTTATTGCCTTATATTGCAACCAAACCTTGTGGCAGCAGTGTGACATTGTCTTGCTGTAGGGCTGGATAATAGTTATTGGCAAATAACAGCCTTTTGCAGCCAATTGAAAAGTTTGGAGTCACATTTTGACGCAAGCGTTGATCCTGAATTTGTAGTTTTAATAACTGCTTGCTCAGTAGATTGATGGGCTCAAGTACTTGCGGATGACGTAATCCAAAGTTAATGCCATTCAGAATCTGAGCGACACTGCTGCGCCAAATTCGTTGCATGACGGGATATTTTGCAATAATTTCCTTCGCCGTTGCATTCAAGGTCAAATCGGCTTTAGGTAACACCCACGGTGCGGTCCGCTGAAATACAATTAAGTTTTTGACTTTGGGCTGAATTTGCGGAATAAACTGAATGGCCGATGCCCCTGTGCCAATCACCGCAACCCGTTTTCCCGCTAAATCATAATCATGCCTCCAGCGGGCTGAATGAAACATTGCCCCTTGAAAGGTTTCAATACCCTTAATTTGGGGCAAGGATGGCTCAGTAATGGGTCCAGTCGAGAAAATGACCGTTTTGGCGAGAAACATCCCTTGCGATGTTTGCAGTTGCCATTGCTGTTGGGATTCATCCCATTTTGCTGATACAAGCTCATGATTGAACTTAATATTTTTCATCAAATTAAATTGCTGAGTCACCCCTTCCAGATATTGCAAGATTTCTGCTTGTTTCGCAAAAAGATGACTCCATTGATGGCTCGGTGCAAATGAAAATGAATATAATGCTGATGGAACATCACAACCACACCCTGGGTAGGTATTGTCACGCCACGTCCCACCCACCCGCGCGGCTTTTTCTAAAACAATAAAATTATGATAGCCTGCCTGTAGCATTTTATAGGCAGCGGCAATGCCTGAAATGCCCGCGCCAATCACAATACAATCATACACATGCAGGCTTACTTGGCTGTTCTCTTGCTCGCGTGTTTGTCTGGCTTTGGCTTTTCGTGGTTCTGAAGTCTCATCCGAGTCATTTTGTGGATTAGACATGGGGATGTCTAATATAACATCAGAGGTAGATCCTTCATTTAAGCTGTTTTCGGTCATGTTATTCTCTTATTTTTATTTCACATACTTTTTAAACAGTGGATAGCCCATTCCCAATAACTTGGCATATAGGTTAGGAGCTGCACGCTTCATCCACCAAAACAATTTGGCATCTGGCTGAGGAATGGTATACAACTTACCAGCATCGAGATGATCCAGCGTTTTGATTGCTACTTGCTCACTACTCACAAATGCATGATTCATCAACAAATCATCGGCTAATCCAGCATAATGCTGAGGTAAACGCCCATGCTTCATAATATTGGTTGGAACCAAGGTTGGACACAGCACATTGACGCGTATATTGGCACTACGCAACTCTGCCGCCAGCGTTTCAGATAGTGCCAGCACACTTGACTTGGTCACGTTATAGGCGGTCATTTCAGGGGCCGCTGTAAACCCCGCTGCCGAGGCAACATTTATAATTGCCCCATAGCCTTGTTGTTTAAATTGAGGTACAAAATAATGGCAACCATGTATTACCCCCCATAAATTGACCTGCATACACCACTGCCAATCTGCCAAACTGACTTCATCAAACTTCCCACCTAAGCCCACGCCTGCATTATTAATAATGAGTGTGGTGCTATGCCCCATCAATTGTTCGGCTTGATCAGCCAAAGCCTTGACCTGATCTGCATCCCCTACATCACACTGCAAGGCATAACTCGCGGTTGGATATTTTGCATGAATTAAAGCCACCGTTTCTTTAGCCGCGGCAAGATTGAGGTCGGCACATATCACGCGACTGCCACGCTTCGCCAGCTCTAAGGCAAAACTGCGCCCAATACCACTCCCTGCGCCTGTCACCACGGCATAAGCTTGATAACTTGGTTTGGAGCTGTGATTAAATTTCAACATTTCAATCCCTCTCTCCTTAACAACGTAAAGCTGGGGTAAATTCCCGCGTAAAATATGGCAATAAAATGCCATGTTCGGGATGTAGCAGTTTCTCTTTGTAATAACTTAAGTAGGCAGAAGTATCATGATCATTGGGGTGAAAATCAGGACGTAAATAGTCAAAAATATGCCGAAAAGTGCTGCCATAGACGCCATCTTTAAAACCAAAAATTAAACGCACACTCTGCGGCAGTTCCTTCCAATACCCCCAACGGATTAAGTTTTTCGGTTGTCGATAGAATGGCACCAAAACAGCCGCGGCTGAAATCAGCACCAGAATGGTAATTAATGCAGGAAAAAAACCGGCTACGCGTAAGGCATAATTATTAGAAAGCGATTGAAACACATCATAGGCAATATCTTTGTGTTCAGATTCTTCCAGCATGTGCCACATCCAGATGGCACGTTGTTTCTCATCTTGCGAACGAAAGAATATCGCTTCATGTTGCATCATATATTCAGCCAGTACTGCCGTAAAATGCTCAATACCAGCCATTAAAGACAACTTCATGGGTTGCGGTAAGCGATTAAAGCCATATTCGAAGACCCAACCTGCCCATGTCCGAAATAACTGCACAGGATAATCAACCTGCAATAAAGCATCGTTTAATTCATTGTGCATTTTGGAGTGAATGGCTTCCTGCCCAATTAAAGCCGTGACCCGCTGCTTTAATAACGGATCTTTGAGCAAGTCGCGATGATAACGCGCAGTATCTATCACCAAATCTTCGCCAAACGTCAGGAAAATCGAGAGGGATGCAAAATATGCACTGGCCAATTCTGCATTCAAAAAAAACTTATGATCAATCTGCTGGGGATCAAAATCAAAACGCATATGCCGAATCGGAATCATCGCTGACTGCTGTTTGGCATCAAATTTAGGGCCTGAAAATACATAGCGAAATGTATTTTTGAATGGCGTAATGAATTGCATACGGAATCCTTATTTTTCTACTGTAATTGCAACTTGCCAGCCCTACACCATCAAATTGGTCGGGGCTACAGTAAAAAATTAAGGGAGCTGTAAATCTATGCCATTAGCAATTCAATTCATTTGATTTGCAATTTATGCCTTTCCCCACGCTTGTCGGACAGTTTAAAGTGAGAATTATCTGGACGGGACAGAATCATGCTTTGCGTGCCAAGAACGGAATACAGTCCTCATAAGCACGACAGTCCTGCCGCTGCGCTCTTTTTATAAAATAGTCTTGAACCATTTGCGCCTGTTGCTCTATGCCATAATTCAAAAATAATTTACCTTGCTGCAAAACATAGCGATAACGACGATCAAAGATGGCTAAACGTACCACCGCAATTCCATGCTGAAATTGCCAAACATGAGTCATTTCATGAATAAACCAAGATTGCACACGTAAAGCGCTTTTAGAAAAATCTTCGCAGTAATTTTGTGGATGAAAATAAATCTGCCCGTTGGGACTGAGCGCATAATTTTTCAGTATCAGTTTATGCGCCACAATTTGGACTCGGTCCAGTGTTATGCTGTCTGCGAAGATACTGCGAACCAATGCTTTTTCACCTACTGTCAGCTCCCTGCGAGAGACTACGCCAAACCCGCGGAATTGCTGCATCAGTGTTGATAAGTATCGCGGCATATCTCTAACCTTTTCAGTGAAATAAAATATACAATTCATCTGTTATTATGAACAAATCTGCTGAATGCAAATAAGAATTTTTTTTGGATTTATACACTACATTTGTCGCAATTCGTATATAGTATCAACGCAAATTATTTATTTATTATTTTGTCGTTAATTACACAGTACTGAACCCACAACGATAAAAAACTCAGTCGTCTGTGTATACATCCCTATAGCTTTAGGATTAAGTTGGAATGAAAAGTTTTAAGATTGCCCTAGCACAATTCTCTCCGCACATTGGCAATATCGAAGCAAATGCTGAAAAAATGCAACAATTGGCAAATGAAGCCAAAAAGCAACAATCAGATTTAATTATCTTCCCAGA
This sequence comes from Acinetobacter sp. GXMZU3951, assembly GCF_054457875.1. Lineage (NCBI taxonomy): Bacteria > Pseudomonadati > Pseudomonadota > Gammaproteobacteria > Moraxellales > Moraxellaceae > Acinetobacter > Acinetobacter sp. GXMZU3951. The sequence continues at coordinate 135,585 of NZ_JBTLFO010000002.1, read as the reverse complement.
ATTATCAACGATTGGATATCCAGCAGAAGATTTATTACTCCGCCCAAGTTTATCTAAACGTACTGAAACCGCCTTCGAACAACTGCGTCAAGTAAAAGACATCGTCATGGTGTTTGGTTTTGTGAACCAAACTGAAGATGGTCAACGCTACAACTCAGCAGCGGTCATGAAAGATGGAAAAATTCTGGGTATCTATAACAAACAGAATTTACCAAACTACGGTGTCTTTGATGAAAAGCGTTACTTCAACGAGGGTCATCAGCACTTAGTCTTTGAATATCTAGGGCACAAATTTGGCTTACTTATTTGTGAAGACATTTGGTCACTCAATACGGTTCAACAATTGGCACAACTCAATGTTGAAACGGTACTGGTACTGAATGCATCCCCTTATGAAGTAGGTAAACCGCAGCATCGTATTGATACCATGCAAGCGTTGGCGAAGCAGCTAAATATTAATTTGGTCTACGCCAACCAAGTGGGTGGTCAAGACGACTTGATCTTTGATGGAACCAGTTTCGTCATCAATAAAGATGGTGCTGTTGCCTTACAAGCACCGAGTTTTAAAGAAGCATTATTTTATGCAGACTACCAAGTAGAACAGCAAAGCTTCCAAATTGCAGAAAATGAGCCAACACTTGGCACTATGGCTGAAATTTACCAAGCTTTGGTCATGGCAACCCGTGATTATGTTCAACGTTCAGGATTTCCAGGTGTCATTCTTGGACTATCCGGTGGTATTGACTCAGCCTTAACGCTGGCAATTGCTGTTGATGCAATTGGTGCGGACAAAGTACAAGCCGTCATGATGCCTTATACTTATACTTCACAAATCAGTGTAGAAGATGCCGCAGCGCAAGCCAAAACGATGGGCATTACCTTCGGCATTGCTGAAATCAATCCAATTGTAAATAGCTTTATGCAGACGCTTTACCCATTCTTTGGTAATGCACCTGCCGATGCGACCGAAGAAAACCTTCAAGCACGTGCACGTGGAACGCTGTTAATGGGGCTTTCAAATAAGTTTGGCAATCTGGTGCTTTCGACAGGTAACAAATCTGAACTTGCAGTGGGTTATTGCACACTTTACGGCGATATGGTCGGTGGCTTTGCGGTACTCAAAGATGTGTACAAAACCATTGTATTTGAATTGGCAAAATACCGTAACAGCATTGCAGAAACCCCAGTCATTCCTGAACGCGTAATTACTCGCCCACCGTCTGCCGAATTACGTCATGATCAAACCGATCAGGACTCTTTACCGCACTATGATGTTTTGGATGCGATTCTTTATGCCTACATTGAAGAAGATCAAAGCCAAGATGACATCATTGCCAAGGGCTTTGATGCAGAAGTCGTAAAGAAAGTGATTCGCCTCGTCGACTTTAACGAATACAAACGTCGCCAAGGTGCTATCGGCCCACGTATTAGCTCACGTGCCTTTAGCCGTGAACGTCGTTATCCGATCATCAATGGCTGGAAAGCTGGCGTTTAAGTCTAGATAAAAACAAAAAGCCCAAACAACTGTTTGGGCTTTTTTATAGCTACTTTTTTTTAAATATATTTTTCACGCACAAAAAAAGAGACCAAGCTGAGAGCTTGGTCTATAAAAATGGTGGCTATGACGAGACTTGAACTTGTGACCCCCGCATTATGAGTGCGGTGCTCTAACCAACTGAGCTACATAGCCGTAAACTGTGTGCGCATTATGCAAAGTTCAAAGCCCAGCGTCAACCCTTTTTATACGCAAATGATCACCGAATAAACAAAAACACTTTAAACCATCAAATTTATAGCAAGCCACTCTTTTTAAACTTATTTTTATGCCGCATGCTGTACTGAAGTCGGCAAAATTTCTGCGAAAGATCATGAAAAAGAAATTCTATTTTTACTTCATGCTAAGTACAGCTGCATTGAGCAGTTGTCAGCGTATATCCACTGATGAGCGACTATAACGGTGTACGACGTGATGTTGCGAGCTATATCAACGCCAATCCTTTGTTTAACCTCAAAGATCGAGAACTCTTGGTTAACTCTGCCCAAGGACAACAAAAAATTCTGACCATAGATGGTTTATACCTCACAGAGCAACATAAGCTCGCTTTAGAGACAGTCGAAGCACGCTACTGCTCTAGTCAGCATATCAGCTTAAAAAAATTGAATTTAGTCGATCGTAAAATCTTTGCCCTAGCAGAACAACAGACCAATTTGCAGCAGATTCAAAACTTGCAGATGCGGATTAACTTTACCGCGGATACGCTTGACTGCACGAGTAAATTTTAAAATACAAAACTAATTTATAACTTTGACTTTTTTCAGGCAAAAAAAATCACGTTATAGGAACGTGATTTATAAAATGGTGGCTATGACGAGACTTGAACTTGTGACCCCCGCATTATGAGTGCGGTGCTCTAACCAACTGAGCTACATAGCCGTAAACTGTGCGCGCATTATGTGTTTTTCTCTGCGGTACGTCAAGTACCTAATGCACTTAATTGATCAAAATTTGATGAAGTGAGCCGATAAGCCGGGTTCTGTCGTGAACGATCATTCCTCTAGGCGTACAATCACTCATACGCTCCAGCGACCTACCCGGATCCAGCATGGGCCATGCCTAAAGGATCCCTATTTGGTCTTGCTTCCGGTGGGGTTTACCATGCCATGAACTGTTACCAGTCATGCGGTGCGCTCTTACCGCACCCTTTCACCCTTACCTCCGATTCCAATTGCTCGAAACCATAATGAAGGCGGTCTACTCTCTGCTGCACTTTCCGTCGGCTCACGCCGCCCAGGCGTTACCTGGCACCTTGCCCGTTGAAGCCCGGACTTTCCTCCCCTGCTTTAGTCACGGAGACCTCCACAGCAGCGATCGTCTGGCTCACTTCGAAGGCGCATCTTACCAAATTTAAAAACTATTTGCTTGTGCTTTTTTGAGCAATTAAACGTTGATACTTTTCCATCAACTGTTCTTGGCTTTCCGCATGATTGGGATCTAGCGGAATACAATCTACAGGACAGAACAGTTGGCACTGTGGCTGATCATGATGCCCGACACATTCTGTACAAAGATCAGGGTTAATTTCGTAAATCAGTTCACCCATGAAAATTGCTTCATTTGGACAAACAGGCTCACAAACATCACAATTGATGCATTCATCAGTTATATATAAAGACACTCTACCAACCTTGTTGATGCTTCTGCTCAAAGGCTTTGACCACCGCTTCAGGAACGAATTTGGTGACATCGCCTTTCAGACGTGCAATTTCACGAATTAACGTGGAAGAAATAAATGAATATTGTTCAGATGGAGTCAAGAATACTGCTTCAAAACGTGAATCTAATTGACGGTTCATATTTGCCAATTGAAATTCATATTCAAAATCAGAGACGGCACGCAAACCACGCAATACCGCTGTGGCATTTTGTTCACGGAAAAAATTCACCAATAAACCATCAAAACCAACAAATTCAACATTCGGAAGATGGCTCAGAGAAGCCTGTGCCAGTTCAACGCGCTCTTCTAACTTGAACAAAGGATTCTTATGGTGTCCAATCGCAATTGCAACAACCACCTCATCAAACATTTTAGACGCCCGAGTAACGAGGTCTACATGTCCATTGGTAATTGGATCAAATGTTCCTGGATAGATTACGCGAGTTTTAGACATCCATTTGTACTCTGATTCATTTTATTGGGGGCTATTTTAACAAAATCTTGTTTTTTTGGCGAAGAAACTCTATAAATTTGAAAAATCTTCACTATTTGGTCAAATATTAGTACGCATTTTCATTTTTTAAAATAGCCTATCCATCAGACGACAAGCTCTTCGCTTTATATTAAAGCGGGCCTAGAGCATTTAAGAATTGTCAGTGCCATCATGTTACGGCACAATAGTCATAACTTTGGAAGTGACGAATTATGGCGAAAGCAACTGTAGTGAAGAAACATAATGGCGGAACGATTGCGCAAAATAAGCGCGCACGCCATGATTATTTCATTGAAGAAAAATTTGAAGCAGGACTCTCCTTACAAGGTTGGGAAGTCAAATCCTTACGTGCTGGCCGTATGACACTGACGGAAAGCTATATTTTATTTAAAAATGGTGAAGCCTATTTATTTGGTGCACAAATTCAACCGCTTTTATCTGCATCTACGCATGTTGTGCCTGAAGCAACACGTACGCGTAAATTGCTGCTGAATCGTAATGAAATTGCCAAATTGTTGGGTGCAGTCAACCAAAAAGGGTTCTCATGTGTCCCTTTAGCCTGCTACTGGAAAGGTCCATTAGTCAAGTTGGAAATTGCTTTAGTTAAAGGTAAGCAACTGCACGACAAGCGTGCTACAGAAAAAGACCGCGATTGGCAACGTGATAAAGCCCGCCTATTTCACAAATAACAAAAACCTCCCGATTGGGAGGTTTTTTATGAAACGCATGGATCAATAGTCAGCCTTTAACTCGACTAAATATTTACCAAACTTACGTGCTGTTTCCAAGTCCCCTTCGGGTGGGGTAACTTCCACACTAGCATTGTCTGACTGTGTCATTAAGCCCAAAAAACTGGACATACGATTAATATCTTGCAGACCACGTCCCGTTGGCATAAACGGTAAACCTGCCCATAACATACCATGCTGCATCGCAAACAGATTAATCTGCTGCAATACCGCCAATTTATCGCCACTTAAGCCACCACCATTGGTAAATCCTGCCGCAAGCTTGCCCTGCCATGCACGAGCCAACCAGCGCTTGGAAGAGTCTTCCATAAATTGCTTAAGTGCAGAAGTCAGACTGCCCATATAGGTTGGACAGCCCATAATAATAATATCAGCTTGATCTAGAAGCTCCCATTGCACTGCGGCAACAGAAATCAGGTGCACATCTGCACCGGCCTGCTCTGCGCCTTGCGCAATATATTGCGCCACCTTAGCCGTATGACCATAAGGACTATGATAAACCACACACACATGAACAGGAGCAGGAGAAACAAGATCAGTGACAGACATGGAAACTTTTAAAACCAAATAATTAAGTCAAGTTTAACACTTTTCGCTCGTCGGAGGGAGAGCAGGCAAAATCAAAACATTACACCTTGCTTAACAGGCACAGGGCTCATTTTAAAAATACAAACGTCGCCATACGACCCGTCTTAGTATTACGGCGATATGAATAATATTCTTCCGCTTGGCGGTAGGTACATTGATCCCCACCTAAAATCTTCGATACCCCATGTTGCTGCAAGATATAGCGAGCAATCGCATATAAATCGGCAAAGTATTTCCCTGGTTCTTTGGCTGGTTCAAAAGCAGAGCTTAATGCAGGATATTTGGCGCAAAAAGTTTGTTTAACTTCAGCCCCAACTTCAAAACATGGCTGACTAATTGCAGCTCCTAACCACGCCCAAGCCGGTGGATGTTGCATCGCAGCAATGGTGTTTTCGACAATTCCATGCGCCAGTCCACGCCAACCGGCATGTAAATTGGCAACCTCTTGGGCATCGGCATCCCCTAAAACAATCGGCAGACAATCTGCCGTCATCATCATTAAGGCATGTTGTTTGCGCTGTGTGACCAGACCATCACCTTCAGGGGCAGCAAAATGAATTTGTTCATCCACGCGGTGACAGATTGTGCTATGGGTTTGCGTCATCCATGTGATTCTATCCACCCCAAAACTAGAAAAATCTTCGAGCAATTGCATACGATGCTGCTGTACACGTTTCGCATCATCTTGAACATGCAATGCTAAATTAAAGCCTTTTAACTCAGGCTGATCCGTAGCCAAGGCATGCGCATGATGTACGCGGGTTTGCCCTACACAGATCCCTTCTGGCAATCCTTGAACAAATTGCATGTTTTATTCCTTATTATAAAATCTTCATTCTTCACGGTACGACTGATGGAAAGCCATACCGTGAAGTCATTTCAAGTCAAAGACTTAATAGGCGGCGTCTTCGCTACGCAAAACATCAACTAAGGCGGCAAAATCTTCTGCCCATGGTGCTTCGAACATCATGTCTTTACCTGTACGTGGGTGAACTAGGCCCAACTGCGCAGCATGCAATGCCTGACGTTTAAATGTACGCAAGGTATCATTCAAAAGTTCAGATGCACCCGCTGGTACTCGAACACGCGGCATATAAACCTGATCACCCACTAGGCCAAAACCGATGTAAGAAAAATGCACACGAATCTGATGGGTACGACCGGTTTCCAAACGCGCTTGGATGCGGGTAAAATGTTGGAAACGCTCTTTCACGTTGTAATGTGTGACTGCATCTTTACCGCCTGGTAATACCGTCATTTTCACGCGATCCACTGGATGACGTTTAATCGGCTCATCAATCGTGCCGCCTGCAATCACGTTGCCATACACGATTAAATCATAAACACGGTACACCGATTTATTCGCCAATTGCTTGCTTAAAGCGAACTGCGCTTCGAGGTTTTTCGCAACCACCAATAAGCCGCTGGTGTCTTTATCAATACGATGTACCAAGCCTGCACGTGATAATTCAGCCGCTTTCGGATAATGATATAACAGTGCATTCACCAGAGTTCCTGAAGTATTGCCAGCACCTGGATGCACGACCATACCGACCGGTTTATTAATGACAATAATGTCATCATCTTCATAGACAATATTTAAAGGAATATTTTCAGGCTGGCTGGTGGTCTGTGCTTCAAGCTCAACATCGAGTGTAAGCAGCTCATTTCCTTCAGATTTGTACTTTGGTTTGACAATGTTACCATTTACCAACAAATGCCCGTCCTTTAGCCACTGCTTGAGTTTTTCGCGTGAAAAGTCGCTCCAAACATTGGCCGCAACCTGATCAATACGTTGCCCGAGGTAGCTCTCATCCAATTGAAATTGCAACGATAAACGTGTTGCAGTTGCATCAGAAGTATGGTTATCTGCTTCGTCTGTTTCTTCAAGTAAATTGAAATCAGTTTCTGCAAAATTTGTATCAGTAGATTGTGCTTGGGTCATTTGATCATTCAAACAAAAGTGGTTTAATAGCGCAATTGTAGCTCATTGCCCGTAATAACAGAGGAATTTTTATGTCGCTACCACGTTATAAAATTACAATGCTCGCTCTTTCTTTAGGCATTGCGTCTGCAATGGTGGGCTGTAGCAGTAATCCAAAAAAAGAAGTGGTGGATACAGGCCCACAATTAAGTGAGCAAGTGTATATACAAAAAGCTGAGAAAGCGCTGGATAACGGTCAATATACTGATGCAGCCAAGTACCTAGAAGCAATTGATACCTACTACCCGACTGGTGATTATGCACAACAAGCTCAACTCGAGTTGTTGTATACCAAATTCCAGCAAAAAGATTATGAAGCAACCATTAGCCTTGCCGAGCGTTTTATTCGTTTAAATCCGCAGCATCCAAATGTCGATTACGCCTACTATGTGCGTGGTGTCGCGAATATGGAACAGAACTATGATGGTTTAATGCGTTATACCTCATTAAAACAGTCCCATCGTGATACCAGTTATTTAAAACTGGCTTATCAAAACTTTGTCGATTTTATTCGCCGCTATCCATCGAGCACCTATGCGGTTGATGCTGCACAGCGTATGAAATACATTGGCAATGAATTGGCTGAAAGTGAAATGAATGTGGCACGTTTTAATATTAAACGTAAAGCATGGTTGGCTGCTGTAGAACGTTCGCAATGGGTGATTGAGCATTATCCGCAAACACCGCAAATTCCTGAAGCGTTAGCAACAGTGGCATATGGCTATGAAAAGTTGGGCGACCAAGCCACCGCGCAACAATATATTGATGTGTTAAAGCTGAACTATCCAAGCTTGGTTAAATCGGATGGAACTGTAAATTTACGTGCAGCTCGCAAAGAAGGCAGTTGGGTCAACCGTGCAACCTTGGGTGTATTTGGTCGTGAAGAACAAAGTACAATCGAAACACCAAAAACTGCTGCACCTGCTGAGCAACGCAGCCTGACTAACCGTATGACGTTTGGTTTGCTTGATCGTCCTGCAACTTCGACAGAAGCACCCGCATCGAGCACTTCTGCTGAATAAAAACCACAACACATCGTGCAATTTGATTAAGGGCAAGTTATCATACTTGCCCTTTTATATTTTGTGTATCACTTGATCGGACTGATCAAACCATATACAAATAAATAGTTTTCTTTTGCAAAAGTTGGGTTCAAGCAAATCTGGCTTTGCATTTTCATTTTGCTGCATATATCACGATAACGACTATGGCCATTCCTCAGCACACGATAGATCAAATTCTCGATCGAACTGATATTGTCGATTTAATTGGTCAACGCGTGAAACTTAAAAAAACGGGACGCACATACTCAGGTTGCTGCCCGTTTCATCAGGAAAAGTCGCCCTCTTTCCATGTCTATCGTGATAAACAGTATTATCACTGCTTTGGCTGTCAGGCCAATGGTAATGCTATTCGCTTTTTAATGGACATCGACAATCGTAACTTTGTCGATGTAATGAAAGACTTATCGAGCCAAGCAGGCATTGAACTCCCCAAAGATAATCAAGATTCCAAACGTCTATCCTATAAGCGTGAAACCAAGCCCACGCCAGAACAAAAAAAGTCCGTTCTGGAACAAAAATCAGCTTCTATTCCTAGCGCTGTAGCGGCACCCAATACCAATACTCCTATGGATGTAGATTATGATCCATTTGAGCAGTTTCGAAATGTCGATGATCCTTTTGCCCAGTTTGAGCCCTTTCAGGATTTTCATGAAGCACCGGCACAAGATGGTAATCTCTATGACCTGCTGGAAAATGTAGCGCAGTTTTATGAACGACAATTACCACAAAGTCAAAGCGCACAACAGTACTTTAGACACCGTGGCTTAGGCCCAGAAACCATTCAATTCTGGCGTTTAGGCTACGCACCTGAAGACTGGCAACATCTAGAAAAAGCCTTTCCGCAAGACATTCAAGGTTTAAAGTTACTGGGGTTAATTCGTACCAGTGATAGTGGTCGAGATTTTGACCTGCTGCGTGATCGGGTGATTTTCCCGATCCGTGATGCCAAAGGTCGTGTGGTCGGCTTCGGTGGTCGTGCCCTGAATGATGAAATCAAACCCAAATACATCAACTCACCTGATTCCGAAGTGTTTCATAAAAATCAGTTACTCTATGGGCTGTATGAAGGGCGTAAACAAAAAGCCCAAGACTGGCTCATGGTTGAAGGCTACATGGATGTCATTGCGCTACAACAAAATGGCATTTATGGCGCTGTGGCAACATTAGGAACCGCGAGTAATACCGAACATTTAAATATTCTGTTTAAACAGAATAACCGCATTACCATTGCCTTCGATGGCGATGCCGCGGGTCAAAAAGCGGCACGACGCACGCTAGAAATTGCCTTGCCTTTACTCAATGATGGTCGTGAACTGAAGTTCTTTGTCCTGCCAAATGATCATGATCCTGATTCACTGATTCGTCGCGAAGGTTTGGAAAACTTCCAACGCTTATTACAGCAAGCCCCTTTGCTTTCTGACTTTGTCTTTGCGCATTTAACTCAAAATCAGGATATCAGCAGTCCCGAAGGCAAAAGTCTGGTGATGGCAGAACTGCGCCAACTGACTGAACTGTTACCAAAAACAGGCTCCTTCCGTTATTTGCTCAACCAGTCTTTTAAAGAAAAACTCGGCTTTGGCAAACGCTGGACACCGCAGCTCAGTAATGATGCCTCTTTATCGTTTAATATTCGTACCAAAGATGAAGACTTTGCCATCGCAATTCTGATGCATCATCCTTTTTTATATATACATTTTGAAACTTTGCGGGCTTTTGTCCCCAACCACGAATTACTCTCGTATATTTTAACCATTCTGAACCGAATTTTTGATAATTTACCGGATGATCAGGAACTGGCGACCTATTATGTTTTGGGCGCTTGTAGCAGCTATAGTTTAGAAATTGCCGATATTATGCGTCGTACCAATATAGAAGTATTGACCCATGCACCGGAAATGGCAGATAAACTGGCCACCGAATATGCGCTAGCACTACAAGAAAAGTATTTACGCCAAAAACTGAAAGACCCGAATTCACTGTTAGAGTCGCGTAATTTACGCCAGCAACTGAATGAACTGACCAAGAAAATTGGCTTACGTTTACTTTCCTAAGCCAACTTAAATCAATTGATTATTTTTTAGCTTTGCGACGATGTTGCTCAACCTCTGTCAGGCTGTGCTGCAAGTGTTCTAAATAAGCAGGATCTTCCGCTTTTGCCGCTTCTCTTAAAACGATTGAAGTCGGATGTAATAACTTCTGCGTTAAGCGATGGGCAAATTCGCGCATAATCTGCTCGGCATTTTCACCTCTGGCTAAACGTGCTAAGGCCAGCTGTAACTCTTCTTGCTGTAATTCATGCCCGTGCATGCGGTATTGATGAATCGTTGCACCTGCGGCATTGACGCGTTCATGCGTCACCAGCTCAATCGCCAACTGATTGACCATGACTTCGGCTTCAACCGCAGCTTGGCGACGTTGTGCCAGGTTTTCATCTATCACCGACTGTAAGTCGTCCACCCCATAAAGATAAACGCCATCTAAAGATTCCACTTTCGGCTCAATATCACGCGGCACTGCCAAATCGACTAACAGCATCTGCTGATAACGACGTTTCTTTAAAGCGCGTTTGACATCCTGATAAGAAATGACCTGATGCAAACTACCTGTACAGCTAGAAATTACATCGGCACGATATAAGTGCTCAGCCAGTTGTGCAAAATCAATAATTTCCACATCGACCTGATGGGCAATTTCTTGGGCTAGTGACTCGGCACGTTCACGGGTTCGGTTACAAATCAGGACTTTACCCACCCCCATCTCGGCCAAATGTTTAGCGACCAAGCTATTCATTTCACCAGCCGCCACAATCAACACAGTCATTTTTTCAGGTTGGCTAAACACTTGCAACGCCAGCTGTGCAACAGCATAGCCCATGGAAACAGCATGGCTACCCACCGCAGTTTCTGAACGAACTCGCTTCGCAGCATAAAAGGCGTATTCAAAGATTCGGTTTAAATTACCTGAAACAGTATGGGCTTCTTTGGCAATAGAAAGGGCGGATTTAACCTGCCCTAAAATTTGCGGTTCACCCAGCATTAAAGAATCTAGTCCACTGGCCACCCGCATTAAATGCGTAACAGCTTGCGCATTTTCATAACGATAGACATGATTGACCAGTTGCTTAACATCTAAATCATTTGCTTGGGCGAGCCAGTTTAATACCTCATCCGCATTTTCAGAGATGGCATAAACTTCGGTCCGGTTACACGTCGACACCACCACCAAATCATTTAATTCGGTGTTGTGACTTTGCTGAGCAAGCAATACACTGAGCTTTTCGGCATTAAATGCAATTTGCTCACGCAACTCTACAGACGCGGTTTGATGGTTGACCCCCAATGCAAAGAAAGACATATCAGATCATCAATTCATTAAATTTATGCTATTGTGCAACATCGGTGTCATAAAAAGCATTACTTGGATCAAGAAAAATTGCGTCAAACATACAGCCGTATGAACGGCACGACGATAAAGCACTATTCTACCACATTCTTACTGCTTGGTAGCATGGCTTCTCTTCCTCATGTCAGAGCATCAGAGGCAGTTTATCATGCAAATTCAAATAATAATGCCATAAAGCAAAGTATGATAGCCGAATTCGCTTTGGCTTATCATGACATCCCGACCGCTTTACACAACTATACCGTCTTGGCTATTCGCAGCAATTCCACGCTCGTCAAGCAACGCGCCTTAAACATTGCGCTTGAACAGGATGACTTAAAAGCCGCACTGGATATTGCCACCCATTGGGTGGTGCAAGAACCAGAAGATGTCCCTGCCTTATTTTATTTATCTCACATTGCGCTAAAAGCACATGAATATGAGCTGGCAGCAGAAACGCTGGATAAAATTTTAAATATCGACCCGAATGCCGATCTAGAGCAAATTTTGGCCGGAATTTCCCCAGAATCGCAACTCGATCGTGACGTGCTCCTGAAGACCTTAGCTGCCAGCAAAGAAAAAGATAACCCTTCCGTACTGGTGCTGATTGCAGGACTAGAAGCACAAAATGGTCAATTCGAACAAGCACTGACCACCATTAATCGTGCATTACGTAAACGCCCGAAGGTTACAGGCTTTATCCTGATGAAAGCGAATCTGCTGAATGCCTTGGGCAACTCAGAAGAAACCCTGAAATGGTACAGCACATCGAGCCGCAAACATCGCAATAATTTAGAGGTCCGCCTCGCAGAAGCTAAATATCTGATTAAATTAAACCAGTCAGAAACTGCACTCAAAAAACTCGATAGCATTTTAAAAACCTGGCCAAAACAGGAAGAAGCTTTATTTCTTGCTGGCTTAACCAGTATCGATTTAAAACAGTATGAAAACGCTGAAAAATATTTGGTTGAACTCCGCTACTCCGCCCAGTATCAAAACGATGCCTATTACTATTTGGCAGTCAATGCCGAGCGCAAAGAGCACTTTGAAACAGCCAAAGCCTATTACCGCTTGGTGGATGGCAGCCTCTATCCTGTTTCCAGACGCAGCATGATTAACATCTATGCGCAGCAAGACAAACTTCAAGATGCCTTGCGCTTTTTAACCCAAGAGCGCGTCAATTATCCGCAGCACGCCAGTTTTTTATATCAGGCGCAAGCCGATATTTTAAAGCGCATGAACAACAATAAAGCAGCACGTCGCTTATTGGATGAAGCCATTAAAAATCTGCCCGATGATCCCGACCTGATTTATGCCGAAGTGCTATTACTCGATCCCTTTCAAGATCGGGCCAAGTTGGAACAGTTACTCAACAGATTACTGGAAATCGAACCGAATAGTCCGACCTATCTCAATGCTTATGCCTACACGCTTGCCTTGCAAAACCGACGTTTAGATGATGCTCGGCATTATGTTGAACTGGCCTTAGAATACACCCCAGATCAAGCTTCTATTTTAGATACCTTGGGCTATATCACCTATTTACAGAATGATTTTGAAACATCGGCTCAGGTGCTTGCTAAAGCTTATACCTTAAGCAATAGTGTCTCGATTGGCGTGAGATATGCCAAAGCTTTGTATATGCAAGGGAAAATTGCAGAATTTAGCGCGGTGTTACAACAATTAAAACAAAAACATCCAAATGATCCGCAATTGGAACAACTTAATTCGTTACTGTTACCTCAACAAGTGAAAAAGAGCTAATTCATTTTAATGCGTGTATTGTCCAAAGTCGGTCTTACTCTATTGACCAGCAGTGTTTTTGCCCTTGGCGGCTGTCAGCAATTTACTCAACCGCAAATTCCGGCTGAAAGCCCAAGTGCATCAGAGCAGAACAATTTTAATCTGCAAGGTAAAATTGGGGTCAGAACCCCCCAACAATCTGGCAGTGCTTTTTTCACTTGGCAGCAACAACAGCAAGAATTTGATATTGAACTCAGTGGCATTCTCGGTGTTGGCAAAACGCAAATCACAGGTAAACCTGGTGCTGTCAGCCTAAATAGCGCCAAAACAGGACTCATTCAAGCTGCAACACCCGAGGAGCTACTGGAACAAGCTACCGGTTGGCAAGCCCCGATTACGCATTTAATTAACTGGGTACAAGCCCGACCAGCAACCTTACATGCTCAAATCAATAAAGATCCAGCAAACCGCCCTCAGCAAATCATAGAGGATGGTTGGCAAGTCGATTTCAGCTATAACAATACTGCGCAGCTCCCAAATAAATTAGTTCTGAAACAAGAACTTGAATCTGGTAAAGAAAATCGTATTACAATGTTGATTCACAACCGTTAATTTGGCTGGCTATGATTCGTGTACCTTCACCTGCAAAACTGAATTTGTTTTTACATATCACGGGGCGCCGTGAGAGTGGTTATCATGAGTTGCAAAGTATTTTTCAACTCGTCGACTTGTATGACTGGCTAGAATTTGAACCCACGGAGCAAACTGACATTCAGATTCAAGGGTTGAGCAGTGTAGACCTTGAGCAAAACTTAATCTACAAAGCCACACAGATGTTAAAACCCTTTGCCCAGCACCCGACCGGACTTAAAATTCGGATTGAAAAAAATATTCCCATGGGTGCAGGACTTGGAGGCGGATCGTCAAATGCTGCCACCACCCTTATTGTTGTGAACCAACTCTGGCAGTGTGGATTAACGATTGAACAACTTGCAGAATTGGGTGTGAAGCTCGGTGCGGATGTGCCTATTTTTGTTCATGGACAAAATGCATGGGCTGAAGGCATTGGAGAACACTTAACATTCATAGATTTAGCTCAAAAAAGATTCATTGTGCTAAAACCTGACTGTTTTATCAGCACTCAACTACTTTTTTCACAAAAAAAGTTGACAAGAAACACGAAGCCATCTAAATTTTGCGCCTATCAGATAAAGCCATCTGACTTTGGAAATAACTTTGAACCTTTGGCAAGAAGTCTATATCCAGAAGTCGATGAAGCGATGCACTACTTAGATCAGTTCGGTGTTGCAAAGCTTACAGGTACAGGTGCTTGTGTTTTTACTGAGGTAACTGCAGAGATGCACGTTGATGAAATTCTTAAATATGCACCATGTAAAGCTTACTTGGTAAACAGTTTAAATGAATCTCCATTACGTCATTTCCAAGTTCAATAGGGGCGTCGCCAAGTGGTAAGGCAGCGGGTTTTGATCTCGCCATCCGTTGGTTCGAATCCAGCCGCCCCTGCCAATTTTCACCTGTAGATGTATGTATTAGGGGCGTCGCCAAGTGGTAAGGCAGCGGGTTTTGATCTCGCCATCCGTTGGTTCGAATCCAGCCGCCCCTGCCATATACACACATCAAAATTAGGGGCGTCGCCAAGTGGTAAGGCAGCGGGTTTTGATCTCGCCATCCGTTGGTTCGAATCCAGCCGCCCCTGCCAATTTCAAGTTTAAAAGACAGAACACTTCTTTGCTTCTTCTTGTTAATTTACCTTGACATGAACGCGCAAAAATATTAAAGTTCTGCCGCATTAGGGGCGTCGCCAAGTGGTAAGGCAGCGGGTTTTGATCTCGCCATCCGTTGGTTCGAATCCAGCCGCCCCTGCCATCTCATTTCAAACACACCAACCGCCAAGGGTGCTTCATGCCCAATCTTGTCGTTTTTAGTGGAACTGCTCATCCACAATTCGCTCAAAAAGTCGTAAGCCATTTGCACATTCCTTTAGGTGCAGCATCAGTTTCAACCTTCTCTGATGGTGAAATTGCTGTTGAAATCACTGAAAATGTTCGTGGTAAAGACGTATTTATCGTACAACCTACTTGTGCCCCAACTAACGATAACCTGATGGAAATCTTAGTGATGGCTGATGCATTGCGTCGCGCAAGTGCTGGTCGTATAACTGCTGTTATTCCTTACTTCGGTTATGCACGTCAAGACCGTCGTCCTCGTTCATCTCGTGTTCCAATCACTGCAAAAGTTGTCGCAGATATGCTGACTACTGTAGGGATTGACCGTGTTGTAATGATCGACCTACATGCAGACCAAATCCAAGGTTTCTTCGATATCCCTGTAGACAACATCTACGGTACTCCTGCATTGCTTGCTGACTTACGTCAACAGTCTCATGACAACCTTATGGTTGTTTCTCCAGACGTTGGCGGTGTAGTTCGTGCGCGTGCTGTTGCAAAACAAATGGGTGATATTGATCTTGCGATCATCGATAAACGTCGTCAAAAAGCGAATGAATCACAAGTGATGCATTTGATTGGTGATGTGAAAGGTCGTGACTGTGTCATTGTTGATGACATGGTAGATACAGCAGGCACTTTATGTAAAGCTGCTGATGCACTGAAAACATTTGGTGCTCGCCGTGTTGTTGCCTATGCAACTCACCCTGTACTTTCAGGCAAAGCCATTGAGAATTTGAAAAACTCTGTGATCGATGAACTCGTAGTTACAGATACAATTCCATTGTCTGAAGAAGCACAACAGCTTGGTAAGATTCGCCAAGTTTCGGTTGCCAGTATGGTTGCTGAAACAATTCGTCGTATTAACAACGAAGAATCTATTAGCGCAATGTTTGATAGTTATCTATAATATAGCGCTGAAATTCCAAAGCCCTGCCCAGTGCAGGGCTTTGTCTCACTAGGTCGGTCGCAGATCTAGTTTATTTAAACTTAAATTAAGGATGTCTATCATGGCAAACTTCGTATTAAACGCACAAGCACGTGAAGCAGCTAACCAAGGGAAAGGTGCGAGCCGCCGCCTTCGTCACGCTGCACAAGTTCCAGCAATCATCTACGGTGGCAGCGCTGAACCTGTAGCTGTTACTTTAGAACTTCGTGAGCTTGTTAAAGCTTTAGAAAACAACGCTTTCTTTGAAGAAGTTGTTGAAATCAAAGTTGGTGACAAAGTTGAAAGCGTTAAAATCCAAGCGTTACAACGTCACCCAGCTAAAAACACTCCTATGCACGCTGACTTCAAACGCGCATAAGTGTTGAATGGTGTAAATTAGTGTCAAATATTTCGCTAATTGTTGGTTTGGGCAATCCTGGAAAGGAATACGCCCAAACCCGCCATAATGCAGGCTTCTGGTTTGTAGAACGCATTGCAGATAAATATGGCATTACATTAAAAGCCGATCCTAAGTTCCATGGAATTAGTGGTCGCGGTAATATCGAAGGTCAAGACGTCCGTCTGCTTATACCAACAACCTTTATGAACCTTTCAGGCAAAAGTGTTGTTCCCTTCTGCAAATTTTATCAAGTTGCACCTGAAGCAATGTTAATTGCCCATGATGAGCTTGATATGAATCCTGGTGTGATTCGCCTGAAAACAGGCGGCGGTCATGGTGGTCATAATGGACTCCGTGACATTGTTCCACATCTGGGTCCGAATTTTCATCGTCTGCGTATTGGTATTGGTCATCCTGGTTCAAAAGAACGTGTCTCTGGGCATGTGCTTAGCAAAGCGCCAAGCAGTGAACAAGGGTTAATGGATGATGCAATTGACCATGCACTTTCACGACTCAAGTTACTCGTGAATGGTGATATCCAGCAAGCAATGAATCAAATCAATGCTTATAAACCCAACTGAATTTATTTGAATTGTTGAACAATCCTTCTTGCCATGTTGCTCATTTCAGAGCAAAATGCGTTTTTTGCCGATTACTCATCCAGTAAGAAGCGATTGATTTAACCATAAGATAACGGTCTTAGGTCCACTCAGGAGACGCTCGCCATGCTATCTCGTTTATTAAAATGCAAAATTCACCGCGCTGTTGTTACACATGCAGAACTTCATTATGAAGGTTCATGTGCAATTGATGGTGTGTTAATGGATTTAGCTGGCATTCGTGAATACGAAGAAATCCATGTTTGGAACGTTACCAACGGTAAACGTTTCGCAACATATGCGATTCGCGGTGAAGATAATTCTGGCATTATCTCTGTGAACGGTGGTGCTGCCCACCAAGCTGATGTTGGTGATCTAGTCATCATTGCAACTTTCGGTGACTTTACCGAAGCTGAAGCCAATGCACACAAACCACGTTTAGTCTACGCGAACCCAGACAATACCGTAAATCACACGGCAAACTGTATTCCTGTACAAGTGGCATAAGATGTTTAAAAAGCTCGCAGATTGCGAGCTTTTTTATTGCTGTGAAAAGATAAAACCCTCTAAGCTCCCCTTCTCATGATTCCTTTCTCTGCTTGCTTGAATCCATAGCTGATTTTCTCAAATGATTTTCAGAAATACAGATAATGCTGTCATTACATGAAAGATCACATTTTTTAAAAATCAGTTTATAATCCATTCACATCGCTTCAGGGCGGGGCGCAATTCCCCACCGGTGGTAATTTCAGTCATAGTATTCCCAATACTGTCTGATTCAGCCCACGAGCATAGAATGTTTATTCATGACATGCAGATTTGGTTCAATGCCAAAGCCGACGGTATAGTCCGGATGAAAGAAGACGACGTTAGCAAACCGACTCTTGATGGCTAAAGTCCATTAGAGTGCTTTGTTACGAGCCTATTTTCAAATGTCCTGAAATGTTCAAGCGTATAATCCACTTACGAGAGCGTTTCAATGTCTAGCTTAATTCAACCTGAAATCTTTTTTTCAGCTCTACCTCCTGCCGAACACCGTATCCAACAAGCTTTAGCCGATATCCGCCAAGGCAAACCAGTCTTGGTCATGGATGATTTTGACCGTGAAAATGAGGCCGATTTGATTATTGCGGCTGAGACTTTAACAGTTGCCACCATGGCACGCATGATTCGTGATGGCTCGGGCATTGTATGCCTATGTCTCACCAATGAGCTTGCCGACCATTTAGAACTGCCACCGATGGTGAGCGATAACTCTAGCCAGTTTAAAACTGCTTTTACCGTGACCATTGAAGCGGCTCAAGGGGTAACAACTGGGGTTTCAGCACAAGACCGTGTAACCACCATTCAAGCAGCTACCCGTACCGGTGCAGTTGCTCGTGATTTAAATCGCCCTGGCCATGTGTTCCCCTTGCGAGCACGAGATGGTGGCGTACTTAGTCGCCGAGGTCATACTGAAGGCACCATCGACCTCGCTCGTTTAGCTGGGCTTAAACCCGCTGGTGTTTTGTGTGAATTAACCAATCCCGATGGAACTATGGCTTCGGGCATTCAAGTATTGGCATATGCAGAAACGCACCAGCTTACGCTGATTACCATTGAGGAACTGGTGCAATATCGCTTAGCTCATCAAGTCTAAGAAATATGCCTCAGCCACTGTGCTGAGGCATACTCAATACTCATTGATCTAGTTTACTGCGCCATAAAGCCAATCCATACATTGCCCACTGATGCTTCGTTTTCAAGTTATTGAGAATATAAGCTATCCCAACCAAAATACATGCACCGATTGCCACAGGAAACACTAAAAAGCTCCAATCATAGTGGACCTGCTGTGCAGATAATAAAATCACCAAAGGATTTGCCCCCGCAGGTGGATGTACACAACGAAAATATTGCATACATGCGATGGCAGCCCCGACTGAAAATGTAATCGATACATAACTGACACCCAACCATTTCAAAAAGCACAAACCAATTGCTGCGGAAATTAGATGTCCGAAAATAATATTGCGTGGTTGTGCGAGTGGCGATTGCGATGCGGCATAAAGCAGTACACAACTGGCTCCAAAAGGCGCCATGATCAAGAGGTGACCACTCCAATCTCCCAATAGCAGCAATGCCAGAATACTTAAGCTACCACCAATAAACCCTCGCAACATGTCATACCCTGAGGGTGTCGAAGACAGTTTCTCTTTGCCTGTAAATATACGCATTGATATTCCCCTGATGTTGTTTTTCGCAAGTCGATAGCTTAAACTCAAAATAGTACAGATCTGTACTATTTACAAGGAATAAATCTACATGTCTAAATCTGCACAGAAAATATTAGATACGGCAGAACAATTATTTAATCAGCAAAGCTTTACCGGCGTTGGGGTTGACTTAATCCGAGATCTATCTGGCTGCTCCAAAACCACCATGTACACCTATTTCCACAACAAGCAACAGCTGGTGATACAAGTTCTAAAAGCACGTGATTTGAAATTTAGACAGAGCCTGTCCACATATATTCAAGGATCTGAAAACTTTGCTGCCATCCATAAAATTTATGACTGGCATATACACTGGTTCCAAACGGATACATTCAAAGGCTGTCTCTTTATTCGTGCCGTTGCAGAAAGTACTGCACAAGATCTAGCTATTCTTGAAATTGCGCAACAACATAAAAGTTGGATCAAAAGTTTGATTTACCAACAAGTTGCGAACTATAAGCACGCCAATGAAATCACTGAATTAAGCTATAATTTTCTAGAAGCACTTATTAGTCGTTTTTTGGTTGATGGTTTTGATCTTGCCCAAGCCGAACAAAATAAGGCATTGCTAGACAAGTTAATTAAAAGCTTAATCAATGAATAACAACACGATTAAGCAATACTAATGTAAATTCCGTAGAGTGCCACGACAATTAAAATGACGCCACAACAAGCTAACAAATGCTGATACAGCTTAGAGCGTGAAAAGCGGTTAAACATCAAATACACACAAGACAGTGTCGCAAAATCGAGTGCAATCCAACTGACGGTCAGAATACTTAAACTCAAATTCAAATTTGGCGTAATCTGTACAAATTGTGGGAAGAAGGAAGCAAAGAAAATAATATCTTTAGGGTTTGAAATGGCGACAAGGAAACCCTGCTTAAATCCACCATTTGCAACCGTGCCTGACGTATTCTCTACTCCAACGTCACCCTGCCAAACTTCTCTTAAAATTTGGATACCCAAATAAACAATATACAGACAGCCTAAAATCTTTACCGCATTGAACCATTGCTCACTCACGGTCAGGAAACCCTTTAAAATGGCAACAGAGGCTGCAATTAAAATCAGAGATGCCAGATTGGTACCAAAAATGGTTTGCAGTGTGCGTCGATAGCCCCCTTTTAAGCCCGCACTCGCCACCAGCAACATCACTGGACCTGGAGTTGCAATCATTACAATGACCGCAAAACAATATAAAAAGTATTCAATATAATTCACAAGTTCTAACTTTCTTTTAGTCCATATTCAGTTGAAAACAATCCTTTAATCACCCTCGGATTCACGTAATAAGCTGTGGCTAATCCCATCTGCACGTAAAAATGCCAAATCATAACTGGCCGTCGCCAAGGCCAAAACTCGACGTTCAAATTCTTGCCACAAGGGTTTCACTTGCTGCTCTGCTATACCCAAGCCACTTTGATGGGTGAAGTTTTTATTCTTTTCGCAAATTTTGAGGGCATGATATAACTTGCGCCCTTTCGATGCATCTGGTCGTAACCGCACGCGCTTGGACAACACAAAGCCTTCCACATGACGTAAATCGGCAAAGGGCAACATTGGAACTAAAATCTGATCCAGTTGAGCATCTAATCGCAGCCAAACTGCATGTTGTTGTTGTGCCGTGTAAGTATTCCACTTAATCACTTCATGATTAAAACGACGACACCCCCGACAAACTGCATCACCAAAGACCGTTGAACAACGCCCAGCACAAGGCGTAAGTGAAGCAATCCGACGATCATTACTCAAAATAAGCTCCTGAAATCAGCAAGATACAATCTTAAAAACAGTCATAAAGGTTTTTAACAGCCATTAAAAACCATGCCAGCATAATACCTTTTCTGACCACATTAAAAAACCATAATTCTTGATGGGTTTTCTCGCTTATTACAGCAATTCGCGCTAAAATACGCGCCTTAAATTTTATCCTTCGTTTATATTTGGAGTACTCCATGAACGCTACTGTAGAACAGCTTGCACCTGTAGAACAGCAAGCGACCTCTGGTTGGGTTGTTGCCGCACTTTATCAATTCAAAGAAGTTCAAGATCCTGCTGATCTGCAACAACGTCTTTTAGACTTGGTAAATTCTATCAACCTGTGTGGTACTCTAATTGTGGCGGGTGAAGGAATAAACGGTACGGTTGCCGGTGACCGTGCAGCTGTTGATGCAGTTCGTCAATTCCTGTTAAACGAAGGTTTTCACGCAATGGAATATAAAGAGTCGCATAGCTCTGATAAACCATTCCGCAAAATGAAAATTAAACTTAAAAAAGAAATCGTAACGCTCGGTGTTGAAGTTAAACCGCGTGATTTAGTCGGTCACTATCTCGATCCAAAAGAATGGAACGAACTGATTGCTCGTGATGATGTGATTCTAGTCGACACGCGTAATGACTACGAATACAAAGCAGGGACTTTTAAGGGTGCGATTGACCCGAAAACCGAAACTTTCCGCGAGTTTCCTGAATACGTAAAACAAAACCTTGCTGAACATAAAGATAAAAAAATCGCCATGTTCTGTACAGGCGGAATCCGTTGTGAAAAATCGACCTCTTTGCTTTTACAAGAAGGCTTTGAGGAAGTGTATCACTTGAAAGGTGGTATTTTAAAATACCTCGAAGAAACACCAGCCGAAGAAAGCCTGTGGGAAGGTGAATGCTTTGTCTTTGATGGTCGTACTGCCGTGACTCACGGTGTAGAAGAAGGTCAAAACATTAAGTGTCACGCCTGCGGTTGGCCATTACTTCCTACTGAAGTAGAAGAACCAAGCTATGAACATGGTGTGTCGTGCAAATATTGCGTAGACAAAACTACTGAGAAGCAAAAAGATGGTTTCCGTATGCGTCAATCTCAAATTGCAGCAGCAAAACGCAAACGCCTGTAATTTTGTCTATTGAAAAAAAGCCTCCCCCTGTGGAGGCTTTTTTACATGGCAAGATCATAGCAAACAAATACAAAACAATGCTTTACCCTACTTTCAAATCCCACTAGGATAAATGATCTTTCACTTTCATAAACGTCTATGAACCTGACAGACTGGATTATCTCCATTATGGAGCAATTGGGCTATCTCGGCATTGCCCTACTGATGTTTTTGGACAATGTTTTTCCGCCGGTTCCTTCCGAAATTATTATGCCCTCTGCAGGTTACTCCGCCTCACAAGGTGAACTTGTACTCTTTGGGGTTATTATTGCAGGGTGTATCGGCTCTTTAATTGCCGCTGCCGTGCTGTACTGGGTGGGCTATAAATTTAACCACGATGCTATTTTTCGTTTTGTCGACCGATACGGCAAATATTTTTTTATTAAATCGGCAGATGTGAAAACAGCGCTGGACTGGTTCGAGCATTATGGGCATCGGATCGTATTTTTTGGGCGCATGGTGCCCGCTGTGCGTTCCCTGATTAGTATTCCTGCCGGCATGAGTCATATGCCGTTTTGGAAGTTTATGTTTTATAGCAGTTTGGGCACCATCATTTGGACCACTTTTTTGGCCTGCGTCGGTTTTTATTTTGGTGAGAACCAAGCCTTAATGCATCAAATTTTCAGCCAAGTTGGCTATGTGATGATCGGGATTGTGATTTTAATTCTGTTATGGATTTTCTACCGACGACATCAGCGAAAATCACGATCTTCCACCGATTAAACAAATCTATTGAGGAATTTGCATGACCCATTATTTAAAACATTTTGCTGCCGTCTATAGCATTGCCTTGGTGCTTTTGGTTGCAGTCTTGATCTTTGGACTCCAGTTCAGTGGGATTACGCTGATTCCTGCACTGATTGCCTCTGCACTCATCAGTGCAGGACATTTTGTCAAAAAGGAACAACGTTTACCGAGCAATGATGAAAAAATTCAATTGGTCTGGGGCTGTAGTGCCGTTGCCATTATGATTGCCAGTTTCTTTGTATTCTTTTTGGTTCTCATGAATCCACAAGCCGAACAAATTTTAAAAGCAGCCGATGAAGCCGGACTAGGGCTTGCAGCCGTGATCATGCTCTGCCTCATTGCCATTCATGGAGCAATCTTTCATTTTGCCTATGGTGGGTATGCCACTTATCGTTTTCAAAAGCTGAAACAACGGCCCGCTGCATAACAGATGTTTACATTATTTCAGCATACTGAGTTTGGATTGGCTCGCCTGCATTTCCTCACTAAGCCATTGCTGAAAAATAACTTTGCGGGGATCATCTTCAAAAGGCAATGCAGAAAGTAAATAATAAGCAGAACCATCTTGAACTACAGGGGAAAGTATTTGTAATGTGTGAAAATCCAATTCTTTTTAATCATATATACCGATACAAGTGTTACCCCTAAACCTACTAAGCAGGCTTCTATGCCATCTTTTTCGAATCGATTGCTTTACCCCAGTCAAAATCATTGCATCTAAGCGCTAAATCAATATGCTGAGCATTAAAATCAGCGACTCCCCCAGCGGTTAATAAACTGATCTCAATCTCGGGAGAGTGCTGTTTAAATTGAATCAAACGTGGAATAAGCCATTTGATTGCTATCGTCGGTTCACAAGACAATATTAGCAGTTTCTTGAAATGATCCTGTTGTTGCAGCTGCTGTAAACACTGATCAATTTTCGGAAAAACTGGTTCGCAGCATGTGAATAATATGCCTCCCTCCACAGTTAGCTGTAGCTTTTTCCTTCTCGAACAAATAAATCACAGCCTAGAGTTTCTTCTAAGTTTTTTAATTGTTTACTCACAGCACTTTGCGTCACCAATAGCTTTTCCGCTGCAACGGTTAAGCTTTCATAACGAGCGACATAATAAAAAAACTTAAGGGAATTCAGTGACCATCGCTCAATCATTCCAAAAACTCATTAATCTGGCAGAAATAAAGTCGATTTTAAATATAGAAAATATATGAAAAATATATAAATCCTTTAATTCAACTCCAATCAGGATTCATGAGTGAATGAAATCATAGCAATTTTGATGATCACCGTACTGACCGTAATTAGTCCTGGAGCTGACTTCGCGCTGGTCAGCCGTAATAGTTATTTATATGGTAGGCAAAGCGGCATTTATACAGCATATGGTATTGCCTGTGCCGTATGGATACACATTGGCTATAGCGTGTGAGATCTCAGTTTTTTACAACACTTTATTCCCAACCTAGTCAATGTTATTCAATATGTCGGTGCACTTTATTTAATCTATATCGGCTATAAAACCTTTACACAACGTCCTATTGTTGAACAGACAGCATCGAACGCAGCTCAGCGCTGGCAAGCATTCAGACAAGCTTTTTTCACCAATAGCTTAAATCCAAAAACTACCCTGTTTGTAATGAGCATCATTGTACAGCGACTCTCAAGTCAAAATCTTGGGCTGAGCTTAATCAGATATGGCATTTTTATTTCAGGCAGTCATTTGATCTGGTTCCTGCCGATTTCCTTATTTTGTTCCACGCCTGCGATTAGAAATAAAATCTTACAGCAACAAATGACTATTAACCGTTTAATTGGCAGTATCCTGAGTTGTTTAGGTCTGGGTTTATTGCTTGTTCACTAATCCAAAATAATTGAGCTAGAGAAGCTCAATTATAAAATTTTGCAATAAAAAAACGTCCGCTAGGGACGTTTTTTATCTTTCGATGAATCCTACCTGCCATCAATAATGGCAAAAATACGCTTTAGGCTGGGGTGTGATACATCAAATACAATTCATTTAAATTGTCTGGAATTTCTTCAGCCAACTCATCCATCAACTGACCGTTGCGACGGAAAGATTCCATTTGCGGATCTTCTTCATCAATGCCACTAAACACCATGATCGGTAAAGTCAGGTCAACCAATTGCTCTTCATATTCAGGGGCAAACCATGCCTCTTCATTCAAGAACATCGCATCAACAAAACCGACACTCCAGTCACCTAGGCTTGATTCCACATCGGCTTCTTCAATCTCAAAAGGAAACTCAATTCCTTCTTCATTGGCCAAATTCTGACGAATACTGTCTAACCAAGATTTCACTTGTGCAATAATTTCGGCAGGAACTTTTTTCTGATTGCTTTCAAAAAGCTCATCTAACCAACCATCAAATTGCGGACCAACAGCAATTGCACATAAAAAACCATGAGTCGCTGCAAAATCTAGACCATACTCATTTTGGTCACCATCTAGATATTCACTCAAAAGGTCTAAATCTAAAGCACTCATTTCATATCCAAGCTTAAAATTGTAAGACGTAGCATAACACTTTCAACGCACGATTCTCATCGTGTGTATCAATCATCTTCATCATCAAAGTCGTCGTCATCGTCTATATCATAATCAAAATCTTTTAACTCGCGCTCTAAACGGCGTTGTGCGAGTAAATCATCGATTAATCGACGTTTTTCCAGCGACTCTTTTGCGCTAATCTTTCCTGATGCCTCGTCAAAATTGACGTCATCATCACCGTAGTTATCATCTAATTCAAAATCTGTTGAAGACACTCAAACTACCTCAGAATAAAAATATAATGGGTCTAGGCGCTATTTATCCTGCTTCAGAATCCTTGTCAAGATTTATTTAAATTTATCTCATTTAATTTGAATTTTAGTCTTTATTTTTAACCATTTTTTATGGCATGATATAATCCACCTTGCGTCTTTCTGTTTTTCGGTATTTTTAATATCAAATCCAAAAATTTTGATTTGGATTTTAAACTGACAAGCGTGAGGGATGAACTTGAAAATAACAATTTCACCCCCATCTTTATCACTGAATTTACATTTAATATTTTATCAGGCGGCTTATAAGCTGATTATTCCTGATGAGATACATTGCAATTTACAGATTAAATTTATGAAGCGAACTGAGCTATCTAGCGCGGTTTTTCACAATTACAGATTCAACCAAGAGTAAGCAAAGATGAGCGATATGACTTCCCCTACTTCGCAAGTAGCGGCTCTGATTAGCCGAGGCAAAGAGCAAGGTTACTTAACTTATGCTGAGGTTAACGATCATCTCCCAGACTCGATCACTGAAAGCGAACAGATTGAAGACATTATTCAAATGCTTCAAGACGTCGGTATTCCAGTTCACGAACGTGCACCTGAATCTGACGATACCATGTTCGAAGACAATGCAGAAGCTGCGGATGAGGTTGCTGAAGAAGAAGCTGCTGCCGTTCTTGCCTCTGTAGAAAACGAACCTGGTCGTACTACCGATCCTGTACGTATGTACATGCGTGAAATGGGTACG
Source organism: Acinetobacter sp. GXMZU3951 (assembly GCF_054457875.1). NCBI lineage: Bacteria > Pseudomonadati > Pseudomonadota > Gammaproteobacteria > Moraxellales > Moraxellaceae > Acinetobacter > Acinetobacter sp. GXMZU3951. The sequence goes on along the minus strand of NZ_JBTLFO010000002.1, from coordinate 109,008 downwards.
GTTGAGCTTTTAACCCGTGAGGGTGAGATTAGCATTGCGAAACGGATTGAAGAAGGTATTCGTGATGTCCTGCATTCTATTGCCTACTGGCCAAATGCAGTTGAAGTCGTTTTACAAGAATATAATGATTATCTAGAAGGCGAACGCCGTCTAGCTGATATTTTATCAGGTTATTTAGACCCTGAAACTGATGATGAAATTCCAGAAGTTCTGGAAGAAGTATCCGAGCTGGAAGAAGAGGAAGAAGCATCAACCAAGTCAACTAAAGACGTTAAATTGGATGATGATGACGAAGATGAAGAATCTGATGGTGATGATGACTCTGAAGGTGATTCAGGCCCTGACCCAGAAGTGGCAAAAGTTCGTTTTGAAGAGTTAGAAGCAGCTTGGAACGAAACCAAATCTGTAATTGCTAAACATGGTCGCAACAGTGAAGAAGCGAAGGCTTCGCTTGAAGCACTTGCCACTGTGTTTATGATGTTTAAATTTACCCCGCGTTTATTTGACATCATCTCTGAAATGATCCGTGGTACACACGAACAAATTCGTACCTCTGAACGTGAAGTGATGCGTTATGCAGTCCGTCGTGGTCGTATGGATCGTACGCAATTCCGTACCTCGTTCCCAGGTCAAGAATCAAACCCAGCTTGGTTAGATGAACAAATCGCGAAAGCACCTGCTGAGCACAAAGCACATTTGGAAAAAGTTCGTCCAGACGTGCTCGCATTCCAGCAAAAAATTGCCGATATCGAAAAAGAATTGGGCTTGAATGTCAAAGACATTAAAGACATTTCTAAACGTATGGCCGTGGGCGAAGCGAAAGCACGTCGTGCGAAAAAGGAAATGGTTGAAGCCAACTTACGTTTGGTAATTTCGATTGCGAAAAAATACACCAACCGAGGCTTACAATTCCTGGACTTGATTCAAGAAGGTAACATCGGCTTGATGAAAGCGGTGGATAAGTTTGAATACCGTCGTGGTTATAAGTTCTCGACTTATGCAACCTGGTGGATTCGTCAGGCAATCACCCGTTCGATTGCAGACCAAGCACGTACCATCCGTATTCCCGTACACATGATCGAAACCATTAACAAGATCAACCGTGTATCACGTCAACTTCTTCAAGAAATGGGCCGTGAACCGACTCCAGAAGAATTGGGCGAACGTCTGGAAATGGACGAAGTTAAGGTCCGCAAAGTGCTTAAAATTGCCAAAGAACCGATTTCTATGGAAACGCCAATTGGTGATGATGAAGATTCGCATTTGGGTGACTTCATTGAAGACAGCAACATCACCTCTCCAGTGGATGCGGCAACTTCAGAAGGCTTAAAAGAAGCGACTCGTGAAGTCCTTGAAAACTTAACTGAGCGTGAAGCGAAAGTCTTAAAAATGCGTTTTGGTATTGATATGCCAACGGATCACACTTTGGAAGAAGTGGGTAAACAGTTTGATGTAACACGTGAACGTATTCGTCAGATTGAAGCCAAAGCTTTACGTAAATTACGTCATCCTTCTCGTTCTGAACATTTACGTTCATTCCTTGAAAATGACTAAGACCGTATGACACGGATAGAGGCCTTGAAAAACAAGCAAGCGCCTCCATCTTGTATCTATGTGAAACACAACGCCTGCTCTCCCGCAGGCGTTTGAAATAAGGGCGCTACAATGTTAGACCGTACACCATCTCGCGAACTTCAAGAACATCTTTGGGTTTTCCCAATGGATTACCCAATTAAACTCATTGGGGCAGCAGGTGATGAGTTACGCGTTGCAGTCGTTGAAATTTTGGTAAAACATTTTCCAGAGTTTGATGACGGAAGCTTACGTATTCAACCATCACGTACAGGGAAATACCATTCTCTGACGGCTCAACTCCGTTTCGAAGAACTTGAGCAAGTCCATGCACTTTACGCAGATTTAGCCGCTTGTCCATTAATTAAGACCGCGCTCTAAATTCCAAAAAACACGCAATCAAGCGTGTTTTTTTATGCCAATTCTACCGCCCCGTTTAAGAATAACTCCCCTATCTTGCGCTGCTGAGCTTATAATTTCCTGTAATTGAAAATCTTAATAAGGACGCTGCAAACGTGACTGATCCTGTTCTGAAACCTACTTTAATCATTCGCCAATTTAATCAGCTAACGCCTTATGCAGACCGTTTTCAGGAAATGAAGCAGTTCACTGAACAACGTGATGCGGAAACACCCGATGAACTCTGGTTATTACAACATCCCGATGTGCTCACCCAAGGACAAGCTGGCAAACCAGAACACATTCTAATTCCATCCAATATTCCTGTGGTGCAAAGCGATCGTGGGGGGCAAGTCACTTGGCATGGACCGGGTCAGTTGGTGGCTTACTTTATGTTTGACTTAAACCGTTTAGGCTGGAATGTCCGTACGCTGGTGTCCTATGCTGAAAATTTGATGATCGAACTGTTGAAAAAATACGGCATAGAAGCTTATGCCAAACCAGATGCACCTGGCGTCTATGTAAATGATCGTAAAATTGGTTCACTCGGTTTTAAGATTCGCCGCGGACGCAGCTATCACGGGCTCGCCTTAAATATTGATTGTGATTTGACTGGTTTTCACACCATTAATCCTTGTGGTTATGCTGGACTCGAGATGGTGCGTATTCATGATCTTGTCCTACAAAATCCGCCAAATTTTGAAAACATATGTGCGGATATCATTGAAAGTTTAGAAAACAGCGGGTACTTTAATAAAGTCCAAATTGTTCAACAATAAGCACTTTACTTTTACCAGTAAAATAAATTAGAGTATTTGCTCTAAATAAAATAAAAGACTCCTAAACAAAGGGATAAGCTAGTGATTTTAAATAAATCAGTAAAGCCTGCTTTACAACTTGCCTATGTCAAACTCATGATGGATGTGATTGGCAGAGGTTTAGTCATGGCAAGTCAGGTGGATGATGAAATTAAGCAGGAGGTTGCCAAATTTCCAGCCAATTTTATCTTATCCATGAATGTTTTTCCGCGTGGACCCGCGTTTATTGCCCAAGTCACTGATGACCATCAATTGGTGCTCATAAACAGTACTGAGCAAAAACCTGATCTGACCATTACCTTTAAGCATCTGAGTCATGCTTTTCTGGTTTTTTCATTTCAAGAAAGTACAGCACAGGCTTTCGCTAATGATCGGATGATTGCCGATGGTGACCTGTCCTATGCAATTCGCTTGGTGCGCTGCTTAAATAAAATGGAAGCATTAATTTTACCGAAATTACTGGCCGAACTCGCAGTCAAACAATATCCACACGAACTTAGCCTAAAAGAAAAACTGACAGGTGCAGCCAATATCTATCTTAAATTGGCTCAATCATATTTCAAACGGAGTGCATAACATGGCAAAGCCTTATTACGAATTTTTTTGTCCAGTTAAAGTTATTGCAGGCAATGCAGCGTTAGAACACATTCCATTTGAACTCTCTACCCTAGGTGCAAAACGTCCGATGATCATCACGGACAAAGGCGTGCGTAGCAACCAGTTACTGGCTCCAATTGAGGCTGCTTTTGAATCGACAGATGCGGTGATTGGCTGTATTTTTGATGATGTTCCACCCGATTCAAGTTTAGATACGGTTCGCCAAGCTGCTGCTCTATACCGTCAAAACCAATGTGATGCCATTATTGCAGTAGGTGGTGGTTCTGTAATTGATACCTCCAAAGCCACCAATATTTTGGTCAGTGAAGGTGGTGACGATTTATTGCAATATTCAGGTGCGCACAATCTGCCAAAGCCATTAAAACCATTTTTTGTGATTCCAACCACATCGGGAACAGGCTCTGAAGTCACCATGGTTGCAGTGGTTTCAGATAAAGCCAAAAATGTGAAAATGGCTTTTGCATCTTATTATTTAATGCCTCATGCAGCCATTCTAGACCCACGTATGACGCTCACCTTGCCACCGCATTTAACCGCCATGACGGCAATGGATGCACTCACGCATGCGGTAGAAGCTTATACCTGTATGGCTGCCAATCCGATCAGTGATGCCTATGCGACTGCCGCGATTAAAAAAATCTGTAGTCACTTGTTTAATGTCTTAGATAATCCCAACGATGCGCAAGGCCGTTTAGAACTGGCTCAAGCGTCTACCATGGCAGGCATTGCATTTTCCAACTCGATGGTCGGTTTGGTGCACTCTTTGGGACATGCTTTGGGCGCTGTAGCTCATCTTCCCCATGGACTATGCATGAATCTGTTCCTTCCATATGTATTGCAATACAACAAAGAAGTGAATGGTGACAAAATTGCTGACTTGCTACTCCCTTTAGCAGGTGCTGATATCTATGCACAAACTCCTGCGCATCTGCGTGCAGAAAAAGCCATTAACACTATTCAAGCCATGCGTGACCGTTTGTTCAGCTTAACCAAACTCCCAAGAACGCTTCAAGAAACCGGAAAAGTCACTGAAGCACAACTGGATGAAGTGGCAGAAAAAGCATTGAATGATGGTTCTATCATTTACAATCCGAAAGAAGCGACTCTTGAAGACCTCCGAGCGATCCTGCAAAAAGCTTGGTAAAGCAGCGTGATCATTTAAAGCCTGATGTGTAAACATCAGGCTTTTTCGTCAATGACACTAGAGTCATTATTTTTTCACCCATTTGGCAGAGAATTTGCTAAAAAATTCTACAAAATTACTGACAAGTGCCATCAATTTAGGATAGATTGGCGCACTTTATTTACTCGTAGGGGGGATCGTTCGTCTCAAACGATCCTTATAAACATGACTGATCCTTGATCAACGATTAAGAGGATAACGCCGTTGACAAATATCTCTGGGACTCAATCGGCAGCTAAACTGCAGAAAACGCTTGGACTTTGGCACATTATCATCATTGGTTTAGCTTATATTCAACCAATGACTTTGTTCGATACTTTTGGCCTAGTATCAGAAGAAAGCCATTATCATGTTCCGACCTCTTATATTATTGCCCTGATTGCAATTTTATTTACCTCCATTAGTTATGGACACATGATCCGTCGCTATCCGTCTTCGGGTTCTGCATATACTTATGCACAAAAATCGATTCACCCGAATGTCGGTTTTATGGTGGGTTGGTCATCATGGTTAGACTATCTATTATCACCAATGGTCAATATTATTTTGGCGGTGATTTATCTTGAAGCCTTATTCCCTAATGTAAACCATTGGGTTTGGGTGTTTGGTCTAACTGCATTTATGACTGGTGTTAACCTTCGTGGTGCACGTTTTGTTGCCAACTTTAACAGTCTGATTGTTTTCGTTCAGTTAGGTGTAATTGCTTACTTTACATGGATGGTATATCAATTACTTGCTGCTGGTGTGAATGCAGATGGCACTTTAGTCAATGCAAGCTATCAACTCTGGAGTCTAGAACCATTTTGGAACGAGATGACCACTGTTGGTGCATTAATTACTGGTGCAACCCTACTCTGCTTCTCATTCACAGGTTTTGACTCGCTCAGTTCTTTGGCTGAAGAAACCAAAGATACTGAAAAGACTTTGCCTAAAGCCATCTTTATGACGGCATTAATTGCAGGTATTATTTTCATTATCAGTACCTACTTTATGCAGATCTACTTCCCGAATGATCCAAAAACCTATTTTGAAGATGTTGCTGCAACCCAGCCTGATATTTTACAGGCAGTTGGTGGCGTAGCCTTCAAAACAGCGGTACTGTATTTTGCGATTGTAACGGTTATGGCATCAGGGATTTCAGCACATGCTGGCGTATCACGCTTAATGTATGTGATGGGGCGTGATGGCGTGATCAATAAGAAAGTATTTGGTCATATTAGTCCGAGAACGTATACACCATCTTACAACATTTTAATTGTTGGTTTTGTTGCACTGACCGCGGGCTTTATGGATCTGGATATCGTGATTTCAATGATCAGTTTCGGTGCATTAACAGCCTTTACTTTTGTAAACCTGTCTGTGATCTCTCGCTATGCATTACGCGACGGTCGCACCAAAACAGCCAAAGAAATCATCAACTTTGTGGTGATTCCAATGCTTGGTTTCATCAGTATTTTTGCGATGTGGCTCGAAATTGAAGAAACCGCATTGAAATACGGTTTGTGGTGGGCAATGTTTGGTATTTTATACTTAGGCTATAAAACCAAAGGCTTCAAACAACCTGCTCCACAGCACAATGAATTTGATGATCATCACTAATTTGTAGTGTTAAATTCATTAAAAAAAGACGCGTTAGCGTCTTTTTTTATTCAACTTGATCTCAAGTTAAGCAACAAATTTCTGCGTAATTGCAGCAATACGCTGCGCATAAACTTCAGCTGTCTGCAAATCACCGGATGGGATCTCTTCGACACCAGCATCTGAAGGCGTTTGCACCAATAACCCAACAGAACCACCTAAATTATTCACATCCTCTCGGGTTGCCGATTTAGTATTTGCAGGTAATAAACCGAGACTCACCCAAATACCACCATGCTGTGAAGCCAAGGTCTGGAGTTGAATTAAGGTCACTTGCTTATCACCATTCAAACTTGCGCTATTGGTAAATCCTGCAAAAATTTTGTCTTGCCACGCACGAGTGAACCATTTTTTTGAGCTCGCATCTGCAAACTTCTTAAATTGCCAAGGGGCTGACCCCATATAGGTGGGTGCACCGAATACAATTGCATCAGATTGATCGAGCGTGTGCCAATCTTGTTCTTGAATTTCACCATTGCTATCAATTTCAATTAAATGCGCTGCAATTTTATTTGCCATGGTTTGTGCAATTACTTTGGTATGACCATAGCCAGAGAAATATACGACTGCAATATTCGACATCTTGTTTTCCTCATCTTGATAATATGCTGGGGTAGCCCCAACTGAGCTTCTCAGCAGAACCCCTTTCGCACCGAACAGCTTTACCGTGTATGAATCTATGATACACTTATGTAACCTAGTATCAATTAGTTACCACTTGGTAACTGGTCTAGCAAAACGGTGTTTGACTGTTTTAAACAGATAGATTCGGCAGGTGTAATATGAATAAACCAATGAAATTTAATATTTTTCACCCAGAATGTCCTGCACGACTATTTTTTGAAAAATTTGCAGACAAGTGGATTCTGTTAATTGTTTATACGCTGGATCAGCGGCCTCAGTACTTTAACGAACTGAAAAAGAATATCTTAGGTATTTCACCTAAAGTACTGTCGCAAAAATTAAAAATTTTAGAACGGGATGGTTTTCTAACACGGACAATTCATGAAGATAATGTGATTCGCGTGGAGTATCAACTGACAGGAATTGGCAAAGACTTTGCGCAAAATGCTTATCAACTCAAAGACTGGGTCGAAGCCAATATGGAAAAAGTACTCGATTTAAGGGCGGGATTTGACCAACGCCAAGAGCAAGTAGAGTGAGCTTAAACTCACTCTACTTTTATAATGGATTATTCGGCTAAAGACTTAAAGCCTTGCTGACGCCAAGCTTCATAAACAATCACGGCTGTCGCATTCGATAAATTCAAGCTTCTAGAATTCGGTGCCATTGGCAAACGAATCCAATGTTGCTGAGGAAACATTAAACGGACATATTCGGGTAAACCACGTGTTTCTGGCCCCATGAGCAAAGCAATCGGGCGATTCAAATCAGAAGTATGCGGCGTTTCAGTGCCTTTGGTAGTCAAAGGATAAACTGCATTTTGATCCACCCCTTGCGCAGCTAAAAATTCAAGACATTGTTCAATATTGTCCCAAATTTGCATACGTGCCCATTCATGGTAATCCAAGCCTGCACGTTTCAGTTTTTTATCATCCAACTCAAAACCCAATGGCTTAATCAGATGTAGCTGCGCTCCAGTATTGGCACATAAACGAATGATATTTCCTGTATTGGCAGGAATTTCAGGCTCGTATAAAACAACATGGATCACAGTTTTTCTCTACTTAATAACTTGACTATCTATGCTACTTGCCAATTACGGTACAGTGCCATACCGCAATTGCAAATAAAAGAGATAGCGAATGGATGAAACAATGGCAAGGTGCTATTGCCATTGTAATTGTTCGCGCAAACTCACTACTTCACCAATAATAGTTAAAGTTGGCGCTTGAATATGATGTTCACTGACTTTGCTGGCAATGTCTGCCAAAGTTCCCACCACAACTTTCTGTTCTGGAGTCGTGCCTTTTGAAATCAGGGCGACAGGCATGTTTGGGCGCTGACCATGCGAAATCAATTGTTGGCAAGTATTCTCTAGACCCACCAAGCCCATATAGAGCACCAGCGTCTGATTTTCATAAACCAATTCAGGCCAAGGCAGTTCGGGTGAACCCTCTTTAAGATGTCCAGTCAAGAATCGTACACTTTGCGCATAATCCCGATGGGTAAGTGGAATGCCTGCATAAGCGGAACAGCCTGATGCTGCTGTAATGCCTGGTACCACTTGAAAGGTAATGCCAGCAGCAAACAGTTCTTGAATTTCCTCTCCACCACGACCAAAGATAAACGGATCACCACCTTTGAGACGACAAACTCGTTTACCTTGACTGGCGTATTTCACCAATAAAGCGTTAATACCTTCTTGCGGAACAGCATGATTGGATCGTGCTTTGCCGACATAAATTTTTTCAGCATCACGACGACAGAGATCCATGATCGGTTGCGATACCAAGCGGTCATAAATCACCACATCCGCTTGTTGCATTAAGCGCAAGGCTTTTAAGGTGAGCAGTTCTGGATCTCCAGGTCCTGCTCCGACCAAATACACTTCGCCTTTGGGCGTTTTCCATGCCTCTAAGGCGAGTTCAATCAGCCGATCAGCTTCAGCCTCATTACCATGAAACACCTGCTCTTTGAGTGGACCCGCGTACAAGTCTTCCCAAAAAATTCGACGCTCATCAGGATTACTGATTTTCTCTTTCACCGTGGCGCGCCATTTACCAGAAAACTCAGCCAGCTTACCCATACCATGGGGAATTAAGGTTTCTAACTGAGTCCGTAACTGACGCGACAACACTGGAGAAGTACCGTTACTGGCAACTGAAATCACCAATGGGGAACGATCAATAATGGCAGGAACCATAAAGCGACAATGTGGCGGATCATCCACACTATTGACCAGTACCTTTTCGGCTTCGCAAGCTTCAAATACCTGCTGGTTGACAGCACGGTCATTGGTCGCAGCAATCACTAAACGATAGTCGCGCAAATTGACCTGCATGGCAAAATGTTCAGCAACATACTGACCTTGGGTTTGTTCTACCAACGCCAATAGATCATGTTCAATTTCAGGCGCAAGCACATGCAATATTGCCCCTGCTTTGGCTAATAAAACTGCTTTACGATAGGCAATACGCCCACCGCCGACAATCAGACACGCTTGCTGTTGCAATTTCAAAGAGATTGGAAATATCTCCACGGAATACCTCTAATATTTGTATCTGATCGTCTTAAAGCAATTTTCGTGCACAAATGCAGTCATTCATCGACTTCAATATTAGTCAATGAAGGTTAAGCCGCCCATATAGGGTTGCAATACTTCTGGAATCTCAATCGAGCCATCTGCACGCTGATAGTTTTCCATCACGGCCAATAAAGTACGCCCGACAGCAAGTCCAGAACCATTTAAAGTATGCACAAACTCGGTCTTCTTCTGATCTGCACGATAACGTGCCTTCATACGACGCGCTTGGAAATCCCACATATTTGAGCATGAAGAAATTTCACGATAGGTGTTTTGACTCGGCACCCAAACTTCAAGATCATAAGTTTTTGCAGCGCCAAAGCCCATATCACCGCCACATAATGTGATTTTACGGTAAGGTAGACCTAATGCTTGCAAAATACCTTCTGCATGACCGGTTAATTCTTCAAGGGCTTGCATTGAATCTTCTGGTTTAACAATTTGTACCATCTCAACTTTATCAAATTGATGTTGGCGAATTAAACCACGCGTATCACGACCATAAGAACCCGCTTCACTACGGAAACATGGCGTATGTGCTGCATATTTTAACGGTAAACGATCTGCATCAATAATTTCGTCACGCACAAAGTTAGTTACAGGCACTTCGGCAGTCGGAATCAAATAGTATTCTTTCTCGCCTTGTAATTTGAATAAATCTTCTTCAAATTTAGGCAGTTGGCCCGTACCACGCAAAGAGTCTGCATTGACCAAATACGGCACATACGCTTCGGTATAGCCATTTTTTAGCGTATGCGTATCGAGCATGAACTGGGTGAGCGCACGTTGCAAACGCGCTAAAGGCCCTTTGAGCACGCTAAAACGCGAACCAGTAAGTTTGGTTGCCGTTTCAAACTCTAAACCGCCCATCCACTCACCAAGATCCGTATGATCTTTAATGTCAAAGTCAAAGCTACGTGGCGTGCCCCACTTATACACTTCAACATTATCACTTTCGTCCTTACCTTCTGGTACAGACTCATGTGGCATGTTTGGAATAGACAATAATTTAGCTTCAAGCTCTGCCTGCAATTCTGCTAACGCAACTTCGGCCGCTTTGATTTCGTCACCAATCGCCGCCATACGCGTCATTATTTCAGAAGCATCGCCACCCGCTTTTTTAATTTGACCGACTTGCTTCGCACCCGCATTACGCTCAGCTTGTAAAGCTTCTGTTTTGGATTGTAAATCTTTACGGCGAGCTTCTAATGATGCCCACTCTTCCACATCCAACTGGATACCACGTTTTGCTAAGGCTAAATTTACAGCCTCAATATTTGTTCTGATTAATTTCGGGTCGATCATAGCCAATCTTTGCTAAGGGAAAAAACTGGCTATAGTGTAAGCTGTTCATCTTAAAAAATACAGTCAACAACGTTCCGACACCGAGACATTCAGGTAATAATCCATCAATTAAGCTGATGGCTGTAAACTTTAATGCTCAGGATATTGCGGCAGACTTGGTAAATATTCTGGACGGACAAATTTTTTCAGTGTGTAGTAGGGTAAAGTCAGCTCACTCATGCCTTCTGCATAGGAGGCCAGCTCATACAATGGATAAACAAAGACCAATCCATTCGCACCATAATAAAAATTATCACTCAGCTGCAATTTGCCTTTTTCAATATTATGTTCTTGTAGCCAATTCAAATTATTGTCATACAGTGCCTCTAAAACTTGTGCATCCACACCCTCAAGCAAAATATCCTGCAAGGCTAAACGTTTTTTCTGTTTCAAATCAAAATTCACAAACTCCTGATGGTACATGCCATGTGCTGCACCTGCGGAATAACTGTAACTTTGCATGGCAAAGGTGGCAAAATTATCGTTCTGTCCGACATAACGCACATAAGTCGAGCTTTGATTCAGGCTCGGTTGAGCATTATCATCCAAACGCACTTTTTGATTGGGCTGATTGGAAAAGGCTATTGGATCGGCTTTTTTTATTCGATCCATAAAATACTGATCAATCCATTGCATGTTCGTTTTCACAGTTTGAATATCATACTGTGTGCATCCTTCAGCCTCACAGGCTTCCGGTTTATTTAATTTCACCGCAACCACTTTGGCTTGAATGGCGGGAATCGTGTCTACAGTTGTCGTGTGTTCGGCCGCCTTAGAATCTGAAACCGGCTTGGATGCTTCCTTAGGTTGGCAAGCTGTTAATAAAATGGCAGAACAAAGCAGCGGTAAGACAAAATATCGTTGTTTTAATTGAAAAGCATTCATAAATAGACCTTAGGATCGGTATCTTTAAATATTGTCTTCACTATACAAAGTCTGACTTCTAGAAGACATTACAAAATGTAGCCCGGCCCTATCTAGCAACTATTTTCTTTTTACTCTTGTTAAAAAGCAGCGATCTGGTCGCTGCTTTTATGGCTCAATTTTCAATCAAAAACAAGATTCAGGTTATTGATCAATAATATCCGTACCCTTTGGCGGAGTAAAATTAAACGTCGATGCAGGAATTGCCGCATTAAGCTTTACATTATTGAACTTAACATAAGTGGTTTGACCCAATGAATCTTGTAAAATCATAAGATTAGGGGCTTTATTCACACCAAAACTAATCGTTAAGCTTTGGAAGGCACCATCATCACTTTTCGGATAAAGGGTATAATAGGTTTTGCCTTTATTCGGTTGAGTAATGCGATAAGACTTCATAATTTGGTTGGTATTACCCGACAATAACAAAGCTGGCGTATTCGCGACTTGTTCATCTAGACTCTGACGCACCGCTTGCTGTAAATCAGGATCATAAATCCATACTGTTTTGCCTGAAGTCACGATGGTTTGCTTAGCTGGCGATGTCGTTTCCCAGAAAAACTTCCCTGGTCGAGCGACTTTCATTGTACCTTTAAAAGCCTGATTCATATGTTGAGCCGTCAAGCCTTTCTTTTGACTGCTACCATTTCCGGATGTTGCCTTGGTGGTTTGTACAAAATTCGCACTTAAGCTCTGAATACCACTTAATTGTTTTACCAAGTTAGCTGTTGCTTGTTGCTCCGATGCCGCGACAGGTGCCGCAAAAACAGTCGTACTCATCATTGGAGCCAAGCTCGCAGCTCCCAATGTCATAGCACACATGGTTTTACGAAGCATATTCATGTCATCACCTTTCTTTTTTGCAAGTTTGCAATCTTTGGAAAGACTCATATTAAACTAAATTTTTAAGCTAATAATCGAGAAAATAAGAAGATTTGTATATTTATTAAGGTGAAATGTAGTGATCCATTCATCATGATGAAGATCTTATTGGTATTTTCAAATGCAGAAAAGCCCCTGAATCATCAGAGGCTTCCCTGCTTGAGCAAAGACAAGGATTACTTATTTCCATTGCCAACCCACTGAGGCGCCAGCTCCAAAGTCACCTTCACTATTAAATGTTACTGCTGCTTTATAGACATATTTATTATTTTCAGTCACACCACTCATACCAAAGGCATAACCTTGTTCACCTTCCCACATACCAGCACCAGCACTAAACATACTCATACCAGCCTCAGTGGGTTGAGGTAAGGAAGCAATCGCAATACTAGATGCAACCGCTGCATAGGTTTTGTCTTCTAAATTTCGCATGTCTCGATTTAACGCATCTACACGGCTGTCCGTATATGCTTTTGCATCATTTAAGGTTTGTTTTCCTACTTGATCAACATAAGTTTTTGCTTCATTCAAAACAGTAGTATCTGCAGCTGCCATGGCTTCTGGAGTAATACCATTAGTACCATCTGCTCCTTTTGCTCCTGTAGCCCCTTTGAGGCTTGCTAACCATTCTTTAATGGTACCTTTATACCCATTATTCACAGCTGTACTATACGCACTCACGCCTGTAGCGCCTGTGGCACCTTTTAAACTTTCTAGCCATTCAATAATAGTACCTTCATAGCCTTGTGACACTGCTTGTTGATAAGCACTCAGACCTTGAGCACCTAGTGCGCCTGTAGCTCCCGTTGCCCCTGTGGCTCCCGTAGCACCAGTTGCACCTGTGGCTCCCGTAGCACCAGTTGCGCCTGTGGCTCCCGTAGCACCAGTTGCGCCTGTAGCTCCCGTAGCACCAACTAGCGATGCTAACCATTCTTCTTCTGAACCATCAAAACCATTACCCACCGCAACTTGGTAGGCACTATCTCCATCTTGACCATCTTGACCATCTTGACCATCTGCGCCTGTAGCACCAGTAGCTCCGGTAGCACCAACTAAACTATCTAACCATTCTTCTTCACTACCTGAAAAACCATTATCAACAGCAACTTCATACGCACTTAAACCGTCCGCTCCATCAGCCCCCGCAGGTCCTGTAGGACCAGTAGGTCCAGGTATTCCATCGGTAGGACAATCACCTGTGTCTTGATTAGCATTACACGAAGCTGCAAAAACATTTGTATTCGCTGTCAATAAAATTGCACTTAAAAGAAGCACTTGCATAGCAAACTTTTGTTTACTTGAATAATGATTTGGCTCAAGTTGATTTAGATTCATTGCGGTGGCAATTGCATTGCTCACTGGGCTTTGCTCATTTTTCAACTCATTCACAAAGCCTTGCGTAATTTGGCTGTCCGAAGAGTTCAAGACATTTTTATCTATTTTTTTCATGTCTTACTTCCTTATCTTTCTCCTATTCACACCATTACACCCTTAAAATAATGTGATGTACATCACTATTTCTTGGTATATTGTGATAAAAGAAACTTTAACTAATAAGGCTTTTTCTTATCAGAACATGATTAAATTATTCTTTATTTATTAGGTATTAACGATAAAAAATTTAAATAAAAAAAACCCGCATAAAATGCGGGTTTTCTCGAACTATTTAAGCTTAAGCTTCAACAGTTACATAGCGACGGCCAAATTGACCTTTCACTTCAAATTTTACTACGCCGTCAGCAGTAGCAAATAAAGTATGGTCACGGCCCATACCAACATTTGCACCAGCGTGGAATTCTGTACCACGTTGACGAACGATGATGTTACCTGCAGTTACAGTTTGACCACCGTAAACTTTAACACCTAACATCTTAGGATTTGAGTCACGACCGTTCTTAGTCGAGCCACCGGCTTTTTTAGATGCCATGTCTATTTACTCCTCGTGATTAGCCTGAGATACCAGTAATTTTCAACTCGGTAAACCATTGACGGTGACCGGTTTGTTTACGGTAGTGTTTACGACGACGCAACTTAACGATGCGGATTTTGTCGTGACGACCATGGCCAACCACTTCTGCAGTTACTTTAGCGCCAGCTACAACTGGAGCACCGATTTGAATGCTTTCGCCGTTTACAACCATTAATACGTCATCAAACGTAATAGTCGCGCCAGTTTCAGCTTTCAATAATTCAACTTTAAGGGTTTCACCCTCAACTACACGGTGCTGTTTACCACCGCTTTGGATTACTGCGTACATAATGTACTCCAAACATGCCCGTGTCGTCGTGCCGATAAAGGGATATATCGATCTTAAAACGATCGCCACTGGGGTTATACAAGGGGACAGATTTTAAGTGATAATCGCACAAACAACAAGCCATCTTCAAAAAAAATCCTGAACTTGCTACTCAGTTGGAGTTAAAGGAGCAACATGCTAAATTAAAATAGAATGAAACACATACGACTGTGTAATAAACAATAGATTTTTAAAATCAATTCGCTACTATAGTCAGCAGATACATTTTTGATGTCGCTAATCGCGTCTTTAGCTGAATGAAGGCAAACCAATCGATGCTATTTTCTAACCTAGCAATGCTCTGTGTTCGGTTTTAATTTCAAAGATATCGATTGGTTGTCGTATCAATTTCCAGCGCAATAGATCAATACATCACCCAACCAGTAGAGGTTTCTATTCCTATGGCCATCGACTTTAAGCAAGATATTCTCGCCCCTGTAGCTCAAGACTTTGCTGAGATGGACACATTTATTAATGAAGGAATCACCTCTAAAGTAGCTCTGGTGATGGCAGTCAGCAAACATGTCGTAGAAGCAGGCGGTAAACGTATGCGCCCGATTATGTGTTTACTTGCGGCAAAGGCCTGTGGTGCAGAAGATTTGGCGCAGCAACGCAAATTGGCCGCGATCATTGAAATGTTACATACCGCAACACTGGTGCATGATGATGTCGTGGATGAGTCAGGTTTACGTCGCGGTCGCCCTACTGCAAATGCCACATGGAACAATCAAACCGCTGTGCTCGTTGGAGACTTCCTGATTTCACGCTCTTTTGATTTATTGGTCGATCTGAATAATATGACCTTATTAAAAGACTTTTCTACAGGAACTTGTGAAATTGCTGAAGGTGAAGTTCTTCAACTGCAAGCCCAACATCAGCCAGATACCACAGAACAAACCTATTTAGATATTATTCATGGCAAGACCTCACGCTTGTTTGAGTTAGCCACTGAAGGTGCTGCCATTTTGACAGGTACTCCACAATATCGTGAACCATTAAGAATATTTGCAGGCCATTTTGGTAATGCTTTCCAAATTATTGATGACATTTTAGATTACACTTCTGATGCAGAAACACTCGGTAAAAACATTGGTGATGACTTAATGGAAGGTAAACCGACGCTGCCATTAATTGCTGCACTACAACATACCACTGGTGAACAACACCAAATTATCCGTAAAAGTATTGCCACAGGCGGCACAGCACAACTTGAACAAGTCATCAATATTGTGCAGCAATCGGGTGCCTTGGACTATTGCCGCAAACGTGCCACTGAAGAAACTGAAGCGGCTCTATCTGCATTAACAGCCTTACCAGATAGCCCTTATCGTCAAGCCTTGTCTAACTTAGCACAATTGGCTTTACACCGAATTCAATAAAGAAGACTCGCCTATTTGCTTATGCATATCCAATTTAATCATGTGTTACGAAACATGCAGGAACAGCTTGAGAGCACTCAAGCTGTTGAAGATCGTTTACTGATTGAACTGGTCAATCTCATTCGACCAAGTGATAGCAAGAATGTCGATGAAATTGAGCTAAAATTTAGACAATTCATTCAGAGCCTGCTCATAACCCCTCAAGCAGCAAATACGTTGCAGTGCTATTTACTCCGCCTCATCAATCAATATAAACAGACCAGTTTATTTGCAGATACAGGCATTCTGTCGCTCGATGGTTTCTGGAATCAGCTGGCCCAACGTCTTGGTGCCCATGTTTTACCGCTCATAAATGACGACACGCAATTACAAGATCTGGTTCGTCGTGTCTTTCACCAACCGAATGACCAATACTGGTTGGACCAAATTTCGGAACAGCACTGGCGTCAATTGTTTCAGTTATTGAATCAGGGCCATAGCAATCAAAAAGAAAAGACCAAGATCAAAGATCAACTGATTAAAGCCATTACCGTCATTTCTTATCGTATTAGTGGCATTGGTCTCTATCCTGAATTTATTAATGCCCAGCCCGAACTGACAGAATACGAGTCTCCCTTTTTAGTCCAAAATCGCGAAATTATTGAGTTTATTCAGCAATATAAAACCCTGCATCAAAATCAGGATGAATTTGCGTTGATTGCCGTACCCGATGCAGCTCAAGCGATGGTCATGATTGATCAATGCCGAGAAGTTGTGCTGAAAATACGGCGCGCGACCAAACGCATTGGCGTGAGCATTAGCCTCACCTATTTGCTGTCCTTACTCGAACAATGCTTAGACCGTGTCGAACTGCTACTGCAATTGATTGTTGAAGATGATGACTTCCGCTACCAAGCCATGAGCAGTTTACTGATTGATATTACCCAAGCTATTTATAATGAGCGAAGTGTACGTGCACTTTTAGCCAACAATAGCGAACTCATTGCCTTACAAGTGACTGAAAATGCCAGCAAAACTGGTGAACACTATGTAAGTACAGACAAAAAAAGCTTTTGGTCCATGTACCGTTCGGCGGCAGGTGCAGGCGTCATTATTGCCATCATGGCGACTTTAAAAACACTGGCATCGCGTGTTGTGATGGCTCCCATCATGCAAGCCTTTGTGTTTAGTATGAATTATGCATTCGGCTTTATGTTCATTCATATTATTCACTGTACGGTTGCCACGAAGCAACCCGCCATGACAGCTGCGGCATTAGCAGCAACCGTACAACAGCGTAAAGGTTCCAAAACTGCTCAAATTGCAGAATTGGCAGCACTGATTATTAATATTATTCGCACGCAATTTATTGCGATTTTAGGCAATATTTCCATCGCTATTCCTGTGGCCGCATTGATTGCATGGCTGTGGCAAATCGGTTTACATGAACCGTTAATGAATCATGCCAAAGCAGCAAAAGCCTTACACGATCTCAATCCATTTACCTCTTTAGCCATTCCCCATGCCGCAATTGCAGGCGTCTGCCTATTTTTTTCAGGTCTGATCGCAGGTTATTTTGACAACATGGCGGTATATCGCAAGGTGGGACCGCGAATTAAAGCCCATGTCTATTTAAAATTAATGCTGGGGCAAGAACGGTTGAACACATTCGCTGAATACATTGAGCGAAATTTAGGGGCACTGGCAGGTAATTTTATCTTTGGCATCATGTTGGGGAGCATGGGAACCATTGGTTTTATTTTAGGTCTTCCCCTCGATATTCGTCATATTGCCTTCGCATCTGCCAACTTTATTCAAGGCTTAATGAATATTAACGATAGCCCTGATATTGGCCTCATCATCGTGTCCTTTTTAGGTGTGCTCTTAATTGGTTTAACCAACTTATTTGTGAGTTTTACCCTAACGATTATTGTGGCTTTAAGAGCACGTCGCGTAAGGTTTGAGCAATGGAAACCCTTGGCTAAACTGGTTCTCACTCACTTTTTGACCCGTCCAAGTGACTTTTTCTGGCCACCTAAAACGCCCTTAGTGGTTGAAGAAACTACAAATAATCACAAAACTTTAAGTAAATGATTTGTTATATTTTCACCTCACTATAGATAAATTTAACCGAGTTCACACAGACTTGAAAAAAAGTGTACTGACTAGTACACTTTGACCCAGAGATTAACTGGGGAGGTCCGGTTAAAACGAACAAGAGGTTAATGCATGCCATACTTGTTGTTAATTATTGGTTGTTTTTTATTATTTTTCAGTGTTTTGATCTTAAAAACTCCCACTTTGCTGACACTCGACTTAACAATTGTCGAATGGGCAAGTCTTCATCGCACTGAAGAACTCAATCAAATCACAACCCTTCTTTCAGCAGTCGGCGGTATGCCTTTCGTGCTTTTTTTTACCGCTTTATGGTGTTTAGCACTATGGCAGTATAAAAAACACTCACATATCTTTCTAATCTGTTTAGGATTATTTGGAAGTGGAGCAATTGCTTGGCTACTTAAATACTGGATTGCAAGACCGCGCCCACCTGAAATGCTGCATTTGGTTCAGAGTTATGGCGCCTCTTTTCCCAGTGCGCATAGTGTCTATGCAGCAGCATTAAGTTGCTTAGTTCTTTATCTCTATCAGCCCCACTCTAAGTCCATCTATATCTGTAGTTTTGCAGTGTTATGGCTGATGGTGATGGGATGTTCGCGAGTGTACTTGGGTGTACATTTCCCTTCCGATGTTCTTGCAGGTTGGAGCATAAGTTTTATTTGGATTAGCCTGCTTTATATAGTGTATACGCATTATACAAAGCGAAAAATAATTTAATTTTTAGATAATAATCTATCCGAGGTGGAACAATGATGTCTGCAAAGCTTTGGGCGCCTGCCCTCACCGCTTGCGCATTAGCAACAAGTATTGCACTTGTTGGTTGTAGCAAAGACCCTGAAGATGCTCAAAAAGCTGCAGCATCTCAAAAAATGCCCCCAACTGAAGTGGGCATTATTGTTGCTCAACCGCAAAACGTCGAACAATCTGTAGAATTATCTGGCAGAACCACAGCGTTTGAAGTATCAGAAGTTCGCCCACAAACCAGTGGTATTATTCTGAAGCGCTTATTTGCAGAAGGTAGCTATGTCCGTGAAGGTCAAGCATTGTATGAACTTGATTCTCGTGCCAACCGTGCGACTTATGACAATGCCAAAGCATCGCTCCTACAACAAGAAGCTAATCTAAGTTCATTAAGAACCAAGATGAACCGTTATCAACAACTGGTTTCGAGCAATGCTGTTTCAAAACAAGACTATGACGATTTAGTCGGTCAAGTGAAAGTGGCGGAAGCACAAGTCGCGGCAGCTCGCGCGCAGGTTAAAAATGCTGAAGTTGACCTCGGTTATTCAACTATTCGTTCACCTATTTCGGGTCAAACTAACCGTTCAACGGTAACTGCGGGTGCCTTGGTAACCGCAAACCAGACTGAACCCTTAGTTACGATTCAACGCTTAGATCCAATTTATGTGGATATCAACCAATCAAGCTCGGAATTATTGCGCTTACGCCAGCAACTCAGTAAGGGCAGCCTCGACAGCAGTAATAACACACGCGTGAAACTCAAACTAGAAGATGGCAGCGAATATCCTGTAGAAGGACGTTTGGCATTCTCTGATGCCAGTGTCAATCCTGATACCGGAACAGTGACGATTCGTGCGGTATTCCCGAACCCGAATCATCTGCTTCTTCCTGGCATGTTTGCCAATGCGAAAATTGTTCAGGGTGTGATTCCGAATGCAATTTTAGTCCCGCAAGCCGCGATTACACGTACTCCAACGGGTCAAGCCATGGCGATGATTGTGGATGCAAAAGGGACGATTGAATCGCGCCCAGTAACAACGGTGGGTGTTCAAGGTCAGGACTGGATTGTGACTGAAGGCATTAAAATGGGTGAAAAAATTGTAGTCGATGGTATGGCGAAAGTAAAAGCAGGACAAACTGTGACCACCAAGCCATATCAACCTCAAGCTGGAGCACCAACTGCTTCTGCACCTGCACCAACTGAAAAACCGCAAGCGAAGCAAGCTGAATCAAATACTGATCAAAAAGCTACTTCACACGCTTAAGGGGTAGACTTAATGGCTCAATTTTTTATTCATCGCCCCATTTTTGCGTGGGTGATTGCACTGGTCATCATGTTGGCGGGTATTCTCACGCTAACAAAAATGCCTGTTGCCCAATATCCAACCATTGCACCTCCTGTGGTGACAATTTCTGCTACGTATCCAGGAGCTTCGGCACAAACTGTTGAAAATACCGTGACCCAGATCATTGAACAACAAATGAATGGTCTAGATGGTTTACGTTATATTTCATCGAACAGTGCTGGTAATGGTCAAGCATCGATTAACTTGAACTTTGAACAAGGGGTTGATCCTGATATCGCTCAAGTTCAAGTACAGAACAAACTACAATCTGCAACCGCGCTTTTACCTGAAGATGTACAACGTCAAGGGGTAAAAGTGACCAAGTCTGGTGCGAGCTTCTTGCAAGTTCTTGCATTCCACTCACCAGATAACAGTCTGACTGCGGCAGACATTAAAGATTATGTAAACTCAAATATTTCTGAACCGCTTAGCCGTGTTGCGGGGGTGGGTGAAGTACAAGTATTTGGTGGTTCATATGCCATGCGTATTTGGCTGGATCCTGCCAAAATGACCAGTTTGCAAATCACGCCGAGCGACGTATCTGCTGCGATTAAAGCGCAAAATGCGCAAGTAGCGGTGGGTCAGTTGGGTGGTGCTCCAGCGGTTCAAGGTCAAGTATTGAACGCAACCGTCAATGCACAAAGCATGTTGCAAACTCCTGAACAGTTCCGAAATATTTTCCTGAAAAATACCACTTCAGGTGCTCAGGTTCGTTTGGGTGATGTTGCCCGTGTTGAATTAGGCTCAGATAACTATCAGTTTGATTCCAAATTTAATGGTAAACCTGCTGGTGGTATTGCAATCAAATTGGCCACTGGTGCGAATGCACTGGATACCGCAGCAGCTGTAGAAGAACGTTTAAGTGAACTGCGTAAAAACTATCCTGAAGGTTTAGAAGACACGCTGGCATATGACACAACCCCATTTATTAAGCTTTCAATTGAAAGTGTGGTACACACCTTAATTGAAGCGGTAATTCTGGTCTTTATCGTCATGTTCCTGTTCTTACAAAACTGGCGTGCGACCGTGATTCCTACGCTTGCAGTGCCCGTGGTTGTTTTAGGTACATTCGCAGTCATTAACATGTTCGGCTTCTCGATTAACACCTTAACCATGTTTGCCATGGTTCTCGCGATTGGTCTTCTGGTCGATGATGCGATTGTCGTGGTCGAAAACGTTGAACGTGTGATGCAGGAAGAACATTTGGACCCTGTGGTTGCAACTGAAAAATCAATGAAACAGATTTCAGGTGCACTGATTGGTATTACCAGTGTTTTAACCGCAGTATTCGTTCCGATGGCATTCTTTGGGGGGACAACCGGGGTTATTTACCGCCAGTTCTCCATCACCCTAGTCACCGCGATGATTTTGTCATTGATTGTGGCATTAACATTTACCCCTGCCCTGTGTGCAACCCTGTTAAAACAACACGATCCGAACAAGCCTGAAAGTAATAATATCTTTGCGCGCTTCTTCCGTTGGTTTAACAGCAGCTTTGAAAAACTCTCTGTGAAATACCAAGGTGGTGTCAATCGTATGACCCATCACAAAGTGTTCTCAGGTGTTGTGTATGTCTTGGTGATTGCTGGTTTAGTAGGTCTCTATAAAGTCCTTCCTTCTTCATTCTTACCTGAAGAAGACCAAGGTGTGGTCATGACCCTTGTACAACTTCCACCAAGTGCAAGTCTTGAGCGTACA
The DNA here is from genome assembly GCF_054457875.1 of Acinetobacter sp. GXMZU3951. Taxonomy (NCBI): domain Bacteria; kingdom Pseudomonadati; phylum Pseudomonadota; class Gammaproteobacteria; order Moraxellales; family Moraxellaceae; genus Acinetobacter; species Acinetobacter sp. GXMZU3951. Next base: position 86,864 of record NZ_JBTLFO010000002.1, on the reverse strand, counting down.
GACAAAGTCGTCACCACGATGACTGACTACTTCTTGAATAAAGAAAAAGAGCATGTACAGTCGATCTTTACGGTTTCTGGCTTCTCCTTCACAGGGGTTGGTCAAAACGCCGGTCTAGCCTTTATTAAACTGAAAGACTGGAGCGAACGTACCACACCTGAAGCGCAGATTGGTGCCATCATTCAACGTGGTATGGCGTTGAACATGATTGTCAAAGATGCTTCTTACATCATGCCATTACAGTTACCTGCAATGCCTGAATTAGGGGTCTCTTCCGGTTTCGACATCCAATTAAAAGATGCAAGCGGTCAAGGTCATGAAAAATTAATTGCAGCCCGTAATGCCATTTTAGGTATGGCCGCTCAAGACAAACGCCTAGCGGGTGTACGTCCAAATGGTCAAGAAGATACACCTCAATACCAAATCACCATTGATCAAGCGCAAGCTGGTGCAATGGGTGTAAGTATTGCAGATATCAATAGCACAATGAGCATGGCTTGGGGTGGTTCATATATTAACGACTTCGTTGATCGTGGTCGTGTGAAAAAAGTTTATGTACAAGGCGAATCCAATACACGCATGATGCCTGAAGACTTGAACAAGTGGTATGTCCGCAATAATGCCGGCACGATGGTTCCGTTCTCAGCCTTTGCAACAGGCGAATGGACTTATGGTTCACCACGTCTAGAACGCTATAACGGCGTATCTTCAGTCAATATTCAAGGTACTCCAGCACCAGGCGTGAGCTCGGGTGATGCCATGTTAGCCATGGAAGAAATTATTGGTAAGTTGCCATCTATGGGCTTACAAGGTTTCGACTATGAATGGACAGGTTTATCTTTAGAAGAACGTGATTCTGGTAGCCAAACTGGACCGCTTCTGGTTCTTTCCATGTTGATCGTCTTCTTGTGTCTTGCAGCCTTGTATGAAAGCTGGTCTATTCCTGTTTCTGTATTGCTGGTTGTACCTTTAGGTATCGTCGGTGCGTTTACTTTAACTTGGTTAGGCATGATTATTAAAGGTGACCCTAACCTGTCGTTTAACATTTATTTCCAAGTCGCAATTGTTGCTGTGATTGGTCTTTCGGCGAAAAACGCGATTTTAATTGTCGAATTTGCCAAAGAATTGCAGGAAAAAGGTGAAGATCTGTTTGATGCAACCTTACATGCTGCAAAAATGCGTTTACGCCCAATTATTATGACGACCCTTGCCTTCGGTTTTGGTGTACTTCCGCTTGCCCTTTCTGCAGGTGCGGGTGCAGGTAGCCAGCACTCTGTCGGTTATGGTGTGCTTGGTGGCGTCATTAGTTCTACACTTTTGGGTATTTTCTTCATTCCAGTATTCTTTGTTTGGATTCGAAGTATCTTCAAATACAAACCTAAGAAACAAAATCATCAGGAGCAAACATCGTGATGCAAAACGTATGGTCTATTTCAGGTCGTAGCATTGCGGTATCGGCACTTGCGCTTGCTTTGACAGCATGTCAAAGCATGCGTGGTCCAGAACCCGTCGCTCAAGCGAATATTCCACAAGGTTACACAGCGAGTGCTTCTGGTACATCCGTTGCTGAACAAGGGTATAAAGACTTTTTTGCTGATCCGCGTCTGGTACAAGTGATTGAAATGGCTCTCGCCAATAACCGTGACTTACGCACTGCTGCCTTGAATATTCAACGTGCACAGCAAGCGTATCAAATCACTGAAAACAACCAGTTGCCGACCATTGGCGCAAGTGGCAGCATTTTACGTCAAGATACGCTCAGCACCACCAAGCCCATCACCTCTTACAATGTAGGTTTGGGGGTTACCGCCTATGAGCTGGACTTTTGGGGCCGTGTACGTAGCCTAAAAGACAATGCTTTAGACAGCTATCTAGCAACGCAAAGTGCGCGTGATGCCACGCAAATTTCCTTGATTGGTCAAGTGGCTCAGGCGTGGCTCAGCTACTCTTATGCCAATGCAGGTTTAAAACTTGCCGATCAAACTTTGAAAGCCCAGCTTGAATCTTACAATCTCAACAAAAAACGTTTTGATGTGGGGATTGATAGTGAATTGCCTGTACGTCAAGCGCAGATTTCAGTGGAAACTGCACGTAATGATGTAGCGAACTACAAGACTCAAGTGGCACAAGCACAGAACTTACTTAACCTGTTGGTGGGTCAAGCTGTACCAGAAAACTTGCTGTCTAAACAAGCCGTGACTCAGGTTAGCCGAAGCTCTGCCCTCGGTGCAGGTTTACCAAGTGATCTTCTGACCAATCGTCCCGATGTTCGCCAAGCGGAATATCAACTGTCTGCTGCGGGTGCCAACATTGGTGCAGCCAAAGCGAAGTTGTACCCAACCATTAGCTTAACGGGTTCTGCCGGTTATGCTTCGACAGATTTAAGCGACTTGTTTAAATCGGGTGGCTTCGTTTGGTCATTAGGTCCAAGTTTGGATATTCCAATCTTTGACTGGGGCACACGTAAAGCCAATGTCAAAATTTCTGAAATTGACCAGAAAATTGCCTTATCGAGTTATGAGCAAAGCATTCAAACCGCGTTCCGTGAAGTGAATGATGCGTTAGCAACCCGTGAAAACATTGGTGATCGTTTAGCCGCACAACGTCGTTTGGTTGAAGCCACCAACACCACGTATAAGTTGTCTAGTGCGCGCTTCCGTGCCGGCATCGACAGTTACTTAACCGTACTCGATGCCCAGCGTAGTGCCTATTCCGCACAGCAAAGCCTCTTGTTGTTACAGCAAGCGGACTTAAACAACCAAGTTGAACTGTATAAAACGCTCGGTGGCGGGGTCAAAGCCAATACTGGCGATAGCATTCAGCATCAACCTTCAACTGCAGAAATGAAATCTGCCAAGTAAAAGTTGAAGCGATCAAAGCTCACCTCGGTGGGCTTTTTTATTGCTTTTTATCTGACTTTTTCCTATCTTCAAGATTCTATTTCAATTTTCTCATTGGTTTTAACCTGCTTATGTTACTCAGTAATCTTGAAACTGTTCCAGGACATCATATTCGCCAACAACTGGATGTTGTCTATGGCAGTACCGTACGCAGTAAACATGTCGGACGTGACTTACTGGCAGGATTAAAAAATATTGTCGGTGGTGAACTCACCGCCTATACCGAATTATTGGAAGAATCACGCCAAGAAGCCATGAACCGGATGATTGAAAAAGCCCGCGCTTTGGGTGCCAATGCCGTGGTCGGCATTCGCTTTTCCACCTCGAATATTGCACAAGGAGCCTCAGAACTGTTCGTCTATGGCACCGCGGTGATTGTTGAACCCCAACAGCATATTCCCGATCCTTTTCCAGCATAAGGCACACTCATGGATGGTTTAATTTTCCAAGTCATCATCTTTGCCGTGTTGTTTGCTGTCGGTTGGGGCTTTGGACGTCACAATGAGCGTCAGCACCTCATGCAACTGGCGCAGCAGGAACAACGGCTCGCCTATATTCGCCTCGACAGTAGCCGTTTTAAGCAAAATACTGCGCAGGGACAACTGGTCAGCAGTAACGTGGTGATCTCACATGATTACTTCAAATACATCATTGCCAATCTGCAAAATCTACTTGGTGGTCGACTGACCAGCTATGAAACTGTGGTTGATCGCGCACGTCGCGAAGCGATTGTGCGGCTAAAACTCGAAGCAGAAAAACTCGGTGCGACGCAAATTCAAGGCTTACGCTTAAGCACCACAGAAATGGGTATGCAAGGCGGCATGGTTGAAGTATTTGCCTATGGCACTGCCATTCAAGCACCAGCCTCAACTTAAAATACAAAAAGCGAGAGGACCGCTATCCATCTCGCTTTTTAATCCCGCATGAACAACTTTATTTGACTTTGGCTTTACGAATCATACGGTACAGCGCACTTGGCGATAAACGCGACATAAATACCGCCAGTGTTTCTTTACGCCCACCGACCACAATATATTCTTCACCTTGCATTAAAGCTTTCACGGTGTCTTGGGCAAAGACATCCGCTTCTAAACCATTGGCCGTCACTTCGTTATCATAACCTTGTGCCTGTCCGGCCCCATTTAAGGCATTAATCGACACATTGGTTTTCACAAACCCGGGGAACACCACAGAAACATCAATGCCCTGATCCGCCATTTCAGCACGTAAGCTGTTGGCCCACATATGAATTGCCCCTTTTGCCGCAGAATAAGAAGCACGATATTGCACTCCCAATAAACCAGCAATACTGGAGACAAACACGACGCGACCAGACTGCTGCTTTAACAGGGTCGGTAACACGGTTTTGGTTAAAAACACCTGTGAAAAATAATCCACTTCCATAATGGTGCGTTCAGTCTGCATGGTGGTTTCAGCAATCAGGGCACGCTGACTTAAACCGGCATTGTTAATGAGCCAGTCGATCCGACCTTTGGCGGCCAAGACTTGTTCATAGGCATGTAAAACTTGGGCTTCATTGGTAATGTCCATACAAATAGACAAGTGCTGATCGGGGTTCAACAAACCAACACGGACAGTTTCCAACTCATCATAACGACGTGCAGTTAAAATAACTTGTGCGCCTTGCAAAGCACATTCCTGTGCCAATGCCTTCCCCAAACCTGAAGATGCTCCAGTAATCCATACCACTTTATTTTCTAAACTGTCTAGCTTTGCCATTGTTGTCTATCCTGATTCAATTGCGGCGTGCGCCCTCATTGTTGGTTGAATTTCTTAAAAAAACAAGAAAATGATTGAAATAATGACTCATGGTTTTCGCATCATATTGCGTGCCTAACTTGTCGAAACGCTTATAACCCATTTGCGTGGTGACGTGAATCACCCCGTTCAAGGTTTTATCCACCATGACATTAAATTTCAGCATCTGTTTCGGAATTCGAATCAGATGGGTCACCCCTTGATCGACAATGTCGGTAAATGCATGAAGTGCTGGCATGACAGCCTCATTAATCCCCTGTTGCATTTGTTCGGCATTACTCAGTAGTGCCTCTACACTTTGTGGATCGACAGGATAGGATAAGAAGTATTCCCCGTCTTGCTCCGACATCAAACCATGTAAATAATTCACCATTGGCAGCAAGCGTTCATTACCAAAAAGTGACACTGACCAAGGCATATATTTACGCGTGGTTTGCATAATATGCTGAATCACGCGAGCCGATTCCTGATCCCCCGACTGCGACACACGCGTAATCTCGCCAAAGACCTGATCAATCACTTCATAAGATATATCCGCCAGCACCTCCCCCAATGCCTTGGCTAAATTGTCATTTTGCCCTTGATTGAGTTGCTGATGAATGTCCTGAAAACGTTGATGGGTTGCTGATTTCAACTGAAGTGAAATAACATAACTCATTCTATTTTTTCCTTTTTATCAAGTTCTGCGATCTGATGCGCAGTCGTTCTACAAGCTTCATCATAAAACCTATCACCTGCCGTGACAATTGCAGAAACAAAGCATTTGACGAACATCCCAAAGCCCTTATTTTTTTGCTACACTAGGTGCAATTTTTTATTCACTTTTTATCTGTTCTGACTATGACTGATTCTGCGCAAAATATTGCTACGACTTACGATCCGACTGAGATCGAGAAAAAATGGTACAAGACTTGGGAAGACAAAGGCTACTTTAAGCCATCGGGTCAAGGCGATTCATTCTGTATCATGATTCCGCCTCCGAACGTCACAGGCAGCTTGCACATGGGTCATGGTTTTAACAATGCCATTATGGATGCCCTAACGCGCTACAACCGTATGTCAGGTAAAAATACCTTATGGCAACCGGGGACTGACCACGCAGGTATTGCAACCCAGATGGTGGTTGAACGTCAGTTGGGCGCGCAAAACATTAGCCGTCATGACTTGGGCCGTGAAAAGTTCATTGAAAAAATCTGGGAATGGAAAGAACAATCGGGGGGCACCATTACTCGTCAAATCCGTCGCTTAGGTTCTTCGGTAGATTGGTCACGTGAACGCTTCACCATGGATGAAGGTTTATCCAATGCAGTGAAAGAAGTGTTCGTTAAACTACATGAAGATGGCTTAATTTACCGCGGTAAACGCCTCGTCAACTGGGACCCGAAACTGCAAACTGCTCTTTCTGATCTTGAAGTTGAGTCAGACAAAGAAGAAGCAGGCTCATTGTGGCACTTCAAATACTTCTTTGAAGATAAATCACTGCGCACGCACGATGGTAAAGATCACATCGTGGTGGCGACGACTCGTCCTGAAACATTACTCGGTGATACAGCGGTTGCAGTGGCACTGGATGATGAGCGCTATACGCATCTTGTCGGTCAAAACATCATTCTGCCAATTACAGGTCGTGCCGTTCCTATCGTTAAAGATGAATACGTTGATAAAGAATTCGGGACAGGCTGTGTAAAAATCACCCCTGCACACGACTTTAATGACTATGAAGTCGGCAAACGCTGCGAATTGCCAATCATCAATATCTTCAACAAAAATGCGGAAGTATTGGCTGAGTTTGAATACATCGCCAAAGCGGGCGAGCAAATTTCTAAAACCATCGCTGCACCAGCAGACTATATTGGTTTAGAGCGTTTTGCTGCACGTAAGAAATTAGTTGAACAAGCCGAAGCTGAAGGCTGGTTAGACCAAATTCAACCGTATACCTTGAAACCACCTCGCGGTGACCGTTCAGGCGTGATCGTTGAGCCATTATTGACCGACCAATGGTATGTGAAAATTGCACCACTGGCTGAACCTGCCATTGAAGCAGTGAAAGATGGTCGCATCAAGTTCGTACCAGAGCAATACAGCAACATGTACATGGCATGGATGAACAACATTCAAGACTGGTGTATTTCACGTCAGCTCTGGTGGGGTCACCGTATTCCAGCTTGGTACGATACACAAGGTAATGTCTTTGTGGGTCGTGATGAAGCGGAAGTGCGTGCCAACAACAACATCCCTGCGGATGTGGCACTCAGCCAAGATGAAGATGTACTGGATACATGGTTCTCATCTGCCCTGTGGACCTTCTCGACTTTAGGTTGGACGGGCGACAAAGCTAAAGATGCGGAAAACTATTTCCTCAATACCTTCCACCCGACGGATGTGTTGGTAACAGGTTTTGACATTATCTTCTTCTGGGTCGCGCGCATGATCATGATGACCATGCACTTCATGAAGAATGAAGATGGCACGCCACAAGTTCCGTTCAAAACTGTGTATGTCCATGGTTTAGTGCGTGATGGTGAAGGCCAGAAGATGTCTAAGTCGAAGGGTAACGTACTTGACCCATTAGACTTGATTGACGGTGTAGACCTTGAAACTTTGGTACAAAAACGTACCACTGGTTTGATGAACCCGAAACAAGCCGCGAAGATTGAAAAATCGACCCGTAAAGAATTCCCAGAAGGTATTCAGGCTTACGGTACAGATGCGGTGCGTTTCACCTTCTGTGCGCTTGCCAATACGGGTCGTGACATCAAGTTCGACATGAAGCGTGTTGAAGGTTACCGCAACTTCTGTAACAAGATTTGGAACGCCACTCGTTTCGTGTTGATGAATGTTGAAGGTCAAACTGTGGGTCAAACTGCACGTCCTGATCTTTGGGAATTGCCTGAACAGTGGATTATGAGCCGTTTACAAAAAGCGGAAGCTGCGGTTCAACAAGCCTTTGCAACTTATCGTTTAGACTTGGCTGCTCAAGCAATTTATGACTTCATCTGGAATGAATACTGCGACTGGTATGTGGAATTGACCAAGCCAGTATTGAACGATGCAGAGGTGTCTGAAGAGCGCAAAGCGGAAGTTCGTCGTGTGTTATTAGCGGTGATGGAAGCATCTTTACGTTTAGCGCACCCAATTATGCCGTACTTGACTGAAGAAATTTGGCAAACGCTTGCGCCAATGCTCGGCATTCAAGGTGAAACCATTATGACTGCGGCATACCCTGTGCCTGCTCAAGAGAAAATCAATGAGCAAGCAGAAGCGGACATGCAGTGGTTACAAGGTTTGATTGGTGCGGTACGTAACATCCGTGGTGAAATGGGCTTAGGTAATGCACGTTTATTACCAGTTCTGCTTCAAAACACCACTGAAGCTGAAAAAGCACAGATCACGCGTATTGAAGCGTTGTTTAAAGCTTTAGCAAAAGTTGAAAGCATTACCTTCTTGGCTGATGCTGAACAACCGCCATTGTCTTCTTCCTCTGTTGTAGGTCACGTGTCTGTATTTGTTCCAATGAAAGGTTTAATTGACCCGAAAGCGGAATTGGGTCGCCTACAAAAAGACTTAGACAAAGTACAAAAGCAGCATGACCAAATTGCAACTAAATTGGGCAATGAAGGTTTTGTGGCGAAAGCACCTGCTGCTGTAGTTGAAGGCGAGAAAGCGAAATTGGCTGAGTTTGCTGACCAGTTAGCGAAGATTAAAGCGAATATGGAGCAGATTGCGGCGCTGTAATGTGTTGGTAATTTAATCTAAATTATTGTATAAAGGGCTGATTATTCAGCCCTTTATTTATAATAGAACAAATGAAAAATTCAATATTAATTCTAATGTGCATATGCATACTAACCGCATGTGATCGTGAAATTCATACTATACAAGTAGAAGATAAAACAGTTCAGTCAGAGCAAATTAAAAAGCCTAAAAATATTCAAAAACCTGAAAAAAATCAAAATTTAGTCAACAATCCAACACCTTTACCAAATGGTTATACTGTTGATATTACTCATTTAAAAAAACCAATGCTGATCGACTTTAATGGTGACAAAAAGCCTGATGCATTTCGTGTTCTGAAAAATCCCAAGAAGAATGGAATGAAATACTTATTTGAATTTCGTATTGCAGATAGTGATCAAGTTTATTTTTATGAAAATGATGATGAAGGGTACGATTTAGATGGCTTTGGTGTATTTGAAATTGCGCATAAAGGTGAGAAATTTGTAGATATGATGCAGCTTGATAATGCTGATATGACTCCTTTTGAGGAGGCCCCTCAAAAAGCTCGAATTATTTTAAAAAATGATGCAATTACAGTAAATGTTCTCGAAGATACCTGTGCTACTTCGCTATTTTACTTGAAGGATCATAAAATAAAGCGTGCTTTCCTTTGTTAACCAGATCCAATGCAACATAATAATCTTGAGCCAAACATACCAAATCAAGGTTTTGTGGCAAAAGAAGTTGATGAATACGCAATACGGCACAAACAAAACAGCCAGATGAACTAAATAAGTTCAACTAGACATATACACCCCACTTTACAAATGAATAAATACAAGGCTGTTTTACTATGCAAAAAAGACTGATTTTCATCTCATTGACGGCAGCAATGATAAGTGGTTGCACTCATTCAAATATTGAGGAAACATACTCCAAAATTCTACAGTCACAACCAAAATGGAAATTGGAAAAGTCTGATGACACCAGAAAAACATTCATTGATACCACGTTAACTTTTGACGAAGATAAATCTCCATTCTTGCGCGTTAAAACGCTTGGGGGTAAGTATGGTACTTCTGAAACAGTCTATATCTATCGATTGGACTGTGAAAACCAACGAGCAGCAAACTATTACCGCTTTTTAAACGACAGACCAGGCACTTACAAAGACCCTGACGACTATGGTTACATTGAGCACAGATCAGGCAATGTCGAAGAGAGATTCTTTTACAACCCTATTCAGCCAAAATCCATTGAACGGCTGTGGCGCTCATTTCCGTTGGGCGAAGATTTATTCAAAAATACTTGTAAACTTGATGCCTCGACTGTGAAGCCGCAGAATAAGATAATGACACGGTGGGCGTATCTCGAAGATTTATCAAAAGTTACCTTTTCCGCCACGTATGTAAATATGGATCAATCCACTCAATTGAAAAAGAATGGTAAAGGTGACTTAACGCTTAAATCATTTGATCCTGGCATCGCTGATGTCATGAGTTCGAGAGAAGATAAGCTCAAGATCGATTGTGCAGCTGAGATAGTTACAATGAGGGAGTCGATCTTGCGTGATAACGATTTTGAATATGCCCCTTCTACTGATCAAACCCATATCATCTATCATCGGGTCTTCAATGCGGATATCACGGAACGACTCGACAGTACTTCACTATCAGAGGCTTTAATTGAACATTACTGCAAGTAAAAGTTAGCGAAATATGCTACTAAACAATTGTATTGGTGGCATATAGTCTATCTTGTAGTGGGCTTTATATATGTTCTGAACTTCTTGATTTGAACGTTTGATTTTTCTTGAACCCAGAAATAATAGTCCATATCAATTTCAATAACAGACACGAAGTACCTATAAAACCAACGTAATATTAACATTGTAAATTTAATAGTTATTCGATACTCAACGTACCCTCTCCTTTCGGGAGATGAGCAGTACTGCTGCGCAAGGGGAGAGGTGCTTTTAAAAAAGCTTACAAAGCCCCATGCCCCAACAACATCTCCACCCCACTCACCTTTTTCATATGCTTTAAGCGTTCTTTTTCCCACTTCAACTGCTGCTTTAACTCAGTACAGTCTGCATCTATGGCTTTATACACATCACTCATATGCACATGCTCCGCTTTCACTTTCTTCGACAACTGAAAAGAATCTAAAATCTCAGTAATTTGGCTTTCAAGCTGCTGACTTTGCGTATCCAACGCCAGTTTATAAAACTTCACTTGCTCCGCAGATAACGCTTTCGCCCCTACGCCTTTATTCTGTTCAAGCCGTAATTGAAGTTTCAGCAAATAAAATAAATCCTGCTGTTCATAGGCCTGACTGGCTTGTTGGAACAACTCAGTTTTTTCCTCTTTCTTACTTTCGTCTTGTTCACGGTCTGGGTGAATCATCGCGGCAATTTTTAAATATACAGTTTTCAGCGACTGCGCTGCCATCTGCTCCGCTTGTTCTCGCTTTTGTTGCTGTCTTTGCTGTTTGGCTTGTTCACGCGCTTGTTGCTGCTCAGCAGCATAGTGTTCAAAGTTATCTTCAAATAATTCAGTTTGTTCTTCAGTTTCAGACTGATCGACTTCTACTTGCTGCGTTTTTTTAATTTTCTTTGCGGACTGTTGTGCATGTTGCTGATAAAAATTATAAATCTCATCGACAAGTTGTAGCTGCTCGTTGGAGAGCATTTTCGAATGCTTCAACATGCGCGCACGCTGGGCAATGCTTTCATCCAGTTGCTGCATATCGGCTTTGGAAAATTCATGCTGGTGTAGCACATCCCAAAGCTGTTGCAACTGCTGAAATAAGACACCATGCAGTTCGTTATAGACAGGCAGCAGTTTTTGCCGTGTATGTTGTTGAATTTCGGCTTGGGCATTTTGCCATGTGGTAAGGCTGATTTTTTGCTGTTCAATTTTATCAATCAGGCGATTCAGCTTTTTCTGCTGTGGAGACTGTTCCGCCCTTTGCTGTACGCTGACTTTAAGATCGAAGGACATCGCCAATCCCCACTAAAAACAAGCACTATAGCAATATTCAAGTCAGGGCGAAACGCCAACACAATATACAAACAAGACCATCATTTCAGCTGCTGTATAGGCATGTGCATTATTTATGGGCAACTGAGCAGCGTGGATTTCCCCATCAAATAAGTGTGCCCAAAAATTCAAAATTGCCGATTAAATATACAATCAGTAGCATAAATAGATATCCCTCATCAGATAAAATAACTATTTAATATTTTAAATTCAAATAGATAGTATTAAAAACACATCTTAGACATTGAATTTTCTTGCTGACGCTGTTCTTGAATTATTGTTTATTTATATTAAAAACATTATGTTATTTAATATCACAATCTTGCTTAGGCATAGTTTCTGCTTTGTTCACTGATGGCTTCGTCCATGACGCTTAAATTTGTTTAAATCTTAGACAGTTATCATTAACAAAGCATCAACAATCTAGGCTTCGCAAGCGGTTAAAACTCGCGCTAAGATGAAGTGAAAGCTGTTTGTCTAACAAACAGATATATGCAAAAAACAAATAAGCTGATGGATATTCAGTCAATAAATAAAGCGAATGATGACAACAAAACACAAGGAGTTTTATCTATGTTACTTAAACGGTCTCTAACCTCTCTATTCTGTGCCAGTACCTTAGTACTTGGGCTGAGTGCTTGTAGTGACAAATCACCAAGTAGTAATGAAACAGCGACCAAAGACAGCGCGACTTCGGGGACTTTAGACAAAATTAAACAGTCTGGCACCATTGTGCTTGGCTACCGTGACTCTTCTATTCCCTTTTCCTATATTGCCGATAATCCGAACCAACCTGTCGGTTATGCCCATGATTTACAGCTGAAAGTGGTGGATGCCGTAAAACAAAAACTGAATATGCCTGACCTGAAAATTCGCTATAACTTGGTCACCAGTCAAAACCGTATTCCTTTGGTCTCGAATGGTACAGTCGACTTAGAATGTGGTTCGACCACCAACAACAAAGAACGTCAGCAACAAGTCGATTTCTCGGTGGGCTTTTTTGAAGTGGGCTCTCGCCTACTCACCGCCAAAGATTCTGGGGTTAAAGATTTTGCCGACTTAAAAGGTAAAAAACTGGTCACGACTGCGGGCACAACCTCTGAACGATATATCCGCCAACATGAAAAGGAACTGGGGATTGGCGAGATTATCTCTGCCAAAGACCATGCTGAATCCTTCTTGATGCTACAAAACGGACGTGCCGCTGCATTTATGATGGATGATATTTTACTGGCCGGGGAAAAATCCAAATCGAAAGATCCCGATCATTGGGTGATTGTCGGAACATCGCCAGTCCATGAAATTTATGGCTGTATGCTGCGTAAAGGCGACCCTGAATTTAAACAAGTGGTGGATGATGCGATTAAATCGGTGTATAGCTCAGGTGAAATTAACAACATGTACAAGAAATGGTTTGAGCAACCGATTCCACCGAAAAACATTAACCTAAACTTCCCGATGTCTGACCAACTCAAAGCTTTGATTAGTGCACCGCATGACCGTGATCAATAATATTGTTGATCACTGATCTTTTATAATTCAGGCAGGTTCAACACCTGTCTGATAGAAAGACTGGAGCTCCTATGAACTATAGCTGGAACTGGGGCGTATTGTTTCAATCTACTGGTGTCGGTGACAGTACCTATTTGAACTGGATTTTAACGGGTCTAGGATGGTTACTGGTCATTGCCCTTGTGGCGTGGTCAATTGCTTTCGTGTTAGGCAGTCTGCTTGGCATTATGCGTACGCTTCCGAACAAAACTGCTCGTGCCATTGGCACAGCCTATGTGACCATTTTTCGTAATGTCCCATTATTAATTCAATTGTTTATTTGGTTTTATGTGGCACCCAATTTTCTACCCGGCTCGCTGCATGACTGGTGGGTGAATGACCTGAGTGCCAGTACCAGTGCACTGATTTCCGCCAGTATTGGTTTAGGCTTATTTACCGCAGCGCGGGTGTGTGAACAAGTCCGCACAGGGATTGAAGCCCTGCCGACTGGACAAGTCAATGCAGGCTATGCCTTGGGTTTTAGTACGGCACAGCTGTACCGTCACATTATTTTGCCGCAGTCATTTCGCACTATTTTGCCACCATTAAGCTCGGAACTGACCAACTGTGTGAAAAACACGTCAATTGCATCACTGGTTGGTGTGGCAGAAATTATTTCGCAAATGAAAACCATCAGCGAGTACACCCAAAACACCATCGAGATTTATACCTACGTCACCATTATTTTTATTGTGATTAATATCTGCCTGATTCAATTGATGACGTTGCTGGAAAAACGCTTACGCATTCCAGGCCTAATTGCGGGAGATAAATAATGGATTGGCTCACTGCATTTTTTCAAGATTTACATCTCTCTGCGCCTGCTTTATGGCATGGTCTGAGCATTACTTTAAAAGTTGTGATTCTAGCTACGCTGGGCGGGATTTTTATTGGTACCTTGCTGGCGCTGATGCGGCTTTCTTCGATCCGTGCCCTGAATTTAATCGCGCAGGCGTATGTGAATTTGTTCCGTTCCATCCCCTTGCTGCTGGTGCTGATGTGGTTTTACTTTGCGGTCCCATTTTTCTACACCGCGATTACGGGAACTTATCTAACCATTGATACCGCATTGGTGTCGAGTATTGTGGCGTTCATGTTGTTTGAAGCGGCTTATTTCTCGGAAATTGTCCGCGCAGGCATTCAGTCCATTCCCAAAGGTCAAAGTGCTGCAGCCTATGCTTTAGGCATGAATTATAGTCAGTCCATGCGATTAATTATTCTGCCGCAAGCCTTTCGGAAAATGACCCCGCTGTTACTGCAACAAACCATTATCTTGTTCCAAGATTCCACCATGGTCTATGCCATTGGCTTGCTGGATTTTTTCCGTACCAATTATGTCCGTGGCGACCTGATGTCATTATTGACCCAGTACATTCTATTTGCCGGTCTGGTTTACTTTAGCGTCAGTGCCTTGGCGACATTTGCCGTGAAAAAACTACAAAGGAGATTAAAAGTATGAGTGATAAAAAAGTAATGATTGATCTCCAAAACGTCAGTAAATGGTATCAAGATTTTCAGGTGCTGACCGATTGCAGCACGCAAATTTGCCAAGGCGAAGTGGTGGTGGTCTGCGGCCCTTCAGGCTCAGGTAAATCCACTTTAATTAAAACCGTTAATGGTTTGGAACCCTTTCAAAAAGGGCAAATTTATGTCGATGGCATTCCCATTGCCGACCCGAAAACCGACCTGAACAAACTGCGTAGCCGAGTGGGAATGGTGTTCCAGCATTTTGAATTATTCCCGCACTTAAGTATCACTGAAAACCTGACCATTGCCCAGATTAAAGTATTGGGGCGCAGTGCAGAGGAAGCCAAGAAAAAAGGACTCGCCTATTTGGATCGGGTTGGTCTGAGTTCCCAAGCCAGCAAGTACCCAGCGCAACTTTCGGGCGGTCAGCAGCAACGGGTTGCAATTGCCCGTGCATTGAGTATGGACCCAATTGCCATGCTGTTTGATGAACCGACCTCGGCACTCGATCCAGAAATGATTAACGAAGTACTGGATGTGATGGTTGGACTGGCAAAAGAAGGCATGACCATGATGTGCGTGACCCATGAAATGGGCTTTGCCCGCCAAGTGGCAAATCGGATTATTTTTATGGATCAGGGAAAAATTGTCGAAGACTGTACCAAAGATGAATTTTTTAACACTCCGCGCGGAGAACGTGCTCAGCAATTCTTAGATAATATTTTGCACTAAACCCTGTCTCACCAAGTGCTGGCATGTTGCTGCACTTGGTGAACGAATACCACTGCAAGGCTCGCTGCAACCCTCCCCAATCACTCTGCTCTCAGCTCTGAGTCCATCCACTGATGCTCTTGATAAGCGGGCTAATCAAATAGACCATCAGTCTTATGGATTTTCTGAACAATAATTTAATTTATCACTATGATTTCTAATTTAATTCTTCTAAATCTCTAATTTTCTTGTATTTAAAATATGTCAATTACAGCACTGTTTTAAGTCAATACGCACTATTTTCCACCCAATTCATCATAATTTCATCAAAATTGGTGCATTTTTTGCTTAGCTATTTTCATGAACGGAGTATTTTGAAGAAGGACTCCAATTTTTAGATTTACTAAACTATTTTGGTGCAAAATCATTTCCCATATTTGTACCTAAAGTCGTATTTAGCACTTTTTTCGAGCAAACTATGCAAGATATCGATTTACTTTTTCTACTGCTAGGCGCAGTGCTGGTACTGGCAATGCATGCTGGTTTCGCATTTTTAGAACTCGGAACAGTTCGACATAAAAATCAGGTCAATGCCCTCAGTAAAATCCTGACTGATTTTGCACTTTCTGCAATGGCATACTTTTTTGTGGGTTATTACATTGCCTACGGACACCATTTTTTCCACATGGGTGCAACCTTAGCCGCTGATCATGGTTATAACTTGATGCGTTGCTTCTTTTTATTAACCTTTGCTGCGGCCATTCCGGCCATTATTTCGGGCGGGATTGCAGAACGAGCCAAAATGCGTTCCCAAGCAATTGCCACCTTATTACTGGTGGCATTGGTTTATCCTTTTTTTGAAGGGATCGTCTGGAACGGAAACTTAGGCATACAAGCCTGGTTAGAGCACACTTTTGGTGCACCATTTCATGACTTTGCAGGTTCAGTGGTCGTGCATGCCATGGGCGGTTGGATTGCCTTAGCCGCGGTGATTCTTTTGGGTGCGCGCCATGGCCGCTATAAAAAAGATGGCCGTGTCAGTGCACATCCGCCCTCTTCCATCCCGTTTCTTGCGCTAGGGTCTTGGATTCTGATTGTGGGCTGGTTTGGCTTTAACGTCATGAGCGCTCAGCGTTTAGATGCCATTTCAGGTATGGTCGCGATTAACTCCTTGATGGCCATGGTGGGTGGCACCATTACCGCCAACATGATCGGTAAAAATGACCCTGGATTCTTACACAATGGCCCCCTCGCTGGCTTGGTGGCGATTTGTGCAGGCTCAGACATAGTGCATCCTTTTGGTGCATTAGTGATTGGTGCCATTGCGGGCATCATCTTTGTGAAATTCTTCACCTATACCCAAAACAAACTCAAAGTCGATGATGTGCTTGGGGTTTGGCCCTTACACGGCATTTGTGGCGCATTTGGTGGCTTGGCTGTAGGCATTTTCGGACAACAATGGTTAGGTGGCATCGGTGGCGTTTCCATGATGTCACAAGTAATCGGCACACTATTTGCGATTGCGATTGCGCTGGCTGGTGGCTTCGTGGTTTATGGCGGCTTAAAAGCATGTATTGGCATTCGTCTATCACAAGAAGATGAATTCCGTGGCGCAGATTTGTCTATTCACAAAATTTCAGCCAATTCCGATGACAGTATGTTTTAATCTTGTTCATTTTCTGCATGTTGCAAAGCGATTCTAAAGAATCGCTTTTTTTTATGGATGCTCTACACATAGAGACCTCGCCCAACCATCCGTGCTTGAGCACATAATTCTGCTGCTACTCCCCTGCGTTTAAGATTCAATTAAGTCTGCCTTAAGATCGCTTTGCTCTAATCAGTGCATCGAATCTTTCTCAGCTCGGCAAGATGATGTCAGAATTACAACGATTTAGTCTGTCCCAAGCCCTGATTTTATTGATCAGTTTTTTATTGCTACAGACTTTTTTTCCTGTCGCAGGACAACTCGACTTAAGCCTCATTCAGCCTTGGACAGGACTACATGGTGAGTTTCCTTGGCGCTATAACTGGTTTTTGGAAACCCTAAACCATCGTTATATCAAAAATCTCATTATTTGCTGTGATGTCTTTTTTTTGGGTCTTTGGCTTGCCAGTTTCAAATTGGAAAGTCTTGCCCCGCAGCGTTGGCAATATGCCTATCTGTTTTTCTTGGTTATCTTCAGTAGCAGTATGATTGGTATCCTTAAATCCCAATCAGGACATGCCTGCCCTTGGAATATGACCGATCCCACGGCTACAGGATTCCTGTGGAATTTTAGCCTGCGGCACGGGCACTGTTTCCCGGGCGGACATGCCGCCACTGGCTTTTCCCTAATGGCAGGCTTCTTTGCTTTTCGCCAAAGTCAGCCCAAACGGGCTTATTTTTATTTGCTTGCAGGCTTGATATTGGGCTTTGCGATGGGCTGGGCACAAATGATGCGTGGCGCACATTTTCTTAGTCACAATCTTTGGACGGCGTGGGTCATTTGGAGTTGTAATGTTTGCCTCTACCCGATGTTTAACAAATATTTAGTGCGTCAAGACATAACACATTCCGCTCAAGTGTCGTCGGACTTACCCGCAGTTCAAGCTATGACAACCACATCAAACAAAGAAGCCGCATAAGCGGCTTCTGGGGAAATCCATTTAAATCGACTTAAGATGGTAAGCAGAGTATCTGTACCATCTGCGCTAAATAGACCCGTATCGATTGCAGGGTATTATAAAACCGCGATCTTGAAACATCTGGGTCTAAATGACCGAACTGAGGCTATCCATTCAAACAAGCAAAATGCTTATCTTACAAAATGAGCCTGCATTTATTCATGGACCGGCTGATTTTGCGGAAATTGAATCTGTACAAATAATCCACCCAAGCTTTCACTGCGACCAAACTGGATTTTTCCACCGAGGTGTTCTGTCGCTTTCTGCACAATCGACAAGCCCAAGCCACTGCCCATTTCCAAATGATGATGAATCCGATAAAACCGCTTCATAATCTGCTGATACAGCTCAGGTTCAATGCCGGGTCCACTGTCCTCAACTTGAATCATCGCATTGCCATCTTGAGAAAAAATAGACACATTAATCACGCCACCTTTAGGTGTGTATTTAATCGCATTATCAATCAAATTATAAATAATGGAGCGTGCGGCAAATTCAATCCCATACACCACAACTTCTTCCTGCCGTTCCATACCCAAATCAATATCTTTTTGCAAAGCCACATGGATTAATTGCTCAACACAATTTACGGCCACTTGGTTTAAGTAAAAGGGATGCAAAGTGACAGTATCTAGGCTGCTGGCATCTTGCTTGGCCAAATCCAGTAACTGGCTAATCAGATGCTGAATACGAATAAGCCCCTGACTTAATTTTTCTAGTGCTGCATGTTCTGGAAATTCGCGTAATAAAATCTGCATCTGTAAATTCAGGGCAGTAATCGGCGTTCTGAGTTCATGTGCGGCATCGGCAATAAACTGGCGTTGTTCCTGCTGTGCTGAAGAAATACGCTCAAAGAGATAATTCATCTCTTGAATGGTAGGAATCAATTCCACAGGATAACGGTTCAAGCGAATCGGACTCAGTTCATCGAGTCCACGGCGTGCAATTTCTTGTCTAAATTCATCCAAGGGTCTGAGGCTACGCAAAATCACCCAGCCTAAGCCCCATAAAATAAAAGGAATCATCAGCAGATAAGGCACAAACATGCTGCCAGCCAATTCCAGTGCTAGATGACGTCGCACAGTTAAAGGCTGACTGACTTGAATTTGATAGGTGTCTGTGGGGAGAACATAGGTTCTCCAGTCACCTTGGCTGGTCGCCTGATCGTAAAAACCGGCCTGATTCACCTGATGTAACAATAAATTAAACTGATGATCTGGCTGCTTTTGTTTTTCCCAGACATCAACAAATAAATCTTCTTCGTGGTAGTGTTTGTGCATGTCGTAATGACTTTTGATCGGCTCGGGATCATGCGCTGCAACACGTTCCGCCAAATTTTGCATTTGCGCATCAATAATTTCATCAATTTCACCTAATGAAATCCAATACGCTGTAAAAATAAGCAATCCACCCAACAATAGACTAAAACCTGAAACAAATAGAATTAAGCGTTGCTTCAGCGACATTTTGGCCCGTTTTTCAGTCCATCGTTGCATCATATTTTTAGTCCAATTTACCTAAACGATAACCCAAACCACGAATCGTCCGAATAAAATCTTTTCCCAGTTTGGCACGTAAGTGATGTACATAGACTTCAATGGTATTGCTATTCACTTCACTGTCAAAGTCATACAGCTTATCTTCTAAATTGGCTTTGGAAAAAATCTTGTTCGGGAAACTCACCAACGGAACCAGAATCGCCCATTCTCGATTCGACAGCTCTAATTCCTGCCCATTCAGCAAGGCAATATGTTGTTCAACATCTAACTCCAAATTGCCATAGCGCAATAAGCTCACTTCTGAGCTGACGGTTTCATGATTGCTTCGACGTAACAAGGCCTGAATCCGTGCCAGTAACTCAACAAATTCATACGGTTTAACCAAATAATCATCTGCGCCCTGATTTAAACCATCAACCCGATTTTGAACCTGATCACGTGCAGAAATAATCAATACAGGCAAGGCTGGAAAGCTCTGACAGATTTTAGCAAGCACTTGCATACCATCCATCATGGGCAGCCCCAAATCCAGCAACACCAGATCAAAAGGCTGTTGCGACAACAGTTTTAACGCATCTAAACCGTTATTGACCCACTCAACGGCATAGTCGTGCAATTCCAGTAAGGTTTTACTGGATTCTGCAATCATAAAATCATCTTCAATCATTAAGATTTTAGTCATTCTTGTTATTCCGACTTAGGCTTTGCCCGTTGAGTTACTATTACATTGTTTTAACATATCATGTTTTTCATCAATCACTTGGGTTTGTACATCCAGTAGACTCAAAAGGGTTGGGAATAAATTGTCCTGACTACGTACAGCCTGTTTTTGTTGTTGCAAACAATTCACTTGCTCAGGATTATGCTGCTGCCAAGCCCCCGAGAACCACATGATCATCGGCACATGTGTTTGTTGACTCGGTGCAATCGCATAAGGTGCACCATGCAAATACATCCCACTTTCACCGGTTGATTCGCCATGGTCGGACAAATACCAGAATCCAATTTGATAACTTGGGATCGCCTTAATCGTTTCAATCACGTCACTAAGCACGTGGTCAGTGTATACAATCGAGTTGTCATAACTGTTTAGCAACTCATCATGACTACAGCCCTGAATTGCATTGGTATTACACATCGGTTTAAATGGCTGGAATTTTTCCGTCGAACGTTTGTAATAGGCAGGACCATGACTGCCCATTTGGTGTAAAACAACCAACTGTGGGGTTTGATCTTGAGCTGGAATGCTGGCGAGGTAGCTTTTTAAGCTATCCACCAAAAGTTCATCCCTACACTCGCCTTCAGCATCACACCATTTTTGTTTTAATGCCGCTGGAATTTCAAATTTGTGTACACGATCACAAGCGCCTTTACAGCCCGAATTATTATCAATCCAAGTCACTTTATAACCTGCACGTTGTGCAATATCGAGGAGACCTTCTCGGTGACTTGCCAATTTTTCATCATAATTCACACGAGGCATGCCCGAGAACATACATGGCACCGACACCGCTGTTGCCGTACCACAAGAACTCACCTGAGAGAAGTTTATGACGTTTTGTTTCGACAATTCTGGATTGGTATTTTTGGCATAACCATTGAACGAGAAACTTTCTGCACGCGCGGTTTCGCCCACCACCAATACCATGAGTTTAGGCAAATTTTGTCCACTGGTTTTTTCAACGCGATGGGCATCCGTTCCATAAGTGACTAAAGGTAGATTTTCTTTCGGGGCTTTCTTTTTATAGTAAGAGCTTAATGATGCAATCATGTTTTGCGGTGAAATCATGCCTTTTAAATCACGGTTTTCACGAAAAATTGCAGCAAAATCGACATAAAAAACAAACAACAATGCCAAGACCATAACCAACGACACGACCGCGGTGATAGATTTTTTCATGACTTGGTGAAACATTGGCTCCGGCTTAATTTGCACCATAATAATGGCTAAAATTGGTAATATGGTTATGCCAAGGGTCCAGGTCAGCAATTGCCATGACCAAGTATCACGTGCTTCAGCCATATCGGTTTGCATTAAGTTTTGAATTTGATCTGGGGTAATTAAAACCCCTAGACTACTGACCGCATAAGAGGCAAATCCTCCCAAAAGCACCAATACAATCGCAATTGGTTTCGCGGTATATCTCCAATTAAATAACTGAAAGATAAAAGTATAGGCTGCAATTAACACACCCGCTGAAGCAGCAACAAATAGGCCCGATTTAAACCCCGTATACGGGGTTAAAGCATGCAGTTTTTCATAAAAAGCATAGTTCAGAAAAACCGCCAACCAAATCGCAAGCAGCGAATTAAAGGTCAAAAGCGAAATTGGTCTGGTCTTGAATTTTTGTCGCAGCATTTGTTATCACAATTAAAAAATCTTAGCCTGTGAGTTAAGATAAAAAAATAAACTTAAAACTGACTTAAAATAAAAAAGGACGCTGCTTTTGCACCGTCCTTTTGAATGGTTTTTTTAGAGTTAAAATTAGAACTTGAATTCTAAGCCTGTACCGACAACAGGTTGTTTCGTTTCAAAATCACCACGCTCAAGTGTTAAGTAACCACCGTAACCATACAACTTCACTTGCTTGCTGAACGCATAGTCTACGCCTGCCATAATTTGGTCAGCATCGTAATCATCAGAGTTATCTTTAAAGCTAGTAGAGTTCGCGCTGTACTGTGCTTTAATGGTCCAAGCTTTCGCAGATGGGAAGTTATATTCCGCACCCACTAACCAGCCATCTGAATTATCAATATTTTGGGCATTTGCTAGGTTTGAAGCATAATCAGATGCTTTAGTATCTGCATATGAGGTTTCTTCTACTTCAGACGTTTGGTAAAGCGCTTTTAATGCCAAACTGTTGTTGAGCACATTTAAGCGACCGATCGCACGTAAAGTATTTGCTGCTGCAAATGCAGTACCCGCAACAGCAGTTGAAACTTCTGGTACTGACGCATTTGTCATACCACGGCCAGCAAACGTCGTTGGTACTGCTTTGTCATATGCCACACCTGCCACAAACATTGGGCTGTCATACACCAAAGATGCAGACCAGGTATCGCCTAAACCACGACCTGCAGCTTTAGAAGCACCATTACCTTTAGCAATACCGCTATCTTCACCAGTTGCAAGTAATGCATTAAATTTGATTGCACCTGTAGGTAATGTCAGTGCTGGTGCTTCATAAACCAAAACATTCGCTAAGCGAGTCTCACCCGTCATAATGCCTGTAATATCTGCTTTATTTGCAACATAGTTATTGAACGTATCTACAACACCAGACAGTTGTTTTAATGGCGTGTCATGTGCACCGACTTTCACTGTACCCAATTTTGCATCTTTTAAACCCACGTAGCGGTTACGAGCAGACCAATCAGTCCCGTCACCATCGGCATTAAAAGCCCATTCAGCTAAATAAACTGCACTTAGGCGATCATTTAATTTTTCATCCCCTTTAACGCCAAGGTAAGAACTGTTTGAACTAACCTCTACAACATCTTTATCTGAAGTACCCGAAGCATTATCTTCTGGTAAATAGTCCACACTTGCATCAATCTCACCATAGAACGTTGGTGCCGCAAAAGTTGAACCCGCTAACAAACTTAAAGCAATCGCTGCTGCAATTTTGGTTTTCATTAATCATTTTCCCTGGTGTTAATTTTGTTACAAATATTACATTGCAGTGACATATTACAAAAGGATGAATTTTTTATTTATATATATGTTTTAATACTTTAGGCTAACTTAGGCCAAACAACTGAATTGTAAGATTATTTTTCAACCACCATCCATCGAAAAATTGTAACAAGACAGAGAATTGCAATAAAAAGGATGAAAAAGAGGTAGTTTGCATAGCCTAAAGCATCTGCAAATACCCCACTCACGCTATATAAAAGGCCGCTAATGGTTGCCATTAAAGCAACCTGAAAGGTGAAATCTGTTGCGGCAAAATTGGGGCGACTATAGTGCATAATCATGGTGAGCATAACGACTAACAGCATGGCGGATACACAATCTTCAGCAGCATTAATCGCATAAATCAGCCATGTACTCACCGCCTGCTGTTGTTCATATTGATAAGCCAACCAGCAATAAGCTGCCAAACACATAATTTTAAGTAAAGAAAACCACCACAGCGCATGAGTACGCGGCATTCGCTTGAGCAATGCACCAGCCAGCCCGGCGCCACATAAAGCCGCCAGCGCCCCCAGCATCGTAATGTACAAGCCTATTTGACTAAAACTTAAGCCCAAATCCACCATCAAAGGTTTCAGCAAAGGGCCAGCCAAACCATCAGCAATTTTAAAAGTACACAGCACCGCTAGCCAACGCCATAAATTCGGGCTGCTACGGTAATACGCTAAATACTGACGGATAGCCCTATATTTTTGTGAGTAAGATAAGGACTGATGCTGAACCGTGTTATTTCTTTTGGGTTCTTGATAACGCCAAATGGGCAAGGTATTCAATAACACCAAAGCGGCGAGCAACCCGAAGCTTATACGCCAATCGAACAGATCTAGCATCCAGAGTACAGCACCACCTCCAATGATAAAGCCCAGACGCGACCCGATCACCTGAAAGGTATTGCCCCAATGCTGCTGCTCAGTTTTCAGAATGCGTACCGCAAGTCCATCGGTAGCGACATCCTGCGTTGCCCCCACAAAATTGATCGCCAGGAGCACAATAAAAAACAGGCCGAGATATAAAGGCTGCTGCAATAAATGAATCGGTAAAAATGACAACACGATCAGCAAAATGACGGTCAATAACTGTGTAGGTACAATCCAGCTACGATAATGTCCACGCTGATTATTGCCCAAGCGATCGACCCATGGTGCCCAGAGAATCTTAATCGACCAAGGCAACATTAACAGACCAAAGCCGCCAATATGAGTTAGCGATACGCCCTCTGCTCTTAGAATAACGGGCAGTGCATGCGTCATAAAGCCGACGGGTAAACCTTGTGCCCAATACAGCGAGAACAATAGCAGATATATATTCTGTGCTATGGGCATGGAGACCATCCGGTTGGTTAATTTTTCACAAAATGCTGAGCATTTTTGCATATTTCGGCTCACATTTTGCCAATGAAGCGCGAGAAGTGAAAGCGTAATATCAAGAAAAACCAAGAATATTTGTCAGGATGACAAGCCCATGTCTGCGTCTCGCTTCCCTACCTTACCGCCGCATGTGCCTGCACGAGGCTCGCGTTGGAGTAAATCTCTTTTCCGGAAAATTTTTCTGGCGCAAGGCTGGTCTTTTGAGGGTGAGTTTCCTGACTTAGCCAAAGCTGTCGCAATTATTTCCCCACATACCTCAAATATCGATGCCTGGCATGGTTTTACAGCCCTCTTAGGTTTGGGAATTCAAATTACCGTGTTTGGTAAGCACACCCTGTTCCATACCCCGCTTAAGCCTTTGCTAGAATGGGTGGGTGTGATTCCTGTTAATCGAGCGACCCCACATGGACTCACCCAGCAAATTATCCAGATTATTCAGAATAAAGATCAAATTTGGGTGGGTATGGCACCTGAAGGTACGCGTAAAAGTGCCAACACTATAAAAAGTGGCTTTTATCGAATTGCTGTTGGGGCACAGATTCCGATTGTGATGTTTGCTTTTGATTATGAAAAGAAAATGATTCGCTGTTTAGGCGTATTTCATCCCTCTGGAAATTTTAATGAAGACTTGCCTAAAATTCTGGCCTGCTATTCGGGACAATTCTCGGCAAAAAATCCTGCATGGTTAGCCAAACCGTTACAAACTCTCGTCAAAAAGTGACTGGAAAAACATGCCAAAATTTGCTCTGATGTGCGCAACTTTTATGCTATTTCGTGTGTAATGACCCAGCTACGTTTTTTCCAATATGGCCTGATTGGCTTACTCGGCTTGAGCCTTGCAGCGTGTGATAAAATTGCCACCAAACCACCTGTAACCACGCCAGTCCAAGCTCGTGAACCTGTTATCGCGATTGCACTTGGTGGTGGTGGGGCCAAAGGTTTTGCACATATTGGTGTACTTAAAGTGCTTGAATCACATGGTATTAAGCCAAAAATTGTGACAGGAACCAGTGCAGGCAGCTTCGTGGGCAGTATTTACGCCAGTGGAAAAACGCCCTACCAATTACAACAACTCGCTCTTCAACTCCAAGAGTCTGACCTACGTGACCTAACGCTCAACAGCCAGGGCATTGTGCTTGGGCAGAAATTGCAAGACTACGTCAATAAAAATGTCAGTAATAAGCCAATTGAAAAATTCCCGATCCGCTTTGCCGCGGTTGCCACCCGTTTGGACAATGGCAAGAAAGCCGACTTTATTATGGGCAATGCTGGTCAGGCTGTGCGGGCATCGTGCAGTATTCCGAATGTGTTTGTACCGACCACCATTCGTGGCACCAAATATGTCGATGGCGGCTTAGTCAGCCCCATTCCAGTCACCACGGCCAAAGCCATGGGGGCCGATATTGTGATTGCCGTTGATATTTCTGCCCGTCCAGTCGGCAATAAACCACTGAATATGTGGGGGCTACTTGATCAAACCATCAATATTATGGGGCAACAGAGCATTAATGCCGAATTAAATCAGGCCAATATCGTTATTCAGCCTAAAGTCGGTCATGTAGGTACACTGGATTTAAAAGCCAGCAATCAATCCATCTTAGAGGGTGAAAAAGCCGCCCAACTTAAAATCAAGGCCATTCAAGGGGCGATCAGTAATTTTAAAAAATCACCAGCCGCCTTTAAACCTGCGCCCAAAGCCAAATTCTAAATAAACACTTTTTTAATTTTCATCATCTTAGACATCTGATACAGTGAATGGTGCGTCTTTTATCATCACCATTCACTAACAGAATACACGAGTAGATGTATGGAATTTGTTTTTGAACCTTGGCATTGGTTTGTCCTCGGTGTTGTTTTAATGCTGTCCGAATTGATCATTCCTGCTTTTGCCGCATTGTGGTTTGGTATTAGCGCTATTTTAGTGGGCATTATCTTTTGGCTTTTCCCATCGCTCAGCCCAACCTTCCAATTGGTCTTATGGATTATTTTGTCCATTCTCTGCACTGTCGCTTGGTTTCGCTTTGTTAAACCGCTTTCGATTGATAAAACACAAGCGGGACTTTCACGCGAAGCCACCATCGGTCAAGTCGGCATGGTCATTCAGGTCAATATGGAACATGAGCAAATCAGAGTTCGGTTTCCTATGCCAGTTTTAGGCTCAGATGAATGGAACTGCCGCACACTGAGCAGCGTTAATGTCGGTGATCGAGTGCGCGTGGTCGATATTCTGGGCAATGACCTTGTGGTTCAACCACATCGTTCCAATAATGACAATCAATAAAAGCGAGTAAACTTATGTCAGCGGGATCTATTATTGTTATTGCGTTGCTGGCCTTTGTCGGCATCACGATTTTTAAAGGGGTACGTATTGTTCCTCAAGGCTACAAATGGATTGTGCAACGTTTAGGTAAATATCACATAACCTTGAGTCCAGGGCTAAATTTTGTCATTCCCTATATTGATGATGTGGCCTATAAAGTCACCACCAAAGATATTGTTTTGGATATTCCTTCACAAGAAGTGATTACCCGTGACAATGCCGTGTTATTGATGAATGCGGTGGCCTATATTAATTTAACCACGCCTGAAAAAGCCGTGTATGGCATTGAAAACTACACCTGGGCGATTCAAAATCTCGTGCAGACCTCGCTGCGCTCGATTGTCGGTGAAATGGATTTGGATGATGCCCTGTCATCACGTGATCACATTAAAGCCAAGCTTAAAGCTGCGATTTCCGACGACATTGCCGACTGGGGCATCACCTTAAAAACCGTTGAAATTCAGGATATTCAACCTTCGCAAACCATGCAGTCTGCGATGGAAGCACAAGCCGCTGCGGAACGTCAACGCCGTGCGACCGTGACCAAGGCCGATGGTGAAAAGCAAGCTGCTATTTTAGAAGCGGATGGTCGCTTAGCAGCGTCTCGTCGTGATGCCGAAGCACAAGTGGTTTTGGCAGAAGCTTCGCAACGTGCCATTGAAATGGTTACATCGGCTGTGGGAGATAAAGAAATTCCTGTGGCATACTTACTTGGCGAGCAGTATGTCAAAGCCATGCAAGAAATGGCGAAATCCAACAATGCCAAGACCGTGGTCTTGCCTGCCGACGTGTTAAATACCATTCGCGGTGTTATGGGTCGTAACCCTTAATTCCGATAAACAATTTCTGATTAGCTTTCAAAGTAATAGGCAGTTTATGACTGCCTATTCTTTTTTTTAGAACAAAAAAAACAGAAAACATTGTGAATTTATGTTTAAATCGCGCCCTTGTTCTTAGGATATTGTTGGCTTTTTGTAATTTTTTGCATTTTAAAAGCCATTTTTCAGTTTGTGATTTGACTCCCAAGGATAAGCGTATGAGTTCACTGAATCCGACCTTAATCACTTTTTTCTTCTATATCATTGCCATGGTTTTTATCGGCCTCATGGCATATCGTGCAACCACCAATTTTGATGATTACATTCTCGGTGGTCGTAGTCTGGGAAGTTTTGTAACTGCACTTTCTGCAGGGGCATCCGACATGAGTGGTTGGTTACTCATGGGCTTACCGGGTGCCATCTTCCTTTCTGGTTTATCTGAAATGTGGATCGGCGTTGGTTTAATTATCGGGGCTTGGCTCAACTGGCTTTTGGTTGCAGGGCGCCTACGTGTACACACCGAAGTCCAATACAATGCTTTAACCCTACCAGACTATTTTTCAAATCGTTTTAACGACCATAAAAAAGTCCTGCGTATTGTCTCGGCATGCGTCATTTTAGTGTTCTTTGCCATTTACTGTGCCTCAGGCATGGTTGCAGGTGCACGTTTATTCGAAAGCATGTTTGGAATTTCTTATACAACCGCGCTTTGGGTGAGTGCAATTGCCACCATCAGCTACGTATTTATTGGTGGTTTCTTAGCAGTGAGCTGGACTGATACCATCCAAGCTACACTTATGATTTTTGCTTTAATTCTCACCCCAATCGTGGCTGTACTCAGCTTTAGTGATACTCAAGAATTAACGCTAGCGCTAGAAGCTGCCCGCCCTCAAGCGATGAACCTGTTTGGGGATTTAAGTGTTGTCGCGATTATTTCGCTAATGGCATGGGGCTTAGGCTACTTTGGTCAACCGCACATTCTGGTGCGTTTTATGGCAGCCGACTCTGTGAAATCAATTCCGAATGCACGTCGTATTGGCATGGCATGGATGATTTTCTGCCTTGCCGGCGCGGTGGCTGCTGGTTTCTTCGGGATTGCTTACTTCCAACAACACCCCGAATTGGCGGCTGCTGTGAATGCCAACCCTGAAACGGTATTTATGGAATTAACCAAAGTGCTGTTTAACCCATGGGTAGCGGGTATTGTCTTGGCTGCAATCTTAGCTGCAGTTATGAGTACCTTAAGCTGTCAGCTCTTGGTTTGCTCAAGTACCCTCACTGAAGATTTTTATAAATCATTCTTGCGCAAAAATGCCTCACAAAAGGAATTGGTTTGGGTTGGTCGTCTGATGGTATTGCTGATTGCCATTCTTGCAATTTGGATGGCAGGTAATCCAGATGCGAAAGTCCTTGGCTTAGTGGCATATGCATGGGCGGGCTTTGGTGCTGCGTTTGGTCCATTAATTATTCTGTCTTTGTTCTGGAAACGCATGACCTTAAAAGGGGCTTTAGCAGGTATGATTACTGGTGCAATGATGGTTATTCTCTGGAAAAACCTGTTCAGTGCGACTGGCATTTATGAAATTATTCCAGGTTTTATCTGTGCCAGCATCGCGATTGTGGTGGTGAGTTTAATGGATAAACCCCCTGCAAAAGACATTACTGAACGCTTTGAACAAGCGGATACATTGTACAAATCATCGCACTAATGTGCGTAAAAAAACTCTATATTGCCTACGGGCGATATAGAGTGTTTAAGTTCAAGACCTGAGTGCTCAGTTCAGAAAGAGTCAGGGCAGCGGGTTAAAACTGGCGCGACAATAAAAACTGAGAAATCTGTTCTAATTCTTGAGCTTGACCTTCAAAGTAATGAAGTGCAGCAAATGCCTGATCATGTAAATCTTGGGCATAAGCTTGGGCCTGCTCTAGTCCCATTAACGCAGGATAGGTCGACTTCTCGACTTGCTCATCCTTCCCTGCAGTTTTCCCCAGTTGTTCGGTATTGGCAATAATATCTAGAATGTCATCTTGGACTTGAAAGGCGAGACCAATATTTTGGCCATATTGGCGTAATTGCGGAATCGCGGGATCTGTGCCCGGAAAAATGGTGACCGCAGCCATCATAATGGCTGCTGTAATCAACGCCCCTGTTTTATTACGATGAATATTTTCTAGCGCCTCTTGATCGATGTACTTGCCTTCGGCCTGTAAATCCAAAACTTGCCCACACACCATTTTTGACGAAGCCGTCGCCAGAATTTGCATCTGTTTTAAAACAATCGACGCCTCTACCGCTTCACCTTGATCGAATAGGCGGCTGCCCAAAACCTCAAAGGCCATTGACTGTAAAATATCCCCAGCCAAAAGTGCGGTGTCTTCGCCATATGCCACATGACAAGTCGGTTGACCGCGACGTAACTGGTCGTTGTCCATGCAGGGTAAATCATCATGTGCCAAGGAATAACAATGAATCAGTTCGACTGCGACCGCAGCACGACGCACAGCGGCACGATGTTGATTGGGACGAATGGCGGCAGTTGCATAGCATAAGGCTGGACGTACACGTTTTCCGCCCAACATCACGGCATGATGTACTGCACTTTTTAACGGCTCAGGTAAAGAAAAAGCCTGTAATGCAGCAAGGAGATCTTGCTGAATCTGCTGTTGCGCTTGTTGCAACGTATTATTTTGTACGTCGGTTAAAGATGACACATTCGCCTCGCGTATTTTCGCTAAACAGATCCATGAGGATGCTGTTTAACCATCAAACTTTGGATTGGCTGTGATTGTACGCTAAATGCGAATTTCGCCATACACCCAAATCCCAATTAGATCAAAGTTAATGCTCTACAATCCACACCCTGCTCAAAATCAAGCATCCCGCCAGAGGTCGTGTGAGAGTGAATGTCTTACAGCATTCGGCTTGGTCCAATAAAGATGAGCATGCCTTGGGAAATGACTTAACCACATGCAGCACCACGGCAACAGACGGATTTGAGTGGATACGAATAGCAATCGGTATGATTGGTGTAGTAGACACAATTTTTGCGCGAACTTTTCGCACAATACAGGGCTTGATCCGCCAGTTCATACAAACGACGTGCGAAGAGGAATTCCGCGGTATGCGCCACCCCCACCGAAATCGAAAACTCGTTTAAACACTGACCATGAAAGTCTTGCCCCAATGCTTCAACAGCTTGACGATATAGCTCGGCTTGGGCACAGCCCTGTTCTAAAGTCGTATTCGGCAACAAAATCGCAAATTCCTCGCCACCAACCCGATAAATATTCTTTGCCACCTCCACAGCACTCACATTCAATAAGGTTTTTGCCATGGTCTTTAAGGCATCATCTCCTAGGCTATGCCCATAGCAATCATTAATTTGTTTGAAATTGTCCACATCAATCAGCAGGAGTGTTAGTTCCTGAATCTCATTTTGTGCCAAGCTCTGCAAATAGTGCTGCAACTTCAAATCAAATGCTCGGCGATTGGATAAGCCGGTCAAATAATCCTTTTCACTGATACGACGCAACTCATGGTTACGTGCCTCTAACTGCATTTGATTCTGTTTTAAATCGGAAATGTCTGAACTGCACAAAAGTAATGATTCAATTTCACCATTTGGAGCACAGTTCGGTTTTACGACAATCCAGTAATAACGCCCCTCCATTTGATATTCAAACGGTTCCACAGGCAAGCCCTGCTTAAAGCGCAGCAAATTTTGCTCAAAGACCTGAAAGCATTGTGGCGAAAACTTGGCAATGTTTTGCCTCTGCATCTGTTCTACCGAAACAGCAAAGCATTCTGCAAAAAAACGATTGGCGAAAAGAATTTCTCCCGATGGTTTAAGCAATGCTGTCGCCAAAGGCAGTGAATCCAAGACTTCATGTGCATCAAAGTCACTGGTATTTTGAGTCGAATGAGCAACCATAATATTTACATTTTTTCAGGTTAAAGCTACGCAAAATGCTATCAAAATTAGAATGTCAAAATATCTAATAAATTACGAATAGTTTATGAAAATAAAATATATACAAATTTAAGATTTATATATTCATTTAAATGCATAAGAGATAAAAAAAAGCCCTTATCTTGCGATAAGAGCTTGTTATTTAAATCTATCTTTAAGAGGGATTATTTGAGACAGTCTTCAGGTATACGCACCCAGCCTTCCATTAATACCCGCGCACTCCGGCTCATGATGGCTTTTTTCACCTGCCACTGACCCTGTGCAAATAAGGCCTGAGCACCAACTCTTAAAGTCCCTGATGGATGACCGAAACGTACTGCTTCACGTTCCCCCCCACCGGCAGCCAAATTCACCAAAGTGCCTGGAATAGCGGCAGCCGTTCCAATTGCAACAGCAGCGGTGCCCATCATGGCATGGTGCAGTTTACCCATCGATAATGCACGGACCAATAAATCGGTATCGGCTTCCGTAATCGCTTTACCACTCGAAGAGACATAGGCTTTAGGCTTGGAAACAAAGGCGATCTTAGGCGTATGCTGACGCTTTTCTGCTTCAGAAATGTCTTGAATAATCCCCATCTTTAGCGCGCCATAAGCGCGAATGGTTTCAAAACGGGCTAAAGCGGCTGCATCACCATTAATCGCATCTTGCAGTTCAGTGCCGGTATAGCCAATGTCTTCGGCATTTAAAAAGATGGTCGGAATACCTGCATTAATAAAGGTTGCAGGGAATGAGCCAATATTCGGCACCTCCAAGGTATCCACTACATTGCCTGTTGGGAACATGGCACCACCGTCTTCACCATCATCCGCAGGATCTAAAAATTCAATTTGAACTTCTGCAGCTGGGAAAGTCACGCCATCTAATTCAAAGTCACCGGTTTCTTGAACCTGACCATTGGTAATCGGCACATGGGCAATAATGGTTTTTTCAATATTCACCTGCCAAATACGCACGGTGCAAATGCCATTTTCAGGAATACGTTCCGCATCGACCAAACCATTAGAAATCGCAAACGAACCGACCGCAGCCGTTAAATTACCGCAGTTACCACTCCAATCCACAAAAGGTTGATCAATCGAAACTTGTCCAAACAGATAATCCACATCGTGATTGGCTTGAGTGCTCTTGGCTAAAATCACGGTTTTACTGGTACTGGAGGTTGCTCCACCCATGCCATCAATTTGTTTAGCATAGGGATCTGGGCTGCCAATCACGCGCAGTAAAATTTGATCACGAATTTTACCTGGTACTTGAGCCGCTTCAGGTAAGTCATCGCGCTTAAAAAATACACCCTTACTGGTACCACCGCGCATATAAGTGGCTGGAATTTTAATTTGTGGTGCGAAACTCATGGCTTGTTCATCCTTCCTGATTCTTTGTTTTGGCGTATTTGCTCAATTTCAATCGTACTCATCATACTGCTTTTTATGAAAAAATTTGGCGTTGCAGGACTTAAGTATAAAAAAACAACGCTTGATCATTTTTTTCACAGCAGGCAGAACGTTAGAGTCATTTTTTAAATAAATCTAAACAATTGATTCATCATTCGATTTTATATGCAAAGAAACAATTCCCCCTAGTTAAATTATTTGACCGTTGGTTCATCTACTAGGCTAAGTGTAATCAATCCTTTACAATCCCTATACATTCATCGTCGGGCTGAGAACTTTGAACAATAACTCTTCACAACTTCAGCGTGGCTTAAAGAACCGTCACATCCAACTTATCGCCATGGGTGGCGCAATTGGTACAGGCTTATTCTTAGGTTCCGCACAGGTTATTCAATCTGCAGGTCCATCCATCATTTTAGGTTATGCCATTGGTGGTTTAATTGCATTTTTGATTATGCGTCAATTAGGGGAAATGATTGTCCATGAACCAGTTGCTGGTTCATTTAGTCATTTTGCTTATCGATATTGGGGGAAATTCCCTGGCTTCCTAGCTGGATGGAATTACTGGATTCTCTATATTTTAGTGGCGATGACCGAGCTGACGGCAGTCGCTAAATATATTAATTACTGGTGGCCTCACATCCCTGCTTGGGCTTCTGTACTCTTCTTCTTTATTGTCATTACGCTTATTAACCTTGGCAATGTGAAGTTTTATGGAGAATCAGAGTTCTGGTTAGCAATTATTAAAGTTGCTGCTGTCATTTCTATGATTGTCTTCGGTTTATACTTATTATTTACCGCAGATGCTACCTCTACAGCGTCTTTTAGTAACCTTTGGACTCATGGTGGATTCTTTCCGAATGGTTTTGAAGGCTTATTTTATATGCTGGCTTTCTTGATGTTCGCCTTTGGTGGGATTGAATTGATCGGGATGGCCGCAGCAGAAGCGAAAGACCCTGAAAAAACTATTCCTAAAGCCATCAACCAAGTCGTTTTTCGTATCCTGATTTTCTACGTGGGTTCATTGACCATTCTCTTGTCTTTGGTGCCTTGGAATCAGCTTGATTTAGGTGGTTTGGACAAAAGCCCATTCGTGATGATCTTTAGTCAAATGGGAATCCAATGGGCGGCACATTTACTGAATTTCATTATTTTGACCGCAGCACTTTCTGTATATAACAGCGGGATGTATGCAAATAGCCGTATGTTGTTTGGTTTAGCGGAACAAGGAAATGCGCCAAAAGTTTTCTTGAACGTGAACAAACAAGGGGTGCCTATTCCGGCTGTGCTGTTCTCTGCATTATTAATTTTCGGTTGCGTACTATTAAACTACTTCGTTCCTGAAGATGCATTGGGTCACTTGATGTATGTGGTTGTAGGTGCATTGGTTTTAAACTGGGCCATGATTAGCTTAACCCACTTAAAATTCCGTCAAGCGATGAAAGCGACGGCAACACAAACCAAATTCCCTTCACTGTGGTCTCCGCTAAGCAACTATTTGGTCCTGATCTTTATTGCGACAGTGCTTTACATTATGTGGACCCAAGGCTTCAAAGAATCTGTACTTATGCTTCCAATCTGGGTTGTACTGATGTGGATCTTCTTTAAAATGATTAAACCAAGCAAGAACTAAATCGTTTATTGCTTAGGAAAGAAGTTATTGTTTCGGCAATAACTTTTTTTTTACTTTAAAATCAGTTACATTATTTGCGCTTGGCGCTCTTAGCTTAACTGGATAGAGCAGTTGCCTCCTAAGCGACCGACGTGGGTTCGAGTCCCGCAGAGCGCACCATCCATTTATTATCATCGATCAAGCTCGGCTTTCTCAGTATTTAGACCGAGCTACCCGTGATCTGTTTTTTCTCAGCCCATTGCATGGCAAATTTTACTGGCTATCGTGATTGATGATGCTAACGAATAATGGTCAGCGCTTAGCTTTGTTATTATTCATACACAGCCTTGAAGTAAGCATTTCAAGGTCAAGACTGCTCTCCCTTGCAAAAAAAAAAGATTCGGTGCAGATTCGAGATCGTTTTCTATGCCTGCTCAGCAACATGGAGCAGCTATTCAGATTTGTACAGAACAACCTATTTCGCTAGGCTTATTCATGTACAAATCTCTGAATAACTACTTCTTCAATTAAAATCGAACGATGAATTTACCGGTATTTTCACCTTTAAATAACTGGATTAAACCATCTGGTAAGGCTTCAAAACCTTCGATCATATGAGTCTTAAATTTAATCTTACCCTCTGCAACATAACGACCCAGCGTAGACATAGCTTCATCGCTAATGCCCACATAGTCCGTCACAATAAAGCCCTGCACGCTTAGACTTTTAAGGTTAATATCCACCCAGCTTGGTCCTTTGGTTGGCGTGTCATTGCTGTAGTCTGAAAGTACGCCACATACGATGACTTTGCCATAGCGATTTAATTGTTTAAAAATCACCTCTTGAATTGGACCGCCCGTATTTTCATAGAAAACATCGACACCATTAGGTGCAGCGGCAAGAAGCTGTTCTTCTAAATTGTCAGACTTGTAGTTAATGGCTGCATCGAAACCCAATTCCTCAACTAACCATTTGCATTTTGCATCCGAACCTGCAAAACCAACTACACGCAGCCCCTCAGCTTTGCCCAGTTGGCCTACCAATGAGCCAACTGCCCCAGCAGCACCCGTCACAACTAGCGTGTCACCTTTTTTCGGTTTTCCGACTTTCATCAGACCAGCATAAGCCGTTAAGCCTGTGAAATAAAAAATTGATAATACCGCTTCAGGAGATAAGGCGGCATCTACAACATTCATTTCTTCATGCCCCAGCACATATTCACTCCAGCCGGTAATTCCCACCACCTGTGCATCTACTGGATATTTTGGATTCAGTGACTCGACAACAGTACCAACACCATATGAGCGCATAACTTCGCCAATTTGTACTGGAGGTAAGTAGCTGTCTTCACGCTGTTGTAGCCAAGTACGCATGGCTGGATCTAATGACATATGTGTCTGCTTGACCAGAAACTCTCCGTCTTTCAAAACGGGTTTTGGCAATGCCACTAAATCAAAAATATCTTTTGAAATATGACCCTGAGGGTACTTTGCTAATTTAAATGCCTTATAACTCATCTTCTTTCCTGAATATCATTCTGTATTTTCATACCGTTAAGTTGCAGCTATTTTGAATAGTGCATATTTTTTTCAGACACTTTGTAAAAGTGCTGAATCCTAATGAAGTATCACAAACTACAAAATAGTGAAGATGACCGATGAAGAAACCACTCAAATGAATGGTTTCTTGATATTTATTACTGTTCTGTACTTGCAAGCGAGAATGCAATTGCAATGCAATAAAAGCATAAGAATCTGAAAATAAATAATTTATGAAAAAATTAGGCTGTCTTTTCTCAAATATCGTAAAAATGGTGCTTGCTTGCAGCACTGAACAACAAGATGGTTGAAGCCGTTGCGATTCATCATTTTCAAATGCAGGCTATGCAAAGCTTCAGCAGTGTGCCTGAGCAACAAGTTTTTTCAGCTTGCTTCGCCCTATTGCACGCAAACGCGATGATTGCTCAAAGCAGAACGTTGTCTTCGGACTTAGCCAGCATGAAGCTAAGGGGTTCGAGTGTTCAAAGGTATATACCGTAGTAAACACGGTTTGACTCATTTATAAAGCACTTAAGTCCTTAAATTTAAAACAGATGCTCTTAGACTTCCCAAGCTAAAGATCCATCGAACTGGTTTTTAGCCTGATGCTGATGTCTCCCAAAGTTAAATATCTGTCTCATAAGGTCAAGTTTAATTTTGCTCAAAGGTTAGTATAAAAAGAAGAATACAAAAACTGCGACATGGAGCCGCAAAAATGCAAATGGAATATGATGTAGTCATTATTGGTGCAGGTTTGTCTGGAATTGGTATGGGATGCCAACTTGTCCAACAAAATCCAAATAAATCATTCACAATTTTAGAACGCCGCCAAGCACTGGGTGGAACATGGGACTTGTTCCGCTACCCAGGTATTCGCTCTGATTCTGACATAATTAGCTTTGGTTTTAAATTCAGTCCGTGGAACAGTGATAAAGTTCTGGCTTCAGGTGAATCGATTAAAAAGTATCTTGTCGAAACCGCAGAGAAGTTTGGCGTGAATCAAAAAATCCGTTATGGGATTAAAATACTTTCTGCAAATTTTTCTACGCAAACCAACCGCTGGACGGTAAATGCGATTGATGAGTCAAATAATGAAGCTTGCCAATTTACGTGTAATTATCTTATTACTGCAACTGGTTACTATAATCACGATCAAGGTTATACGCCAAAGTTTGAGGGTGTAGAAAACTTTAAGGGCCAATTTGTGCATCCACAGCACTGGCCTGAAAACTTGGATTACCGCAATAAACGTGTGGTGGTTATTGGTAGTGGTGCAACAGCCGTCACTCTGATTCCGGCTATGGCGAATGATACTGCGCATATCACCATGCTTCAGCGTTCACCAAGTTACGTGATTAATGTCCCAAATACCGACAAATGGGTGGATGCTTGCCGTAAAGTGTTATCGGAAGAACTGGTCTATAAAATTTTCCGTAAGCGA
Source organism: Acinetobacter sp. GXMZU3951 (assembly GCF_054457875.1). Taxonomy (NCBI): domain Bacteria; kingdom Pseudomonadati; phylum Pseudomonadota; class Gammaproteobacteria; order Moraxellales; family Moraxellaceae; genus Acinetobacter; species Acinetobacter sp. GXMZU3951. Next base: position 49,377 of record NZ_JBTLFO010000002.1, on the reverse strand, counting down.
AATATTTTTATGCAGCGCGGTATTTATAAGGTCTCTAAACGTTTCCCTAAACAAATGCGCTCGTTCTTGCTTTCAGGAGTACAAAAAGCTTTGGGCGATGACTATATGTCACACTTTACCCCGAAATATATGCCTTGGGATGAGCGCCTATGTGCCATTCCAGACAACGATTTGTTTGATGTGATTCGTGATGGCAAAGCGTCTGTCGTGACCGATCAAATTGAACGCTTTACTGAGAATGGCATTTTACTCAAATCAGGACAAACGCTGGAAGCCGATATTATTGTGACTGCAACTGGTCTTGAGTTACAAATGTTGGGTGGTATTCAAATTTCGGTGGATCAAGAGTTAATTCAACCCAATGAAAAAATGAGCTATCGTGGTGTCTTGATTGAAGATGTACCGAATTTTGCTTATTTATTTGGCTATACCAATGCCCCTTGGACCTTAAAAATTGATTTAGCGTGTGATTATATCTGCCGCCTAATCAATGAATTGGATATTCGTCAAGTGCTCGCGGTCAAAGCTGTTGCACCGGTCAATGAAAAAACTGAACACAGTATTGTACATGGCATGCAGTCTGGTTATGTTCAGCGTGGTGACTGGGTCTTACCGCGTCAAGGAAAGTCGGAAGATTGGTTTGTCAGTCACAATCTGGAAAAAGATAAGACGATGTTCAGCCAGCCGATTGATAGCCCGCATTTAGTCTGGCTAAAAAAAAGCGAACAGCAAAATAAAGCAAAGGCTAAATCTAAAGCAGCTTAAGTCGTGAGTGACAGTGGATTCGATACGAGAATGAGTATCGAATCCACTATAAAGATAACAAGGGACTACAATCATGAACACCTCACAACTCAATTTTATTAGTCGTGGCACGCGTTGTGCAGCAACATTACAATTACCCGCAAACCATCGTAAAGCTCCCGTCATTATTATGGCGCAAGGTTTTGGTATGATTAAGGATGCTGGCCTGCCTAAATTTGCAGAACGCTTTGTTGCACAGGGCTATGCCGTATTTTCTTTTGATTATCGTGGTTTTGGTGAAAGTGAAGGACAACCTCGCCACTGGGTGAGCCCAAAGCGCCATTTAGAAGATTGGCGAGCTGCTTTAAGTTTTGTAAGAACACTCAATGAGATTGATACACAGCAAATTATTCTTTGGGGTTATTCATTTTCTGGTGGGCATGCTATTCAAACTGCTGCACGTGATGGGCAAGTCCAAGCTGTTATTTTACAGGCACCTCATGTTGATGGTCTGTCTGGTTTGAAAGGCGTTCCATTATCTAAACTTGCAAAATTAAGCCTTGCTGGATTTATGGACTTATTTGGTGGCTTAATTAACAAACCAGTTTATCGCCCGATTATTGGTCGTGAAGATGAAATTGCCGCGATGACCATGCCAGAAGCTTGGGATGGGTATTTATCTCAGCTACCTGATCATGCAAATTGGGAAAATAAAACGCGCGCCCGGGTTTTCCTAGAAGTAGGCACTTACAACCCGATCAATTTTGCACATAAATTATCTATGCCTGTTATCGTGATTTCGGGGCAACGAGATACTGTCATTCCAGAACATTCTATCCGTAAGGCTGTACAAAAAATGCCAAATGCACAGTACTTTATGTTGGATAGTAATCATTTTGAACTGTGTGATGGAGAGCTTTTTGAACAAAACATCCGTTTACAACTTGAATTTCTGAAAAAGCATTGTCATATACAGGGCGAAATTAAAATCGCTGCGTAACAACCTAGTCACTTAACTCCTAAAAAACTTAGTGCTGAAGTCATGAATCAGACCTTTTAGACAATTGAACAAGTAACGCAGTACTATGTATCAAAATTGAAAGACTATATTTAGTAAAGCTTATTGTTTGATCTCTAAAAAGGTTTGAGCTTCGCACTCGCCATTCTCATTAAGCCTTTAAAACTAAAAAATAATGTGCTGAGCAGTTCAATACAATTTATCTTTTTATCCATATTTTAGATTAAATTTGGATGAAACAATTCAACTACTGCATGAAATAGTAAAGGCTGATTCAATCGCTAAATGAAATTGAATCAGCCTAGTGCAATATAAGACTGTAACAAAAAGGCTCAGGGAAATGAGCTTATCGTTTTATGCACAGTATTCGTCACGTTGATGTTCAATCAGAGACAATGCGGCATTCCATGCTTTTAACATCACCATTTCAATGAGTTCACTTTCAAATTGTTGCGTTGTGTGTTGACGTACCGCTTCAGAAGGCAGGTGCAACTCTGCTCCACCCGCCATGGCTTTAATCTGGGCTTGGCAAGCACGCTCTAAGAAATAGATTTCGTGGAAAGCGCGCTGAATAGAATCCCCTGTCGACAATAATCCATGATTACGTAAAATCATGACACGGTTTTGCCCTAAGTCTTTCACCAAACGCTCGCGTTCTTCGGTCAATAAGGCTACGCCTTCATATTCGTGATAGCTGACCTTGTTGTAAAACTTAAGGGCATGCTGAGACAGCGGTAACAACCCATGCTTTTGCGCCGAAACAGCAATACCGTCCGCTGTATGGGTATGAATTACACAGTGCACATCTTTACGTGCATCGTGAATCGCTGAATGAATCACAAAGCCCGCAGTATTGACCATTTTACCTTGATCATAATCAGCAACAACTCTGCAGTCATAATCAATTTTGACCAGATGTGAAGCGGTCATTCTTTCAAATGGAATGCCATATTGATTAATCAGGAAATGCCCCTCTTCATCGGGGACACGTAAGCTAATATGGGTGTCAATTAAATCGGTCATCCGAAAATGCGCGATTAAACGATACAGTCCTGCCAACTGACAACGTGCTTCCCATTCTTTTTCAGATACCACATCTTTTAAACTGTGCATTGCTTGTAAACTGGTCATCCATCTACCTCTGTTTTTTTCCATGATTTTATACAGCACTGAACTGCGGTGGCTCCGACAAGTCCAGTGGCTATCTGCATCCATGCTGTGACATGGATTGTTGTGTTGTATTGATTGCATCCCGCAACTGAAATATGCCCACTCAACTCGAGTGCCGAGCAATTTCATCCAAAACTTTTTCAAAGTCTGAATTTTTAAACTATCCCAGCCTTAGGCTTTGCTCAATGTTATTTTCCATCACCACTTGTCCGCAGGCGCAATGATGGATCTGAGAAAATGCGTGATACCTTTGAGTAAAGGCTTTGATTTTTGCTAAAACCCACGTTTTATCCACGCCAATGCCCAAAGTCTTAACTTTTATTTAGCGATAGCTCGATTGCCAAAGTGTCCATTTTTAAAGATTTTGGGAACTGGACAGTTTCCCCAATCAGAGATGCAGGGATTACGGAAATAAAGCTGCTCTGATTCACGGCAAGACTGATAGTAATCAGGGGAAATTAGACTTCAAAACGTAAACCGACCCCAGCAATGGTCGAGATATATTGCGGACTGATGGCAGAGTCACCCATTTTTGTTCTGATTTTTTTTACCAAAATACGCAAATAATGCGTGTCTTCTTCATGCGTGATGCCCCACAATTCCGTCATAATCTGCTTTTGCGTAACAATTTTTCCTTGATGGCGAATGAGTAAAGCTAACAACTGAAACTCTTTTTTGCTGAGTAAAATCTCTTCTCCCGCCAATTGAACCACATGTTCCGCCACATCGACCCTTAAATTTCCATCATCAAAAATCAGATTGTGCGCTGCGGCTTGAGGCTGATTACGGAATAAAACACGAATGCGGGCGGATAACTCCTGAATACTGAAAGGCTTGGTGACATAGTCATTTGCACCAGCATCTAACAACCTAATTTTCTGCTGCTCATCTGGTCGTGCCGAAAGAACAATGACTGGAATTTCCGACCACTGTCTTAATTCAGTTAGTACCGCCTGCCCTTCCATATCTGGCAAGCCCAAATCCAGAATTACCAAACCTGCACCACGGCTTGCTAAGATTTCCAAACCCTGCATGCCATTTTCAGCTACCCCGACCTGATAGCCTTGTGCCCGTAGGGCAATCTCTAAAAACTTCCGAATTTGTGGTTCATCATCAATGATCAGAATGGAACCCTGTGCGAGATGAGAATGCGGCATAAAAATTATGAGTTTTCCTGCTGAAGGGGTAATCGTATGCGAATCCGTGTGCCTTGACCATCTTTAGCCGCAAAGGCTGCAATGCTGCCCATGTGCGCCCCAATAATGGCTTTGACAATTGCCAAGCCAAGACCTGTGCCAGTTTTACCGCGATCACCGCGTTGCATGGTGTAGAACATATCAAAGATTTGTTCACGTTCATCTTCAGGTATGCCCACACCCTGATCGGCAATCTCAATTTGCAGCATATCTTGATCGTGCTGAAGCGTAACGGTGATGGGCAACTGATCGGGTGAAAATTTCGCTGCATTTTCCAACACATTAAATAGAGCTTGTTCGATTAATGCTGGATGCACATACAAGTCTGGCAAATCGGGCTGTTGCGTGATTTCAATTTGTACACTGGGTTGATAACGCTTTAAACGCTGTGTGGCTGAGCCAATCAGCTCTTCCACTGAAATCCAATCCCGAGCCAACGTTAAACCTTGGTGTCCTAAGCGTGTCATGTCTAACAGATTTTGGATATAGCGGTCTAGGCGTTCACCTTCAATATGAATGGTGTCTAATAAACTGAGCCGATCTTGCTCGGACATCTGTGCGCCATAATATTTCAAGCTATCTGCCGAACCAATCATCGCAGCCAAAGGTGAACGTAAGTCATGTGAAACCGAGGATAACAGTGCCGAACGTAATTTTTCAGTTTCGGCAATAATCCGCGAGTTTTCCAATTGCTGAGCCAGCTGAATGCGGGCTGCTGTTTGAGCAATATCTTCAATCATCAGTTCGACCAATCGTTGTTGTTCAAAACTTAACTGTGCTGCATTTTGATTAAACCGAATGGCAATCACCCCATACTCGGCACCAAGATGACACGGGTTAAACCACCATGCCGATTGGGTTAAGGTATTGGTAAATCGACCGCAGGCTTTGCCCTGTTTTTGTGTCCAGTCCGCAGCAATACGGTCTTTATCGCTAAAGTCAGCCACATTTTCAGTTTCATGTGCAGCCAGTTTCAGCCAGGTGTGGGCATGCAACGCACTGTCCAAATGCTGTTTGGAAACTTCCACCACCTGCGCCAAATCCACACAACTGGACAGCTTGCGCTCTAGTTCCTGTAATTGCAGAGAGACTGAATTTGCCGCACGTAAATTGAGCACTTGGGCACGTAACTGGTTGGCTAAGCGTCCCACCAGTAGCGCTGCAACAATAAAAGTCATGATGGTTATCAAACCACGTTCGGCACTGATTCTAAAAGTGTAACGCGGCTCAATAAAGAAATAGTTATACAATAAAAAACAGGCCAATACGCTAATAGTGGTCATCAGCATGCGGGTTCGCATGGCCACCAAAAGTACCGTCACCAGAAAGATCAGTGCCAAATCGGTGTAGCCAATAAAATGGTCGCTAATCAGGGCCACCACCCAGCCCAACATGACAATCAAGCCACTTTCCAGACATTCACGCGGATTCAACTTCATGCCCTGTTCAAACCATGTCGCCCCAGTTGCCCCAGATGAGACAGGCTTAGGCTGCTTTTGCTGTAGCGGCTGAACAAAGGTAATTTCAAACGGATGTGGTTGTTCTAAAAGTTGATCGGCAATATGGTCGGAAAACACCCGTTTCCAGACTGATTTTTTTGGACTTTTACCCAACAGAATGTTGGAAGCGCCATGATCATAAGCAGCTTGTAAAATGGCATTAGCAATATGGTTGCTATACAGCAAGTGGGTATCAGCACCTAATTTACGTGCCAAATTAAAAGCTTGCGTCACTGCTAAAACATCTCGATGGGTAGACTGGCTTTTTTGGATCGAAATTACGCTCCAGCTGGCATTGCGACGCTCGGCAATACGATGTGCACGGCGTACCAAATCTTCGGAAAACTCCGAACCATCAATTGCGAGCAGCACATGATTCTGGATCGGGACGATTTGTCCCTGTGCGGTGAATTTTGCCCGATAATCCAGTTCGACTTGCCCCGCCACGGTTTGAATGGCTAAATCCCGCAGCGCGGTTAAATGGGCGGGTTTAAAAAACCCCTGCAAGGCCTGAGGCGCGACATCGGGCAGATAAATTTTGCCATTTTGCATACGCTCAAGCAGTTCCGGGACGGGCAAATCCACCAGACGAATATCTTTCAGTCGCTTGAGTAAGGCATCGGGTACGGTTTCAGTCACCCGAATCCCCGTGATCTGAAACACCACATCATTCAGGCTTTCTAAATGCTGAATATTCAGCGTGCTGTACACATCAATCCCTGCATCCAGCAGTTCGTTCACATCTTGCCAGCGATACTCATGCCGGCTCTGCGGCATATTACGATGCGCTAACTCGTCCACCAACACGATTTCTGGTTGCAGCGCTAATATCCGATCTAGATCCATTTCCTGCAAAATCCGATCTTGGTAAGTCACAGACTTTTTTGGAATTAGCTCAAGTCCATGCAGTAAGTTGGCGGTATCAGACCGACCATGTGTTTCTACCACCCCCACAACAATATGATGCCCCTGCCACATCAATTCGTGCGCTCGGGTCAGCATGGCATAGGTTTTCCCTACACCCGGTGCAGCCCCTAAGAAAATGGTTAAACGTCCAGATTGCTCACGCTGACTTTGTGCCAACCACGCCTCGGCTTTGTTATGTCGGTCGATCTGCATCGCGATCCTCTATTTCCCTGATGACATGGAGAGTTGATCCAAAGCCAAATTCAGCTCCAGTACATTGACCCGTGCTTGCCCATACAGCCCAAACTGTGCAGGTTGGATATGTTGCTGAACCAGTTGTCGAAGCTGTGGCTCAGGTAACTGCCGTTGTGCAGCAACACGTTTTAGCTGTAACAAGGCACTTTCTGGTGAAATATGCGGATCAATACCACTGCCTGATGCCGTGATCATATCATCTGGAACTTGCTGTTTTGTAATTTGATTTTTCTGGGCAAACTGTGCGGCTCGGGTTTGAATCAACTGCTGTAATTCAGGATTAGCAACTGCAAGATTACTGCCCGCCATAGCATCCACATTATAATTACTGGCACTTGGCCGTGAATGGAAATAGCGTTCACTGACAAAAGGCTGCCCCACCAAACGAGACCCCACGATTTGTCCCTGCTGTTTCAGCACACTGCCATTGGCTTGTTCTGGAAACAGCCATTGCGCCAGAGCCACACTGCTAGTGCAATACACCCAACCTGCAAAAAGGAATCCTACTAAACATAGCCCAAGGCTAGGTCGCAACAGTGAATTAGATGCTGCCGTTAAGGGCAGATGAACTAAATGATTCATGTTAATCTCCTAAATCCACATCGACACGATGACATCAATTAGCTTGATGACAATGAAAGGTAGAATCACGCCACCGACCCCATAAATCAGCATATTACGGCGCAACAATTGCAACGCACTGGCGGGTTTAAATTGCACGCCTTTTAATGCCAGTGGAATTAACATGGGAATAATCAAGGCATTAAAAATTAACGCAGAAATAATGGCACTTTGAGGGCTACTCAATTGCAGAATATTCAGCACACCCAACTCTGGAATCGCCACAGCAAACAAAGCCGGTAGAATTACAAAGTACTTGGACACGTCATTGGCAAGAGAAAAGGTGGTCAAGGCTCCGCGGGTAATCAGTTGCTGTTTGCCAATTTCCACCACATCCAGTAGTTTGGTGGGGTCAGAATCCAAATCCACCATATTGCCGGCTTCTTTGGCCGCTTGTGTGCCTGAATTCATTGCTAAGCCAATATCGGCTTGCGCCAATGCTGGTGCATCATTGGTACCGTCCCCCACCATCGCCACCAACTTGCCTGCTGCTTGTTCTTTACGAATGCAAGCCAGTTTATCTTCAGGTTTGGCTTCGGCAATATAGTCATCTACACCCGCTTCCGCGGCAATTGCGGCTGCAGTTAAAGGGTTATCGCCTGTGACCATAATGGTTTTAATGCCCATTGCACGTAATAAGGCAAAGCGCTGCTGAATCCCTGATTTAATGACATCAGACAATTCAATGACACCCAGAATCATCTGTTGATCCATCACCACCAGTGGCGTTGCCCCCTTGCGCGCAACCGTTTCCACAATCTGTTTCAGTTCGAGTTGGAGCGTTGAGTTACGATGCGGCAATTGCAAAATTGCATCATAAGACCCCTTACGAATCTGGCGGTTATCTGCCAAATCTACCCCTGAAATACGGGTCTGGGCACTGAAGGGAATAAACTCCATGGCAATATGGGATGGACTCAACTCACCTTGTTGTTGTGCTAATTTTACAATCGACTTGCCTTCTGGGGTTGGATCCGACAATGAAGATAATAAGGCGGCCTCACGTAGCTGCTGAATTGCAATGCCTTGCAACGGGTGAAATGCCGTTGCTTGACGATCGCCATAGGTAATGGTGCCCGTTTTATCGAGTAGCAGTACATCAATATCCCCCGCCACTTCGACCGCTTTACCTGATTTTGCCAATACATTGGCTTTTAAGGCTCGGTTCATGCCTGCAATTCCAATCGCCGGTAGCAAACCACCAATGGTGGTTGGGATCAAACAGACCAAGAGTGCCACCAGTAATACGATGCTGATTTGAATACCGACCATGGAACCAATTACAGGGAGGGTCAGCACCACAACAATAAAGGTCAGGGTCATGATATTCAGCAAAATACTGAGTGCAATTTCGTTGGGCGTTTTTTGACGATTTGCCCCTTCCACCAGTGCAATCATACGGTCTAAAAAGCTGTGCCCTACTTCGCTGCTGACTCGAACTATAATCTGGTCGGAAAGAACTTTGGTTCCACCAATCACCCCTGAACGGTCGGTATCGGCTTCGCGTAAGACCGGTGCAGATTCCCCTGTTACAGCAGATTCATTGATGGTGGCAAAACCCTGAATAATTTCCCCATCCGCAGGAATAATTTCCCCTGCATTTACGATCACTAAATCATCTTTTTTCAGCAGATTGGCGGCAACCGTAATTGCAGTCGCATGCAAATCCGCAATACGATGTGCGGTTAGATTTTCCCGTGCCTGACGTAAAGATGCTGCTTGGCCGCGCCCTTTGGCTTCAGCCACTGCTTCGGCATAATTGGCAAATAATACGGTCATCAACAAAATCAGGCTGAGGCTTAAACCAAAGCCCAAGCTGGTGCTCCCCAGCAAAGTGGCGATAAACGTGAGCAGCGTACCCAGCCAAACACATGCCATCACTGGATTTTTCAGGGCATGCTGCGGCAGCAACTTATAGATGGTCTGCTGAAGAATTTCTTTATTTAAAATATCTAGATGTGTCGTATTAGAAGGATGCATAGTTTTCACCTTATTGTTTGACAGTCAAAAAATCTGCAATCGGACCCAGTACCAATACCGGCATAAATTGCAACACGGTCAAAATCAACACCATCGCCACCAAGGTTAAGGCAAAGGTTGGCGATTCAATCTGTAATGATCCCTTGTTCTCCGCAGCGCGGGGTTTGCAAGCCAAACTCACGGCAATCAGAACTGGAATCATCAAAACGCTATAACGACCCACCAACAGGGCAACACTGGCACTCAGATTCCACCACAGCGTGTTATCTCCAAGTCCTTCGAAGCCTGAACCGTTATTGGCATAAGCGGAGACATATTCATAAAACACTTGGCTAATACCATGCGAAGCGGGATTGGAATTGCCCGTAAATGAGGGAATGGCGATCGCGAGTGCGGTCAAAGCTAAAATCACCACGGGTTGCAAGATAATGACCCAAGCCAAAAGCTTGATTTCTGCCACTTCAATTTTTCGACCAAACAGCTCAGGGGTACGTCCTGTCATCAAGCCTGCAATAAACACCGCAAGAAACAGGTAAATAAAGAACTGTAATAAGCCGCAACCAATCCCGCCCCAAATGGCATTGATCAACATATTGCCCAGTGCAACCAGCCCAGTCAGTGGCGAGGCTGAATCATGCATCATATTCACTGAGCCATTGTTCACTTGCGTGGTCAAACTGGACCACAAAGCCGATGCATCCGCACCGAAGCGTACTTCTTTGCCTTCCAATACTGCGGCATGCGAACTCAGTGAAGATTGCTCTGCCCATAGACTCAGCATGGTCGAAGACAGTGACATCAACAACATACTGGCAAAAATCATCCACATCAGTTGCGGACGCTGAATAAAACGCCCCAGCATAAACACCACCGATAATGGAATCAGTAAGATTGCCAACATTTCCAGTACATTGGAAAATGGCGTAGGGTTTTCTAGTGGCACACTACTGTTGGGGCCATACCAACCGCCACCATTACTGCCCAATTGCTTAATCGCCACCATTGGCGCAACGGGACCTAAGGGAATGTGCTGAGTCTGCATTTCACTGCTCGGGTCTAAAAGCTGTGCTTGAGGACCTGCTGACAGTGTCGATGGGACACCCTGAAAGCTCAATAACAAAGAAAATAGCAAGGCCAGCGGAATAAAAAAGCGCAATAAGGGACGAATCATATCCATCCAGAAATTGCCCAGATTAATCCTGTGCCATGTGGTTTTTTCTGTACTGGCCGCTGTGTCTGGTTGTAAAAACAATGCTCTTAACATCGCCACCAACATGGCCAGCCCCAACAGTGGAGATAAGTACTGCAAGCCAACAATCACGGTCATTTGCGCCAGATACGACAGTTGCGCTTGCCCCGAGTAATGCTGCTGATTGGTATTGGTTAAAAAGGAAATGGCGGTGTGCAAGGCTAAATCCCAATGCATATTCGGCGCATGATCGGGGTTTAATGGTAGCCATGCTTGCGTCATGAGTACCGCAACGCTGCTCAGCAGCAAGAAAATATTGGTCAGGATAAAAGCACTGAGATACTGCTTGCAGTTCATGCCCACAGGGCGAATATTCAGCGCAGCATAGATTGGACGCTCAATCCACTGAAAAACCGCATCACTTTTCATGGGTTTGGCTTGCATGACATCCGCGAGATAATGTCCCAGCGGATAAGCCAATAGCAAAGCCAGAAAAAATACGGAAATAAATTCCCACATAACAAATGCCATTCAAAATAGGTCAGCATTAGTATGGAAATCAGCCGCGTAAATTCTCTATATGCAAAACTGTTGTCGGCGTAAATTTTGCGTAAATTTTATGATGCTGACATGGCGTCAATCTGGAGAAAAGGCTCATCCCAGTGATAGTAAAATCAGGCAAGATCAAACAAATATGGGGAAATCAGAAAGCGCTATGGCTTTCTGACTGTATTTCGAGTTAAGAGGCTTGGCTTTTAATGACATGATTAGAATTAAAATGCATATGGGTCAAACGCTCAGCCGTGTTTTCAGCTAGCGGTTCAACTTCTTGCATCGTGGTGAGGCAGCGTGCGGTTAAATCCATATATTGCTGCGTGCCCTTAAATTTCCATGCAATCTCTTTTTCAGTCAGGGTACGAATGATCCGTGCAGGACTTCCCACCACCATCGAGTTGGCTGGAATCTCGGCTTTGGCCTTGACTGTGCTATTGGCACCGACAATGCTATTTTCGCCAATATAAGCCTCATCCAAAATCACGCTATTCATGCCAATCAGGACATTTTTCCCAATGCGGCAACCATGCAGAATCGCGCCATGCCCGATATGGCCATACTCTTCCACCACAGTCACATTATTCGGAAAACCATGAATAATGCAGGAGTCTTGCACATTGGCATTTTGATGGATATGAATACCACCAAAATCTGCGCGCAAGGCCGCAAACGGACCAATATAAGCCCCTGCTTCTACGATCACATCGCCAATCAAGACTGCGGTCGGATGCACATAAGCTTTGGGGCTGACCACAGGAATGACACCATCAATGGCATAACACGGCATAGTTTATTCCTTAAACTGTTAGATAAATTTTTATGTGCCTAGTAATTCAATTCTTCCTGTTTTAAGCCACCAAAACGCTTATAGAATTGAGGATGAGCAGGCGGCATAGAGCCTTCTGAAGTCCGCGCAATCTCCATAAAGAATTCATCGCCTGCCATGACCACGGTTTGATACAGATTGCTGCTCAAGTTGCGCGAATTCAGTGACAGCCAGTTGGATGGCAATAATTCAAAAGGTAAATTCGGATCTTTGAGCAAAATTCGGCGATATTGATGAATCAGTAAAATACGAATCTGAAACGCCTGCATAGGGTTCAGTTCTTCTTCACTGTCGACCAGATTAAAGAACTCTCTGAAATCGCTGATGAACTTTTCATAACGCTGATGCAGCTCTTGCACAGGCCAGTTAATTTCAACCATGCGTTTCACGGTCGGATAAGACTCTTGCCAGAGCTGCAAGGCTTCGGCTTTAAAGATCACCACTTGATCGGTCATCTTTAAGCTGAGCAACAGGTTTTGTAATTTGAGATGGTCACAGCCCGGATAGGCCATGACATTGGTCGCAATATTGGCAAAGCCCAGCCATTCCAGCTCTTTTTTCAAAGTAACTTTATTTTCCAGTTCCACCGAACTGAGCAAAACCAGATCCCATTTTTGGTCCCACTCTTGTTGCGTGAAACTGTAAATTTTCTGATCGGCCATAATAAAGCGCTGGCGACTGCTTTCCGTAACACGGTAATAACTGGTGCGGCCGATTTTCTCCGAAATCAGCCAACCATTCTGGACAAGGCGAAATACGGCTGTACGAACAGATCGTTCGTTAAAACCAAATACATCCATTAACTGAATTAAGCTGGCCAGGCTGATAATACCGCCACGGTGAAAAATACAGTCACCAAAGATGGTCATAATCAGCGAGGTACCACTGAGTGCTTCGTTGTTAATGAAATCATCGATTACTTGTTTTAATTTGAGATTCATTGCGTTCAACTATTACCTTGTCAGATCAGAATGATAAATCATGTGACCTATCATTCAACTAAAACTTATGCCGATTTTCGAATATCAAAGACGCGTTGCGCTTTCCCCTCTGAACGTGGCAGGCTGCCTTCAGGTAAAATTTCCACCATGACTGAAATACCGACCATGGTTTTAATTTGGGACTTCAGCAAGGCCGCAATTTGCGGGGTCAACGTTTCACTCACATCTCTGCGCATTTCAGCACGAATATGCAATGTATCCAAGTGGCCTTGTTTGCAAATTTGAATTTGGTAGTTCGGCACCAATTGTGGAATATGTAAAATCTGTTCTTCAATTTGCGAAGGGAACACATTGACCCCACGAATAATCATCATGTCATCACTACGCCCCACAATCTTGTCCATACGGCGCATGGTACGTGCGGTACCTGGCAGTAACCGGGTCAAGTCACGGGTACGGTAACGAATCACAGGCATGCCTTCTTTGGTAATGGTGGTAAACACCAACTCACCCAACTCACCATCTGGCAACACTTCACCTGTTTCAGGATTGATGATTTCTGGGTAGAAGTGATCTTCCCAAATGGTTGGACCATCTTTGGTCTCTAAACATTCCATCGCAACGCCCGGCCCCATCACTTCAGACAAGCCATAGATATCCAAGGCATCAATGCCTAAGCGATCTTCAATCTCACGGCGCATTTCATTGGTCCAAGGTTCAGCACCAAAGATGCCTGTTTTGATGGAACAATCTTTAGCTGTACCGAATTTCTTTTCTAGCGCTTCAATAATGTTTAAGCAATACGATGGCGTCACCATCAATGCTGTTGGTTTAAAGTCATGAATCAGCTGCGCCTGCCGCTCAGTTTGACCGCCTGACATTGGAATGACGGTCGCACCCAAACGCTCTACGCCATAATGTGCACCCAAACCACCCGTAAACAAACCGTAGCCATAAGACACCTGAATAATATCTTTATGTGACAAGCCTGCCGCACGTAATGAACGAGCAACTACATCCGACCAGACATTAATATCGTTTTGGGTATAACCCACGACTGTAGGCTGTCCTGTGGTGCCTGAAGATGCATGCACACGCACAATCTGTTCTTGCGGCACAGCAAACATGCCAAACGGATAGTTGTCACGTAAATCTTTTTTGGTGGTGAACGGGAACTTGGCCAAGTCATCTAAAGATTTGAGATCATCAGGATGCACCCCTGCATCATCAAATTTCTTTTTATACACTGGGCTATTTTGATAGGCGTGTTGCAGTGTCTTTTTCATGCGCTCCAATTGCACATGACGTAATTCATCCACTGAAACCGTTTCAATTTTTTCCAAAGCATTGTTATTCATATTCTGTACTCCTGACGCAGTCATCCTGACTGCGAGTTAATCCATTTGGGGATTATTTCCTTAATCCACATTTTCTATAATCAGTGCGACACCTTGTCCGACACCCACACACATGGTGCAGAGCGCATATTTTCCATTGCGACGCTTAAGTTCTTTCATGGCGGTAATGACCAAACGTGTCCCACTCATGCCGAGTGGATGACCCAGTGCAATCGCACCGCCATTGGGATTGACGCGATGATCATCATCCTGCAAACCGAGTTCACGCATCACCGCCAATGACTGCGCAGCAAAAGCTTCATTCAGTTCAATTACATCCATTTGCTCGAGGGTCAAACCGGTCTGCTTCAAAACTTTTTGCACCGCAGGTACAGGACCAATGCCCATGTATTTGGCTTCTACGCCTGCTTGAGCAATTGCCACCACTTTCGCCAGTGGTTTTAAGCCATGCTTGCTGGCAAATTCCTGACTGCCCAGCAACATACATGCCGCACCGTCATTCACACCTGAAGCATTGCCCGCAGTAACCGAACCGCCATCTTTACGGAACGGGGCTTTCAACGCGGCCAACGCCTCCACTGTGGTATCTGCACGCGGGTGCTCATCGCTATCAATGGTGATGCTGTTTTTCTTACGGTCTTGAATCACGACAGGCAAAATTTCTTCCGCCAAAACACCATTTTGCTGTGCCACTGCTGTTTTTTGCTGACTGCGATAGGCAAATAAGTCTTGGTCATTCCGACTAATTTGATACTTTTCCGCTACGTGTTCCGCGGTTTCCGGCATGCTATCGACACCAAAATGAGCCTTGAATTTTGGATTGATAAAACGCCAGCCAATGGTGGTGTCGAAGATTTCAGGCGTACGGCTAAATGCGGTGGTGGCTTTCGATTGAACAAAAGGCGCGCGGCTCATTGACTCTACACCACCTGCCAACACAAATTGCACTTCACCTGATTTAATCGCACGTGCTGCTAGTCCGACGGCATCTAAGCCCGAAGCACATAAGCGATTGACGGTAATTGCAGGGACTGAATCGGGTAAACCTGCCAACAGTGATGCCATACGCGCTACATTACGGTTGTCTTCACCCGCTTGGTTGGCACAACCTAAAATCACTTCATCCAGCTCCTCCCAAGGCAAGTGCGGATGCTGATTTTTCAAATACTGAATGGGTAATGCAGCCAAGTCATCGGCACGAATACCACTTAAACCACCTGCATAACGACCAATTGGGGTGCGAATCCCATCTAAAATATAAACCTGTTCCATGTGTCTCTTCCTTTAGCCTGCAATAAGTAATTGTTGAGATTGCGGGCTGTTTTGCACCTGTCCTCGTGCAGTTTTCTTCGCTAAATATATACTTGGTCTGTAGCGTTCTTCACCATAAACACGATACAGATTTTTCAAAATTTGTAAAATAGTGTTGTATCCTATTTTTTCCGCCCACTGGAATGGACCTTGCGGATAGTTCACGCCATATTTCATTGCTGAATCAATATCTTGCTCAGATGCAATACCGTGTAACACCGCTTCACAGGATTCATTCACCAACATTGAAATGGTTCGTAACACATAAAGTCCAGCATGATCCTGCGTCCACAGCGGTATCACATGCATGCCAATGAATAAAACATCAACAAGGCTCTGCTCCACTTCCGAACAAGCTACGGAAGCCACCACAGGAATTGCTTTGGCTTCTGCCCAGTCCGCATGCCAGTCCATCAACACGACTTTCTGATCCGCATAATCCAGATCGACCGACTCGCCCGATGAGAGACGAATAGAAACTTCCCCCACCAAAATTTCATCCTGTACAGCTTCGACAAATTTCACATCCAGATGTGAAGCTTGTGCCAAGCGTTGAATCAAACCTGATGAATGTTTCCAGTCGCCTTTCACAGTGATCGCCAGTTTCTCAACCGATTTAGCATAACGCACAGGCAACTCAAACTGTGGGCTTGGCGTGGCGTGGCTGTAATCGTAAAAACCTTGTTGGGTTTTACGCCCGAAACAACCTGCATCGACCAATTCTTTTTGAATCAGCGATGGACGATAGCGTGGCTCATAAAAGAATTCTTGATAGACACTTTGTGTGACGGAGAAATTGACATCCTGACCAATCAAATCGGTCAGTTCACACGGTCCCATGGCAAAACGACCACATTCACGCAGAATAAAATCTAACTGTTCAGGGCGTGTGACATTTTCCTGTAAGGCACGGAAGGCTTCGGCATAATATGGACGCGCCACACGATTGACGATAAAACCTGGGGTGGATTTTGCCAAGACGGGCACTTTATTCCACGACTTCATTAGCGCTAGCAAGGCATCTGCAATGGCCGTGGAACTTTTTAAACCGCGAATAATTTCCACCAGTTTCATCACCGGTGCTGGGTTAAAGAAGTGTAAACCCACGACACGCTCTGGATGTGGCACCGCAGCAGCAATCGCTGTAATCGAAATGGATGAAGTATTCGAAGCAAAAATCGTGTTTTCAGCACAAATCGCGGCTAACTGTTGAAATAAGTTTTGCTTCACTTCTTTCTTTTCAACAATCGCTTCAATAATCAGTTGTGCAGGAGCTAACTGTGACAATTCCTGTGCAACACTTAAGTTAGCAAAGGTGCTGTCAAACAGTTCCTGCGTCATTTTACCGGCTTGCACACGTTTTGTGAGTTGTGCAGCCAGTTGCTGTAATGCGGCTTCAGTTTTTGCGGCATCCACATCATACACAAAGGTGGGATGTCCATGCATTGCTGCTAACTGGGCGATACCAATTCCCATGGTACCGGCACCAATTACAGCGACGGTCGCCTGCTGTAAATTGATCTTTTCCATGTGTTAGCAACCTTTATATTCTGGAGTACGCTTTTGCATAAAGGCTTGTACGCCTTCACGGTAATCGCTGGAACGACCGGCCAAACGCTGTAAGTCACGCTCTAGTATGAGCTGATCATCCAGATTGTTGTGCGCTGCCGCATGAATGGCTTTCTTAATCAGTGACAAGCCATAAGTCGGTTGTTTGGCCAGATGTTCCGCCAATTTATGCGCTTCAGCTTTCAGCGCATCATCTTCTACCACTTGCCAGATCATGCCCAGTTGCACCGCTTGTTCTGCTGGAATTTTATCGCCCAACATGGCCAAGCCCATGGCCTGAGCACGACCGACCAAACGTGGCAGGAACCATGTGCCACCAGAGTCTGGCACCAGACCTAAACGGCAAAACGCTTGAATAAAAGAGGCTGATTTGGCAGCGATCACCAAATCACAAGCCAAGGCAATATTCGCCCCTGCACCTGCGGCTACACCGTTTACGGCACAAATCACTGGTTTAGGCATTTCAGTAATCAGTTTGATTAGCGGGTTATAATATTTTTCAATCGACAGGCCTAAATCTGGCGCATCGGCATTTGGATCTACCACGCGGTCATTTAAATCCTGCCCTGCACAGAAACCACGACCTTCTGCCGAAATTACCACGGCACGAATGGCACTGTCTTTCGACCATGCTTTCAGCACACTCGAGACTTCTTTGTGCATGGTTTCATTAAAGCTATTGAGTTGTTGTGGACGGTTAAACGTGAGATAGCCCACTGCATTTTTTTCTGCAACAATAATTGTTTGGTATTCCATTACACACCTCTAAATTCTGGTTTTCTTTTCTCTAAAAATGCATTAATGCCTTCTTGGCGGTCTTGCGTGGCGGCCAGCCAAACAAAATGCTGACGCTCGAGCTTTAAGCCTTGGCTTAAGGTCACTTCATGAATTGATTTCAGGGACTGTTTAATCACACGAATCGCCAATGGTGCCTGTTTGGCAATTTTTTCGGCCAATTCCACGGCATATTGCACGGTTAAACCGACTGAGCAGACTTGGCTAGTAATGCCATGTTGCAGTGCGGTTTGCGCTGAAATCATGTCGCCTGTCATGGCCCAACGCATGCTCAGTTGCTGCCCGACTAAACGAGCTAAACGCTGTGTACCGCCTGCACCGGGTAACATACCTAAGCCAATTTCTGGCAGAGCAAACTGTGCATTTTCACCCGTAAGTACGATGTCTGCATGCAGCGCCAGTTCAAAGCCTGCCCCCAAGGCATAGCCATTCACGGCCATAATTAAAGGTTTGGAAAACTCATCAATCCGTTTCCACAACTGTGGGCGTAGGTCTTGCTGAATGCTGACCACATCCAGCTTGGACAGCTCATTTAGATCTGCACCTGCAGCAAAACATTGTGGATTGCCGGTAAGTACCACTGCTTTAACCGCAGCATCAGCTTCAAGTTGTTGCAAACAGTCGCCAATTGCTTGCAAGGTGGCATTGTTTAAGGCATTGCGTTTTTCAGGTCGATTCAGTTCAATCAGGATTACACCTGATTTTGGAGAACTGGTTTTGATGAGTTCCATTCAACAGCTCCTTGTTTCAGGCTTATTCGTCAAAGCTTAAACGGACATTGGCAGAAGTCGGCAAAGCCTGACAGCTCAACACATAGCCTTTTTCAACTTCATCTTGTTCAAGGCTATAGTTAATTGCCATTTCGACCTGACCTTCCAGCACCTTACATTTACAGGTTGCACAGACACCACCTTTACAGGCATATGGCAAGTCCGCCCCAGCACGTAACGCTGCATCTAAAATGCTGTCATCTTGTTTAGACACTTCAATGATCAGTTCACGACCATCCAGAATAATGTTGACCTTTTCTTCGCTGCGGCTTTCAATTTGCTGTGCCGTGGCTTTTGGTGCAGTACCAGTATTGAAGCGTTCGGTGTGAATTTTGCTGCGCTCAATACCCAACTCTGGCAAGACTGTTTCAACCGCAGTCATCATCTCTTCTGGACCGCAAGCAAAACAGTGATCCGTTGCCGTATCAATCAAATCTGCTTTAAACAGTTGCTGTAATTTTTCAGCATCAATTCGACCATTAAAAATTTCACTGTCGTTCATTTCACGTGAAAAGATATTGATCAATTGCAGACGTTCTTTAAAACGGTCTTTTAAATCCATAATCTGTTCGGCAAACATGGTTTGCTTCCAAGAACGGTTGCCATACACCAAAGTAAACTGGGCATCGGCTTGACGGTTCAGCACCGATTTCACAATGGATAAAATTGGGGTAATCCCACTGCCCGCAGCAAAGCCTAGATAGTTTTTCCCACCGACTTTGGCCGCTTTCTGGAAAAACACGCCTTGCGGTGGCATCACTTCCAGCACATCACCCGCTTTAAGATGATCATTGGCCCAAGTAGAAAATTGACCTTGCTCAATTTTTTTAATCGCAATACTCATGTCTTCCGCAGCATCGCTACAAATGGAGTAGCAACGACGTAGCTCACCCTCTTCTGTAACATGGCGAATGGTCAGGTGTTGTCCTGGTTGATATTCAAAGGCTGCGAACTGCTCAGGTGCCAAATCAAAGGCAATGCAAATGGCCTGTTCAGTTTGTGGCTGTATGGATTTAATCGTTAATGGTACAAATTGGCTCATCTAAAATTCCCTCTTTCTTTTCGATTTTTCAATGCTTTTGCGACATGTTTTACATGCCCTGGTCTCGGCTTAAATACACTTGAAATAATCGAAAGGTTCTAAGCAGTCTTGGCAACGATATAAGGCTTTACATGCTGTCGAACTAAATTCACTTAATAATTTGGTGTGCTGACTGTGGCAACGTGGACACTGAATACCATCGGTCAAAGCGACATGTGTACCACAACTGTGTGAAGTGCCTTGCGGCGGCGCAATGCCATATTGCTGCAATTTTTCTTTACCCGCTTCACTCATCCAATCCGTGGTCCAAACTTCGGACAGATCCACCACCACTTTTACTGGTGTCAAACCTTTGGCTGCAAAAGCTTGGGTAATGTCTGCGGTTAAAACATCAGTTGCAGGGCAACCGCTATAGGTCGGCGTCAGTCGCACAACAATTTCATTCTGAGCGTTGAGCTCAACGCCACGAATCATGCCTAAATCAAGTACCGACAGAACTGGAATTTCTGGATCAGAGACTTCAGCTAAAGCATTCCAGCATTCATCTACGACATGTCGAATTAAATTCATGCGACTCACTCCCTGTGATTGCGTCTTACCAAGTCATATTTGGATAGGAACGTTGCAGATATTGCATTTCTGCCAGAATGTAACCGAGGTGCTCCGTGTGCAGTCCTTGTTTGGCACCACTGCGATAGGCACCTGCGTCTGGTAGGCTCAGTTGCATACGGACTAATTCTGCCTGTACCGTTTCCAACCATTGCGCTTTTAAAATCTCAAGATTTGGAATCAGACCAGTATCCACCAACTGCATTTCGGCCTCAGTGAGTTGGAACAACTCCGCTGTGAAACGCCATAATTGATTCAGACCTTGCTGAGTTTTTTCATGTGCTTCCGCAGTGCCTAAACTCAAACGTTCCATCCATGTGGTGGAAAAACGTAAGTGATACTTCACTTCCTTTAAAGACTTGAGTGCAAACGCAGAAACATCGGCATGGCTACTGTTGGTTAATGCTGCCAATAACAATGCGTGGTAGTGATCCATCAACCATTGACGCACGATGGTTTGAGCAAAATCACCATTTGGCTGTTCAGCCAGCAGTAAATTGCGATATTCACGCTCAGTTCTGAAATACGCCAATTGATCTTCATCACGCCCTAAACCTTCGACCTGACCTGCAAGACTTAAAGCGGTACGTGCCTGACCCAACAGATCCAGACCAATATTGGCCAAGGCAATGTCCAACTCTAATTCGGGTGCATGTCCACACCATTCAGCCAAACGGTGTGACAAAATCAGTTGACTATCACCCACATGTAACAGGAATTCTGCTAAAACTTGTTTACTCATTGTTTTTCTCCCCGTCCTTACATGTGCTCAATGCCATCTGGAATGTTGTAAAACGTGGGGTGGCGATAAACCTTGTCTAAAGATGGGTCAAAAAACTCTGGTTTTTCATCGGGTTGTGAAGAGGTAATCAGCTCAGATTTCACCACCCAAATACTGATGCCTTCATTACGGCGCGTGTAAACATCACGCGCATTTTGCAGCGCCACTTCATCATCAGATGCACGCAAGCTGCCCACATGACGATGACTTAAACCTTGTTTACTACGGATAAACACTTCGTAAAGTGACCAGTTATTTTTGTTATCCATGACCTTATTTCCCTTTATCTCTCAATCTGTTTAAGCAACTTGCTGTGCTTGTAGCTGTTCTTGCTGTTTCTTGGCATACACGGCAGCAGATTCACGTACCCATGCCCCGCCTTCCCATGCTTTACGACGGGCTTCAATACGCTCGTGGTTACATGGGCCTTTGCCTGCAATCACGTCAAAAAATTCATCCCAGTTCACTTCACCAAATTCGTAGTGCCCCGTGTCTTCATTGAATTTCAAGTCTGGATCTGGCACGGTGAGGCCAAGTTGCAACACTTGAGGCACGGTGTTGTCGACAAATTTCTGACGTAATGCATCGTTACTGAATAATTTGATTTTCCATTGCATGCTTTGCGCGCTGTTTGGCGAATTATCATCACTTGGGCCAAACATCATCAGCGCAGGCCACCAGAAACGATTCACAGCATCTTGCGCCATCTGTTTTTGTTCTGCTGTGCCATTAGCCAATTGCATCATCGCTTCAAAGCCTTGACGCTGATGGAAACTTTCTTCTTTACAGATACGCACCATAGCGCGGGCATAAGGCCCATAAGAGGTACGGCACAGCGCAACCTGATTCACAATGGCAGCCCCATCTACCAACCAGCCAATCGCAGCAACATCCGCCCAAGTCAGTGTCGGGTAGTTAAAAATTGAGGAATATTTCATACGGCCAGCGATGAGTTTGTCCATCATGTCATCACGGTCTGCACCCAGTGTTTCTGCTGCACTGTACAGATATAAAGCATGGCCTGCTTCATCTTGAACTTTCGCCAACAATACGGCTTTACGTTTTAAGGTTGGTGCGCGCGTAATCCAGTTGCCTTCTGGCAACATCCCCACCACTTCAGAGTGTCCGTGTTGACCAATTTGACGAATTAAAGTTTTACGGTAAGCGTCTGGCATCCAATCCTTTGGCTCGATTGAAATATCCTTTTCAATGCGCTGGTCAAACGTTTGTTGTTGGTTATTCATTTTTCCCTCACTTATCCCAAGTGTTGATACGCTTAAATTAAAACGATACACAAATAAAATCAATATTAATTTTTAGGTATCATTTAATTAAATCCCATACATCAAAATAAATTATTGTTTTTATTAAATATATTAAAATTATTATTTTACTTTGTTTTTTTAACCTGCGAATTACGATTGACTTTTACCCGTTTTAATACCAAATTATGAAACATCAAAACTAAAATACAGTTTAAAACGTATCATAAAAGGAGTTTTTACCATGCTAGAGTTAGAACAGAACTCAATGGAGCAACACGATACAACTGAAAACACCTCAACTCAGGCACTGAAAACCTTGAGCTCATTGGTGTATGGACAGGAATACGCTTCACAGGCAGAGTTACGTACGGTTTATCATGCGATTAGCGGTGAAGCGATCTACCAAGTCAGTAGCCATGGCATTAATACCAAAGCGGTGGTCGACTATGCCAAGCAGCAAGGGGCTGTTATTGCCACGTGGACCTTCCACCAACGTGCCAATGCCTTAAAACAAGTGGCGCAATATTTACTCGAGCGTAAAGAACACTATTACGACCTAGCAAAAGCAACAGGCTGTACTCGTAAGGATGCTTGGATTGATGTGGAAGGCGGTATCGGAACGCTATTTGCCTACTCTAGCCTTGTGCGTCGTGAACTCAGTGATGAAACTGCGTTAGTGGAAGATACATGGATTCCGCTGTCCAAACATGGCAATTTTGGTGCTAAACATATTCTGACCTCTAAAGCGGGTGTAGCCCTGCATATTGATGCCTTCAACTTCCCGATCTGGGGCATGTTAGAAAAAATCGCACCGACCCTTTTAGCGGGTGTACCGTGTATTGTGAAACCTGCTACTGAAGGTGCTGAACTCACGCATGCTGTAGTCAAAGACATTTTGGCCAGTGGCTTCTTACCTGCGGGTTCACTGCAACTCATTTGCGGTCAAATTTATGATTTAATTGAACATTTAAACCCACAAGATACGGTTACATTTACGGGTTCAGCAGCGACAGGTCAAAGCCTACGTGCCAACCCACATTTAAACCAATACTCCATTCCCTTCTGCATGGAAGCGGACTCGGTCAACAGTGCCATTTTGACCGAACAAGCCAATGATGAAACCATTGATTTATTTGTGCGTGAAGTGTTCCGCGAAATGACCACCAAGGCAGGTCAAAAATGTACCGCGATTCGTCGTGCTTTTGTTCCTGCGGCTTTACTGGAAACGGTGCAAGCACGTTTAGTGGCAAAACTGCAAAAAGTGGTGGTGGGCGACCCAGAACTTGAAGGCGTCACCATGGGAGCCTTAGCCAGCGTGAAACAAAAGTTCAGCGTGGCGGAAAAAGTAGAACAGCTCAGCCAAGATGCCAAAATTGTACTCGGCAGCCACTTACGTCAGGACTACACCATTCAAGCCAAAAACCCAGAAAAAGGTGCCTTTTACCCACCAACTTTGCTGCTTTGCGAACAACCGACTACAGCGCAGCATATTCATGAAGTCGAAGCTTTTGGTCCAGTTTCAACCTTGATGCCTTATCAAAATCTGGCGGAATTGGCAGACTTGGTGGCACGTGGTGAAGGAAGCCTAGTCGCGTCAGTGGTGCGTAATGTCGATGAAAATATTGAAGCGCTGATTAGCAAAATTGCGCCTTGGCATGGTCGTGTCCACATTCTGGATGCAGAAAGTGCCAAGGAAAGTACTGGACATGGTTCACCCTTGCCGTATTTGGTACATGGTGGTCCAGGACGTGCAGGTGGTGGCGAAGAACTCGGTGGTTTACGTGCCGTGAAACACTATATGCAACGTACCGCTCTGCAAGGTTCACCCAATGCCATGACCCAAGTCGGACACAGCTGGACTGCGGGTGCGCAAGTGTTTGAAGATCGAGTGCATCCGTTCAAAAAAGATTTTGACGAACTGCGCGTCGGAGAACGCTTACTCACAGCACGTCGGACCGTGACCGAAGCAGACATCGTCAACTTTGCTTGCCTCAGTGGCGACCACTTCTATGCCCATATGGATAAGATTGCTGCGGCCGACTCGCTGTTTGGAGATCGTGTGGCGCATGGTTATTTCATTGTGTCAGCTGCCGCAGGTCTGTTTGTCGATGCCGCGCCGGGTCCAGTCATTGCCAACTATGGTATGGATAACCTGCGTTTTGTTGAACCGGTGAAAATTGGCGATACCATTCAAGTGGAATTGACCTGTAAGCAAAAAACTCCGAAACCACTGCGTGACCCTGAACAAAAACCACATGGTGTTGTGGTGTGGGACATTAAAGTCAAAAATCAGCGCAACGAATTGGTGGCGACTTATGACATTTTGACCTTGGTCGAACGTGCCGCCTAAACCTGATTCATAAAAAAAGAGAATCATATGATTCTCTTTTTTTTATATTAAAAAATAAATGTATCTTTTTATCACAAAGCGATTGACCGCATGAAATTTAACCCGTAGATTAAAAACAAGACGATACATAATAAAAATAAAATTAAACATAAAAGTATCAAATTAACTCAAACAGTCAGCACAGGAAGTTGCATGATGAGCGATAAATCACTCGATATAGAACTGGTTGAAAGGACGCTTCAGCCAGAAACTCCAAACAACCAAACCGCACCCGCTTCAGTCGCTGCTGAAGTGCCTGAAACACGCAATAGTGCCTATCACTGGTATGTGGTGGTCATCTGTATGCTGGCCTACATTCTTTCTTTTGTAGATCGTCAAATCTTATCCCTGATGATTGAACCGATTAAACAGGACCTCATGCTCAGCGATACGCAATTCAGCTTGTTACAAGGTCTGGCATTTTCATTGTTCTATGCTTTTATGGGGGTGCCGATTGCGGCACTCGCCGACAAAAAATCTCGGATTAAAATTATTTCCATCGGCATCGCGTTTTGGAGTCTTGCGACTGCGGCCTGCGGTTTAAGTAAAAACTTTGTGCAGATGTTCCTCTCACGCCTCAGTGTCGGTGCAGGTGAAGCCGCCTTATCCCCTGCCTTCTATTCGATTGTTGCCGACCTGTTCCCAAAAGAAAAACTCGGTCGTGCCTTGGGGCTGTATGCGATTGGCGCCTTCATTGGTTCGGGGCTGGCTTTCTTGATTGGCGGTTATGTGATTGGTTTACTGAAAAATGTAAACTTGGTGACCCTACCACTCATTGGCGAAATTAAAACTTGGCAACTGACCTTTATGATTGTCGGTTTACCGGGGGTGTTATTGGCATTGCTGATGATTCTGACCGTGCGTGAACCTGAACGTAAAGGCTTGAAAGTTGGTCAGGATGGTCAGGTGGTGAAAGCCTCGTTCAAAAACTCGATTGCCTTTATTAAAACTCACAAGAAGACCTTCTTCTGTCATTTTATTGGTTTCTCTTTTTACACCATGATGCTGTATGCCTTACTGGGTTGGGCACCTGCTTTCTATATGCGGAATCACGGATTAGATGCCAGCCAGACGGGTTATATTCTTGGGATTATTATTCTCATTGCTAACACTTCAGGTGCATTATTCTGTGGCTGGCTGATCGACTGGTTCTCTAAACGTGGCTATAGCGATGCCGCGATTCGTAGTGGCATGCTTGGCTGTGCTGCATTAATTATTCCAAGTGTATTATTTACTCAAGTGGATAATATGTACCTCTCATTTGCACTAATTTTTGTGGCGATGTTCTTCTCGACCTTCCCGATTCCAGCATCTGCAGCCGCCACGCAAATGCTGACACCGAATCAGTTACGCGCACAAGTGTCTGCCAAGTTCCTGTTGGTGTCTAACCTGATTGCCTTAGGCATTGGCACCACGGCGGTGGCATTAATTACCGATAAATATTTCCAAAATACCGTGATGGTGGGTAACTCAATTTCGATTGTAAATGCCGTCGCTGGGGTACTGGGGGTCTTCCTGCTGTATAAGGGCTGCCAATATTACCGCGAAAGTATTGAGGTCGAAAAAAAGGCGGAACACGTCTAACAAACACGTAGCAGCCGATTGATTGCAGCGAAAGGTCTTCCCTTTCGCTTTTTTATGGCTGCTCGCGAATCGACGCTGCGCTTTAAGCGGCCTGTTCTAAGGCCTGAATAACCGCCAATGCAGTCGGGCGTGCAGAAAAGGGATTCTGCCCAGTAATCAGTTGACCATCGGTCACGACATTGGGTGCAAAAGGAATCATTTTTTTCGTATATAGCGCACCATGGTCTTTTG
This sequence comes from Acinetobacter sp. GXMZU3951, assembly GCF_054457875.1. NCBI lineage: Bacteria > Pseudomonadati > Pseudomonadota > Gammaproteobacteria > Moraxellales > Moraxellaceae > Acinetobacter > Acinetobacter sp. GXMZU3951. The sequence goes on along the minus strand of NZ_JBTLFO010000002.1, from coordinate 22,773 downwards.
CCATCTGCTCGGCATTATACGGGACTTTTTTACTGACGCCTGCCAGTACCTCCTCAGTCCACGCAAAGCCCGTAACATGTTTACCTTGAATCAAATATTGACCATTGGAAAGTTTAACTTGCAATAAAGCACAGTAACCATGGCACACACTGGAAATAATCTTGCCATGCTCGTACATGTTTTGAGTGATTTGCTGTAATTCAGCCTGATCGAGAAAATCCCACATCACGCCATGCCCACCGGTAAAATAAATCGCATCGTAATTGCGCCAGTCGACATTGGAAGGTTTTAAAGTATGCTCAAGTAAACGCATAAATTCTGGATCATGATAACGCTTCATGACCGAAGCATCGGCAATCAGTTTTTTTAAGGATTTCGGTTCTATCGGCGACTGACCACCCAATGGACTGACGATATCTTGTAGATAGCCGCGTTGTTCAAATTCATCGTAGGCATGCGTGAGTTCCCCCAACCATAGCCCTGTCGCCTCGGTTTGATCTGCATAATGTGCCACATTGGTGACCACATGAAGAATGCGTTTTGTCATTATTATTCACCTTATATTGTCCAGAGCATTGCATTAGAGTTGAATGCGGCTCTTTGTAAACCCTGATGCGATGAAAGCTTTCTGCCAGATTCTCTTGCTGCACTGCTTTGGCCAGAGATTGGGGATAAATATTGCCATTGGCCAATGCCATGCCTGAAAGATAGGCAGGCGCCTTGCTCTATTAATTCCATGCTCCAACCTTAAGCTTAAAGTGAACTTTAGAGTCAATAGGGATTCGTAAATTTATATTGAATTCATATCAACATAATCATGCCCAAGAATACTTTTCAAGCATCATCCATTGAGCAGCAGCACAATACAATGCTGCCTCTGAAGCTGGGTTTTCAGGATGTTAAATTTATTGTAATCGACTAGAATAATTTTTTACTCCGAGCGACATATAGATATTCATTTGCCTATTTCAAAGCTAATTTGGTGCTTGGAAGGTCTAAGGCATCTTCAGTGGGGGAACAAACCTAAGCGCCACAGCATGAGGACTGTTTCGAGATAGTACTGAACTCCCCGATTAGCTTGAATCATGCAACCACACGCCCGACCGTTATCTACTCGTCCTCGAAGCAATGCAATCTGTTTAATTTTTTCTGATGCTTACTGGTCTAGAATCGCCTATGTCCCTCAATACCATCCCTGAGTCTGAGTACACCCTAATTGACTGTAATGAAGCCGATCACGCTCTGGCCATTTTAGACATTCTCAACGATGCGATTCTGCATTCTACCGCGCTGTATGACTATGAGCCGCGGACTCTACAAAGTATGCACAGCTGGTTTGCCAGCAAACGTGCGCATCATTTTCCTGTACTCGGCATCATCAATTCTGCTGGGAAATTACTGGGTTTTGCCAGTTGGGGCAGCTTTAGAACCTTTCCCGCATATAAATATACAGTTGAACATAGTGTCTACATTCATCCCGAACATCGTGGTTGCGGATTCAGTAAAATTTTAATGCAGGCGCTGATTGCAAGAGCACAGCAGCAACAGCTCCATGTCATGGTGGGTTGTATTGATGCCGAAAATACAGCCAGTATCCAGTTGCATCAAAAACTGGGGTTTAGCCATTCAGGTACCATCCGACAAGCAGGTTTTAAGTTTGGCCGCTGGTTAGATGCGGCTTTTTACCAACTCATACTCAGTACCCCATCGCATCCTCAGGATGGCTAAGGCGGTATTGCCATCCATCCCCCCTCAAAAAAGCGAGAGCTTCGGGCTCTCGTTTTGGTCATGTGTGACATCGTTTAACTGGCGTGTTGAAACGCAGGGATCGGGGCAATTTCATAAGGTAAACCCACATAGTTTTCTGCCAACGTAGTTTGCCCAGCCAATGAACCAAGAATATAACTCAACTCTGCTTGTTTAATCTTATGGTCAAACTCACTTTCAGTTTCAAAGCGATGCAATAAATGGGTCATCCACCAAGAAAAACGTTCGGCTTTCCACACCCGTTGCAAACATTTTTCTGAATATTCATTGATGCCCTGTTCCGAGCCATCTTGGTAATACTGAATGAACGCTCGGGATAAATAGGCAATATCTGAAGCCGCGAGATTTAACCCTTTTGCCCCTGTCGGTGGCACAATATGCGCGGCATCGCCAGCCAAGAATAGTTTGCCAAACCGCATCGGTTCAGTGACAAAACTACGCAGCGGTGCAATGCTTTTTTCAATTGATGGACCTGTGACCAATTTTTCCCGACTTTCAGGATCAAGACGGTTTTTTAACTCTGCCCAAAACTGCTCATCCGACCAGTTGTCGACATGATCCGTCAGAGGCACTTGTAAATAGTAACGGCTGCGAGTTTCTGAACGCATACTGCACAAGGCAAAACCACGTTCCGACTGTACATAAATCAACTCATCTGCGACAGGTGGCACATCGGCCAATACCCCCAACCAGCCAAAAGGATAAACTTTTTCAAAGGTTTTAATCTTGTCTTCAGGCACACTGGCACGGCACACGCCATGAAAACCATCACAGCCCGCGATAAAATCACATTCAATTTGATAAGACTGGTTGTGATATTCAAAAGTCACTTTCGGCTGGGTGTAAAAATCGTCAATCTGCACATTTTGTGCTTCATAGAATGAGCTTAAACCCGCTTGCTCACGTGCCTGCATTAAATCTTTGGTCACTTCAGTCTGACCATACACGGTGACTTGCTTGCCGCCTGTGAGTGCCACTAAATCCAGTCGGTGCTTTTGTCCCTGCGTCAGGATTTCAATACCTGAATGCGGCAAGCCATGCGCTTTGAGATTTTGATCGACACCAGCCTCAGCCAGCAAATCGACAGAAACCTGCTCCAAAATTCCTGCACGAATCCGCGATGCCACATAGTCTGCACTACGCTGTTCTACAATCACGTGATCAATCCCTGCTTTATAGAGCAACTGTCCGAGTAACAATCCTGCGGGACCTGAACCAATAATGGCCACTTGGGTTTTTACAATTTCCATGTTGTTCATCCTTGTTCGTTTCTTATTTCAAATTACGTCAGGTTGAATTTTTGAGCTATATCGCCAAAGTGAAATTGACCGTATATCATTAAGATTGTCCGCATAGCGGACAAAAGCCGTCATTATTCAGGGAAAAGCACATGCCAGCCGAACACAATGAGGTGATTCACCCACAGTCTCTAGAACGAATTCCACATGCGGACTACATCGCAGGCTTAGCCAAAGGCTTACATATTTTGGAAGCCTTCGGGGTGGATCGACAGCGCCTGAATGTGACCCAAGTAGCTGAACGCACTGGCATCAGCCGAACTGCGGCAAGACGGCATTTAAAAACCTTAAAATTTTTAGGTTATTTGGAGACTGATGAACATTATTTTTGGTTAACCCCGCGGGTCTTGCGTTTTTCCAGTGCCTATTTAAGTTCAGCACATCTGCCCAAAGTGGCACAATCTTTACTCAATTTACTTTGTGCACAAACTCAGTTGACCTTTTCCATGGTGGTTCTGGATGAGCATGAAGTGGTGCCGATTGCGCGGAGTTATCTGCCGCAACAGGAGCAATTTCGGGTTAATCCTTATGGCATGCATTTGGGAAATCGCTTACCTGCACATGCAACTTCGACGGGTAAAGTTTTATTGGCAGCCTTATCGGTTGAGGAGCAACATGCTTGGGTGGAAAAGTACGGGCTAAAACGTTTAACCCCACTGACCATTACCGATAAAGATCAATTTTATGCCGTACTGCAACGTATCGCTTTATCGGATTATTGCCTGTCCAAAGAAGAACATGAACTGGGGATTATTGCGCTTGCGGTGCCTGTGCTGAATGCACAAGGACAAACGATTGCCGCCATTAATTGTATGTCGCAGAGCAACCGGACCAGTGAAGACTATTTGATTCAGCAGGTTTTACCGTTATTGAGGCATGCTGCAAATGAATTACGTGCTTTAATTTAAGTCCTGATTAGATATTGGTACCTTAAATAAAAGAACACAAATTGCCACGAAGCTGACAATTAGCCAAGTACAAAAAAGCCACGGCTATGGCGTGGCTTTTTTTATAAGGCGGAAGATAAAAAGACCTGTTTAGCCGTTTATTTCACAGGAATCATAAGATGTTGATAAGGGGTACCGGACCACATGACATAAGGCACGGTGGTATCCGGTTGCGCACTTTTCGGATACATATCATAAAAACTTTGTGATGCCCCCACGATCATGACGTGCGGTCCTGTTTGTATCCAATGATTGTTGGCGCTCGGTTTACTTGCATAAGGGTCTACATTGCTCGCATCGGTTCCTCCCATGAGCATGTACATAAAGCCTACTTTACCTTCAACGGGTTTGGTGTGCCCAATCCAAGCTTCTGCCCATGCTAAAGCAGCGGGGTCCATACACATGGGGTCTGGTCCTGGCGTGGCTGGGTTATCTGGCATACAGGTAAAATTATTATGACCTTTGCGTAAGGTCCGCATTTTGCCTTTTGCATCCATTGCAATGATGGTTGCTTCGGCACTGACATTCATGGGAGCTGCACTCATGGCACTCATGATTGCTTTTTTATCATCTGCTGAAAGGGACATTTGCATAGATGCTTCCATACTTGCTCCACCATGGGATTCCATTGCGAATGCCATCGGGGTCAATAAGGAAATACATCCAGCACTGATTAAACATTTAAGAAAATTCATGGCATCTCCTCCGATTTTGAGGTTAGGTGTGTAATGCCAACTTCCGTTCTGCACTACACCTGCCATAGCTTTAAAAATGGAATGAAATTTAGGATTATCATTCTTATCAAGTCTATTTTTTAACCAGACCCAACCTAAGTCAATAGAAGGGACACCTTATATTACAAAAAGGCTTTGTTGCATAAACCTACCGTTAAAGGCTTATTCAACACTATAATTCTCAAATGAATAAACCTACACCTAAAATCTATCGCACAATCAATTGGTCTTCTTATAACAGAGCATTAATAAATCGAGGAAATATCTCAATTTGATTTGATCCTTCCACCCAATGGTATGCTCAAGCGAAATGTAAACAAGGGCGAAATCAAACTAATTCCGATACAGCCATCCAATGTTGTTTAATGATCAAATCGTTATTTCGTCTTTCTTTACGCATAGTCACAGGTTTTGTTCAGAGCCTCATTAGGTTATGTGGTTTGACTTGGATAGCGCCATATTACTCTACGCTTTGTAGAAGACAAAAGCATATTGATATTCAAATCAGCTATGAAAAGAGTTGCAATGGACTGCATATACTCGTCGATTCCACGGGCTTGAAGTTTTTAGGTGAAGGTGAATGGAAACGCAAGAAACATCAGCCTGAATATCGTAGCCAATGGTTTAGCCTTTTTTTTATTAACAATATGACCTGCCATTTAACTCTATTTAAAAACTACTTATTTTTATCAATTGCATTAACACATTTTTTTTTAGCCTCAGAATAGGATTTTAAAAAATATTTTTTAGAATAATTATAATAATTTTCTGAAACTACTCTTTTTGAATAGTCCAACGCCCAAAGCTCACTAGCGAGAGAAACCATCATAGTACAATACCTATATGGATTATCTACTTCCATTGAACCAAACTTTTCTTTACTTACTTCAAAAAGAATTTTATATTTAAGGCTATGATCTGCCACATCACTAATATTATTTAAGTTTATTTTTAACTCCTCATTTTTCAACTTCTCCAAATAATCATTAAGTTCTTCAAAACTATCCAAATCTTTAACTTGATAGTGAAAATCCACATGACGTTTTTTATCAATTATAATATTATTTAAATTTTCTTCATATTTCCTTCTACTTTCTATAGATTCAGGCTCATTAATGTAATGATATTCATCAGAACTCACCACCTTTTCCAAGCTATTTTTTTTAAATAAATAAACAAATAACACAACTATTACAACCAGAAAAAATATATTAAAATACTTAACCATAAATCACCTAAATACAAAAAAAAGAAAATAAAAATTAATCACCTCACCTCTAATATTCCATATAACTTCATTTTTTTATTTTGATAAGGCTTTGTTGCACAAACCTATCTCTAAAGGCTTATTCCACAATATAATTTTGAGATGAATAAGCCTACACCTAAAATCTACCGTACAACCAATTGGTCCACATACAACCGAGCTCTCATTAATCGTGGGAATATTGCCATTTGGTTTGATCCCAAAACACAATGGTACGCTCAACCAAAAAGCAAACATGGTCGAAATCAAACTTATTTCGATATAGCCATCCAATGCCGCTTAATGATTAAATCCATATTTCGTCTTTCTCTACACATGGTCAAGGGCTTTGTACAAAGCCTGATTAAACTTTGCGGATTAGATTGGGCGGCATCTACTTATCGACTCCACTGGTTTGAAATCTCTAGGTGAAGGTGAATGGAAACGTAAGAAACATCAGCCTGAATATCGTCGACAATGGCGTAAACTACATATTGGTATAGATGCGAAAACCCTACAAATACGAGCAGTTCAGCTCACAACGAATAATGTCAGTGATTCACAAGTCCTTGGGGATTTACTTGATCAAATTCCGTTGGATGAACAGATTGATTCAGTTTATACAGACGAGGCTTATGACACAAAACAATGCCGTCAGGTCATTGCAGATCGGCAAGCACATGCAATTATTCCACCCAGAAAAAATGCAAAGCCTTGGAAAGATACAAAAGTTCTTTCGCAAGAGAGAAATGAATTACTAAAAATAGTTAAGCGTCTAGGAAGATCCTTTTAGAAAAAGTGGTCTGGTTATCATCGGCGAAGTTTGGTCGAAACCAAGATGCATTGCATCAAATTATTAGGCGATAAACTCTGCTCAAAGAATTTTGACAGCCAAGTGAATGAGATCCATGCACGTGTAGCCGTATTAAATAAATTTACAGAATTAGGCAGACCTCATACCCAAGTTGTAACCTAAATTTTAGCAACTTAGGAAAACTTTACCTTCAAAGGCTTTATGCAAAAAAGCCAGATAAAAACAATACTGAAATAACTTTCATAAATTTACTCTTAATATTTAACCTAGAGTTAAAAAGGAAATACTAATCGAAGCATTAGAATAAATATTATTGCCTCTACTAAAACCAATTTATATAGCTTTGGGTGATTTTAAATTAAACCATTCACTTGATGGTATGGTCACACCTAGCCGCACATTACGAATATTTTTCTCCTGCACAAGCTGCACCACCTTTTAAAAAACCCATCACTTTCTATCTATATAATTAAAAAAAACCTCAACCATTAAAATACCAATGCTTATTATTACTCCACCTACAACACTTATCGACAACGCTAGCCCAATTGAACTTTCTTCACCACTTGAAATATCTGAAAAAACCATCAACAAAAACATTACTATAGAAATTAAAAAACCTCTTACTACAACATTAATAATAGGATGTTCATTTGCTTTAAAATTAGTGATAAAAATACTCATAATCACTTCAACTAGAATTGTAAACATTAAACTGTCCTATTTTTTACTCGGATTTTCTTTATCTTCTGCTGCAGCTTTTACTGCTCGGGAAGCTGCTTGTCCCATTATTTGCTCATTCGCAAATACAACCATTCCTGAAGCATTATTTTTGACAAATTTCCCAATATTTGGTGAATTTTCAGCCATACTTTTCCAACCTACTTGACCAAAACCAGCAGCAGCAGATGTTCCAGCCCCCCCAACCGCTCACAACTGCACTCGTTGCTGCTACCCCACCTGTTCGTACCAAATCAATATCCTTTATACATTTACAGTTGTATGCCTGTAAACCTACATCCATCCCGCCACCAATAAGAGCAGAAGTCCCTGCTGCTTTGCCAATAGTACTAGCTGACAGACCAGCACCTGGAAGCTTCGCACCAGTTCCAAGATAAGGCATAACTTTACGCGCGATCTGAGCGGCACCAGCTCCTCCGCCTGTTACCGCCCCAGCTACAGCATATGGTCCATACCCAGCAACTACAGCAGCTCCTAAAACGGTATTGTTAATCGCACCTTGATTTCTTAAATCTCTCCGTAATGCAGGATCTTTAGCAAACCCACTCATTGTATTTGGAAATAAATTCCCCAATAAACCAGGACTTTATGTTGGTTTATTATTCATGACAGGGAAATCATTTCGTCCCATACCTCGATTAACTTTAGCCTGCTCAGTCGCTTTACGCTGACGCTCAACAATCGGAGCATTCCTACGGTTAAAATCTTGAGAATAGCGTTCATAATTTAACTGATTAGAATTCTTATTTTTCTCTGCCATCAATCCCATCGGATCGACCCATTGAGTTGGATCACTTACATAGGCAGAAGTGTTATATCCACCAAATAACCCTATCGGATCTTTACTTACATACCTTGCACTATACGGCTCATAATGACGATAACGGTTATAATGCAGTCCTGTTTCATGATCATAATACTGGCCTTGGAATCTGAGATTACTCTGCTCAAATGGATTATGCTTATCTAGCATTTGAATCTCGAGTACAGTACCCCACGTATCCTGCGTAATTTCCCAGACACATTCACCTGCTGCATTACTCAATGTTTGTGGTGTTCCCACCTGATCACAATGATAAAAAGACGTTTGCTCTAAAGACACACGGTTTTTACGTGTATCTGTGTTCCAGACTGGATCTTTATAAATAGAATAAGGCTTGTGGAGATATTCACTATAATCAGGTGTTTCTATCAGCTGAATAAAACCTTGATACCCCGCCTGCATTAACGGTACAAAGCTATCAGGCTCATAGACATAATGTTTGGTATAGCTCTTCTGGGGATTGTCCGTATTTTGACTTGATTCCCAAATCATCAAATCACCATCCCAACCAAATAAGGTGAAGTCTTGGCTTGATGATTTCTTATATAAACGACGTCCAAAGACATCATAACCATACTGAGTCACTTGCCCATTCAAGTTACTTTGGATCAAACGGTTATGATTGTCCCACGTCAGTTTTAAAGTTTTACCATTTTGCGTGGTTTCAATCACATTGCCTTGTACATCATATTGATAATGCTTGCCTTGATACTGTTTGATTAAATTATTTTTGGCATGTGTTGTCTGATTCATTGGATCAACCAAATTCCCCGCTGGATCAAACTTAAAACTTTCGTTTTTATGCAGGCTCTGGGTTGAAATCAAACGTCCAATCGGATCATATTGATAATTGAGGTGTCCTAAACGACTGTCTTCAACTTGGGTGAGCAAATAGTTTTTATCATATTGATAATGTCTATACGCTTGATAACGTAAAAAATCTGAGGTTTCTTGCTCAGGCTCAATCTGTTGAGAAATCAATAACCCCACATCATTATAATGCTTGGTTTGTACCAAACCATTTGCCAGAAAACGTACCGTTTCACGATGCAAATCATCTCGCTGAAAAGAAACAATATCCTGTTGGTTAAATGCAATTCCGTAGATATGCCCTGAACCATAGCTTAGATTCGTCTGTTCCTGTCCATCGGGACGAATGGTTTTGACAGGATTGCCAAGTTCATCATATTCATAACGCAATACAGCCGTTACATTTAACATTTTATAATGCTGGTGTTCACGCACCAATTGCCCGAGCTCGTTACGATACATTTGAACTTGGCTCTCAGCATTACTGGCTGAGCTTAATTGTTGATTTAAGTTATATTCAAAATGCTCTGTCTGGCTTTGATGGGTATGCAGGTTGGTATAAGTTTTTGAAGCAATCTGTCCATCATCATGATAGCTAAATTCAGTCAAGATATTAGGTTGGCGAATCTGGAATAACTGACCATTCTCACTATAGCTATAATGCTTTTCTTCACCATCAAATGCTTGTTCGCGAACTAACTGACCAAACTTGTTATAGCCAAACTGGTATTCAGCCTGATTCTGGTTAATGAGCTTTTGAATACGTCCTTGTTTATCCCATGCATAACCCACACGGTGCTGATTGGCATCAATCCGATGCTCAAGCAAGCCGACAGTATTGTATTGATATTGAGTGGTTAAGCCGTTGGTGTCCGTATGTTTAAGCAAACGTCCTTCTTGATCATACTCAAATATCTCTTTTAATCCATCTGGATAAACAATAGCTTGCAGTTGACCTTTGTCTTTGCCTCGTGTGCTATAAAGATATTGAAATTTCTGCTCATTCGCTGCTTGCTGAGCACTCAGGTCACCTTCTTCATCATATTCCCATGTACTGCTTTTACCTGAACAATCGGTATAAGACAGCATTTGACCTTGATCATTGTACTGGATTTTTTTGATGCCTCCTTTGGCTTCAATTACTTCTACAACTTGATTATTGTTGTTGTATTTATATTGGGTAACATGACATAAAGGATTAATTTCTTTACTGATATTACCATTGGCATCATATTCACGTTTCCAGATTGAGATTCATGCCCTTGTGGCAATATTAAATAAATTGACGGATTTATGCAGATACCACGCCCGAGTTATAACTTAAATTTGAGTAGACAGGGAAAATCTTGATTTCTAAATACTTGTATAATAAAGCCATTTAAAATTAAAACCTTAAATCTTGTAGACTTTTATAACACTATTCGATTACAATTTAAATTTAATAAACCTTATTAATTAATGAAATTATTTATAAAAATTATTTTATACTTTGTATTTATTTTTCTTACCCTATTAATTGTAACTTCATCTCTCAACCTGCAATCAAAAGTTTTTAAATTATTTCATCCTGACTGGGTTAATATAAAAGATTACAAAATAATCAATTATAAAGTTTACTGCACAAGTAAACCTTGGCGACGAGGAATGGATAGAAATGCTCGTGGAGATATAAAATATGAGTATAAATATAAGAATATTGCATATACATCAGAAAAAGAAGATTTTTTAGTCTTATATAGATTAAAAATTTTTGAAAATTGTAATGAGATGAAAGAGAAAAATATCTCTATATTTAATGAGATAAAGAAAAACAATGAAATAAAAATTTTTATTTCACCAGACATGAAAAAATCGAAAATATTGATAACAAAAAAAGGTTTATCATTTAGAAACTCTTGGATGATAAACCTTTTTTTAGAAATCCAATTAATATTTTTTATCTTAATCGGATTAACTATATATTTAACAGTGACTTCTAAAAAGTAACCTGCTTAAAACTATTGAAACTGCTCTAAAGCTTCTTTTGCTGGCTCATATCCATTATCGGCAGCTTTCTTGAACCAAAATTTAGCTTTTTCATAATCTGAGTAAACATTAGCATACATATAGGCTAAATTATTTTGAGCCTCAGGTACGCCTTTTTCTGCTACTTTTGTATATAACTCTAGAGCTTTTGCATTATCTTGCTTAATAAAACTACCATCAGAATAAATATTTGCTAAATTATATTGAGCTTCAGAAAGATTTTGATCCGCAGCTTTTTTATATAACTCTAAAGCTAAATTAAAATCTTTTTCTACTCCATGTCCTTCAAGATAAGCATTTGCTAAATTGTATTGAGCTTTCGCATAACCTTGATTAGAGGCTAATTTATAAAACTCTAGAGCTTTTGATCTATCTTTATTTACATAATAGCCATTATCATACATTAAACCCAAATTATATTGAGCTTCTGGAAAATTGTTTTTAGCTGCTTTCTCATACCAATAGTAAGCTTTTTCATCATTCTTTTGAATTCCAATTCCTTTGAAATACATTCCTGCTAAATCATTTTGTGCAATAGGCAATCCTTTTTCGGCTGCCATTTGGAAATAAGATAAGGCTTTTTGATAGTCCTTAGGAACATCTTTGCCTAAGAAATATTTACCACCTTGTTCATATAGTTGGCTTGATTCATTTTGAGCTTTATTTTGTTGGGGAATAGGTTTTGAGCAGCCCACAGTACCTAATATAAATACACTTATAAGGCTAGAAATTATTAAATATTTTAAATTCATAATACATCTCTTCTAAATTAATCCGCTCCAACTATATGCCATTCTAACATTGGATCTCTTTTTATAGCCTCTTGTTTCTCTCTCTCTGCTGCTTTTGTCTCAACTTGATCCAATATATCTACCGCATTGAGAACACCTTGAGCTGTTTCTATAGCAGTATTTGTTTTTCCAACAGTTTCTCCTAAATTATTCCCCGATTCTTTTAACCCATATTTTAACCCTATGGCAGCACCAGCACAGGTAAGACCGACAACTGTAGCTTTTCTAGGATCTAACCGTTTTATTGCTACTTTAGCGCATTTTCCTGCAGCAGCAAGCCCTGCTACTTCACCCGTCTTTTCTCCAGCTTTAGATAGTACTAATGTAGAAGATTTTGTTGCAAGAGCTTCAGGATTTCTGTCAACTATAGCTAATGTTAACTCTACTCCATCTGCAAAGTTACCTGCTTTTGATCCCAATTTATCAATCTTGGTACCGAATTTTTTAGTATTAAATACTTTTGTATGTTGATTACCTTTAAATATTTGTCCTGTCTGAGGATTTTCTTTATAAAATCGAAATTCTTTAGCTTTTTCCAACCTTTTTTTGCTAAATAATGGAGTATTTTTTGAGTGGATAAGACCCCATCTAAAATTGTAATTATCTACAACAGAGGTTCCATCTTTTAAATACCCTAATACATCTGAAGTTTTTGCAGCTACATTACCCGCCGTTTCAAGATGTTCTCTAGTAAAAACTAAAACAGGTTTTCCATTTTGATTTACTTTCTGCTGTAAATTTTTCTGCTCATTTGCCATCATTATCACTCTCAATACTTTTTGAATATTCAATTATTTATGATAGTTACTTCTCAAATAATCACCTTTCTCTGTCGTTTCTTCTAACAAATTAATCTCTTTCAAAATCTTAGGGCTTACTAAAATTATCTCTCTTACCAAGTTGTTTTCTATTCTTAGTATTGGTTTAAATTCATTAGTAATTAAACTTTTAACAGATAGTATTGGAAAGTCATCTTTAGGACATACAAATACTGCTTCACCATCGTTATTTGTTCTACATACAACAAGAGTTTTATTATTATCATTACTTAAATTAAAATCTAAATTTGGTATAGGATCTCCTACAAGATCTAGAAATTTAATATAAGTATTATCCTCAATAGTTCCACCAAAACGATTAATATAATAGTGCCATTCATCGCCACCAATCAGGACTTTAACTTTTTCCTTTTCTTGAGATTTAATGCGTCCAGTCCTACCATACTGATCAAGGAAGCCAGTTTTTACTTGTCCATTTGAATGTAAAACAGAATATCTAATATTAGATGTATCAGGGAATAAATTATAAACATCTAATTTATTACTGAATGGCAATTGAACATTAGGAAACTCTGGTAAGGAAAAATTAACTTTCTTTCCACTTTTAAAAAGATGCTGCCCTGCCTTCACCTCAAACTTGCCACCCGTGGTCGGGAAAATACCTGAACCATCAATTTTAAGTTGCGAACCACCTGCGGTAATCACAATCTCTTTCGGACTGGTAATTTCAATGCGGTCTTCAGTCGAAACAATTTGAATATTTTGTTTGGCCAAAATACTCAAGGCATCACTTTGCGCTTGTATTTCAAACTTGCCTTTGGCCGCCACTTGCTTAATGCCGCCCTGTGCTGCAAATAAACTGGCTTTACCACTCACATGTGTAATCAGATTTTTTTGCGTGGTGAAATTGATGCTGTCGCCTGCAAACTGGTTAATTTGCCCATCTGCGGAAACATGAATGTCTGCATTGGTGCTTAAACCAATCCCATCTGGCGAGTTTAAAAGTAACAATGCCTTTTCAAATTTTGCAATCTGCGCTTGAATTTGGTCTGCAAACTCCTTGAGTTGTTCAATCGACTCGATTTCATCAGTTTGCTGATTCTTGGCGACTTCACTGAGGGCTTTGGCATTACTCTGGTTGTTTTCTAACTGTTGTTTGGCTGGTTGAGCATCCAGATGTTCGCCTTCTGCTTGTGCTTGTGCATGCGTGCTGATTAATAATCCTTCACCTGCACGTACTGCCCCCCATTGGTCAGTCCGAAGCTCAAAACCTTCACCACGGTCTTCACTTTCCGCCTGATCTTTAGGATGGCTGAGTTTGCCTAAATTAAGCTGACTTGCCGCATGACTGCTTTGCAACTGGGCACTGATTTGTCCCGTGGTATCATCAAAGCGTAACTGGTTAAAGCCCTGCCCCTGATATTCTTTGGATTTAATACCTGCCAGTTTTTTGGTCTCAGGCAGTTGTCCTGCATTATCGAATTTGGTTGGGTGGCGTTGTGCTTCATGAATTCGCCCCACCACAAACGGACGGTCAATGTCCCCCTGAAAGAAGTCAATCACGACCATTTCCCCAATACGTGGCAAGAAACGTGCCCCGTAGCCTTCACCCGCCCATGGGGTCAGTACATCCACCCAAGCCGAGTCGGTATCATTGTCGTTACTGCCTGCACCACCATCATGTGTATGGTCTTCATTTCTGGTGAATAGAAAACGGACTTTGATGCGCCCCCATTCATCGACATGAATTTCTTCACCACTTGGTCCGACCACTTTTGCCCGTTGTCGGTATGCAGATGGACGGTGCTGCTCAGGATGATAGGCTGGAACGGTTTTAATCTGCCGACGTTGTAACTGTAGTTGATTGGCTTGGCGTTGTTCTGGGTCTATGGTGCCATTCCAGATGGGTTGCTGCCAGTTGCTCTGTTGCAGTAGTCGGAGCAGCTGTTGATTGAGGTCTTTAGGTAGGTTGTTTTGACTATAAAAGGTTTTTTCCGTAATCAGAAACTCTTGGTCCGCACCGCTATGTAAATGAATTTCAGGGTGATCTTCCAAGATAAACCAGTAACCGACCTGAGCATCGCGTACCGTAGAATAGGCACTAAAGTGCTTGGCTTGTGCGTGGTAGTAGTCTGATAGCTGCTGATTGAATTGTTCCAGTTGCGGATTACCCGATGCGGTTGCCCCATCTTCTCCCTTCAGGTCTTGCATCCATGCGGGTGCAAAGTGCCAAGCTTGTTCTAGCCCTAGACTGCTGTGGTCATATTGTTCGCTCTGCTGTTGTTTGCTGTAGACGCTGCCTGCACCATCTTCTTGGCTCAAGGCATCAGCTTGCCAGCGTTGGACATGTACCGCTGTCGGTTGTAACTGACGTTGTGCCTGCCAGTGAGTAATGCTGTCTGCTGTTTGTACGGTACTGCTCTGCTGAAAGCGGATACTGCGTCTTGGTAGGGCTTGGTAGTGCTGATTGTCATCAATCAGGCGAAGCTTTTGTGCTTGAATCGGGTGATTGATGTGGGGAACTAAGGGCTGTGCTTCATCGATCAGCCAATTGATGCCTTCACTTCTCAGTAAGCGGGTTAAAAAGTCATCATCGCTTTCGTTACTTTGCATCATGAAGGGACGGACATCATAGTCTCGACTCAATCCTGTTAAATCAAGGCTTAGACTGGCCGCAAACAGCGGACTTTTTTGTTGCCACTCCTGGAACAGGATGTTGACCACATCCACCACGCTTTTATTCATAAACACACGACTATTACGACGTTGTTTCCATAATGCAGTAGGGTCTTGTACAGTGAGACGATATAGGGTGAGTGCACCATCATGCGCACCGACATCAGCTTGGGTAATGATCCCTGTGATACGACTCAACTGTCCTGTATCCGTCACTTGATCAATCGCAACCTGACAGCCAATAAACTGTTTTAGCGGAATAAAGGCATGCGTGGACAGACACATTAAGCTGGCTGTTAAACCTTGGTTCAACGCATGTGTCCCATCAATCCGCTGTAAATAGACCTGCTGATTGAGCATAGGATGGGAAAACTGAAGATGTAGCACACGTTTTTGCGCAGTGAACCCCAGCTGTTCAAGCGCCGCATAAATATGATTCAACATAATGTTTTTAATAAATATAAAGTTAATGTCGTAATTATAAAGTTTGCCGTATAGTATAAAAAATTAGCGACTATAGCCAGTGCTGATCTTAAATTTAGGGCACTTTGTGACATAAATTGGCAATATAAAAAGGAATCCGCGCAGACTCATTCTGTCTAAAGATGTATTAATCTTGGGTTTAAATTAATTTCAATGCCCGATGGCACAAAAAACAAAATAACAATAAAAATCAATGAAATAAATTCAACTATTTTTTAGCTACTATCCCATCGAAAATCTAGTTTATGACGTCATAATCATCACAATATTCGACTTATTCCTTGATGGTTGTGTTTACAAAATTATTTCCACCAAGGTTATACCAGACTTGCAGGATTAAGCCTGTGCTTTTAACCAGCTCACAAAAGCATCGACTTTCGGTAAACACCGATCTTGAGGTGAAGCCAGATAATAATGTTGCTGACATGCCATCCGCATTTCGGGAAAAGGCATGATCAACTCCCCTCGCTCGAGATCTTGCTGAACCAATCTTTTTCTGCCCATACAAACCCCAAGATGGTGCTTGGCTGCCAAAATCGCCAGATCAGAGCGATCAAACTGCATCCCTTTTGTGGTCTCCAGCTCTATTGCAAAATGATTGACCCAACTCTGCCACTCTTCAGTTCCCGTACCGTTACTCCATGCTTGACTGTCATGCAACAAAGTACAATCCTGTAAATGCTGTATATGACCGATTAAATTCATCTTTTTGGCATATTCCGAGCTACAGACTGGCACGATCTGTTCATCCATTAGATACTGATAATTCAGATTTACTGCAGGCTGATGGTCAAAATAAAGTGCCAGATCAATCCCTGTCCGTTGCAAATTAACAGTGTCATTACCTGTTAAAATCGACAACTCAATCAGTGGATATTTTTGAATAAAATCCTGAAGTTTAGGAATCAGCCAACATTGGGTAATAGAGGGCCGTGCATAAATGGTGAGCGAGCCTGCCAAAGCCTGATTCTGAATAGCATGTAGCTCATTATTCAATTGATCAAGCGAAGATTGCATCGCAATAAACAGCCGTTGACCTTCATGGGTCAATTCCACTTTACGATGTAATCTTAAAAACAGTGGAAAATTAAGTTCATTTTCTAATTGACTGATTTGATGGCTGACCGCACTGGGCGTCAAACACAGCTCTTCCGCAGCCAGAGCAAAAGATTGATGTCGAGCTGCGACTTCAAAGCTATACAGTTTGGCCAACTGAAACCCCGTCAAACTTTTATGGATGGTCGACATTTACACACTCCCCGCTACTCATTCAGCTGTATGTATGCCGATCTAAAACCAGCCTATTCAGGTGAGCATACATCATCATTTATAATAAAAAATCTGGTTTTATGTATTTTCAGATGAATCATTTTAATCTCAAAGCAAAATATCATCATTTGACTGCGCTGAATAAATACATTGAAATGCCAGAACAAGATTTTTTTAACACGACCATATTCTGTTTTCTGCCTGCCCATTTCTGAATGAGCCCCCATATGAACGCTCAGCAAATACATCGCCTCATTGAACAATTTCCCATCGTACAAACACTTATCGACTTAAAAGAAATACTTTGGCTCAATCCGAATTTTACGACCTTAACAGCGGGGCTGCCTTATGTCGGACTGAATCAAGCCGATATTGATGATGCACGTGATCGTTTAACACGTTTTGCACCCTATTTAATGCAAGCCTTCCCAGAAACAGCTAAAAATCAGGGTATTATTGAATCTGAACTGGTCCGTATTCCCAATATGCAACAACAGCTCGGCAGTCAGTTTGGTAAAAAACTGCAAGGCACTCTATGGTTAAAATTGGACAGTCATTTACCCATATCGGGTTCAATTAAAGCTCGGGGTGGCATTTATGAAGTGTTATGTCATGCCGAAAAGCTTGCCTTGTCAGCAGGATTACTCAAACTTGATGATGACTACAGCAAGTTAAATCAGCCGGAATTTAAAGCTTTTTTCAGTCAATACAGTATTGCAGTCGGCTCGACAGGAAATTTAGGACTTTCGATTGGCATCATGAGTGCTCAATTGGGCTTTAAAGTCACGGTACATATGTCCGCAGATGCACGGCAATGGAAAAAAGATAAATTACGTGCCCACGGTGTCAACGTGGTTGAATATCTTGAAGATTACGGAGTTGCCGTTGAGCAAGGACGCAAAGCGGCGTTAAACGATCCACACTGCTATTTCATAGATGATGAAAACTCCAAAACGCTATTTTTAGGCTATGCCGTTGCAGGTCAACGCTTAAAACAACAATTGCAGCAACGCCAGATTGAGGTTAATCAGGATCATCCTTTATTTGTCTATTTACCTTGTGGTGTGGGTGGTGGTCCTGGTGGAGTTGCTTTTGGTCTAAAAATGGCTTTCGGCGATCATGTGCATTGCTTTTTTGCCGAACCGACTCATTCCCCTTGTATGTTATTGGGCATTGCGACAGGTCTACATGACCAGATTTCGGTACAGGATATTGGTATTGATAACATTACTGCTGCAGATGGATTAGCTGTGGGTCGTGCATCTGGGTTTGTAGGGCGTGCTATGCAACGGCTACTGGATGGACTTTATACCTTGGATGACCAAACGCTCTATCAATTACTTGGTCTACTCCATCAAACTGAAGACCTAAAACTAGAACCTTCTGCCTTAGCAGGGATGTTAGGACCTCTCCTGATTTCGCAACATCCAGAATATGCTGCGATACATCATTTCACAGCCACACAATTGCAAAATGCCAATCATATTGTTTGGGGAACGGGCGGAGGAATGGTACCACCTGAAGAAATGCAGAAATACCTGAGTAAAGCACAGAAATAGGATTTCGTCTTTCTGCGAGCTGATTTTAACTATCCATAATCTGGTCAATTCAGCTTTGAAAAAACTGAAAATATAGTGATTGGCGTGGAAGCAAAGCTTCAACCTCAATCTACTCTTTTTTGAAATCATGCAAGTATAAAAAACCTCTCCAAAATAAAATTTGGAGAGGGTCGATTGAAACTAGAAAAAGCTTAAATCACAATCACTCCCATACCATTCACGATATCGTTATCAACATAGACCGTATTCGCCCCCAAAGTATATTGAGTAACTTGCACTCCACCAATCATGCTTGATGCACCTTTAATTGCACCGATCATTTCAACCTGATCATGGGCATCACCAAAAATTTGCAATGATGTGCCACCCGTGACATTTAAAACATCTGAAGCAGTTAAGGTGAGTTTTGAACCTGCTTGTTCATTACCCAAATCAATCCGTTCAATATTATGAATAGTAGATTCACTAGCGCCATTATAATTCGACAAATCCAAATCAATACCACCAAGCAGTGTCAATGTATCTGTACCAACACCACCATCTATCGCAGCGAAGCCAGTGCCTGAAATCATGATCAAGTCATTACCATTGCCACCATTGAGCGTGTCATAACCATTAGCATCAATCAGGATATCATTACCATCTCCACCGTTAAGGGTATCATTACCTGCACCTCCTCTTAGCAAGTCATTTCCATCACCGCCATTTAGAGTATCATCACCATCAAAACCGTAAAGTCGTTCATGAATAGAGCCAGATGGACTACTATTTAAAGTATCATTTGCAGAAGTTCCTTGAATACTATCGTAGTTTTCTTGACCACCTAACAAACTTTGAAGCACATCAGTATTGACTAAAGAGCTAAATGAATCGGAATCAGATAAACCATAGCTATCTGTTGCGGTAATGCTAAAACTACCTAAAGCACTAATGTCTAATCCAGTTGCCAATCCAAGTAAGTTTAGATCAGAACCAAGTTTAATCGTGGCTAACAACTCATTAATAGCCAAGTTATCAATATTACCACCATCGAGTGCCGTGATTGTCAACGTAGAAGTAGGGCCTACGAGGCCTAGAATACCTGTATTAACTACATTAATTTCAAGCCCTAGCTCTGCAGCCAACTGAGCAGATGCAGACAAGCTAAACTCTCCCAAACTCACACCGATAAGACCAGTGAACTTAACTTCGACAGACCGTAAATTTTGATTAGCATCAACAGCTACAAACGCTTGCTGATCTAAATCAACAATGCCAAGCACATCTGCACCAATTAACCCGAGTAATGTTGCATCTGAAGCCTGTGTTATAGGTGCCACATTATTCGCGCTCCCCACATATGGAGTCGCAGAATCGAATGTCACAGTCGTTGAAGCAGTATCACCATCATTATCGCTAATCACTGCATCAATTGAAGTAACCGAATTAACATTGATGAGCTGTTGATCTACCAACAGGTTGCCATTTTTAAGTAAATTTTCAATGACCTCTTGTTGTGATGACGTCCCAATTAAATCCACGCCAGTAAACGTGATTTGCTGATCGGCTGTTGTGGTTGGTGAAGCTGCTGATATAGCACCAGCTGTACTAATATATAAAATGGTATCTGCACCATTTTTTATAAAATATAAGAAGTTGGTTAAATTCCCTACATTTGTACCCAAAACCTCTGTATCGATTAATAGCCCACGCAGATCAAGAATATCGCCACCGCCTGCTGCAGGTTGCTTAGAAAAGTCAGTGATAGTATCCTTTGCTCTACCATTGCCTACTGTACCCTGATCATCCTTTTCCCATAAGAAAATGTCATTGCCTGATCCTCCTGTCAGGGTGTCATCCCCTTTGCCACCACTCAAAATGTCATTACCTGAACCACCAATGAGCGTATCATTGCCTATGCCACCACGCAGCAAATCATTACCTTCGCCACCATTTAATGTGTCATTACCGGCATGGCCGTATAAACGATCATCACCTATGGTTCCAACTTTATTCTGACTTCCACTTCCTCCTTCCCAAACGCCGGCCGTATTATTGGAAGGATTTAACAAACCAATTCCCACTAAATCCGTATAAGAATCAGTAGAGGTTTTACCCATACTGTCTGTAGCTGAAATAGAAAGTGTTGGTAGAACAGAGACATCTAATAATGAACTTAATGACACTGTTGCCAAAAACTCATTCAATTTTAAATTATCAATTGTTCCGCCATTGGCTGCTGTAATTACAATTTGAGAATATGTTTGAAGAACAAGTAAAGTAAAGTCATTCGTTAGAGAAATGTTTAAACCAAACTCACTTGCAATTGATTGTGACCAAGTCAAGTTAAATGGTGTAAGTAAAGCTAACGATACAGCCGTACTATAACGAACAGTAACCGACTGGATGTCATTATTCGGATCTACTGCCGTTAAGAGTTGATTACTTCCTATTTGAACTAAATTTAATACATCTGCACTAACCAAGCCCAATAAACTGGAAGATTTATTAATTCCAACAATTGGGACCTGTTGTACAACCTCGGTGTCATAGCCATAGTGACCCGTGAGCATATCAACAACTATAACTTCACCAGACCCTGTATGGATTGTTAGCTCATCACTTGCTGCATCAAAAGTATAAGTGATTAACCCCGCTGAGCCTGATGCAGTAATCGAGTCTGTTGTCGGCGAATAACTCAAAGTATAATCATCTAGCGTAATGCTTTTGACATAACCATGATCTGCACCATAACTCACAACCAGCTCACCTTCTTGTGCAGGAGAAAGCATATCTACCACATAGGTTGTATCAGGTTGAGCAATAGGACTATCATCTTCAACATTAATGACCAGTGTCGTATTACTTGCTCCATTAACTGCATCAATGGCAGTCACAGTAAAGCCTAACGCTAAAATATCCTCAAGGGTTGAATTCGAGTGATCTAAAGACTTTTGTAAGGTAAAGGTATAAGCACCTGATGTTGCAATAGTTAAAGTAGCAATATCTGTTGTGCCGACTCGTCCCGTCAAGGTATAAGAACTATCAGGATTTGAAACACCCGTCCAAACGACAGTTTGCCCACCTGAGGTAATCCCTGTTGGCCCAGTAACGATTACAGCATTAATTAAACTACCAATATTTAAATTTCCACTAATAGATGCAGCATCAGTCGTATCTGTTGGACTGCCATCCGTATCTTGATTTCCTCCTGTTAATCCTTCCTCTGATACAGTTGGAATCGATGTAATATCAATGCTGTAAAGCTGGCTATCACTCACTGGTGTTGACACGTTACCGGCTGCATCCGTAAAGGTTACCTGAGCATCTACCGTGGTATCTGGATCATTCAGCAAGTCATCACCAGCTACATCAACACTCCATGTACCTGCCACTGTATCTACTGTCGCATCGTAGTCTGTACCATTGATGGTTACGGTCACAGTCGTCTCCGCTGCATCTGCTGGAATACCTGTTAAGGTCCCTGTCAGGGTAACAGTACCAACGGATTCCACTGCATTCAGGACGTTGTCTGACGTAACAGGGTCTATGCTAATACTGGCTGCACTATTGTCTGGTGCTATGGTATCCACGGTATAGCTTTGGCTATCACTCACTGGTGTTGACACGTTACCGGCTGCATCCGTAAAGGTTGCCTGAGCATCTACCGTGGTATCTGGATCATTCAGCAAGTCATCACCAGCTACATCAACACTCCATGTACCTGCCACTGTATCTACTGTCGCATCGTAGTCTGTACCATTGATGGTTACGGTCACAGTCGTCACCGCTGCATCGGCTGGAATACCCGTTAAGGTTCCTGTTAGGGTAACTGTAGCAACAGATTCCGCTGCATTCAGGACGTTGTCTGACGTAACAGGGTCTATGCTAATACTGGCTGCACTATTGTCTGGCACTGTAGCATCAACAGCAAAGTCCACTTCATTACTTGGATCACTGCTGTTCCCCGCTGCATCACTGATTTGCGCCACAACACTGTAGTCGCCATCTGCTGGAATTTGTGTATTCGGA